>CANFUE010000066.1 GCA_947450115.1 Acidimicrobiaceae bacterium | reverse complement strand
GTGGCCGGAAACGGACCCGCAAATGCATCGAGAATTTCTATGTTTCCACCCACTGCAAATTGGGAAATCAAACCTTTTGCAATTTCTCGGACTTGAGGTTCTCGAGACTCAAGCACTGCCGGTGTAAACCATCTGCTCACAATTCTTCGATGAATGCTATGAAGCGGAGGGTCAACATGCTGAAGCTGATCTTGAATATCTGGAACGTACTCGTCTAGTAGCTTTTGAGTAGTTCCTGAGGGCTTGCCAGAAGGAGACCCCGCTAATCGAGCATTATTCGCCAATGTTGCAGGAGTGTCACCTCGGTCGTGTGCCTGTGGCCCGTATGCAGCCAATATCGATGAAAAGTCGTTTGGGCGTCGCGCAACCTCGACTATTGAAGAGTAATTACTCACCACGAAAGAGTTGAAGAGTGGCTCTCGATAGATGGGGCATTCATCTCGCAGAATTTCCCACGTGGGGTAAGGGTCGTCAACAATTTCTTGATCAACTGATAGCACTCTTTCAATAGGGCACGCCATTTATTCACCGTAACCTATCCGTAATAGCACTTGTTTATCGGGGGCATTTGATTTTGCACTTAGGTATGAGCGGTACAGTTACCCAATGAAATCGATGCGGTTGCTAGCGTTTTGTGCACTTTCGCTATTACCCATCGGTGGCTCGTTGGCGTTAGCAGACGGAGTCAACATCACGCACACAGGGGCGGACTATGCCTGGCCAGAATCTCCTGGGGTGGGGCATCTGGGTCTTTACATTGATGACGACATTAGCCACACCAGGTTGATGTCTACTGTGCGTACTCAGTCTGGGCAGTTGTGCGCTTCACTTATTGATGCGGCTTGTGTAAACCAGTCTGTGTGGACTTATTCCATTTTGCCACGCTGCGAAGATGATGTTCAGAAAGACTGCATCGAGTCACTCGGGGCAACTACTAGTCAAGGTCAAACAAGTGAGGGAGTATTCTCTCGATATTTCCCAGAGCAGGGCTTGGCAGATTTCGAGGGGAGCCCTGGACTAAATATTCCTACTGGGGCAGCGCCGAGTATTTTTACTTTGCCTGGAGTGCCGCATAACGACGGTAATGAATACATGGTGATTGCTTCGGTTAACGGGGTTACTCCAATTGGTGAAGTCCAAACACCTTCGAGTATCGCTATTCACGCTTCGGTGTATCCGGTGAAGGTTCTGGCAGGGAACTTTATGAGAAATACACCTTTGGGAAATAGTTTTGGAGTGAGCAGTAGTTCGTTTGACAAGTGGGGGAACTGTGCATCAATTGCCGATGGGTACTGCGCTGCCCGACAAGACTTCCCAGCAAACACGAGGTTTTCGCTCAGCTTGCGCTTGTCTACTCCGCCGAATGGTTGGCTGCACGGGCGCATCTTTTCGCCCGTTGTCACTTATGAGCCTGCCGGTTCCTCGACGCGTTTAAAAGTAGATGCAACTCCTGTTCAAGTTGCGGCGGTTGCAACCTGGGGTAAGTACTCGGAGCTTCCTGTAGCGGCAAAAGAAACTGCCGGAGTAATGCGTTGTGGCGAAACCTCAACCTGCCCGCAAATGAACCCCCAAAGCGGCGGGGCACACATCGCTGTTGAAGCATGGCGGTCTGTATACGGCGATAAGGCCTCTTGGGTACGCGGTCAGTGGATGTATCAAACCCTTATCAATCACGACACCTATGGTCGTCTTGCATCGTGTACCTCTGGGGTTTCAAAGTTTGATGGCTTTATTACGACCAATGCAACGGGTTATGCAACGGGTCCTCCTGTTTTCGACCCTACAGGAAAGACACTTTCGTACGTGGTTGCTTCACCACACGTCAATGCGGAAGGAGGTCTTATCGTTGGTACATATGACCTTATGATGCGTTCAGATCTTGCGGCATGTTTGTATGGTGGCAATGTGAGTGACATCGTCGGAAGTGTTTCTGTTGTCTATGACAATGCCACTTCAACCACTACTGAGATCAAAACAGACGTCACTAATGACGGTACATGGTTCAAGGTGAGCGCATCTGGATTCCACTATTCAATGCCAACCATTAAGACAACCCTTAAGTCGCAGTCGGGAGCAGTGCCTGTTGTTCAGACAGCCTCAATTGTGATTCAAAAATCTATTTCAGCAAGCGCTTTGGCAATTCGTGCTCAACTCCTAGTCTCGCACGGAGATGTTCTTTCTCTGCAGGTATCTCACGAGTGGGCAAGGAAATGTAAGGTGGTTCGGCAAACATTACGCATTGTTAAAACAGGTACGTGCCGAGTAACAGTTCGAGTTGATTCACGAAAGCGAAAGCCTCGATTCCGCACGATGACTCTCCAGGTTGTGAAATAAGTCTGATTACTTCAGAACTTGGGAAATCCGGCGTAGAACTTTTGCCTTGCCAACAGCACAGGTGATGGTTAGTGAGGCTGTTTTGCCAGCCGCCAATTTTAACTTTGAACGAAGTGTTGCTGAAGTCAGCGAAGTGCTGATGAGACCTGTCGAACTGCTCTTGATTGATTTCACAAGCGTGACATTGCTAGCCCCAGATTTACCGGTAATGGAGCATGTAGCTTTGCGAGCGTTAGAAACTGTGTAAGACAACTTCTTGTTCACTGCTGAAGTCTTTGACTTGAATCGTAAAGACAACGATGATTTTGGCTTGGCAACAGTTCCGGCAAGTTTCAAGACGGGCAACTTGTAGCGCCCAACTGATGAAGCTGCCAAGACAGTGCCATCTGCTTCAAAAGGCATGTCGATGAGGAGTGCTGGCAAGATGCGTACATCGGTTTGAATACCTGAGCCGGTTGCGCCTTCAAAGCTATTTGTGCCACCGGTAACAGTAATTTCTGAAGTCACGGTGTAACTGACGCAAATGACCTTGGTGTAACCATCTTTGCAGTTCCATGCGACACTCGCCTGTGTCTTTGGTAAATCGCCAAAGTCTTGAGCGATGGTGCCCGAGAGTTCGCCAGTGCTTCCGAAAGTTAACTTCCATGTGCAGTTACGTGTGCCGCTGAAACCAAGAGTCCATGGCCATGCTTTGGTGGCGGGGAGCACCATGGAGTTACC
>CANFUE010000065.1 GCA_947450115.1 Acidimicrobiaceae bacterium | reverse complement strand
GCGTCAACAACTACTTCGGTAGCAGGTGGCCCAACCACAACCGCGAAGAAATCAACCTCGAGCACGTTGAAGCCAACAGCAACAACTGCTCCGCAAACAGCAACAACTGTGGCGAAAGTAGCGCGTGCTTCGGTACGTGTTGATGTGAACGTTGACGGATGGAGCCTTGCGGCAAGTGCTCCAGCCTCATCTGGCTTTAGTGCAAACCTCACAGGTTCCACAGGCGCCATTCAAGATGGCATTAACTGCGACTCAGTGGGTTGCCTCGAAGGTGCGGCAACCGATGTTTTGGCCAGTGGAACCGACCCAGCAACGGGAACGACGAGCACTACGACCCTGCAGTTCAAAATGTCTGGGGTGGCGTCGACCTTTGATGTGCGCTGTGGAAATGCGGGCAGTTGGGTGAAGGCTTCTCAGGCTGGCGGTGGGTTCTCGGCCACATGTTCGTTTAGCAATGTGACCGCCGATGAAACGATCTACGTCCGTGCCTAAACACCTATAAATGCTCCTTGAAACGCCGGCGCCTTGTGGTGCCGGCGTTTCTGCGTAAAACTAGGTTTAATGTTAAACATGAAACCTTTTTCTACTCGTCTGTGCGCCGCGTTTCTGCTCACCGCTGGGCTACTCGCGTTCTCATCGCCGGCTGTGCCTGTGCAGGCCGACATCAACGGAGCGCCTGTGGGTGCTCCAAGTGATCGCGCGGCGATGGGGCGTATTTCCGCTGGAAAATTCAACACGTGTTACGTGCAATCTGGCTCGGTGTATTGCTGGGGCAATAATGCGAGTCATCAAGTTGACTCGAGCTCCATTTCTCCGCGATCAAAAGCAGTAAAGATCATTGGGATTGACACTGCGCTGTCGGTATCGGTAGGTGATGCATTTGCATGCGCTGTTCTTCAGGCAGGAACTGTGCAGTGCTGGGGTGGAAATAGCGCGGGGCAAGCGAATAGTGGAACTGCTGGTGCAGATTCCACCAGCCCTGTCACTATTAGTTCGCTTTCAGCTGTAGTGGCAGTGGCGACGGGTTCGTCACATGCGTGTGCATTGTCGACAACATCTGGCGTGAAATGTTGGGGATCTGGGCTCTCGGGTCAAATAGGCGATGGAACGCAAAATATGTATAGCCCGGTCGCAAGTGTGACGGGCCTCGATCAATCTGCTGGTGTTACCGCAGTAAGTGCTGGCAATGGTTTTTCATGTGCTGTGCTTGGTGACAAAACTGTGAAGTGTTGGGGCAAAAATGATTACGGACAATTGGGGAGAAACCTGGGTGGTATTTATACTCAGGCAACACCGGTCGCTGTAGACACTTTTAGTCCGCCATCGGTTCCTCTGGCAGATGTTGTCGCCATTTCATCAGGCGATAGCGATACCTGCGCCATAGTCACAGCCGGAAACGTGTGGTGCTGGGGCCGTAATACGTACGGGCAGCGCGGCTATGGGTTGACTTCCTCTAGTGGCGGGTATCTTCAAAACGCAACACTTGTGCAAACAAGCAACAGCAACGCTTCAGGCCTTGATGGTGTGCGCGCTATTGCAGTCGGGGCGGGTCACGTCTGCGCGTTGCGCACTTTGAACCGTCGGTCATGCTGGGGTGACAATACAAAGGGTCAGTTAGGAACTGGAAGCAGCGGTATAAATATTTTGTATCCAACATCGGTTGCAGCAACCTCAGGCATCTCTAATTGGGTAGCAATTGCGGCTGGCGGCAATCATTCCTGTTCATTGTCAGATCTAAATGACCTCTACTGTTGGGGTGAAGACTCGGACGGTGAGCTAGGTAATGAGCGTTCCTCAAGCCAAAAGGATGCTCCATTTGCTGTAGTAGGAGCCATTAGTCAAGCAACGAGTTTTAGTACTCCGACAGCGAAGCGGATGAATGAGAGTGGTTTCACTCTGACGGCAACCTCTGATTCGGGAGCTAGCCCCACGCTCACCTCTTCAACGCAAAGTGTATGCGTCATTGAATCGGGCGTGGTGACATTGAAGGCGGCGGGCGTGTGCACAATCAATGCGACTTTAAGTGCAGTTGGCATCTTTACTGCAGGTGAACTGGTTAGTCGAAATATCCAGATCAATGGAATTCAGCCGAGTTCCTCCACGGGTGATGCAACAAGTATCACTACAAGTTCTGCGGTGCTCAATGGCCAAGCCAGCCCCGGGTACATTTCCACTACAACCACGTTTACTTATGGAACTTCCACCGATCTTTCTGGAGTGACCACTTCGGTTGCTGGAACTTCGCTGACAGGAAGTACATCTCAAGCGACCTCTGTGTCGCTGACAGGCCTTTCTCCTGCAACGAAGTACTTCTTTCGCGTGTCGTCAACGAATGCGGAAGGGAGTGCTCTGGGTGAAATTCGCTCATTCACCACGTTGGGAGGAAAGCCATCTGCAACGACAGCAATTGCCTCTGGTGTATCCGCTAACAAGGCCACATTAAACGCATCGATAAATGCAAATGGCTTGTCGACGTCCGTGAAATATCGGGTTGGTAAGTCGCCCGATCTCACTGGTGATGTAACAGTTTACGAAGGTCGCGCCGTTACCGACTTCGCCGACGAATCGGTTCCGGTGTCTATCACCAGCCTTTCTGAGTTGGTGACGTATTACTACCGAGTGGAAGCAACAAACTCGTTTGGTACCGCAACAGGTGAAATAAAATCGTTCACTACGGCGCGCCCGGTTGGTGTCACTATCAACAGTGCAGCTGAATTCACTAATAAGAAGACCGTTGTGTTGTCTGTAACTGGTGCTTCCGGTTCAGTATCTGCCATTGTTTCAAACGACGGTGGGTTTGGGTCGGCAGAAACCTTCACACTTGTTGATGGCTCTGCTGAAATTAACTGGACACTTGTGTCTAGTCGAGATGAACGTTTGCCGAAACAGGTGTATGTCAAGTTCGTTTCACGTTTTGGTACGCAGTCATCGAACTATCAAGACGACATCATTCTCGACACCACGGCTCCCATTTTGAGCGATGCCACAGCGGTCGCAACTACTGCACCTGAGAGTGCAGTCAGCGTGGCATCTATTCGTGCTGCGAAAAAGAACGGCGCGAAAATCGTGGTGAAAGCTACTGATGCGAACTCGGGTATTGGCTCAGTGGAGATGCGCTCCGGGGCCAGTAAAAAAACTACGAG
>CANFUE010000064.1 GCA_947450115.1 Acidimicrobiaceae bacterium | reverse complement strand
TTTGCACCGCCTGGCATCGGCATTTCACCCTGCAATGGGAACCCCAAAAGATCGCGGTAAAAGGCCAACGCCTTGTTGGCATCGCTCACCACAATGCCAAGGTCAATAGAGTCTTTTGAAAGCTGAACAAGAGTCATGAGCCAACCTTATGCGTTGAGAGCTTGCGCTAACTGTTCGAGGGTGACTTCCATATTTGCCTTGTTATGGCTTGCCCTATCTGAGACTCCACTGACCAACTTGCCCAACTTGTCTTGCCATGTCTTTCGGTGGTCAACCCAACTATGTGTGACACGTGAGCCGCTTGCTGTTGGTTCAATTTCAAAAACCCAGTCACACCAATTTGCACCCATCACGGTGAGGGCAAACGAAAACTTGCGAGGCTCATCACAGGCATTCACTACCACTTTTGTATTCCAAGATTTCTTACCGTTTTTATTTTTTCCAGCGAAGTGCGCTCCCACAGCAGCACCGGTAGCGCCTTTCACCCAAGTGCCACCTCGGTTTTCAGGCGACCACTCACCCATTCGTGGAAGATCGGAAATAAGTTTCCACACTTCTTCTGGTGTTGCTGACACATCGCGAGAAACTGAGACGGGAGTAGATGACATCTACTCATTATGCCATAAGTGGCATCACCATAATTTTGGTGTGTTGATCTGCTTGTGACAGATCACTAAATGCTTGAGCGATGTCGTTCAGGCCTACCTGGCCAGTCACCATCGGCGAAACATCAATAGTGCCTTCAGCAATGAGGTGCATTGCTTGTTCAAATTCTTGAGGACTATAAGTAACAACAAATTGCAATGTGAGTTCTTTCAGCACGCCAAAAACTGGTTGGAAGGTGTCGGGCTCCATGCAGAGACCCACAACTACAATTTTTGTTTCTCGCGGCACATCACGCATCACGGTATTGATAAGGCCCGGCACTCCTACTGCTTCAAACACAACGAGAGGCTGCTTGCCATCGTGTTGTTGCCACGCCGAGACAACATCTTGCTCTCTTGGGTCAACCACAAGATCGGCTCCCATTTGTGCGGCTATTGCACGCCTTGCCGGGGAGTAATCGGAAGCAATGACTGGTGAAATCCCTATGTTTTTCAAGCACGCAATAAGAGTGAGCCCGACTGGTCCACAGCCAATTACTACGGCACTTTGACCAGGCTTGATGCCAGATGCATTAACTGCGTGTAGTCCCACTGCCAGTGGTTCGGTGAGCGCTGCGTTCACTGCAGTAACACCCGTTGGCACAGGAACAAGAAGTTCATTTGATAGCACCATGCGCTCGCCATAGGCGCCAGCAACACTGTTGGAAAACGACAAGCTCTGGCGCTCACCGTTGCGAACAAGCACGGGCATTGAGGTAACAAGAGTTCCTGGTTTCGGCCCCGTTGTGCGTGGACCCCACTCTAAAACTTCTGCACAAAACTCATGCCCCATATGCACGTCACGAGTGAGGTCGACTGGTGGACGTTTGGTGACACCATTCATTTCGCTGGTCAAGGCAAGGAAGTTTGCACCATGATGCACAAAGTGCAGGTCGGACCCACAAATACCACAGGCATGCACGGCGACCAACACTTCGCCCTCACCAGGAACTGGCTCGGCGAAAGTGTCGACCACCATGTGACCGGAACGCAACACAGCAGCTTTCATAAGAAAACCTTAGTCACCTCACATAGATGAGGCTTATTCGGCTACTTCAACCCTAATTGAAGAACCACACCTATTGACGTCTCCGGTCAGACACTTTTCAAGTCCGACTGTATTCTCCGCCGTTACATAGAACGTCCAAGTTCCTGGTGTTATCGGGAATGAGTAAGTCGTTGCAAGCCCACTACTCGTTAATGACACGCTTCCCTTATTCTTGCCGAGAGTTGTTGGAAGTCCATTTTTATCTCTGAATGTCGACGACCAAAAGCCGATGCGATAGAACCTCATTGGAGCAGCCCCCCTATTAACATCATCGGGCGCAACCCAAGAAAGTGTCAAAGTTTGATTCTGGCCTGAGCTCGTCAACCTATAACTTAGGTCCCTAACGCTCTGCGGTTTAACCACCGGGGTGGCTTCAACCACTTGTGAGTACGCTCCTTTTCCTGCCGCATTAGATGCAGTGGTTCGGAACTTGTAGGGTTTGCCGATCTCGAGATTTTCACTTTCCTGATCAACACGAACAGTGGCATTGTCAACCGGAGCCAGCTTCTTCCAATCCAAAGAATCCTTCAGTGCGTATTCAACGTCATATCGAATTGCATCTTCAGCAGTTAGCCCACCGTCTAATTCTGGAGCAATAAACTTCCACTGGAGTTCAATACTTCCATCAGTTGTCGGATTTGCAGTTGCAGTTGGCCTTCCAGGCACTGTACGTGCAACAGCTTTTGCTAAATCACTATTGTCCGAATATGCACCCTGACCTGCGATGTTTTTCGCAGCAATACGGAATGTGTACTCAACACCTTGCGTGAGGCCAGTCACCTTCACTGAAGTGCCTGTACCTACTCCATCGGCAAACGCAACATAATCGGTATTTGCGGTTGCATATTCAACGACGTAGTCAGTGATTGCTGAACCACCATTGAATGCTGGCGCAGTCCATGAAACGTCAATACCGGTCGTATTGTCGGCAACTGCTCGCACACCTGTCGGTGCATTTGGCACCGTGCGCGGAGTGTAAGCAGATGAAGTTACTGCACTACTCGTACCTGCAAGGTTCACAGCTGAGATTTTGAATGTATAGGCAGTGCCATTCGTCAGCCCGGTCACCGTTATTCCAGCAGTTGCAGAAGCGTTATGAGCAAATGTTGAACATGATGAATCAGCACATGCCTGCACCACATAGTCGGTAATGGCTGCACCATTGTTTACTGGCGCGGTCCAGGTAAGAATTACTTGGCCATTGCCTTCTGTGCCAGCAACATTGCTAGGAGTGCTCGCTACCGCACGCGGCGTAGCTGCTGCTGACTTCGTGGAATAGGCACCAGTTCCCGCAACGTTCACTGCAGCAACCTGGAAGGTGTACGCCGTCCCCTTGGCGAGCCCAGTTACTTTTGTTGATGTATCGGTAGATAGTGAACGAATCACCGTTGTGCAGATAGTAGAGATGCACGATTGCAGTGTGTAGTCAGTAATAGCAGCGCCACCGTTGTTGGTAGGTGCCGACCACGAAACATCAATGCCACCCGTGTTGTCGGCGGTTGCCGTGACGCCCGTTGGAGCATCGGGAACCGTACGAGGCGTGATGGAAGTTGATGCAGTGGAGTAAGGGCTATCGCCTGCAATATT
>CANFUE010000063.1 GCA_947450115.1 Acidimicrobiaceae bacterium | reverse complement strand
GTCGCATCGACACTCCTCGCTCTGGCGATGAGTTAGCAGCCGGCCAAGTTCCCATTGGTGGTCTGGCATGGGCTCCCCGAGCAGGGGTGGCAAAAGTGGAAGTGCAAATAGACGAAGAACCTTGGCGCAAGGCTGAAGTAGTACCAGGTGGAACTGGTGACACGTGGGTGCAATGGCGCACCAAGTGGAGTGCAGCCGCAGGGAATCATCGCTTAGCGGTACGTGTGATCGACACCAAGGGTGTTGTGCAAGATGAAGAGGTGCGCCCCGTCGCCCCTAGTGGCGCTACGGGTTACCACATCATCAACGTGTCTGTCGTCTAGCTGCACACCCGTCGCCTATGGTCGTGGGCATGGGACTCTTTTCAAACATCAAGCAGCGCCGTGTTCAAAAAGAGGCTCTCGAACAAGCCTCTACTCAACAATCACAATTATCAACATGGTCAGCGCAGTCGGAAAAGCTCGATGTCATGGTCAACGTTGTTGAGCGATGTGGAAAAAATGACATTGCTGGCCTCTTCGACCCGTGCGATACCGGCTTCATTTTGAAAAAGGGTGAATATGCCATTGGCCTCATCGCGAATTGTTCACTTTTAGAAACGCGTCGAGCCCCCGGAAGTTACCAGGGTGGTTACGGTGGCGTGTCGTTTCCTATCTATGGAAAAATCCGCATCCACACCGGGGCAACAAAAGGAAAGTTCATTCCAGGCGACGAGTCCATCACTTCTATTTCCGATGGAGACGTACTCATTACCAACAAGCGAGCAATGTTCCGTGGCGATGTCAACAATAAAGAGTGGCTCTATTCCAAACTCATGGCCTGCGAGCATCACCCCGAGGGGTACACCACCTTTGCGGTGTCGGGCCAGGTGAAAACCACAGGCTTTTCCTATGGGTCCGATGTGGCAAGTGAAGTGCAGTTTCGCCTTGAACTTGGCATTGCCGTCAGCAATGAAACCACCGATCAGCTTTTGGCCCAACTCCAAGTAGAGCGCCAACAACTCGATGCAAAAAAACCTTTGCCGCCACCGGCACCTGGGCTGTCAAATGGGGAAAATCCCCGCTAGATTGGCGTTTCCGATTCATCGGGCGTTTAGCTCAGTTGGCTAGAGCGCTTCCCTTACAAGGAAGATGTCGGGGGTTCGAGTCCCTCAACGCCCACCATTGTTTGTGTGGCCGAATGAGCCCAAAGGGCCATTAAGCGAACTTCACCGTTACAGACTTAGAAGTTGCTTTGCCTTTCTTGGGTGTCACTGTCACCGTTACGGTGCAACTTCCGGTTTTGACTTTCACCACCTGAGTGCCGCTCACCTTGCAGTATTTAGATGAGTTTGAGGAAACCTTCAACGTCACCTTTGCGCCAGATGGCACAGTTACCCCTGCGGTCTTTGTAAGCGACGTGCTGCTCAAAGAATTCTTTGATGTGGTTGGAATTGTGGTTGTCGTTGCTGCCACTTGTTTTGCCACAGTTGTGGGAGTGGGGCTTGACGGTGCCGTTGTTGTGGCAGTCGAAGTCGCCACGGTCGTTGGGGTTGTGCTGGGTGCCGTTGTCGTGCTGGGTGCTGTTGTTGTAGGTGAGCCTTCACCGGGTGCAGATCTGGCAGGGTCAGACACCCATAATTCAGTGCCATTCGAGCCGTCGTCTGCAGCGAAATACAATGCTGTACCGAGAACGGTGAGATAGTTCGTGCTGCTCGAACATGGCACCGTGGCGCCCATTGAGGTGCATGAAGTTCCAGGATTGGTGTTTTTCACCATGACGGTGCCAGAACTTGTTCCGTCGGACTTCCACAATTCAGAGCCGTTTGTGCCGTCGTTGGCTACGAAATAATAGGAGTTACCCAGCACAGCAACATTGCTTGTGTCGAACGAGTTGCTGGAACACGGGCCAGTCACACCAAATGAGGTGCATGAAGTTCCGGGGTTGATGTCTTTGACCATGACGGTGCCAGAACTTGTTCCGTCGGACTTCCACAACTCGTTGCCATTTGTGCCATCATCTGCGCGGAAGAAAAGAGCACTGCCTACCGCTTTGAGGTCGCTCACAGTGCTCGAACACGGGCCAGTCACACCAAATGAGGTGCAGGAAGTTCCGGGGTTGATGTCTTTGACCATGACGGTGCCTGAATCTGTTCCGTCGGTTTTCCACAACTCCAATCCATTTGTTGCGTCTTTTGCACGGAACAGAACTGAACTACCAACAGCTGTAAACAAATTCACCGAACTTGAGCAAGGGACGGAGCGACCACCCTCAACGCATGTTCCGGTGCTGATGTTTTTGATCATCGTGGTGCCGGAAAGTGTTCCGTTAGTTTTCCAGAGTTCATCACCGTTGATGCCGTCATCAGCGCCAAAGTAGAGTACGTCGCCCACCGGTGTCATTCTGCCCGGGCTACTGCCTGCTCCAGAGTTGATGTCTTTCACCATGACGGTGCCGGAAAGTGTTCCGTCAGACTTCCAGAGTTCATCTCCGTTCGTGCCGTCATTGGCTCGGAGAAACAAAGTGTTGCCTAAAACGGGCATTCTTTCACCCACGCCTAAGAACATAGGAAGGCCATCACTTGCTCCCGAATTGATGTCTTTGACCATGACGGTGCCCGAACTCGTTCCATCGGACTTCCATAATTCATTTCCGTGTGATCCATCAGTGGCTCGGAAGTAGAGGGTGCTGCCGACCACAGTGAAGTACTGCAGCATGCTGGTGCTGGAACCGGGGTTGATGTCTTTGACTAAGACGGTCCCTGAACTTGTTCCGTCGGTTTTCCACAACTCGTTGCCGTTCGTGCCGTCATCGGCGGAGAAATATAAGGTGCTGCCAATTGTTGTCATGTTGGATGGGGTGCTTGAACATGGGCTGGTTACACCAAATACGTCGCATGCGGTGCCAGGGTTAATGTTCTTCACCATCGTGGTGCCAGAACTCGTACCATCTGACTTCCAAAGTTCAGCGCCATTCGTACCTTCGTCAGCACTGAAATACATGTTGGTTCCAAGAATCTCAAAACTATTGATGTTCATGACGCGGTCGCCGGAGAAACCACCACACACTCCAGGCGCATGCAGAATTGTGCACGATGCTCCAGGGTTGATGTCTTTCACCATAAACGGATCACCTGCAGCGCCATTGGCTTGATTGCTCACCAAAAAGGCTCCGGCGCACATCGCCACACCAATAACTATTGCCTTGGATTTTCTCAACACGGAAATCCCGCTTTCTCGATTGATTCCACACCGTGGGTTTTTTGTAGCAACATAATACATATAAGTAGTGAATAACTACAAATAGAAATCTGGCAAGTTCTGTTCGAGATTCTGGTGGCTGGTCTATTTGCCTTCAGGGCATGGCAAATAGAGGCTGTTCAAAGGTGCGCACGAGCCGCCGTTG
>CANFUE010000062.1 GCA_947450115.1 Acidimicrobiaceae bacterium | reverse complement strand
CGAAAGCGGCCAGTGGGGCCAAGCTCGCCCGCGGTGATGAGCGACCAACCGAGTTGTGCCACTTGTTGTTCGGCAATGCTCATGTCGTCGGGCCAGTAGGCAATGTGATGCAGGCCGCCTTGACCATTTGTTGCTTCTAAAAATTCGTTGTAGGTCGATGGTGTGTCGTTGTGTTGTTCAATAATTTCAATTTGCATTGCGCCCATGTGCGCGAGTGCGAAAGAAAACTCAAGCGTGCCGGGTGTGCCGCGATGACTGAAGTTGCTGATGGTAGGGCATTCCACCACACGCCACGGACCAACACCAAGCGAATGTGCCCAGTGGGAAATGTGTTGATGAAATGTTCCGCGTGGCACCACATAAGCAACCTGGCGTGCTTCGCCGAAGAGTTGAAGGGCTGTTGTGGGTTCGGTGCTCATGATGCGAGTCCTGCGTAATGCTCGAGTGCTGCTTCCCACGACGTGTGCACTTCAAGCAACTTGCGTGAGGGCATCACCACTTTTGGCATCGATACACCGAGCACGCCAACTAGTCGGCCGGCACGCATATACGCCGCGGCAAATTTTCCCTCGTCAACACTGCCGGCCACCACGCAAATTTCTTCTGCATCGGTCGATCGCCCAAGAAATTGAATGCGCGAAGTGAATTGATCGCTCCAGAAAAAAGGAACCGCGCTGTACGGAACAAGTGGCGTGTTGTTGATGTGCGCCAATGCGTTGCGTGCGGCGTGCGCACCTTGTTCTGCTGCAGTGGTCCAGTGCTCTACGCGCATGGTGGGTTCAAGATCGCTATACAAACCATTTATCCAACGTGCTACATCGCCTGCGGCAAATACGCCTGGTGCTGCTTGTAAATGTGCATCACACACCACGCCGTCATTCACGGTGAGCCCCGAGCCATCAAGCCATTGCGTTGCAGGCGCAACACCAATACCTACCAACACCACATCGGCCGGCACCACACTTTCGCCAGTGGCATCGGAAATACGCACACCCGTCACGCTGTTTGCGTTGGTGTCAATGCCCAGCACACGAACATTGCAACGAATGGCGACACCTTGTGTTGCATGAATTGCTGTTGCAGCGCGGCCCATTTCTTCACCCAGGCCACGAATGAGTGGCGCGGGCAAACCTTCAACAACGGTGACAGTGCATCCGCGTGCAACAGCAGTGGCCGCTGCTTCTAAACCAATGAATCCAGCGCCGATGACCACCAGTTTTTTGCCAGGTTGAAGTTCTTCGCGCAATGCTTGCGCATCGTGCAGTGTGCGTAGCTGATGAATGCCGCGTGCTTGTGGTTGTTGTGGCAACTCGCGCGCAATGCCGCCGGTTGCAATAATGCAGGCGTCGTAGTTCAGAACTGAAGAAGTATTGAGAGTGAGTTCGTGCGTGGCAACGTTGAGTGCGGTGGCCTGCGTAGCGTTGAGCCAGGTTGCTCCTAACTCTTCAATATCACTTGGCTTACGCAACTGAATGCGGTCGGCTTCCCATTCGCCACTCAAAAACTTCTTCGATAGCGGTGGCCGGTCGTATGGCGCTGCATCTTCAGCATTCACCACAGTGATCTCGCCCGTAAAGCCGTCGGTGCGCAGTGTTTCCACTGCACGTAACCCCGCTAACGAACCGCCTACCACTGCAATGTGTGTCACATTTCCACTCTAGAACCTTTCCGGCTGTAGACGAATCTTGAGCCTGTGTCGTAAGGTGACCCCGTGAATGTCAACCAAGAGTCGCTGAACGCCATGCCCGATGCGGCACAGGCAATTTTGCAAGCGGCCAAAGACATCATCAATGAGTCGGGTGAAAATGCGTTACGCGTTACTGAAGTAGCCGAGCGTGCCGGTGTTGCTGTGGGTTTGTTGTACCACTACTTCAAAGATCGCAAAGCTCTGATTACTGCTGTGCGTGAATTTCAGTTTCTTGCGCGCATTACTGCTGATTCAGAGGTGCTCGATGGTGTTGTGGCTCATCAAGGGCGCGGCGGTATTTTGCGCACCATCATCAGTGACTTTTCTGACCCGTATCACCCTGAGCGCACTGAATACCGCCTCGACCGCATTGAAGCACTCGCCATTGCACGACACGACTCTGAACTTAAAGAACGTCTCACTGCTGCCCAAGAGCAGTTGGCCAGCAACATCGTGGCCACTATTCGCAAAGCTAAAGCCAATGGTATTCTCGACGAGTCAATTGATGAAAAGGCGCTGTCGTTTTTGCTCGAAGTTCTTCCCATTGGCCTCGTACTAGCAAACGTCTACGGCAAATATGCCCCCGACCAAAAAGATTGGGAATCTCTGTTATTACGGATGTTCCGCGGACTTGCGCCCAGCCCAGCTACGCCTGCAACCGAGAAATAAGTTGTGCCGGGTTGCCGGCACACTCTTCTAAATCACTTGCGGTGAGTACGCAACGCCAAGTTCCCTCTTCTTCAACAATGAGTGCAGGTAAAACGCCAGCTGCCGCTAAGTGTTCACTTGTTGCTTCATTGCGATGCAGTAACTCAATTTCAATTGCTGCTTCGGCACATGCGGCGAAAAAATCTTTACGGGGCCGTACTTTGCCATGCGTGATGTCGCACAAAGAGCACGATGTTGTGCCGCGCAACTTGCCCACCACATAACGCAGTTCGCCAAGCATGGTGCCGTCGGCGTTATAGATGCCTACGTAGCGCATGGGGTTTAACTAAACACAACCGATCGGTTGCCCCAAATGAGCACGCGGTGTTCAACATGTGCACGCACGGCGCGCGCTAACACCACTGTTTCCAAGTCGCGGCCGCGGCGTGTGAGTTCGGCAACATCGTCACGATGCGTCACGCGAGTGACGTCTTGTTCCAAAATGGGTCCTTCGTCGAGATCGTCTGTTACATAGTGCGCGGTGGCGCCAATAATTTTCACGCCGCGGTCGTGTGCTTGACGGTACGGGTTCGCGCCAATGAAAGCAGGCAAAAACGAATGATGAATATTGATCATCTTGCCCTTCCACTGTTGTGCAAACCAGGGTGGCAACACCAACATGTATCGCGCTAACACCACAAGGTCTACATTGAGCGAAGTGAGCAAGTTGCTGACTGCTTGTTCTTGTTCGGCGCGCTTGCCTTCTTCAACGGGAATGTGTTCGTAGCGGTACCCGAATGCTTCAACAAGTTCGCGGCTGTCGTTGTGGTTGGAAACAACCGCAGCAACATCGAGGCCGAGATCGCCGTAGCGCGAACGTGTGAGGAGGTCCGACAAACAGTGCACGGTTTTCGAGACCAAAATTGCAGTGCGCGGATTCCATGGCAATGCTCGCAAAGAAAAGTTCATGTTGAACTTGGTGGCAATGGGCGCAAATGCTGTGCTCAGCTGTTCGAGTGTTTGTTCACCCGAATGTGTGAACTCGACGCGCTGGAAAAAAACGCTGTCGTGTGTGTCGGTGTGTTGTTCGGCGTGAACAAT
>CANFUE010000061.1 GCA_947450115.1 Acidimicrobiaceae bacterium | reverse complement strand
GTGTCATTTTTGCTTTGTGCTCCCCTGGCGACCACATTGTTGCCCAACAACAACTGTATGCCGGAACCATTGCTTTGTTGAATGGCCCCGTTCGCCGCATGGGCATCAATGTCACTTTCGTCGACGCCACAGTTCCTGGTGCATTCACTACTGCAGCAAAAACACCGCGCACCATGCTGGTCATTGCTGAAACACCGGCCAACCCTGCGCTCGCACTTGCCGACCTTTCTGAAATCGGCGCCATTGCTATTCCCTTCACAGTTGTTGACTCCACATTTGCTACACCCATGAGCCAGCAACCATTAGCGCATGGCGTGAATCTCTCTTTGCATTCAGCCACGAAAGGAATTGGCGGACACAACGATGCTTTGTTGGGTGTGATTGCTGGAGAAGCTGAATTGATCGATGCCATTTGGGCATATTCGGTATTGCACGGCGCAACCGCATCGCCATACGACGCCCACAATGCGTTACGCGGCATCCGCACCCTTCCTGTGCGGCACGAACGTCAATGCGCCTCTGCATTGCAGCTTGCAACGTGGTGTCAACAACAAGCGAAGTGCAACAAGGTGTACTACCCCGGTCTTGCAAGTCACCCACAACACGAACTTGCCACTCGTCAAATGAGTTCTTTTGGTTCGGTGTTTGCCATCGACATTCCCGGCGGCATCGATGCGTGTCGCACTTTTATTTCCGCACTCCAACTCGTGCGCCCTGCCACCTCATTGGGCGGTCCCGAAACGCTCATTTGCCATCCGGCAACGAGCACTCATTTTGGTCTTGATGAAGAGTCACTTTCTGGGGCTCTTGCGAGCGACGGGCTCATGCGCATTTCGATAGGTCTTGAACATGTTGACGACCTCCGTCACGATTTTGCACAGGCCTTTGCGGCTGTAAAACTTTAGATCTTTTTGGGCGGCCTGGGAATAAAGGCACTAGTACGCGCGACGTACTCGTTGTAGTCCTCTTTGCGCTTCTTCAAACTCTTTTCCAAAAGCGTGACACCAGAAACTTTGCGCAGAAGAATGCTCATGACCACCGCACCAACGATTCCCACAATGCCGATTTCTGCTTCGGCGGCGATGAGTGCAAGACCCCACCACACGCATGCATCACCAAAGTAGTTCGGGTGACGCGTGTATTTCCACAGGCCCGTTTGCATTACTTTTCCAGCGTTTGCAGTGCTCGCCTTGAACTGAGCCAGTTGAATGTCGCCCACTGTTTCGAAGAAAAGCCCAATAGCAAAAAATGCAACGCCCACGAAGCCCAGCACGCCGATATCTGGACCCTGAGATACCTGACCAAGTTGAACCGGCAACGACACCAACCACATCAGCACACCCTGCAAGATGAACACCGTGAACAAACTCACCAGTGGGAATTTTGCACCATGATGTTTGCGCATTGCCTTGTAGCGATAATCCTCCCCGTGACCAATGTTGCGCCACGACAAGTACGTTGCTAAACGCAAGCCCCATGCCGTGGTGAGCAGGGTTAACAACCAGCCACGAGCATCGTTACCGTCGGCCACGCTGTGCGTTACCCATGCAACCAATACGAAACCAAGACCCCAAACAATGTCGACAATAGAAGCATTTTTGATTGTGAGGCTGAAGAGCCACATGGCGAACATCAAAATTGCAATTGCAATAGCACTCGCTAGCAAAATATCTGCACTTCCACTCATCACTTCTGACCTTTCAATATTCCATTTTGCGTTTGCACTTCATTGTCTAACATCAGCCACTGCTGGTCGAGCCATGCAGCCATGTTTTCGGTAGGAATTTCTGAGCGCGCAACGCGCCGAAACCACATCACACATTGCACGTTTCCTTGTTCAAGGTGACGCAACATGCCACTAAAGGTGTCGAGACCGTCGAACCCCACATGACCAGCTATCACCACATCGCACTGCGGTGCGCCTTGCATGAGCGCAATTGCACCAGCAGGTTTGGGAGGCAGCAACATCGTTAAGGGTGCAAGCAACTGAGCACGCTCAGAATTGCGTTCTTTCAATTTCTCGAACAACCGTTGACGCTTTGCAGCATTCGCCCGCGTTCCCTCTGGGAAGATGACCGACACATCGCTATGGCCAAGGTCTTTCGACAGCGCAGCAACCCCATCGAGCTCTTCTTGCACATTGTTTGACGTGCGATTGAGGAAGTAGTTCGGAAGCCTGTGCCCCACGATGTCGAGACATGGGTCAAGCATCAGTTCTCGCTTCAAAACGTAGCGGGGGCTCAGGCCAGCAATGTTGCCCATGACCCATGCCGACACCAATGAGTCGGCCAAACTCGCATGACGCGATAACACCACAAGTGGCCCTGGCACGAGCACCTCGGGGTTCTTCACTTCTATGCGTAAACCCACTGTGGCGCGCAGTGCCAAAATGAGCCCACCTGCCCACCACCTCTGCAGCGCATAGTGCAATGACACATTTCTTTTTTGCCCAGCAGCCCAAAATGCAATACTGACGACGACCCCAGCGGTTTCCAGCCAGGCCCAGCACAAAAGGAACGCAATGAGGCGAACAATGGGAAAGCGCCACTTGCGCCGCGCAAGATCGACCACAACACACAGTGGAATCCATATAAAGAATGAGCCCAAGAGGAAATTGGCCAGTATGAAAACACCAAGAAAGGCGATGGGGCGTCTGACATATGGCTTTTCGATAACGCCATAGTACTGCGCACATTTAATGTTGACTATTTTGGTCAACTATAGGCAGACTGTAGAGGTGAGCTCCTCGACAACCTCCTGCGCCGTGCGGCGCCTCACCGGAACCCTCGGTGCAGAACTCTCGGGCGTTGACCTCTCGCAAGACCTCAGCAGCGACATTGTTGCCTCTATTCGCGAAGCACTTGTTCGCTATCGCGTTGTCTTTTTCCGCAATCAACACCTCACCCCTACCCAGCAGGTTGCCTTTGCTCGCAACTTCGGAGAACTCACACCTGCTCACCCACTTCTTGGTGGCCTCGATGAGAACCACCCCGAGGTTCTTGTTCTCGATTCACTCGACTACAAGCTTGGCGTTGGCGATGTACGCAACACCGGCGACAAGAAAACGACTAGTTACAACAACAGATGGCACACCGATGTCACCTTCTCTGCTGCCCCACCTACCGCATCAATTTTGGCGGCCAAAGTGATTCCATCATTTGGTGGAGACACACTTTGGTGCGACCTCGTGAATGCATATGAAACTCTCGCTGCACCATTACGACATTTGGTAGATGGCTTAGTTGCTGTTCACGATGCGAGCGGAACTTTTTCGCGCTTTCGTGACGAAGATAAAAGTGGCGAGAACAAACAAAAACTAGGAAACATGAGCCCAGTGCGTCACCCGGTGGTGCGTATTCATCCTGAAACCGGCGAGCGCGGTCTTTTCGTCAACCCCACTTTCACTGCATACATCGAAAACTTCTCACCAGAAGAAAGCCGTGCCATTCTTGGGCTGTTGTACGAACACAGCATTCAGCCAGAACGTGTGGTGCGTTGGACATGGAGCGCAGGCGATGTTGCCATGTGGGACAACCGTTCAACGGCTCACTACGCAGCTGCCGACTACACCGAACCACGCCTCATGCATCGCATCACTGTGCGCGGCGAACGACCATTT
>CANFUE010000060.1 GCA_947450115.1 Acidimicrobiaceae bacterium | reverse complement strand
ACTTTCCTTCGTTGTATCGCGCACCATGACATTCCATGGCGGCAAGTCAGCCAGTTTTGCTTTCTACTACGCACCCACTCGCGCTTGGGAGTTTGCAGCCGGAGGAATTCTCGCTCTCGGTGCTGTTGTCCTTTCACGCATCAACACATTCAATGCCTACCTCCTTTCGCTACTTGGCCTTGCATGTCTTTCCTGGGGAGCATGGGGCTTCGATAAGCGCACGCCATTTCCTGGCAATGCAGCCCTAGTACCCGTCGTGGGCACAATGTTTCTCATTGCGGCTGGCGAGTCGCGATCGCGCAACTTCATCACTGCCATTATCGGCAGCCGCCCCATGCAAAAAATTGGCGACTTGTCATACGGTTGGTACCTATGGCATTGGCCTTTCATCGTGTTTGCCTTTGCGGTCTTCCCACAAGTGCGCGGGGCTCGCGGAATTGCTGCAGCGCTTTCCATCATCCCCGCAGCACTTTCATACACATTTATTGAATCACCCATTCGCTTCCGCAAGAACCCAGCCCCACGTCGCACACTCTTACTGGGCGCAACATGCATTGTGGTTCCGCTCATCGCAGCAGTTGCGCTGAACACCTCGCACGATCGCGTCAGCGCATCAAGTCTCTACGCCCCATTTTCACTCCACGAAGACGTGTTGCGCGGATGCAGTACGCCTACCCCTATGGGCATGCGTGAAAAAGACAACTGCTCTTGGGACGTAAAGAACGCCAAAGGAACTGCAGTTCTCATTGGCGATTCAAATGCTGGGCAATTCACCGAAGGCTTCGTGGCCGGCGCCAACGCCGCTTCACTCAATGCCAAAGTTGCTACTCAGTCGTCGTGCCCATTTGCCAACTTACGCTTGTGGGACTGGAGCAAAGAAGACACCACCTGTAGCTACTTCGTTTCCAAAACTCTTGCCTATCTCATTGAACTCAAACCGCAATACGTGGTCATTGCCTCTGCTTCGGACGGTTACATCAAGCAGACCTATTTCACCTTCCGATCTTCCGATGGAAAAATAAAATACACAACGCCAGAAGAAAAAGCCCTTGCGTTACAAGAGGGCCTCACCAAAATCTCCAACATCTTGCGCTACCGCCGCATCAAGGTCATCATCGTTCACCCTGTTCCTAAATTCGCCCCTTGGACGCCTATTGGCATGGCGCCCCTGCGCATTCTTGGACCCAAGAAGTGGATGGACACGTCCATCACCCAAGCCGACGCTCAAGCTGCACGCGAACTCGCCGTTGCCTCTGAAGAAGCTGCCGCAACCGAGTCGAAAGCCACCACGCTCGACCTCTTTAGCGAACTTTGCCCGAATGACCCCTGCAGCACCATTAACGGTTCTGAATGGGGCTATCGCGACCACGGCCACATCAGCATTGCCAACAGCAAGAACCTTGCAGGCACCTTCCAGCGCATCTTGAGCCAATAGCAAACGGGTCTTCAGCCTCTCAGCAGGGCAACCCATTTTGACTACTATTGGCACATGACAACTGGAAGATGCCTATGTGGAGCCGTAACGTTTGAACTCGTAGGAGACCTGCTTGCTACAGCGGTGTGTCACTGCGACCACTGCCAACGCCAGGGTGGTTCTGCTTTCTCAGTGAACCTTGTGGCACACGAGTCACAGCTCACCGTGAAAGGTGAGCTAAAAACCTATGAAGAGCGCGGCGAAAACAACGACGACGTGTATGTGCGTCGCAAGTTTTGCCCACAGTGTGGTTCGCCCATTGTTTCTGAACTCTCCAAATCTGCAGGCATCATCGCTGTCAAGGCCGGCGTACTCGACGATAAATCGAGCGTGAAGCCAAACGTTGAAGCTTGGTGTGTCGACCGTCAGCCGTGGGTCACGCTCCCCGAGATGGCAATCTCGATGGAGCGCGAATAGTTCTTGCTGCCCAGCGAAAATTCGTAAGACACTAAAACCCCGCTACGAGCAACGGCGGCTCGTGCGCACCTTTGAACAGCCTCTATTTGCCATGCCCTGAAGGCAAATAGACCAGCCACCAGAATCTCGAACAGAACTTGCCAGATTTCTATTTGTAGTTATTCACTACTTATATGTAGTATCTTGCTACATACAACCCTTGTTGTGACATCAGTCGAGAAAGCGAGATTTTTGTGTTGAGAAGATCCAAGGCAATAGTTGTTGGTGTGGCGATGTGCGCCGGAGCCTTTTTGGTGAGCAATCAAGCCAATGGCGCCGCAGGTGATCCGTTTATGGTGAAAGACATCAACCCCGGAGCATCTTGCACAATCATGCGTGCACCTGCAGTGTGTGGTGGTTTCTCCGGCGGTCGTGTGATGAACTTCAATAGTTTTGAGATTCTTGGAACCAACATGTACTTCAGTGCCGACGACGGCACGAATGGCGCTGAACTTTGGAAGTCAGACGGTACGAGTTCTGGCACCACAATGGTGAAGGACATTTACCCTGGCGCAACATGTGATGTATTTGGTGTGACAAGCCCATGTTCGAGCGGCCCATCCAATATGACAGCAATCGGCAGCACCTTATATTTCTCCGCAGATGACGGCACGAACGGCAGCGAGTTGTGGAAAACCGACGGAACAAGTTCGGGCACCGTCTTAGTCAAAGACATCAACCCCGGTTCCAGCACCAGCATGCCGCTGTACTTCACTGTGGTCGGCAGCACTCTCTACTTCCGAGCCACAGATGGATCACATGGAAATGAATTATGGAAGTCCGATGGAACGAGTTCGGGCACCACGATGGTGAAAGACATCAATTCGGGATCAAGTGATGGCCTCTCTATGTTCGTAGGTGCGGGCGGAAGACTGCCCGTTATCGGGAACATCTTGTTTCTCCGAGCTAATGACGGCACGAACGGAGAAGAGCTTTGGAAGTCTGACGGAACAAGTGCGGGCACCACGATGGTGAAGGACATCTACCCTGGAATCGATTCTGGATACCCAAACATAATTACGCCAGTTGGAGACGTTGTTTACTTCAACGTGAATGACGGCACAAACGGTACAGAACTTTGGAAATCTAATGGAACACTTTCAGGCACCACACTGGTGAAAGATATTTACACTGGATCGACATGCACGGTGGCAAACATTATAAATCGCCCATGCTCGAGCGACCCGACAAGCTTCACGGCCCTTGGCGGTTCGGTTTACTTCAAAGCCACAGATGCCACAAATGGCTATGAATTATGGAAATCAGATGGAACGCTTTCCGGAACCGTGTTATTGAAGAACATCAACCCCGGCGCGTCATGCACCTCGTTTGGAGTAACCGGCCCATGTTCCAGCGATGTAGCGGACTTAACAGCTGTTGGGAGCAAACTTCTCTTCCGTGCTAATGACGGAACAAATGGTACTGAGCTGTGGAAGTCAGACGGAACAAGTTCGGGAACTGCCCTGGTAAAAAACATCAACCCAGGCACGTCATGCACTTCGTTTGGAGTAACCGGCCCATGTTCAAGTACCTCACAAAATCCAAACAACGTTGTCGCGTTGGGAAGCACGTTCTATTTCGTTGCGGATGATGGATCAAACGGCGTCGAATTATGGAAGTCCGATGGAACAAGTTCAGGCACCGTCATGGTGAAAGACACCAATCCTGGTACTTCGTGCACCTCAATGGGCGTCTCGGTGCCATGTTCAAGCAGCCCAAGCAACTTGACCGTACTTGGTAGTGCCATTTACTTTGTCGCAGACGATGGCTCGAATGGCACTGAATTATGGGTGTCTGACCCTGCCAGATCTGCACCCGGTTCAGGCTCACCTACAACAACAGCACCCAGTACGACAACAGCACCCAGCACAACCCCAACAACCGTGGCGACTTCGACTGCCACAACAACGGCACCGTCAAGCGCCACTCCCACAACTGTGGCAAAACAAGTGGCAGCAACGACAACCACAATTCCAACCACATCAAAGAATTCTTTGAGCAGCACGTCGCTTACAAAGACCGCAGGGGTAACTGT
>CANFUE010000059.1 GCA_947450115.1 Acidimicrobiaceae bacterium | reverse complement strand
CGCCCGAAACCGTTGATGCCTACCTTGATGGTCATGTATTTGCCCTTTCGCGTTGCGCACCCAAAACGGTGCCTCTAGAACCTTAGTGGCGGGGCAGGTCTCGATGGGTAACCCGCGGGTTCATTGACCGACCTGTGAACCATTGTGAGAGACGCTCCACCATCGCTACCGACCTGTGCTGGCCCCCAGTACACCCAATGGCAATAGAAAGGTAACTCTTCCCCTCTGCTACGTAGGCAGGCAACAGCAAATCGAGCATTCCTTCAAGGTGTGACAAAAATTGTTCGGCGATTGGGTTAGCCAGAACATATTCGCTGACCGCAGCATCGATTCCTGTGAGTGGACGTAAGTTTTCATCCCAGTATGGATTCGGCAAAAAACGTACGTCGAAAACCAAGTCGACATCGAGCGGGAGACCCTGCTTAAACCCGAATGAAACTAGCCCCACCTGTATGGCATCGGTGGCTTCCTTATTACTGAATATCTCGACCAACTTGGCTTTTAATTGGTGAACAGTAAGTGCAGAAGTATCAATAACTAAATCGGCAACAGCTTTGACGGGCTCTAATAGTGCGCGCTCTTTTTCAATGAGCGTCGCGATACCGCCAGTGTGCGCTGCACCCGATGCGGAATTTTCGTTATCGAGTGGATGGCGCCGACGGGTTGCTCCATAACGCTTCACCAGTTCATTCGTGGAGGAATCGAGGAACAGCACCGTGACCCGATGCCCGTTGTGACGAAGATTACGCAACACCTCGAGCATGTCACTTTGTTGAGACACGTTTCCGACAACCAAACATAATTGTGAGTGTGGGTCGAGTGGGGAACTTGCCAACTCCACAACTTTCTCCACCAAAGAGGTGGGCAAATTGTCGATGACAAACCAACCCAGGTCTTCGATGTCGTCGGCAGCTTGAGAGCGACCTGCACCAGATAACCCGGCAATTACGAGGACATCAGTCACGAACTCAGACTAACGAACTGGGCGTATCGAATTTGCACAGGCGCAAACACAGCAGACGAGGAATAGATGCCGCAAAGACATAATCGGCGCTGCGCGCCAAAAAGCCTGCAGGAGGGGCGGGTTCGAACATCGCCTCGAGATAGAGACCATGTGCGGCCAAAGCATTGACATACCTGCTTAAAGGCCGATGGAGGAACCTCACGCGCACACCGGGCTCTACTTCTTCAAAGGTGATGGCCTCATCGAGGTACGAGCCAACGCGCCAGTACTGCTCTGGTGGATCAATCATCTGATCATCAATCCATCCGCTATTTGGGGTCTGCAACAACGGATGATTGAGGAAAAAGGAGAAACGGCCGCCAGGTCGCAGTACCCGAGCTACTTCACCGATGGCCTCATCGAGCGCATCGATGTGTTCGAAAACTAAACAGGCCAAAACTGCATCGAAGGTTCCAGAGGCGAACGGTAAAGCATCGGCACCTGATCGCAAGTACTGCTCTCCTACTGCGCGCTCAACAGCTACATCTACTTGACCCTGCGTTGGGTCGACACCCACTATATGCGAATGAATATTGGTACGGCTTTGTAAGACGCGAGCGATTTGACCTTCACCGCAGCCCACATCGAGCACCCGCGCGTAGCCATCGAGCTCGCGCAAAGCCATCGGGATAATTTGTTCAACATATTCAGGGTCAACGCCACCGGTGAAACCATCGATCCACCATTGAGCATGGTCTTCCCATGAATATTCTGCAGGCTGATTCAACACTGACTCATTTCATTCGCTCGGGGATTCGCTACTGTCGCCATGAATCTTGTGAAAGATGGCTAGTGCAACAACGTCAGGCAACCACGGTAATGCCTGCAGTTGACCAAGTGACGCTTCCTTGACCGCTTTCAAGGAACCAAGCTCTTTCACAAGACGCTGACGTCGGGCTTCACCCAAACCCGCAATTCCATCGAGCACACTTTCTTTCATTCGCTTGTCGCGCAGTTCCCTATGGAAGGAGTTTGCAAAACGGTGAGCTTCATCTCGAATGCGCTGCAACATGTAGAGCGCTTCGCTTCCTCTAGGAACGTTCACAGGGTGAGATTGGCCAGGTATGAAAACCTCTTCAAATTTCTTCGCGAGAGAAGCCACAGGAATTTCATCTTCCAGCCCAAGTTCTTTCACCACTTTAATGGCGACCGACAGTTGGCCCTTGCCGCCGTCGACGAGAAGCAATTGAGGTGGGTATGCAAACCGCCCAGGCTTGTCGCCAGTGGGTTCATCACGTTCTTCGATGTAAGCGCTGAGCCGACGGGTGAGAACTTCCTTCATGGCGGCATAGTCGTCGTTGCCTTCCACTGTTTTAATTTTGAAGCGACGATATTCACGCTTGGCTGGCAACCCATCTTCCAACACCACCATCGACCCGACGTAGTCGGTGCCGTGCAAATGGGCCATGTCGTAGCACTCGATACGCAGAGGGGCTTCTGGTAGGCGTAAGAGGTCTTGAATTTCGCTCAATGCTTTACTTCGGGCGTTATGGTCGCTCGCCCGCTTCATACGTTGACGAGTGAATTCTTCACGTGCGTTCATGGTGACGGTTTCGTGCAGTGACCTTTTGTCGCCCCGTTGAGGAATACGAATATCGACGGAATTTCCGCGCATGCCACAAAGCCATTCGGTATAAGTATCCATATCATCCGGCAAGTACGGCACCAATACCGATTTTGGATACCCCATTGCAGGTTCATCGCCATAGAGGTTTTCCAAAATGCGATTGAGGAATTCACCTGGCGTGAGATCTTCAACTTTGTCGACCATAAAACCACGGCGCCCAACCACGCGACCGTGGCGAACATAGAACACCTGAATGGAAGCCTCCAGATCGTCATCAAAAATTCCGACAACGTCAATGCTGTCGTTATTGTCGCCCACCACCTGTTGTTTTTCTGTCGCACGCTTCACTGCGGAGAGCCTGTCGCGTAGGCGAGCGGCCTTTTCGAAATCTAAAGCGCTAGAAGCTTCACGCATTTCAACTTCGAGATCTTTAGTGATTCCCTCAGTGTCTCCATTCAACACGTCTGTTAGGCCACGAACGAACACCTGATAGTCGTCTGAGGTCACTTCATTGACGCACGGCCCCGAACACTTCTCAATATGAAACAAGAGACACGGACGACCAAGGCGCTCATGTTCTTTAAACTTGGAAGGGGCACACGTGCGTACTGGAAAGGTACGTAACAACAAGTCGAGTGTTTCTCGAATGGCATAGGCATGGGGGTAGGGGCCGAAGTATTTGGTGCCCTTGCGCTTTCTTCCACGCATCACCACTGCACGTGGCCATTGTTCATCGAGTGTGAGGGCGAGAAATGGGTAGCTCTTATCGTCGCGAAGACGAATGTTGAAGCGAGGTCGATGCTCTTTAATGAGATTGAACTCCAACATCAACGCTTCTATTTCATTACGCACTTCAATCCATTCCACCGTTTCTGCGGCTGCAACCATGGCTGCTGTTCGCGTATGCAAAATACGAGGATCTTGGAAGTAGTTCGCTAAACGTTGACGAAGGTTTGCTGCTTTACCTACGTAAATGACCTTGCCGTTTGCATCACGAAACTGGTACGACCCCGGCGTTTCAGGAATGGTGCCGGTGGGTGGTTTAGTAACCACGCATTACTTCTTTCGAGCAACTTTCGGTTTTGACTCAGCAGCTTTCACTGCCTTCTTTTTCGCCGCAACAGGCTTTGTTGCTTTTGGAGCATTCCCCTCGAGCCCCAACAACGGCCGCAGAAAGTGTCCTGTGTAACTACCAGGAGTATTGGCCACATCTTCGGGGGTTCCCTCAGCAATGACTAAGCCACCTCCAGAGCCACCTTCGGGCCCAAGGTCGATGAGCCAGTCGGCAGTCTTGATGACATCGAGGTTGTGCTCAATGACCAATACGGTGTTCCCCTGGTCGACAAGCCGCGATAAAACGGTGAGCAAACGGCGAACGTCTTCAAAGTGCAAGCCCGTCGTTGG
>CANFUE010000058.1 GCA_947450115.1 Acidimicrobiaceae bacterium | reverse complement strand
CATGCGCAAGCCCGACGCCCCAATGGGGTGACCAAACGATTTCAATCCACCATCAGGGTTCACTGGAAGTTCGCCATCGAGGTCGTACGTTCCGGCAAGCACTTCTTTCCATGCCGTACCACGTTCGGCAAAACCGAGGTCTTCCATCAAGACAAGTTCGGTAGGCGTAAAGCAGTCATGCACCTCTGCCATTGCCAACTCTGCACGTGGGTCGGTAATTCCCGCCTGCTTGTAAGCATCGTTGGCACTATGTACCACTTCATCAAAAGTGGTGTAGTCGTATGAAGGGTCAATAGGGCCAGCAGCCGGACCCGCCACGAACGACAGTGCTTTCACATAGATTGGCCGGTCGGTGTATTTATGTGCATCTTCTACGCGCACGATGATTGCTGCTGCAGAGCCATCGCTCACACCGCTGCAATCGAAAATGCCGAGCTGCCCAGCAATGAGTGGAGATGCAGCAATGGTTTCTTTCGACACTTCTTTTTTGAATTGAGCGCGCGAGTTCAATGCGCCGTTGCGATGGTTCTTCCATGCAATACGTGTAAGAACATCTTTCAATTCCGCTTCATCTACTCCATATTTGTTGGCATATGCAGGAGCAAGCAATGAAAAACTTGCTGGCGCGGTCACCGTTGCCTGGGTGCCGTCGCTTGCAGGGGCGCTCACTACCAAACCGGAATAACCAGAGTCTTTGAGTTTCTCAACACCAATGGCCATCACAATGTCGTAGGCGCCAGAGGCAACCGCATAACAAGCATTACGAAATGCTTCGCTGCCCGTTGCGCAGTAATTCTCTACGTGTGTCACTGGTTTGTGTTGAATCTTCAATGGCCTACTGAGTGTGAGGCCAGACAACCCTGACCCCATGGTGCCCAACCAGAATGCATCTACGTCATCGAGGGTAATTCCCGCATTAGCCAATGCAGCGCTCGATGAGTCGATGAGGAGGTCATCGGTGCTCTTATTCCAGTGTTCACCAAAGTTTGTGCAACCCATACCGATAATTGCCACTTTGTCGCGAATGCCATGACTTGCCATATATCCCCCGATTTACTTTGTACCTGAACGAACAGGTTTTGCTTTCCAAAAATAGTTATGAATTCCGTCTTGCGTGTAGAGCCTGCGAAATGACATTTCCACTCGATCACCTATTTTGACTGTTGCAGGGTCAACATCGGTGAGTTCACATTGGAATCGCCCACCGCCGTCGAAGTCGATAACGGCAGCTACCACTGGTGGGCTCATACTGAACGCTAGATGATCGACCGTGTAGGTAGCGATGGTTGCGCGAATGTCTGCCATTCGTACCATTTCCATTTTGTCGATGCTTCCCGACTTCAAGCTCACACGTGCTGGAGGCAAATAGACAAAGCCGCTTTCATCACGGCTTCCATAAAGACCATATTTCCATGCAGAGGTACGCAAACTTGGTGGACCAGCAGGACGATCGGGTTCCGGGCGTCGCGGTGGCTCGCGATGCATAAACCCACGCCAGGTGAGGAACTGGGTGTACGTGAGGTCATTTCGCCCAGCAGCAATTTGCGACTGAACGGTCAGTGAGCTTTCCTGGCGACTGCGATATGCAACAAGTTCGTCGGTAGTACGAAACAACATGACATTGACCCCATCGGCCAACACCACTACCGCGATGACCTGATGTGGCTCAGCTGTATCGAGAACATTGGCCAGCATCGCACCCCAATGCGCAGTTCCAGAATTTCCAAGCGTTGCGGCAAAATCATCACGCAGCGTGTCGAGGTTAATGCCGCAAGATTTAGGCGCAGCTTTCACGGCACGCGCATGCAAACCAGAAAAGATGCTGTGTGATACATCGGCAGCAGTGAGGTGCGCGTTCTTTAATGCTTCATTGAATGCAACCTCAACGAGCGGTGCATATGCATATTCACCAAATCGCTCTTCCCATTGTTTGCTCGCTTTGTCGCCGGGGATTCTCCACCGATCTACAAACTCAGAAGTAGACGCACCTGCGCCAAGAAATTCCGCAATGACCTTTTCAGAACCAAAGCAAAATGCTGCAGCACCGTCGCCACCCATTGACTCGTCACTTCCGCCTGGCAGACCAGTACGAATGTCGCTCAATACTGCCATTGCATTTCCACTTGCAGCTGCTTGCACTGCAGCAATACCGCTACGCACCGAACCAAGGCAATCGAATGCACTCACCGAGCCCTGCAGGCTGAGGGCAGCATGAATAGCGTTTGCATTTGTTTTATCGAGATACCCAGGCTCGGCAGTAGCAAACCACAGCGATTGCGGTGAATACTGTTCACTTGCTCCCCGCAATGCAATACGACTTGCTTCAACACCCATCGAGGTGGTGTCTTCATCGAAACTCGCTACAGCTCGTGCGCCTTTTGCACCCCCTGAGCCGAGAGCCGATGCAAGTGTGCTGCGTTGCAGGCGCCAATATGGAATGTACGCGCCATAAGAAATAATCCCCGTCATACTCCGAGAGTAGCCCCTAAGAACGAGCTGATGGAATGTGGAGACTTAGGTGTAGTAAGGGTTGTCACCCGATGCATGATCGGTGAGGTCACGAACCTTCAACACGCCAGGAACCTTTTCCAGCAATGTGGTTTGCACACCTTCCAACATGGTCATACGACTCATGGAGCAGCCGTGGCACCCACCACCCATGGTGAGATACGCCGTACCTTCTGTGTCGTGGCCCATGAATGTGACGAACCCGCCGTGGGAGGCAAGTGCAGGGTTTACTTCACCAGCTAGCACCGTTTCAATGTTCGCAGACAATTCATCGTTACGTACGAGACCTTCAACACTGGCAGCAAGTGGCTTATTTGGATTACGAATAATGAGACCCTGTGCAGCGGTGTAGTCGAGAATGGAACCTTGCAAAAGATCGATGCTATTTGCAGCAACAATTGTTTTCATGCCATCGGTGGTACGTACTTCGTCGGCAAAAGCAGCTTGCGTTACAACATCGAAAGACAGGTCGTAGCGGAAGTCTTCACCAGGGCTACTCACCACTTCAATGCGCAGACCTAAACGATCTTTTTCTGGCTCTTCGTCGCGCAGTTCCTTCAGTTTTGCAACCGCTTCAGGAGTCACCGCCACAATGTATTCAACAGTTTCTGCTGGTACGTCGAATGGGCTGACTTTGGGTGTTTCAGTTGCAGTTACGTCTGTGCTCACAATGTGAGGCTACCTGCACAGCCGCCTTCCCGCCATCGCTGCTAATAACTCGAAATGGCGCCCCCGCCATCGCACTGCACGCGTTGCCCTGTGACATAGGCCGAACCAGGCGAACAGAACCACAGCACCACATTTGCCACGTCTATTGGTTGGCAGACGTGCCCAAAAGGGGCATTTTCATCAAGCGACCTAAGGTCGGTGAGGTCTCTATTGCCTGTTAACGAACGAGAGAGTCGCACGCCCATATCGGTCTCTACTAGCCCAGGAGCTGCAATATTGACGCGGACCCCGTTCTTGCGTTCCTCTTTTGCCAATGTGAAAGCCAGGGCTTCCATTGCCGCTTTCCCCATGTTGTACGGAGCGCCCTTTGCTGAATTGTTTGCAGTTGCTACCGAAGAAATAAAAACGATGTCGCCACGCACTTGAGTACGCATACTCGGCAGTACTGCGGCACACAGCTGATGAGCCCCCACAGCGTGCACTGCAAGCAACTTCTCTACTTCCGCCGCATCGGTATCGGCAACTGCTTTGCCACGTGATGCGATACCCGCATTGTTCACCAAAATGTCAATGTGGCCAAAGTCGCGAATGACTTCATTGACCATTGCGTTGCTTGCGACATAGTCGGCAACAGATGCCCCATATATTTTTGCAATGCCTCCACGTTCCACAATTGTTTGCATCGTTTCTTCAGCTTCTTCCTTACCACTGTGATAGTTGATGGCAACGGAGGCGCCTTCTGCCGCTAAAAGTTCACTAATGCCCCGGCCAATACCACGGCCACCGCCTGTAACTACTGCAACACGTCCACTGAGCACGCCCATGTATACCCCGATTCACATTTCTGTTAGCAACAACGCCGCCAACTATGGCAACATCTTCTCATGCATGAAGGCAGCCGCAAAGCAATTTTCGCAGCGTTTTTCGCCAATCTTGGAATTGCCATTGCCAAGTTCACCGGATTCCTACTGACGTCGTCAGCTTCGCTCCTTGCGGAATCTGCCCACTCGCT
>CANFUE010000057.1 GCA_947450115.1 Acidimicrobiaceae bacterium | reverse complement strand
TTGTGATAGGTGGGGCGCAATATTCGGGAGAACATTGTGATGTTCGCATGGAAACCGAAGTGACAGACCCTGACAATTGGTGGGTTTCCACTCTTCAACTGTTGCCGCACCAGGCACTAGTTGTGCGACCCGACCAGCATATTGAACAGGTGCTTGGTTAATTACTCTTCTTGCGCATGCTCTTTCTTAAGGTGCTCAGTCACAACTTCAGCAATGCTTGAAAGAGTTTTCATTTGAGCAGGAGTCAGTAGATCTATGAAGCAGTGCCGAACTCCTTCAAGATGCGCAGGAGCCGCTGCCTGTATTGCCTTCAACCCTGCCTTCGTCAGCACAACATCAAAACCACGAGCATCATTTTCACATTGTTCACGTGCCACCATTCCACGCTCTTCCATCCGAGTGATTTGATGCGAGAGTCGGCTACGTTCCCAGTTCAAGGCCTTGCCCAAGTCGCGAGACCTAATGCGTTGACCTGGAGCTTCTGACACAACGACCAAAACTTCAAATTCAGCTTCGGTGATGCCAGAGTCTTGGGCAAGTTGCCGTGCCAAGTGCCCAACTAGACCAATACGTAGTGCCACGAACCCGCGCCACGCCTTTTCTTCTTCTTTGCTGAGCCAATTGGGTTCCATTTGTTCACTATAGCAATTTGTTGTCATGTCAATATTCTGCTGCTATATTTGTGGACATGACAACAATTAACACACTCACCCCAGGAATATGGAATATTGAGCCAAGCCATTCAGAAGTTGGCTTTACAGTGCGTCACCTTGGTTTGTCCAAGGTTCGCGGCCGCTTCAACTCATTTAGCGGCACAGTTACTGTGGCCGACAATCAGCTTTCGAGCTCGGTATCGGCCACTATCGACATGTCGTCAATCGACACCAACAATGCTCAGCGCGATGGACACCTCCAAAGCGGCGACTTCTTCAACACCGCCACTCACCCAACTATGACGTTTGCGTCTGCTGTAGTTACTGAAACCTCACTCAAGGGAAATCTCACCATCAATGGCATCACCAAAGAGGTCGCTCTTGATCTTGAATTCCACGGCGTCACTGTTGATGCTTACGACATGACCCGTGCGGGCTTCAGTGCTTCTGGTCAGTTCAATCGCAGCGACTTCGGTATTGACTTCAATGCCCCTATCGGTCTCGATGGCATGCTCGTGAGCGACAAGGTAACCATCGAACTAGAAATTCAAATCGTTCCCGCTTAGCAAAGTTTCCCACCATCTCTTCAGCCTCAGTGCCGAAGAGACGGTGGGATCACTCATTTCCTAAATTCCCCTATGCGCGTTGATTACGTGAAGGTAAGAATTTCAACGCACACAACCCGCCGATAAATGCCACCGCAGCGCCTGTGAAAGTTGCTGCGTGAAACCCGTGCATAAATGCCTCGCTCACTGCGTGGCGTACAGCGTTGCCGGCTTGCACAGTGGGAGCTTTTGCGGCAACGGCGTAACCAGCTCCAGCTGATTCCTTCGCAATTGCTACTGCTTCTTTTGGCATGTTGAAGCCACTGATTAGCTTGCCGAGCTTCGGCCCGTACAGCGAGGCAAATACCGAACCACTAATGGCGACACCCAATGTGCCACCAACTTCCCTGCTGACATCGTTAATTGCTGAACCAACGCCTGCACGCTCGGCAGGTAATGCCCCCATCACAGCATCTGTTGACGGTGAAGTAACAAGGCCAAGTCCGCTTGCCAGAAATAACATACCAATCACAACCGGCCCCCAATATGCAGCGTGTGCTCCGCAAAAACCCACGATGGTGAGTCCTATTCCCATATTGGTAAGACCTATTGACACCACTCTTTTCGTGCCAAATTTAAGCGCCAATCGTGCCGCAATAGGGGCAGTGACTCCAGCACCGAAAGCGAATGGCAAGGTGTGCACACCAGACGACAACGTGCTGTAGCCACGTACAAATTGAAAATACTGAGTGACTAAAAAGATGAATCCAAATAGTACGAAAAATGCAATGCCAATAGACCCTGTTGCTGCAGATACCCGCGCATTACGGAAAACGCGCACATCGAGCAGCGGCTCTTTCGCAGCCAACTCATAGCGAACAAAGATTGCAAATAATGCTGCTGTGAGTGCAAAAGAAACCAGTGTCATCGCACTCAACCAACCGCGATGCGGCCCTTCAATAACGGTGTACACCAGCAAACCCACCATGGCAATCGACAAAATAAATCCGGGAACATCAACCCCGCGTGGATTGGGGTCTTTCGACGAAGGAATGAGAATTGCACCAAGCACTAACGCAATCACTCCAAAGGGCAAGTTGATGAGAAACACTGAACCCCAGTAGAAGTGTTCAAGGAGGAGCCCTCCAGTGATAGGGCCAAAGGCAACTGCAATGCCCGACACTGCCGACCACACACCAATTGCCTTAGCTCGTTCCACGGGGTCACGAAAGATGTCGATGACGATGGCAAGCGTTGCCGGAAAAATTGCAGCGGCGCCAACGCCCATTGCCCCACGCGCAATGATGAGCGACGAAGTGGAGTGCGCAAACGATGCCCACACCGAGCAACCCACAAACGCAACCATGCCGAATTGAATAAGACCTTTGCGGCCGAGCCTGTCGCCAAGTGCGCCAAACGCCAAAAGTAAACATGCAAAGACCAATGAGTACGAATCAACGATCCATTGCAACCCACTGGTAGATGCGCCGAGTTCACGCGACAGCGTGGGGAGCGCAACGTTGATGATGAGGTTGTCGACCACCACCATAAAAAGACTGATACACAAAACCGGCAAAACGAGCCAGCGGCGAGCTTGGACCTGGGGATTCGGATGAATATTCATACTTGACAGTGTCTAGTATGAAAACTAGATAGTGTCAAGTCATGTCTGGAGCCACTGCCGACCCGCTTCGCCGAGTTGTTCTCAATGCGGCAATAGCCATTGCCCGCGATGAAGGCCCCGACGCCATTTCACTGCGCAAAGTCGCTCGTGACGCTGGTGTTTCTCATCAAGCCCCCTATCACCACTTTGGTGACCGCGCAGGAATTTTCGCCGCTATTGCGGAAGAAGGTTTCAGCAAACTTTCCGAAGCATTAATCAAGAGCCACTCGCAGGGAACAAGTGCAATGTGCGAGGCGTACGTTCGCTTTGCACTTGATCATGCCGGACACTTTCGTGTGATGATGCGCAACGACTTGTGCGACTTAGGGAATTACCCGAGCGCTGCTTTCCAGGCCGACCGAGCATTCAATCTTTTACTCGAAAATGTCACCACGGCACTCGGTAAAAACGCAAGCACAGAAACTATTAAAACGCGTACTGCATATATGTGGTCAGTTGCACACGGGCTAGCAACATTGCTGCTTGATGGTCCGCTGGAGAAAAAACTAGAAGGAATTGCCGACGTCAACGTGCTCATTGCGCACGTTGCACGTCTAGCAACTTCTTCATTTTCAAATTAACGGACGCGACGACGCACTAAAAGCACGCTGCCGGCAGCTACAAAGAGAAGCGCAACTAGCAAAAGTTGATTGTTGCTAGTTCCTGTAGCTGGCAGACCACCAGCTGGAGCTTTTTTCGTCTTTGCTTTTGTCGCAACCGTGGTTGTTGCTGCCACGGTGGTAGATACCGCGGTAGTAGTGGTCACTGCTGTTGTAGTTGTTGATGTAGTGGTGGTCGTAGCCGTCACCACAGGAATACTTGCGCGCACAACTTGAACGCTGCCAACGTTTGCTACACCAACAAATACGTTGTTGCCATAAGTAATTGATTCCCAGTTCCCACCAACATCGGCACCAGCTAGCGGCAACCAGGTAGCTCCATCAGTGCTCACCATCAAGCGATTAGTCCCACTTGAAGCAATTGCCATGAAGTAACCATCTCCTGCAGCAACAGATTGCTAGTAATTAGCTTCGGCTGCGGCACGAGCAGTCCATGTAACACCATCGGGACTCGTCATCACACGATTAGTTCCCGAGCTGGCAACTGAAACGAAGAGCCCGTTGCCATAAGTGACATTTGACCAGCTATTCGCTTCTGCTGCCGTGCGACCAGTCCAAGTAATACCATCAGGGCTTGTGATAACACGGTTAGTACCTGTTTGCGCAACAGCAGTAAAAACTCCATTGCCATAAGCAATACCGAACCAGTCGTTGGATATTCCAACACCCACTGGAGTCGACCAAGTGATGCCATCGACACTTGTCATTGCACTATTTCCGGTATTAGACAAGGCCACAAATTTGCCACCGCCGTAGGTGATGCTCTTCCAATCGGCAACCGCAACAGTCTGAGCAGTCCATGTAACACCATCAGGGCTGGTCATCACACGACTAGTTCCCGATGGGGCAACAGCAACAAACATTCCGTTGCCATACGCCACACTCGTCCATTCGTTCGCTACAGCGTCAATACGTGTCGTCCATGTGGTCCCATTGGTGCTTGACATGACTCGGCTGAAGCCCCCCGTTGCAACAGCAACATAGGTTCCATTCCCATACGCAATACCGCGCCACGAACCTCCACCAGATGCTGCAGGAGAAGAGACCACTATGCCTGCTGAGGCATCTGCAAGAGCTACTGAAGCAAAACCCACACCGGCACCAGCCAATAAAAGACTGAGAATTGCACTACGCATAACCGAGCGTGAAAAGGGTAATTTCATAGGGTCCTTTAGCTAAAAATTTAACAACGAACTCAACTACGACACACTCTCACCCAAGTTCAGACCACGCCGTAACTTCAGCCCGAATTACTCAACCCGCAAGCCGGAGATTGCACGGGCAATCACGAGCTGCTGAATCTCTGAAGTGCCCTCGAAGATGGTGTGAATCTTTGCGTCACGATGCATGCGCTCTACGTGGTACTCACGGGTATAGCCATAACCACCAAGAATCTGGATGGCTTCTTCGGTTACTTTCACCGACATTTCCGATGCGTAGAACTTACTCATGGAGCCTTCTGCATTTTTGAAGCCACCATTTTTGGAGAGCCATGCTGCACGCCAAATGAGCAGACGAGCCGCATCGATTTGTGTTGCCATATTGGCAAGCTTGAACGCAATGGCCTGGTTCATAATGATGGGCTTGCCGAATGC
>CANFUE010000056.1 GCA_947450115.1 Acidimicrobiaceae bacterium | reverse complement strand
TATCCGCACCCCGACCACATCAAGGTGCACGACATTTCTTTGTTGGCTTTTCATCGTGCCGGCGACCCCATGTGGTACCCCGATGCAGGGCCTGTATGGCAACCCGCAAAGATGTATTACACCATTTGGTCGAAGTCGCGACTTGTGGCAATGCACGAAGCAATGTTGAAACTGCGCGGTAAGTCACCCTTCGACGACAAATGGTTGAATCGTGCCAACCAGGACTACCGCATTACAACGAAGCTCGATATTGGCGCTTTTATGCATGTGCGTTCAGCAGCGTTACGCGCACACGCAACTCAAATTGACCCCAATGAAATGTTTTGGTTTGGTTTGTCCGATGAAGAACTTGCAGAGGTCTACCCGTATGACGACTGGGTGTTAGCACGCAGCATTGTTGACGGCCCGCAACCCGGAACTTTTGAAGACGACTTGTTTGCCGGCGTGCGCAACGGCGACGCCTCGCTTTTTTCTACTGCCCCATTAGAGAGGTTGCCATGACATCGTCTATTCAATATCGCATTGCTAAAGCAAAAAAAGAAGAACTTGTTGAAGGCCCCGATGATGCCGCAGTTGTAGTTACCTTGGGTGCTGCCGACATTGCGCTCGACCCGAATGTTGCCTATATGACTGGCAAGTTAAAAGCGGCAGGCAATACCGGAGTTCTACTTCGCGCACTTGCAAGTGGAGAAATTGCAACGGCGCTTACTGCGCTCGCATCGCGTCTCTGAGTTGGCGATAGCCAATCATCACTGCACCACTATTGGCAATGGCTTCGCGCAAGGTGGGGTCGTTCACCACAAAGTTGTGATCTTCAATCCAGCCCAAGGTGCTGTCGCCCAATGCACGCACTTCTGGAGTATCAACTGCAGGCTGTACATGTATTTCTGTAATGCCAGGGCGCAAAGAATTGAGGTCGCCTAACACGCGTTCGCGGCTTCCTGCACGCCAATCGTGGTTGAAGAAATCGGGAAACGCAATGCCTTCGTCGTAGGCAAGTGAGCGGAAAGGGAAACCAGCGTCGGACTCAGAAATGGTGGAAGGTAAACGAATAGGAAGTTTGAATTCAAAAGCCATGTCGAGATAAATATCGAAAAACTCAGGGCGCAACGTAATGGCCGTGAGGTGAGGCGTGATGTGAGTGACATCGATGCCCCATGCAATTGCGCGTTCAATTTGTGCGCGGCACTCGCGACGCACTTCCGACAAGTCGGCGTGTTCCCATAGGTCTTCAATGGCGCTGGGGAAACCGCCGTCGCCCGACAAGAGCGATGGGGCATGCGTGATGGGTCCCCAGCGATAGTTTTCGTGTTCGGCATTCAACGTGAGGTGTACACCAATGTCTTCGCCGCGATACATGATGGCGGCATGACGTGCCCAGGGTGCAGGCACCATGAGTGAAGCGCATGTTGCAACACCTTTGCGCAACGCTTCGTACACGCCAATGTTTGCGCCATGACATGAACCCAGGTCGTCGCACGACAAGATGACTGCTTTTGCGTCGCTCGCCAAGCCAAGGCGCTCTAAGAGCTGTGGGTTATTGGCGCCTGGGGTCATGAACTACACGCTAGCCGTGACAAGCACCCCATAGCCCCAGTTGGGCTTGCTGCGCCGTAAAAGCTGCATCGACAAACTCTTGGCGATGAGCGCTGTTGGGCTCAATATTGAGCGGCACGCCATAACCCAAATGCACGAGTTCTAAATTGACGAAGAAGTTGTCGCTACTGCGATACACGTATGCCAAGAGGCGGTTGTAGTAGTCGCGTGCTTCCGCGTCGCGTACAAGGCGAACTTTCGTACCTGGGGGGAGAAGATGCTTGGTAAATGCCGATGCTTCAGGGCCGTAACAACCAACGGGTTTGGTGGGGTGCACGGTTTCAGGAGTATCAACACCAATGAGGCGTACTTTTTCTTGGTGTCCATTGAGGCGCACTTCAACGGTGTCACCATCGGTAACACTCACAATGACGGCGTCGCCCGATGGCACAGAACGATGGCCACATGCCGACAGGCCAATAACGGCTGTCAGCAAATACAGGGCGCGACGCGTGCGACTCAGAGTCGTTCGATGAGTGTGCCTGTGCCTAAGCCGCCACCACAGCACATGGAGATGATGCCGTAACGGCCACCGGTGCGCTCAAGCTCGTACAAAGACTTCGTGAGGAGGAAGCCACCAGTGGCTCCGAGTGGGTGACCCAATGCAATGGCGCCACCATTGGGGTTGGTGACATCGAGGTTGGCACCTGTTGCACGTGCCCATGCCAAAACAACCGAGGCGAATGCTTCATTAATTTCGAAGTTGTCGATTTGGTCGATGGTGAGGTTGTTGCGCTTCAAGAGACGCTGTGTTGCATCGATAGGGCCTTCAAGCATGAGGATGGGGTCAACACCAACGAGGCAGGAATCAACAATGCGAGCGCGTGGCTTTAAGCCAAGTGCCTTTGCTTTTTCTTCGGTCATCATGAGTACTGCAGAAGCACCATCGGAAATTTGTGATGAGTTGCCAGCGGTGTGCACGCCATTTTCGCGAGCAACTGGCTTCAAGCCAGCAAGACCTTCTGCAGTGGTATCGCGAATACCTTCGTCGCGCTTCACTAAGTGAGTGGTGCCAGTGGGCTTGCCTTCTTCGTCAACGTCGGGTGCGTTGACTTCAACGTACTGACCCGCAAAGCGATCTTCTTTCCAGGCTTGTGCGGCGCGGCGCTGACTTTCCAATGCAAAAGCATCGGTGTCGGCACGAGTGACTCCGTACTTGTCGGCAATGCGCTCTGCGCCTTCGAACTGGCTCGTCATTTCGTATTCAGCAAAGTAGGTCTTGGGAATGGGAACGCCAAGGCCAAGTTTTTTCGACGAGTTGATGCCAATAGGAATGCGGCTCATTACTTCAACGCCACATGCAATGGCAACGTCAATAACCCCACTACCAATGAGCGAAGCAGCAAGGCTGGTGGCCTGTTGTGAAGAACCACATTGTGTGTCGACAGTGGTTGCTGCAGTTGCTTGTGGCAAGCCTGCTGCAAGCCATGCAGTGCGGGTGATGTTGAAACTTTGCTCGCCCACTTGGCTCACGCAACCGCCAACAACTTGCTCTACTTCTGCTGGGTCAATGCCCGAGCGTGCAATGAGTTCTTTCAATGCAACTCCGAGCACGTCGGCTGGGTGCATAGTAGAAAGACCGCCGCCACGACGACCAATAGGTGTGCGAACGGCTTGAACGATGACGACATTTGATGAACTCATAGAGGGCATCTTATGCAGTTGCACTGGGCTCGGCCTTAGTGAAAACGGGTACGGTGAGAGATATGACTTCGGAAAACGTGCGTTTAGTACCTTCATTGTCGCCACCTCAGCATGTGGCCCGGCATCGGTACTTCCATATTGTGGGCGGTGCGGTGTGGGAAGCAGCCGAGCCAGCTGCTCACGACTGGCATGTGCACTTTGTGGGCATGATGGGCGATGTTGCGGTATGGGCAGTTGATGTTCCTCACGGCCTCGACCCTGCCGACGGAGCCGCAGTTGATTTGTTCTCGTACCACGGCCGCTCCACTGAAGCCGAATGGCTGGCTGCAGGGCGCGCCGTGCAACTGGTGGAGTGGGGTCGCACGCACAAGTTTTGTGGGCGCTGCGGAACCGCCACCGTGTTGTCTGATTCCGAGCGTTCGTTGCGTTGCCCGAAATGCAACTTGCTGGCTTTCCCACGCCTCGCACCTGCCATGATTACTCTCATTACTCGCGGGCCAGATGGCCCCGACCAAGAAGTGTTGTTGGGTCGCGGCGTGCAGTGGAAGGTGCCCATGTACTCGTGCTTGGCCGGCTTTGTTGAGCCAGGTGAAACCTTGGAAGAAGCTGTGGTGCGAGAAGTGCATGAAGAAGTGGGCGTATGGGTGCGTGACGTGCGTTACGTGCGTAGTCAACCCTGGCCATTTCCGCATTCGCTGATGCTCGGCTTTCGTGCGTCTTATGATCACGGTGACATTGTGTGCGATCCGAGCGAAATCATGGACGCACAATGGTTTCGCCGCGACAACATGCCGATGATTCCCTCAAATATCTCTATTGCGCGCTCGCTGATTGATGATTGGTTACTCAACAACTAACGTGGCTCTATGAGCAACGCAGAACAACCAGACCTTGGCCGCATCGGACTATGGACATTTGCACTCGACGTGCAACCAATGGCAAAGGCCCAAGAAGCCGCAGCTGAAATTGATGAAATGGGTTTTGGCACCGTGTGGCTTCCTGAAGCTGTTGGTCGCGAAATTTTCTCGTCGTCGGCTCTCATATTGAGCGCAACGAAAAACATCAAAGTGGCGTCAGGTATTGCCAGCATTGCTGCTCGTACCGCACACACCATGCAATCGGGTTGGAAAACATTGTCGGAAGCCTTTCCTGGCAGGTTTGTTCTTGCTCTTGGCGTGAGTCATTCACACATGGTGACCAAGTTGCACAAGCTCAGCTACGACAAGCCTTATTCCAACATGGTGGAGTATCTCGACGTGATGGACAAGTCGCCCTATGCCGGCGCAGCACCACAAGGCCCGATGTATCGCATGATTGGTGCGCTCGGGCCAAAGATGTTGCAGTTGTCTGCTGAGCGTGGTGTGGGTGCACACCCGTATTTCACTACACCTCAGCACACCGCTGAAGCTCGCGCATTGCTGGGTGCAAAACCACTCATTGCTCCAGAAATTGCCGTCATTTTTGAAACCGACAAAGACAAAGCGCGTGCGACCGCACGTAAATTTATGAGCACGTATACCCGTTTGCCGAACTACGCCAACAACCTCATGCGTTTAGGTTTCACACAAGACGACGTGACGAATCAGTCAGACAAACTTGTTGATGAAATTGTCACATGGGGAACGCTCGACAAAATTGCTGCGCGTATTAAAGAGCATCACGACGCTGGCGCAAACCACGTATGTGTGCAGGTTCTCACTCACGACCCACTTGAATTGCCCATGGCAGGGTGGCGTGAACTCTCTGCACTCTTGAAGTAACTCATTGTGAGCTACGAGCAACTCACTGGTGCCGACTATTTGGCAACGTTCGCTGCGGAAAATGCGCGCTTCATTTCTGCAGCACAGGCCAGTGGGTTCAATGCACCTGTGGCCAGTTGCCCAGGGTGGAACGTGGGCGACCTCGTTTTCCATGTAGGCAAAGTGCAGCGTTGGTTTCACTTCAT
>CANFUE010000055.1 GCA_947450115.1 Acidimicrobiaceae bacterium | reverse complement strand
TTGTGATAGGTGGGGCGCAATATTCGGGAGAACATTGTGATGTTCGCATGGAAACCGAAGTGACAGACCCTGACAATTGGTGGGTTTCCACTCTTCAACTGTTGCCGCACCAGGCACTAGTTGTGCGACCCGACCAGCATATTGAACAGATTTTCAACTAAGCAGCAAGTCATGGCTACTTAATCGTGTTGGCGACGTGAAGGCAAGAACTTCAAAGCGCACATAGCGCCTACGAATGCTACTGCCGCTCCGGTGAAAGTTGCTGCATGAAAACCATGCATAAATGCTTCGCTCACAGCACCACGAATTGCCTCGCCGGCTTCAGCCGTCGGTGCTTTGGATGCAACAACAAAACCAGCTCCTGCTGATTCTTTTGCTATAGCCACGGCTTCATTTGGCATGTTGAAGTTGCTGATGAGTTCACCAAGTTTTGGCCCGTATAGAGAAGCAAAAACCGAGCCGCTAATGGCAACTCCTAATGTGCCACCTACTTCTCTGCTGACATCGTTGATCGCCGAGCCAACACCAGCTCGTTCTGCAGGTAATTCACCCATCACTGCATCGGTCGATGGCGAGGTAACGAGACCTAGACCACTGGCAAGGAACAACATACCGATAACTACTGGGCCCCAATATGCAGCTTGTGCTCCACAAAAACCCATGATTGTCAGCCCAATACCCATATTGGTCAGACCCATTGACACCACTCTTTTCGTCCCAAATTTCAGTGCCAACCGCGCTGCAATCGGCGCGGTGATACCTGCACCAAATGCGAACGGCAAGGTGTGCACGCCAGACGACAATGTGCTGTAGCCACGTACGAATTGAAAATACTGCGTGACAAGAAAGATGAATCCGAAGAGTACGAAAAATGCAATACCGATAGACCCTGTTGCTGCAGATACTCGCGCATTACGAAATACACGCACATCAAGCAATGGTTCTTTTGCAGCTAACTCGTAACGAACAAAGATTGTTAGTAAAACTGCAGTCAGCGCAAAAGAAATGAGCGTGATTAGGCTGAGCCAGCCACGATGTGGACCTTCAATAACGGTGTACACCAGCAAGCCCACCATGGCGATCGACAAAATGAATCCGGGGAAATCAACACCACGCGGGTTGGGGTCTTTCGACGAAGGAATAAGAATTGCACCCAACACCAGCGCAAGAATTCCAAAGGGCAAGTTAATGAGAAATACGGAACCCCAGTAGAAGTGTTCCAAGAGCAGTCCGCCCGAAATTGGTCCGAATGCAACTGCCATTCCCGATACCGCCGACCACACGCCAATTGCTTTAGCTCTTTCCACTGGGTCACGGAAGATGTCGATGATGATGGCAAGTGTTGCGGGGAAGATCGCTGCAGCGCCAACGCCCATTGCCCCTCGCGCAATAATGAGCGATGAAGTGGACTGTGCAAACGACGCCCACACCGAGCAACCTACAAATGCCACCATGCCGAATTGGATGAGACCCTTGCGTCCAAGCCTGTCGCCAAGTGCACCAAAGGCCAGTAGTAAACACGCAAATACCAATGCGTATGAATCGACAATCCACTGCAAACCACTTGTCGATGCGCCGAGTTCACGCGACAAGGTGGGCAGTGCAACGTTGATAATGAGGTTGTCGACGACCACCATGAAGAGGCTGATACACAGCACCGGCAAAATGAGCCAACGGCGGGACTGGACCTGTGGGTTCGGATGAATGTTCATACTTGACAATGTCTAGTATGAAAACTAGATAGTGTCAAGTCATGTCTGTAGCTACTTCTGACCCCCTCCGCAGAGTTGTCTTAGATGTTGCTGTTGCTATTTCCCGCGACGAAGGGCCCGATGCCATTTCGCTCCGAAAAGTTGCCCGCGATGCTGGCGTGTCTCATCAAGCTCCGTATCACCACTTTGGCGACCGAGCAGGAATTTTTGCCGCAATTGCCGAAGAGGGTTTTTCCAAACTTTCTGCTGCGCTAATCAATAGCCACAACAAGGGAATCACAGGGATGTGCGAAACCTACGTACGTTTTGCGCTCGAACATGCCGGGCACTTCCGTGTGATGATGCGTAATGACTTGTGTGATTTACAGAACTACCCAAGCGCAGTTTTTCAAGCCGACCGTGCATTCAATCTTTTGCTCGAAGCCGTCACCTCAGCACTCGGTAACAACGCCACCGACGACGACATCAAAACTCATACTGCATTCATATGGTCAGTTGGCCATGGGCTTGCGACCTTGCTCCTCGATGGCCCACTAGAAATAAAACTCGAAGGCATCGCCGATGTCAACGCGCTCATTTCACATGTTGCGCGTCTAGCGACTGCATCGATGCCTCAATGATTTCAATGAGCAAGCACCATAGGCTTGCACCGTGACCGACGCATTGAGAAACACCTACACGGGAGATTTTGCAGTTGAAGCGAGTGGGCTCACCAAGCATTACGGCGACGTTGTAGCACTCGACGGTCTCGATCTCTCTGTTCCCACTGGTTCCGTTCTCGGTCTATTAGGTCCGAATGGCGCGGGCAAGACCACTGCAGTTTCCATTCTCACTACGCTCACTGCACCCGATGCCGGAACGGCCAGGGTCGCTGGTGTTGATGTTATTAAAGAGCCTCAACGCGTGAGGTCGCTCATTGGTTTGTCTGGGCAATACGCCGCTGTCGATGAACATCTCACTGCAATAGAGAACCTTGAAATGATCGGATGTCTCTACGGCATGCGTCGCCGGGCTGCCAAACAGAAGGCGAACGAACTCATCGAACGATTCCGATTAAGCGAAGCCGCCAATCGACCGCTCAAGACATTCTCAGGGGGCATGCGGCGACGTATCGACTTGGCGGGTGCGTTATTGGCCGACCCTCCCGTACTTTTTCTCGATGAGCCAACTACGGGTCTCGACCCGAGAAGTCGCAACGAACTTTGGGATGTAATACGTGAACGTGTTGAAGCTGGCACAACGGTGATTCTCACAACGCAATACCTTGAAGAAGCAGATCAATTAGCTCATGAAATTGTGGTCATTGACCATGGGCGTGCCATCGCTCGCGGCACCTCACAAGAATTGAAGCGACGTATTGGGGGCGAGCATCTCGATATTCACCTTGCACTGCTGGGCGACCTTCCTCGCGTTGAGGCAATCTTGCGATCTTTCGCGATTGGAGCCGTTCGTATTGACGAACAAGATGCGCTCATTTCCATTCCTGTTGCCAAAGGTGTTGAGGCCCTTGGCTCGGTGATGGCGGAACTCTCGGCACAGAACGTCGAGATCGCAGACATCGCATTACGGCGACCAACACTTGACGACGTTTTCATGGAACTCACCGGGCACAAGCCGCTGGAGGAGCAGCCATGATCAAAATGATTCGTGATGCAACGACAATTGCCCGACGAAACATGATTCGCATCGGGCGTGTGCCCGAGGTAATGGTCTTTGTCATCGTTCAGCCACTCATGTTCGTTCTGCTTTTTGCTTACGTGTTTGGCGGTTCAATTGACATTCCCGGAGGTAACTATCGCGAGTTCCTCATCGCCGGCATCTTTGCTCAAACGGTGGTTTTTGGTTCTACATTCACCGCGTCGGGGTTGGCCGAAGACGTGCAAAAAGGTCTCATCAACAGATTCAGATCACTACCAATGTCACGTTCCGCCGTTGTTGCGGGGCGCACCGCGAGTGACGTGGTCTACAACTCATTGTCCATCATCATCATGTCGTTAGCCGGATTCGCAGTGGGCTGGCGTATACGCGGTTCAGTACTCGATGCTGTCGTTGCCTATGCGTTACTGCTCTTCTTCTCGTATTCATTTTCTTGGGTGATGGCGTGTCTCGGACTGATGGTTCCGACGCCAGAAGTAGTGAACAACGCCACCTTTATAGTGCTCTTCCCACTTACTTTTATTGCGAATACTTTTGTTCCTTCCGACAGTTTGCCGGGAGTGTTAAAAACCATCGCCGAATGGAACCCGGTGTCAACATTGACTCATGCGGTTCGTGTTCGCTTTGGGAACCTGCCCGCTGAAACGCCAGATCCCACTGCATGGCCACTGCAGAACGCAATGTTGTACTCGCTCGGGTGGGCAATTCTCTTAATTGTTATTTTCGCGCCCATTGCAACACGTTTGTATCAGCGCACCGGAAAACGTTAATCAGAGCGAAACACTCCTGAGAAGCACCTCAAACAGGAACGGTCAGTGCGTCGTATTCGTATACCCAATCAAGAATTGACATTCCTGGTGGCACAAGAGTGAAAAATAAATCTCGATCTTTTTGTTCTTGACCATCCACCATGTGGAAGAGATCACGATTCGCCAACGATGATGTTTGCACTTGTGCCGTACGACCTTGGCGTGCATTTTCATATCGACGAAGGGCAAGTGCTGCATCGCTCAAGTCCGCATCACTGAGACAACGTGCGAGCACCACTGCGTCTTCAATTGCTTGACACGAACCTTGTGCCATAAAGGGGAGCATGGGGTGGCACGCATCGCCGAGCAATGTGGTTGTTCCGATTCCCCACTGGTCAAGTGGTTCGCGGTCATATAAGGCCCAGCGGAAAACTGGCTCTTCGACTCGAGAAAGTAGTGAGAGAAATTCAGGTGACCAACCTTCAAATCGCGCATATAGATCTTCAACTGTTCCCTGCTCTGTCCATGATTCGGTTTCCCAAGAATCTTCAGGCGAAATGCAGACAAGGTTGAGGTGGCTGCGATTGCGCCCAATGAAATAACTCACCACGTGTCGGTCGGGGCCCATACGGTTGGTGACATCAACAGGTAGATCTTCCACAAACTTGCGCGGCACCAAGGCGCGATACGCGGCAGAGCCACTAAAGCGTGGCTTGTCTAGACCACCGACACAAGGGCGAACAACGGAGTGAATTCCATCGGCGCCGACGACGACGTCGAAGGACTGAGCTGTGCCATCGGAAAATCGGACGACCGAGGATGAGTCGCCTGGCTCAACCCCAACAACATGAGTGGAAAATTTCAATGTCACATTTTTGGTTTGTGCTACCGCATGCCCAAGGATTTCAACTAAATCATTACGTGCAACGTTTGCTAATGGCACTTGATGTTGCGATACAAAACTTTCGTCAAGATCTGTTGAGCGAAGGATGGAGTCATCTTCCCAACGCCGAAATATCACTCGTTCTGGATATACCGCAATTTCTGAAAATGCCTGGCCGAGGCCGAGCGAATGCAAAAGACGAGAAGCATTGGGGCTGATTTGAACACCTGCGCCAATTTCTCTGATTCCTGCAGAACGTTCAAAAACGGTGACCTCATGAGAACTCTGAGAGAGCGCAAGAGCAGCAGTAAGTCCGCCGATTCCCCCACCAACTAATGCAATTTTCATGATTCACAGCCCCCAAGTTCTATCTCTTTCTCAAATTGATATCACTCAACACGCAAGCCGGAGATTGCACGGGCAATCACGAGCTGCTGAATCTCTGAAGTGCCTTCAAAGATGGTGTGAATCTTTGCGTCACGATGCATGCGCTCTACGTGGTACTCACGGGTGTAGCCATAACCACCAAGAATCTGGATGGCTTCCTCGGTTACTTTCACCGACATCTCTGATGCATAGAACTTGCTCATGGAGCCTTCTGCATTTTTGAAGCCACCATTTTTGGAGAGCCATGCTGCACGCCAAATGAGCAGACGAGCCGCATCGATTTGTGTTGCCATATTGGCAAGCTTGAACGCAATGGCCTGGTTCATAATGATGGGCTTGCCGAATGC
>CANFUE010000054.1 GCA_947450115.1 Acidimicrobiaceae bacterium | reverse complement strand
TCTTCCAAGTTGTTTTGTGGAAGGAATGACAACAAGTAGCGCACATCGTCGAGACATGCTTTTTCATCGGTGGAAACGAAAGTAGCAACACCGCTCTTTGAGGCGTGGCTCATTGCGCCACCAAGTTGTTCAAGAGTTACATCTTCACCAGTAACGGTTTTCACAACGTCTGGACCAGTAATGAACATGTGGCTTGTTTCGCGCACCATGAAGATGAAGTCGGTCATTGCTGGCGAATACACAGCACCACCAGCGCATGGGCCAAGGATGACAGAAATTTGTGGAACAACACCCGACGACAAAACGTTGCGATAGAAAATGCCGCCGTAGCTGGCAAGTGAAACAACGCCTTCTTGAATACGAGCACCTGCACCGTCGTTCAAACCAACAACGGGCGCTCCAACTTTCAAAGCGAGGTCCATGAGCTTGTGGATTTTTTCCGCGAACACTTCACCAAGTGCTCCACCGAAAACGGTGAAGTCTTGTGAGAAGACAAACACCTTGCGGCCTTCAACTGTTCCCCAACCGGTAATAACACCGTCGGTATAAGGACGCTCTTCTAAACCAGCAGCATGTGCACGGTGACGAGCAAGAAGGTCGAGTTCTTGAAAGCTGCCTGGGTCGAGGAAGTAGTCGATGCGCTCACGAGCAAGCATCTTTCCTTTTTCGTGCTGGCGCTCAACAGAGCGAGGGGAGCCGGCGTTGTAGGCGGCCTCTTTGCGCTCGCGGAGGTCTTCAATTTTGGCGGTCATCGGGTTGTCACTCACGCGACAGACGCTAGTTGGCGTGGCGGTGGTTCGCCCACCCCGTTGGTTTAACCGGCTGGCGCAGGGGCGGGGGTTGTGGTGGTCGTTGTAACCGTTGTCACAGGGGCAATGGAGGCAATGGGAGCGCTGCTCGAGGTGGTGGCGCCGGGCAAGGTGGAACTGGTGGCAACGGTGGTGGTGGTAGCTGGGTCGCCAACGGTGAGGGTGGCTGCCAACGGGGCAAGGTCGCCCGTGGTGCTGGTGCCATTGATTTCAATGGTCCAGTCGCCAGGGGCTTTGAGTGAAAATTCTCCGTTGGCTCCCAAAAGTGCTGCCCCGCGGCGGGTGAGAGGGACATGAATGAGATAGCCGTCGTAGCCGTCGGCTTTAGGGGTCATGCGCACCGTGAACTCTTGGATGCGTTGTGGCTCAAAGAGCTCGATGAGCACTTGGTTTGGCCCCAAGGTGGCGGGGCTCACCGAGAAGCGCACATGGAAACGGTCGTTGTGCAGGTCTTGTACATAGGCATACACCGGCCCGCCACTTGCCGCTTTCGTTTCAAAATACACAGGGGTGGTGGACATCATCCATGCGGTGAGGCCAAGAACAACAACGCCGGCAACTGCTTGTGAGCCCACCGCACGACGCAGGTGCGCCGCTGTGCGGATCTCGAGAGTAGAAGCGCGAGCGAGTCGCGACCCGATGAAGAACCGCGTGGTGAACATGGCGTAGATCATGAATCCCACGACAACCAATTTGAAAAGCAAGATGCGGCCATGTGCATGGGAAAGCAAAGTGAAACCGTCGTAGCGATAAGTGCTGACGATGCCGGTGAGTACAACAACAGCAATGGCCCGTGGCGCGAGCCGGCCGAAACCTCGCACTGCTTGTACGAGGTCAGAGTCACCTGAGCCAATGAGTACGACACGCACTAAGAGCACGAGTCCGCCGAACCAGAGTGAAACAGCAAGCATGTGCACGCTCGCATTGAGATAACCCAGCACGGTGATGCGTCCACCAGTGCGGTCGATTCCAAAGACTGCACACATCATGACGAGCGAGCCAATGCTGAGGCCTTGTGTTCCCGGGTCAAGAATGCGCTCAGGGTTCCACGCAACGAGTCCGACGATGCCGACAAAAACGCAGCGCAGCACAATTCCCCAGCCAGGAAGCGACTGCGTGAGTTCACGCCATGCATTCGGACTCAGTGAAGAGGTAACGCCTTTACCTGTGAGTTGGGCGGTGGTGAATACCAATACCGCGAAGGTAACGAGCGCTGCAAAGATCCAAGTGATACGCAAAAAACGTTTGCAGACGGGGTATTCAACACCTTCTGGCCAGGCGAAAAGGATGAGCGCAAATGAGCCAAACAATGTTCCGATGAGCACGTACGACAATGTGCGAAAGAGGCCGAGTGGCCCGCCCACTCGTGGCCACGACGAAGGTGTGGGTGTCGATGTGCCAGGAACAACCGTGACGGGAGTTGCGCTTCCTGGAGTACTTGTGGTGGTGGTGGTGGGCAGTGCGATTGCAGAAGTGAAGTTGTAGGCACCGCTGCTCCCGTCGGGAAGAGCCCAACTCACCGTGCAGGTACCTGCCGAAGGGACTTGAGTGAGTGGTGTACTCACTGTTTTCACGTCGGCGCCGAGTTGAGCAGCGCCAAGGTTGACAATGTTTCCGTTGCAAACGAGGGAAATACCCATTTGTTCAACATCTTTGGGGTTCACAAACGCGTTGGCAAAGACTAGTTGCAACTGTGTGGGGGCAACCGACACCACCTCGCTCGGTGCGGGATTCGACGACGACAAGGTGTTATCGCCCGCCGCATGGGAAATGCTCGGAGAAAAGAGGCAAGCAGCGGCAGTGAGGAGGCCCCCCGCGATGATGATCTTCCTCAAAAAACGACCCATGACCTCTAGACGGTAGCCAATGGAAGGCCAAGGGCCATATCACCTACTCGGTAGGCTCTGTGAAATGGCCGTTCAATCGCTCTATCGACGTTACCGGCCGCGGCGCTTTAGCGAGTTGCGCGGGCAAGACCATGTGGTGCGCGCCTTGCGTAATGCGGTCATCAATGAGCGCGAGGGTCAGGCATACCTCTTTTCGGGGCCACGTGGAACGGGCAAAACTTCAACGGCCCGTATTTTGGCAAAAGTGCTCAACTGTGAGGCACCCATCGAAGGCGAACCATGTTGCACGTGTCCGTCTTGTATTGCAGTGGAAGCGGGAACGAGTTACGACGTCATTGAGCTAGATGCGGCGAGCAACAACGGCGTCGACGACATTCGTGAGCTCATCGACCACGCAGCGCTCGGCAACCCAGGTCGTCATCGTGTTTTTATTCTCGACGAAGTGCACATGTTGTCAAAAGGTGCAGAAGCAGCACTTTTAAAAACATTAGAGGAACCACCGAGTCATGTGGTTTTTGTTTTAGCAACAACCGACCCGCAAAAAGTAAGTGAAACTATTCGCAGTCGCACACAACACTTGCAGTTTCACCTCTTGCCAATGCACGACCTTGAAGAACATGTCAAGTTTGTTATTGGCGATGCCGGTCTGTCTGTTACCCCAGAAGCTATTGCACAAGTACTCGTGCAAGGTGGAGGAAGCGCGCGCGACACCTTGTCGGCACTTGAACTTGTTGCAGCAAGCGGTGGCGAAGCCGACCATTCCGTCAACCTCGACGAATTCATTGAAGCAATTATTGAAAACGATCCAGCACGTTCACTTGCTGCAATTGCGTATGCAGTTCAGCAAGGTCGCGATCCACGTTCGTTGTCTGAAGAACTTATTCGTTATTTGCGTGACGGATTTCTTTCACAAATGGCGCCAGAACTTGTGCAACTTCCTGCAGAGCGCATCGACTACGTAGCTCAGTGGGCACAACGCATGGGCAACGGCACCATCGTGCGTTCTATGGAAGTACTCGGCGACATGTTGGTAGAAATGCGGCGTGCACCCGATGCACGGCTTCTCTTAGAAGTAGCGCTCGTACGTATTTCACATGTTGCTGAATCAACCGACGTATCTGGTTTGTTGGCGCGTATTGAACGCTTGGAAAAACAAGTGGAACGCGGTGGAGTTGCCCCAACGCATGTAGCTTCTACCCCTCAACCTGTAGACCCCACAACAGGCCGAGCAAAACTGGGTGGAGCCGTGCGGCAAAGTACAGGCAACACCGGCCCCATTGCGCGACCACAAGCTCCTGTTGCACCTGCTGCCACTGTTGTCACCAATACTCCCGCCCCAGCCAAACCAGTGGGCACTGTTGGTGAAATGTGGCCAAGTGTTTTGGCGTCGCTCAAGCCTTTAGTGCGTGCGTTATATAGCCCGTGTGTTGTTGGAGTCTCTTCAGTTGATGCTGTGACGTTGAATGCACCAAATGCTGTGCATAAAGATCGTTGTGCCGATCACTTGGCTGTTGTAGCAAGTGCATACGCGGCGGCAATGGGTGTTGCTATCAACGTCACACTCGGCGTGAGCGAGGGAACCGCGAAAGATCCCACCGATCGTTTAGCAAAGGCACGTAAACCAGTACCTGAAACCGATGAAGTTCCGCACGACGATATTGACCCAAGTGAATTAGTCGATGCTCCGCTTGTTCCAGTTGAATCTCCACTCGATCAAATCACGAAGGCATTTCCTGGCACTCGTGTTGTGAACGAAGGTAAAAAATAAGTGAGTGCATACACACCGCCAGTTCAGGCACTCATCGATGAATTAGGCCGGCTACCAGGAGTGGGGCCAAAGTCTGCGCAACGCATTGCGTTTCATTTATTGAAAACGCCCAGCGACGATGTGCGTCGACTCGCACATTCCATTATCGATGCAAAGGAAAAAGCGCGGTTCTGCGATATCTGTTTCAACATTGCAGAAAATAATTTGTGCCCCATTTGTGAAGACCAGCGTCGCGACTCATCGGTGTTGTGTGTGGTGGAAGATTCGCGCGATGTGGTGGCTATTGAAAAAACAGGGGCCTTTCGCGGTCGCTATCACGTATTGCAAGGCGCTATTCACCCGATGGAAGGTATTGGCCCCGAGCAGTTGAAAATTCGTGAACTACTGAGCCGTCTCATTCCTGAAAATGTGCAAGAAATAATTGTGTGCACCAACCCCACCGTTGAAGGCGACGTAACAGCCATGTATTTAGCGCGCACCATGAAAACTCTTGCGGTGAAAGTAACCCGTATTGCTAGCGGGCTTCCTGTGGGCGGCGATCTGGAATATGCAGACGAGCTCACGTTGGGCCGCGCCATTGAAGGCCGCCAGCTTTTACACGACTAAATTTTTGGCAATGGGTGATGGCTTATAAATAGTGTGTTTACCACTCAGTGCGTAAGCCAAGATGCACACGATGCAATATGCAGGAAGTGCAGTCCACCCGAATAGTTCAATGCCAATCACAATGCAGGTGAGTGGTGTATTCGATGCAGCGGCAAAAACCGCAATGAGGCCAAGCGCTGCAAAAAGTGGAATTGATGCGTGGGTCACTCGAGCAAATTGAGCGCCAGTGAGTGCTCCGATAATGAAAAGCGGGAATACTTCTCCGCCAACAAAGCCAGTTCCCAGCGACACTGCGGTGAAGAGAAGTTTCCACAAACATGCAAGCGCTGCCAGTCCAATAGCGCCAGTGAGCGCGCCTTCTAAGAGAGGTATTGAGATGCCGAGGTATGCCCGTGTGGCAGAAGTTGCTACGAGAATCAAAATAATGAAGCCACCAATGACGGGACGCAGCGGGGGAAATTTAATGATTTGCGCCATGACATTTTTAATGCGATGTTCAAGTTGGATGTATGCAATGGCGATGAGTGCAAACACACACGATGCAACCAGACAGCGCCAGAAGACCGACCAGCCTAAGTGCAGACTTTCAACATTGGGCGTTGCGAAGTGTTTCACACCGCATGCTTCCACTGTGAAAAAAGCAACGGCACTTGCAACAAATGCCGGGAGTACGGCAGATTTGTGCAGCTTCGTATTGCGTTGAATTTCAAGACCGAAAAATGCTCCTGCAATGGGAACCCCAAAGAGTCCACCAAACCCAGCTGCTACGGCAATGACCAAAACAACTCGTCGTGTACTGTCACTTACCGAACGAGCGCGAGCAACTGCATCGGTGACGCTGGCAATGATTTGCACAATGGCACCTTCGCGACCTACCGATGCGCCAACAAGGTGCGAGGTAACAGTTCCAACCCAAATCATTGGTGCCATGCGGGCAGGAACTTCTGCACCAGGAACATGAATGGCATCGAGCACCAAGCTGGTGCCCCCAGTAATGGGGTTGCCCCACTTGTAATAAATGAAACCAACTATTCCACCAGCAATTGGCAAAAGGAAAATCAACCACTCGTTATTGATGCGGGTGGTGGTTGCCCAATTGAGTGAACTCAGAAAGGCAGCCGAGACCACGCCACCTAGTGCGCCAATAACAATGGCAGCAAGAAGGAAGAGAAAGAATTGCTTAGAGCGAGCGGACAACGAGCGCATCACCTTGTCCGCCGCCGCCACAAAGCGACACAGCACCAAGGCCACCGCCACGACGGCGTAGCTCGTGCAAGACGGTGAGTGCTAAGCGGTTTCCACTCATGCCGATGGGGTGACCCAAAGCAATAGCGCCGCCATTCACATTGACGATGCTGTCGCTGATGCCAAGTTCTTTCATTGAAGCAATACCCACTGCGGCAAATGCTTCGTTAATTTCAAAAAGGTTGATGTCGGACACCTTGAGACCAGCGCGACCCAATGCCTTCAAGATGGCATTACTGGGCTGATGCAAAAGCGATGCATTGTCGGGGCCGGCAACCATTCCGTATGACACCACTTCGCCGAGCGGTTTCACGCCGCGCGCTTCAGCAGCTTTTTTGCTCATCACCACAACAGCACTTGCACCGTCGCTGAGTTGTGAAGCGTTACCTGCAGTAATGGCACCATCTTTTTCAAATGCTGGTTTTAATGTTGCGAGCGAATCCATGGTGGTATTGCCGCGCACACCTTC
>CANFUE010000053.1 GCA_947450115.1 Acidimicrobiaceae bacterium | reverse complement strand
TGTTGCATTTGTGCTCGCTGCTCGGGGGTCATGGAATTCATCATCGCCTGCATTGCCGCCATGCGTTGGGCCATAATTTCTAATAACTCATCGAGTGTTTGCGGATTCTCGGGAAAGAAATCTCCGAACTCATTCATGAACTTTTCAAATTGCGGGTCTTCGCCTTGCTCACGCTTATCGAGCATGTCATTCAACGCAGCCATCATGTCTTTTGTGCGCTGTAGATCTTCTGGCGACATATTTTGCATTTCGCCGCTCATCTGATCGACATATTGCTGCATGAGTTGCTCACGAAGTTTTTCCATGAGTTCTTCAAAACGTTCAGCGGCTTCATTCGACTGAAAATCGTAATTTTGCAGACTCTTCACCTTGCCCGCAAGATCTTGGGGCAACATTTCAAGTTCAAGGTGGTGCTCCACAGCAGACTGCTGTGCTGTATCGAGACGACGCTCATCGCCACTCGCCTGCGCATCGGCCACATTTTGATCGAGTTTGTGACGTTCTTCGTCGATGATGTCGTCGAGCGCATCGGAAATTTCGCTATACACGCCACCCAGATCGGAACGCTCTAAAAGTTCTTCACGACGCTCACGAATTTTGTTCATCATGTCGCGCATGCCCTCAATACGCTCGCCATTGCGGTCGGTGAGGCCCTGCTGCATGAGCCGCCTCAAGGCGCTATTGACGTCTCCGTGGTACAAGAGATCGTCGGTGACCGCTTCCAGAAGCGACTCGGCATCGACCTCAAAGCCCTTTTGAGTGCCATCCCAGCGGGAATAGGTGAACCGTGTGGTCATGAAACCAACCTAGTTCGCCTAACCTAGGGGGTGCATGCGCGTGCCACGTACTTTCATTTTCGTCGACCTTTCTGGTTTCACGCATTTCACGGAAACCCAAGGGGACGACGCCGCAGGGCGCCTTTTGGCTGCCTTTCGGTCTGTGGCGCGCGATGTGGCCTCAGAGCGCGGTGTGCGTATAGCAAAGTGGCTCGGAGACGGTCTCATGATTGTTGCCATGGAGCAGTCTGATGCCATCGTCTTTTCCATGGAGCTCCAGCGCCGGTCGGCAACGGCTTGTGCACCGCTCACACTGCGCATTGGACTTGCTACGGGTTATGCACTGCTCTTTGAGGGCGACGACTACATCGGATCCGCTGTCAACACTGCGGCGCGGCTCTGCGATGCTGCCGGTGCATTCGAAGTACTTATCCCAACTGATCAAATTGAAGAACTTCCTGAAGGCGTGCGTATCGTTGCTCACGAACCCCTCGTGCTGCGCGGCTTTAGTGAGCCTGTTGAAGTGTGCTCTGTGACTGGCGACCCAGTTCTCACCGACCGTAACGACACCGGTGAATTGTGGACGCGTTCACCGTTTGTGATGTAACGCACCTCGTGCCTATTTTTGGAACCCACCTCACTTTTTCTCCAGAGCAGAACGTAGAGATTCTTCTTTCGGAATTGCTCGCGCTGAAAAAACACGGTCTCACTTCGCTGCGTTGGCGTCTTTCGTGGAGCGATGTATTTCCGGAGCAAGGAAAACCCAGCGGGAAAAATTTAGAGCTGCTTGAAGGTCACGCTTCTGCATTTGCCGATGCCGGCATAGAAACCTGGGTCACATTGTGCGGAAATACCCTGCCCCATTGGTTTTTAAACGAAGGCGCATTTTCCGACAACAAGTCAGCAGAAAAGTGGTGGCCACGGTATGTCGACACCGTTGCCGAAGTGATTGGCAACCAAGTTTCTGGCTGGATGCCTTTTGAAGCACCTATCGGACTAGTTCACGACGGCTGGCGCATTGGAAGCATCGCTCCGTTTATTTCCGACGATGGCAAATTTGCCGATGCATTCACCAACGTTTTGCATTCATGGAATCACGCATGTCGATTACTGCACGGATCCCCAATTGCGCTCTCGTTAGACGCAACTCACCCGGGCGCAAACGCAGAGGTACGTACGGTGTGGCAATCAGCTATTACTCGAGGACGCATCTCGCTGCCTGGTCACTATGAACGAGAACTCGACGGCTTGCTGCGCAGTGCCGATGAAATTGCTCTCTCGCTTACCCACCTACCACCTCGCGGTGAACGACTTGAGGCACCACGTTGGCGCGACCAAGCGATGGAAACTCTGCAGTGGGCATACGAAGCTTTTTCGGGAACACCGCTCAGTGTTTCTGGTATTCCTTCTACGAGTGCCGACGGAGAACTCACCGAATTGCTCTTGTTTGTTTCTCAGATGGTGGATGATCTCCATAGCGACGGTCTTGCTTTACAACATGTGTGGATGAGCAGCCTGGAGCGCACTGCAGGCCTCACCTCATTGCCTGCTTTCTCTTCACTTACAAAGTAGTTGTACCCTTTCGCATCATGAGCACTCCTATTTGGCAAGTATCTGAAGAGAGGAAATCAGGCCTTGCGCTCACCCAGTTTTTTGCACAGCACCATCTCTCATCATTTACCGATGCGATGGAATGGAGTTTGCACGAACCAAACGAGTTCTGGCGAGCTGTGTGGAACACCACTGGCGTCGTTGGTTCGCCAGGCGAACCCGCGGTTCGTTTTCCCTCAGAGAGCATTGTAGAAACTGAATTTTTCCCTCATGCCCTGCTCAATATTGTGGATACCTTTTTGCAACCACGCGACAATGCCACTGCTGACGCGATTATTTACGTTTCAGAAACAGGCAAACGACACTCCATCACATGGGGTCAATTGCACACTGATGTCAATAGGGCAACTCATGCACTTCGCCAATACGGGGTACAAGCAGGCGACCGCGTGGCGGCCTGGATGCCAAACAGGCCAGAAACCATCGTTCTGTACCTTGCTACTCAAGCACTTGGTGCCATCTTCACCTCAACGTCATCAGACTTTGGAGTGCAGGGAGTTGTAGACCGATTCAGTCAAACCACACCTCGTGTTTTACTTGCCGCAGATGAGTACTCATATGGAGGAAAAAGCTTTTCCTGCAGAGACAGGTTGCAAGAAATTATCGAAGCTTTGCCGTCTCTTGAACATGTTATTTATGTCGAGACATCAAGCTCGCAAGAAAACCCTTTGCCGCTGACAAAAAGTTGGAACGAGTTTCTTGCATCAGGAAGCGAAGTTCCTTTTGAGCGGCCACGCTTCCCTTTCAATCATCCTGGTCTCATTTTGTACTCGTCAGGAACAACTGGGATGCCAAAGTGCATAGTGCATAAGGCCGCGGGCGTTCTTCTCACACACCTCAAAGAGCAGCAACTGCATTGTGATGTGCACCCTGGTGACACTGTTTTTTATTTCACCACATGCGGGTGGATGATGTGGAACTGGTTAACTTCTGCGCTTGCATCGGGCGCCAACATTGTGCTTTTTGATGGAAACCCGGCATATCCCAACCTGAATACCTTGTTCGACCTTTGCGAACAAGAAGAAATCACACTTTTTGGCACCTCTGCGAAATTTATTGATTCGTGTCGCAAGGCCGAACTTTCGCCGATAGTTACTCATCGTTTCCCTGCACTTCGCACCATTTGTTCCACTGGGTCTCCGCTCAACGCCGCAGGCTTTGAATGGGTGTACGAGCATTTCACCGCACAAGCTCACCTTGCTTCCATTTCCGGAGGCACAGACCTCTGCGGATGCTTCGTTGGCGGCGACCCAACCCGGCCTGTTTATGCAGGTGAAATTCAAGGTCCGATGTTGGGTATGGATGTTTCTATTTACAACGACGACGGCAAAGAGCTTTCTACCGGAACCGGAGAGCTTGTGTGTCGTAATGCATTTCCCTCCATGCCAATTGGCTTTTGGGGTGATACGTCAGGTGAGAAATACCACAACACATATTTCTCACGTTTCGCAAACACTTGGACTCATGGCGACTTTGCTTCGCGTACTACACACGATGGCTTTGTCATCCACGGACGGTCTGATGCCACGTTAAATGTTGGTGGGGTACGTATGGGAACTGCCGAAATTTATTCACAGGTCGAGACGTTTGCCGAAATTGCCGAGTCAGTAGCCGTGGCCCAGGAGTGGGATGACGACACCCGCATCGTTCTTTTTCTGCGCATGACCGACAACTTCCAATGCACGCCAGAACTAGAGCAATCATTACGTCAACGCTTACGCCAGTTCATTTCGCCACGCCATGTTCCAGCGCTCATCATTCCTGTCTCAGATATTCCTCGCACCCGCTCGGGGAAAACGAGCGAACTAGCAGTCACCGACATTGTTAATGGCCGCCCTGTTCGCAATACCGAGGCACTTGCGAACCCAGAATGCCTCACAGAATTTATTATTCCGGCCTGAAAAGCAGCTGAGGTATAGCAACCATGAGTTACGCCACCTAACATCACCTATATGTCGACTTCCACCTTGCTTCACGGCGGCGCAGTTATTGATGGCACAGGTTCGCCTCCGCAACTCAATACATCAGTTCTCATTGAAGGTGAAAAAATAATGGCGGTGGGTGCCGCTGCAGATGCTCTTGCTCAGTCTCACAAAGATGTTCAGAAAATTGATGTCTCTGGCCTCACCGTCATGCCCGGTCTTATTGACGCACACACACATGTGACCTTGGGGGAACCCGCCAGCAACGATGAACTCTTTCACCGTCGTGAACCTGCAACTGCTGCCCTCATAGCGGCTCACAATATAAAGAAAATATTGCAAGCGGGGGTGACCAGCATTCTTGATGTAGACGGTATTTTCAATATCGGCCCTGCCTTACGAGATGCTATTAACGCCGGAATAACCGAAGGACCTTCAATGAAGTCGGGCACATTTGCTCTCATGACTGCAGTGGGTGGCACTGCGGGGCGCATGATTCCCGATCATGGCACTGCCGGTTACGCCGAAGTTGTTCATAACCGCGATGAAATGGTGCGCGTTGTACGGCGCCAAATTAAAGACGGCGCCGACATTATTAAAATTCATGTCACCGGCGTCATTCCTGCACGCAGTGGAGAAATCCAAGTATGGACTCGCGACGAATTAAAAACAGTGTGCGATACTGCCCACGACCTCGGAGTTCCCGTTACCGCACATTGCCGCGGCGACCAAGCAACGCTTGACGCTGTTCTCGCTGGTGTAGACATTATTTGGCACGCTTCGTTTCTTGGCGAGCGAGCACTCGAAGCAATCATTGAAAAGAAAACTGCCGTTGGGCCTGTATTCACATTCCTCGCAAACCTGGCTGAATATGGCGCAAAAGTAGGCGCAACCGCAAGCGTGCAGTCCACTTTTGCCGGCGAGTTGGAACACACTGGGGCACGACTGCGCCAGGCATACGATGCAGGCGTACCGCTGCTCTGTGGCTCGGAAAGCGGCTTTTCCATTACTCCATATGGCAACTGGCATGCGCGCGAAATGGAAGTGTTCGTACAGCACATGGGTCTCACCCCGCTGCAAGCAATTTCGTGTGCCACTTATACCAATGCACATGCGATTCAGCAATTTGGTCAAGTAGGCGTCATTGCTCCCAGCGCTCAAGCCGACATCTTGGTGCTCGATGGCCACCCAGAAAAAGATGTTGCGGTATTGGGAAACAAAAGTTCCTTTCGTCATCTTTTCAAAAAAGGACGAGCAATCACATTGGCTGAAGTTCCTGAACGTGCACTACTGCGCGGAGAACGTGTTGAACCGTGGTCGGCACAACTCTTGAAATGGGATCTCATTCATCAGAAGTAAGTGCGTCGCCTAAGGTCTCGCGCCACTTACCGATGTCTACGTAGTCACGAAAAGCAGTAATTTTCTGCGTGGCCACGTCAACTTCAACTACACAATGGCAGGGAACCGAATATTTTTGACCCTTGATCCAAAAACAATCAAGCCGTTCGCAATGCACTCGATGTTCCCGAGTTGCAATACTGCGAATCTGCCATTCAATGCACTCGCTGCGCGTCACGATGGGTCGAAACATTTCCACAATTGCGCTTCTCCCCTCGACTGGCTCATAAGGAACGTTGCAATACGTGGCATTTTCGGCAAAATGGGCACCAATTGCCGCAAGATCGCCGCTTTCCACCGCAGTAAATAGACTAAGCACCATCTGTTCAGGGGTCATTGCCGACAGAGTACAACGAAACGTGAGGGGAAAATATGAAACGAGCAATAGTCACTGGTGCTGGCCGTGGCATTGGGCTCGCCATTGCACAACGGCTCGCCGCTGAAGGCTGGGTTGTTGGAGTTCTCGATACCAATGAAGCCGATGTAGCAAAAGCAGTTTCTGCAATTCCCCATTCCATTGCACTTGTAGCAGACATCTCGCAACCCGATTCCGTCGATGCTGCACTCCGCACTTTCGGAGATGCTCCGCACTGCCTCGTCAACAACGCTGGCATTGTGCGCTTTGGTCCATTACTGACGTTGAGTCATAGTGACTTTTCTGCTGTCGTCAATGTGAATCTCATTGGCACTTTTAATATGGCTCGCGCTGTTGCTCAAAAAATGATTGATGCAAATATTCAGGGAACTATCATCAATGTCACTTCCATGAATGGCGTGGCACCTGGCCCTAATGCCGGAGCCTACGGTGCTACGAAATCGGCCATCGCACTCATGACCCAACAAATGGCAATTGAGTGGGGACCGCTAGGTATACGCGTCAACGCCATTGCACCAGGGCTCATCCTTGCCGGTATGAGCGACCCCATTTACGCCGACCCCGTGGTGCGTGAAGCACGTGAATCGCGAGTACCTCTTGGCCGTTTAGGAACAGCAGAAGACATTGCGAACACTGTTGTCTTTTTGTCATCCGACCAATCGTCTTATATGACTGGTCAGAATTTACTCGTCGATGGCGGCGTCACCATGAGTGTGATCTCTAGCCTTCCGCGCCCTGCGAGTGT
>CANFUE010000052.1 GCA_947450115.1 Acidimicrobiaceae bacterium | reverse complement strand
GCTGCCTTTTATATGGCAACAACTGGTGGCGCGCGCATGTTGGGGCTCAATGCAGGTGTCATTGCCGCGGGAAATCATTTCGACGCCATTGTTGTTGACACTTCCGCAAGTGAATCAGGTTTACGCATATATGACGATGTAGACGGCGAAGAACGAATCTTTGAAAAAATTGTTCGGCTCTCTGGCCCGCACGATATTTCGCAAATTTGGGTGGCAGGAAAGCGAATCAAGCAATAAAAAAAGGGGCGAGCCCAAAGGCCCGCCCCTTTTCATGAAAGAGAATTAACTCTTGGGAATTTCGCCTTTGATTCCCTCAACGAGGTAGTTCATGCCCATGAGTTCTTCATACGTTGCTTGCTTGCCAGCAGGATAAATTTCCTTACCGGTGTTGTCATTCAATGGACCTGAGAACATCACGCCAGAGTTGGCAACAATTTCTGCCTTCTTTGCGTCAATGAGTGCACGAGTTTCGTCGGTCACGATTGGTCCGAGTGGAGCCAAACGAACATGACCGTCAGACATGTCGCCGTAGTAGTTACCTGCAACCCATGTGCCATCGAGGATGGCTTGAATGCGTGGAAGCTCATATGTTGACCAGTGGTAGGTAGCAGCAGTGAGCCACACTTCTGGGTAGTTGGTGCTTTGGTCGCTGTCGTAACCCGACCATGGAACACCAGCAGCTTTTGCAGCATCACCAGAAGCTGGCGAGTCTTGTGCAACTACACCAATGGCATCGGCGCCACCAGCAATGAGTGCTTCAGCAGTTTTGCGCTCGAGTGCTGGGTCAAACCAAGTGCTTGTCCAGACGAGGCTTACTTCTGCTTTCGGGTTCACAGCACGTGCACCCAAGGTCCATGCGTTGATTCCACGAAGTACTTCAGGAATAGGGAACGATGCAAGAAGACCAAGTTTGCCGGTCTTCGATGCAGCACCTGCTGCCATACCAGTGAGGAATGCAGCATCTTCAGCAGCTCCGGTGAACTGTGAAAGGTTTGGTGCGCTCTTGTAGCCAGTTGCGAATTCGAAGCACACATCTGGATGCTTTTCAGCAGCAGCAGCAAATGCATCTTGGAAACCAAATGAAGTACCGAATACCACGGTATTGCCATCGGCGATGAGGTCTTCGATGACTTGTGCGGTCTGGTCACCTTCAGGAACGTTTTCCTTGTAAGTGGTCACAATTTTGTCGCCGAACTGTTCTTGAACAGCTTCGCGAGCCTTGTTATGTGCTGTGGTCCAGCCACCGTCGTTAATGGGGCCAACGTAGACCCATGCAGCCTTCAATGGACCTTCTTTTGGACGACAATCAACAGGAGCAGCGTCAGCTGACCAAGGAGTGAAGTTTGATTCCCACGAAGCGGGGAATGTTTCATCGGCTGCCGGTGCAGCAGTGTCGGTAGGTGCTGCTGCGGTGTCGTCGGTGACGACTTCGGCTGCAGTATCGACGGTCTCTTCGGTTGCAGCATCGCTGCCACAAGCAACAAGACCTGCTCCGAGTGCGAGGGTGGCTACCAGCGGTAACCATTTCTTTGAACGACGTTGAATCAAGGTTTTTCTCCTTGTTTCTAAGTGGTGGTGGAACGACAAAAATGCCGCTTCTTTGACTATAAACAGCAACAGGATTTTCCACCGCACCAAAACAAGGCATAAACGCATTATTAACAAAAAGTCTACGAAGGCTTATTGTGTTGAAGTGAAATACCGAACTGCGTGTCAGTTCTTAGAGACGATCGCAATTTGATCCGAAAGCCAATTGCCAACGAATTGGGATGCCGTCTCACGGCTCAAATGAATACCATCTGGTCTTAGTTCATCGTGTCTTTGGATATATGTCGCATAGTCCACAACAGTGATCCAGGGGCGAGATGAAGCAGTGTTCCTAATCAAACGATTGAATATGTCAAGACGGGCACTTGGCCGCTGCCCAGAATTTGCTGGCAAGGTCAACCACAACACTCGCTTAACGCCCGCTATATGGAGTGCATCTACTGCGGCCTCCATTTCGGTTTGTAACCAACTTTGGTAGGAGGGGTCCTGGATCGTTCGCCAGTCCGGCCCAAGTGCTTCTATTTGCCGGCCAACGATATCCCAATTACCGAGGAGAACAAGTCCGTAGTCAATGGGTCCGATCGATTGTGTAGTGGATACCCAGTTTTCTGAGTCACAGACAGATTCAACAGGATAAGCGGGTTGAGTTTCATCGTCACCTGTAGCCGCAAACCCTCGACGAAAGCCGCCATGCCCAATGGGGCACCCGAGTTTTGCGTATCCGCCGACAAATTTGAATTGCTTATTGTGTTCGGAAAATCCAAGCGACATCGCAACCGCGGTGGAATCTCCATAAATTGCCACTTTTGGAATATCTACCAATGAACTATTTTTATTTGATTGCGTAATGCTGGATAATTCATTTTGCAGAGATTGGAAACTGACTTCACTCCGAGGTGGATCAACACGAATTACTATCTGAATAATGGCAAAAGAAATTACGAGGACTGATGCCAGAGCTATTCCTACATTCTTTGAATAGCGTTTTTCACGAAATGGTTTCTCGATGTAGTTAAACATCAAAACGGAAATCGCTACTGATGTGACCACTGCCAGCCAAGTTTGCGCGCTGGGCCAGATTCCACTCCAAATTAAAATGATACGAATAGGAAAATGAACTAAATACAAACTGTATGAAATTTGTCCGACCCATACCAATGGACGAATCGAAAATAGTGACTCAGCAGAGTTTGCACATGCAGCGCCAGCAATGAGTGTGACAGAAAGTATGGATACAAGAATCAGACCACCATGGGCGTAAGCAGAAGTTTGCATTGAAGTACGGAACATTAGTGCGAGCAAAAAAACAAAACTTGCGATACTAATTACACTGAGCAGCGAATTAGCTGAGGAACGAGCAACTCGATTCTTTAGTCCCGGGAAAGCATATGCCAATAGGCAGCCTGAACATATTTCTGCAACTCGCGTGACTGAAGATGAGTAAACAAAAGTCAAACTTGAAGAGGTTGTAGAGCAAATAACTGCAACTATAAAAATTGTGACGAAAAAGCCAATTTGAATTGAACGTTTGCGTCTTGAAATCAAAAATATTATGGGGACCAAAAGATAGAACTGTGCCTCTATAGATAATGACCAAAAGTGTCCGAATATTGATGGGAACCCTTGGCCATAGACGGTTCCAATGGCGATGACCCGCCAGTTGTAGAACTGCAAAAAGCCAGCCAAGCCATCGTTAGCCATGGTCCGGCTCGCCCAGCCAAAAATAAATGAATAGAGCAATGTAATGGTCAGCACAATGCTGGCAGCTGGCGAAAGTCGCCGGATGCGTCGCGCAAAAAAATCAAGGACATTAAACGGGGAATCTGAATTAGTTGTTATGTGGATGAGACCGCCAGTGATGACAAACCCAGAAATGGTGAAAAAAACCGAAACACCTAAAAATCCTGCAGGTAATTGTCTATGCCAATAGTGATAGACCAAAACAGAGATAATGCAGAAACCGCGCAATCCTTCAATACCTAGGTATCGCTGAGACTGTGACCTTGAATTTGCATTCGCGTCAGTATTCAATTCTTAAGGTCCTTCAACTTCGTTAGATTTTTGAGCAATGATTACTTGAGATTTCGGAATCAATTTGTCCAAAAAAGCTTTGATTTGTGGACCATTTGGGAGGTCAAGTAGGTAGTTCCATGCAATAGCCCAATCACGCAACAGCGGATCATTATGGGAGAGTTCGAGGTTAATTGCTTCAAAAGACTGGCCAGGTTGAGTACCAAATTGCATCCAATACATAGCGATAAAAAATGTTGAGAAGAATCCGGCACTAGCTTTAGAAACAATTAAAAAACCGCTATCAGTAATGAGTTTGTGAATTTCTATTTCACTAAAAACTCTTATGTGATGGGGTTTTTGAAAAATTTCCACCGGACCAACACGTGACATGATCTCTTCGGAAAACTGCCCAGGTACTGAAATCAGATAGGTGCAGTTTGGTTTCCCAATTCGGTATAACTCGTCCATTACTTTGCGAGGGTCATCAACGTGCTCAAGTACTTCAATGCAGAGAACCTTTGTGGCTACCGCATCAGCAAGTGGCAAGTCTTCTCCGGAAGCACTGAGAAATGAAACATTGCCCGCCTGAGCGAATATCGACTTTTGCCCAATACGACTTATTGCTTCGTTATCGATATCAAGTGCAATAATTTCCCCAGCATGTTTTGAGCAAAACTCAAGAACACCGCCCGAGCCACAACCGACGTCTACAAGTACATCTTCTGGACTCAACTTCATCCCCGAGAAGACCTCATGCGTTTCATTTTGATAAAAGCCCGAAAGAACATCGTCTCGGAGACCAACCCGTTGCACTTTGGAAAGATGGTCTAAGCCGAGAGCTGCTAAGTCATGTAGATCATCGACGTCAGATAGTTTGGAGCCACTCGTACTCCAAGCTTCCTGGTTGGATTTATCGCGTTTATTTAAAAAGCCCATTTGTCTCCAACAGCGGCCTAGTTCATCAGTGAGTTACTGCCGACACTTTCCGACAATGTTTGTACTGAGTAGCTGCTTCTATGAATTTAAAAAAGATACTACAATTACGTTACCTCACTTGAGGTGCGCTGCTGTAGTGGTCGAAAAGGGGGTTCTGATGATTATTTACAAGCCAACGCCCCCTAGTGACATCTCGATTGGCGAATCAATACTGAGAACAGAAATACAGGGGTTTTTCGAAGTTTTATACCCTATGTTTTTGAAAGCCAGACCACATTTAGATCTCGTGACATCAGAAAAAGAATTATGGGAAATGCTTGATTCGGTTGTAGATCAAGTAGCACAGCGACCTGTGGTGTGTTTTTGCTTCCCCCATGAATTACCTAAAAATGTTAATAGTGAGTTGTACTTAGCTTTGCCCACTTTTTTCGAGGTTGTTTCTGATTTGGAAGAGTATTCCCTTCCCATAGAGATGTGGGTCGAAAATATAAAAGAGCTTGACGGGATTATTGTGGCCAGTTCAAGTTTGAAGAATTTAGTGTTAGAGATGACATCTTCAGAAGTATCTGTATACCAAGTCTTCACTTTTTTGGCCAATGTAGAAAAAAACGAGCTCGACTTCCACGGCACTTTGAATGAACAACGAGTGCTGATTCCTTGCAGATCATTCATTAACACAAACGACGGACCATGGTGCGGAGAAGAGAATCCTCCAGCCACTGCGATAGAACGTTTTGGAAGCAATGATCGAACTGGGGAGATATTTTCTTGCGACTTGGGGGGAATGGTTACCGGCGATATATGGCCAATTGGTTTTTATCCTGTTGAAACTTGGGGCGCTTGGGCGGAGTCAAAAATGGCTTCACTCGTAATACCTCTATCAGTATGTGGGCGAATACAAACGTCGGTAAGCATTCTTGCTATCGGTAAAAACATTGGCCGCGAAATCGAGGTTCGAATCGGTGATTCATCTCAGAAAATTCGTCTTGAAGAATCTTTGAATACGTACATTCTTGATTTTGATATTGCTACGCCAGTTAACGAAATATTTTTCTTTGGCTATGTCATTGATACCGATGTAGATTCCCGCGGGCTTGGAATCGGAATCCAGAAGTTTGAAATTTTCAAATTACTGAGTTGGGACGAGAAGGATCGTTCATGGAATTTCGACAACAAAGGAACAGATAAGATCTACACAACGGGCTTTTTCCCGATGGAATCCTGGGGCAACCAAGATTACGGCGCATGGGCGCAGTCAGTTGCCTCGTCGATAGTTTTACCAATATCTGTAGTGAGTAAATTGCAACTTACGGTGCATATTCTTGCTATCGGTAAAAACATTGGCCGCGAAATTGAGGTTCGAATCGGTGATTCATCTCGGAAAATTCATCTTAAAAAATCTTTGAATACGTACATTCTTGATTTTGATATTGCTACGCCAGCAAACCAAATATTTTTCTATGGCTATGTCATTGATACCGATGTAGATTCCCGCGGGCTTGGAATCGGGATATCAGCATTCAAAATAGCTAAGAGACGCTTTATGTTGTCCAAAGTAATACATCGTTTGAGTAGAAGAAGAGTTTCCATTAGTAATGCAACAACCCTGGATGCCGAGCCAGACCGATCGGCTCACTCAGATCCAACTTTGGAGTTATCCGGGCGTATCTATCTCATGGAACTCCGCGCTATTGATTTGATGTTTGATAATTGGATCGAGGTGTTAAAGGTTTATTCACTAGCCCTTGAAAATAACAAAGATGTAAATTTACTCATAGTGTGCCCAAGCAACTTGGTGAAGTTTGTATTCCCATTTGCCACCCAGTTCTTCAATCGGATGGATCCACGATCAACATTGATACATTTCGTATTTGTTGATGATCTTTCTGCATCATTTGATTCACTTCAAAAGTATCAAGACCTCATCCTCGTACGACGAGCTGACGGAAAAGAATTTGATACAAACCTTGAACAATATGAACGCCAATGGGTGACCATCGGGCCTAAATGCGATGATTCTGACACTGACGAACTTCGCGATACTACGTTTCCAGTAAGTGTGAGACGTCAGATACGAAATATGTTATACGGCGAGTTTTTGCCTGTCGTGCTTACATCTGATTATGACAATGAACAGTTATTACAAGCATTTGTGGAATCGTCCCGGTGTCGGTTGATCAATACGAGCCGCCCGATAAACGATGGGAGGCGTTGGAGTCATTTGCCAAATGCCAACACCAAGAACATTGCTCTGCTGCTAAATGAAAAAGAAGTGCAATGAAATGAAAGAGAACTTAAATTTCTATCTTTTAACGCGATTCAACAATCGCGACTTTAGTCAGACAGTTGGACTGCCTGACTACAGTTATAAATTTGTTGAAAAATACTTCTTTGAGTGTCTTATAAAAATTGGTAACGCCATCGAAGTATCAAATTTGGCGGAACTACCT
>CANFUE010000051.1 GCA_947450115.1 Acidimicrobiaceae bacterium | reverse complement strand
ATATTGATTTAGTGATGGGTGCACCGCGCGCATGGACGCCAGGCCCCACAATGTCGAACAACTTCGGCTTTGGTGGTCATAACGGTTCGGTCATTATTGCCCCACCGCGTTAATGCAGTAGAACTACGCGTCGACCAGTACAAAGAAAAGTTCACACTCGCAGGCAACATCTCCGTTCAGCACAGCACGGCCTGACCCTTTTCCTGCTCGCGCCGACATCTTGCCTAAAGTTACTTCGAGTCGCAGTTGATCTCCTGGACCCACCTGCCGACGGAAACGTGCGGAGTCGAGCCCACCAAACAGCGGCAATTTCCCTACGTATTTGTGATTACTCAGAACCACATAAGCACCAAGTTGCGCAATGGCTTCACACATGAGAACGCCAGGAAGGGTTGGTCTGCCAGGAAAATGTCCTGGGAAGAACCACTCGTCACCACTGAGGCTCCACGTACCAACGGCCGACTCTCCCTCGACGAGCTCAGTCACTTCATCGATGAAGAGAAACGGGGGACGATGCGGCAAGACAGAATCGGGCCGGGGAAAACTCATTTACCGAGAGCTTTCAACAAATTCAGCGGAGTGTCTTTCGGTGAAATTTTGTACCAAACCTCTTGAATGATTCCATTGGCATCGATGAGAAATGCAGAGCGTTCGACGCCCATGTATTCACGACCATACATGCTCTTCTTTTTCCACACTTTGTAGGCAAGCGAAACAGTGTGTTCAACATCAGAGAGCAATGTGAAACCAAGTTCATATTTGTCGTCGAACTTTTTAAGTTTCTCTGGCTTATCGGGACTAATTCCGATGATGGCAGTACGACCAATGTCAGCCTTGATATCGCGCAGCCCACACGATTGAGTTGTGCACCCTGGGGTATCGGCCTTGGGATAGAAATACACCAACACCTTTTTCTTACCGATTTTTTCGAGCGAAACTACTTTTCCATTTTGGTCGAGCAACTCAATGGCAGGGGCTTTGTCTCCGACTTTCAACATAGTGAGAGATTAGCCGTGGAATGACTTAGTGGGCATCTATTGCCGCGCGCACTTCGGCGATGTATTCGCCCACGGCATCGGGACCCGACTCCATGAGGCGACGCACCACAGATGCACCTTGAATGACGCCGTCGGCGACTTTGCACGCTTCATACGCCTGTTCCGCATTCGAAACACCAACGCCAATGAGTACTGGCTTATCGGTGATTTTCTTCAAACGGCCAGCCAACACTGTTGCTGTTGACGCCAACGAATCGCGTTCACCAGTAATACCCAAAAGCCCTACTGCGTAAACAAAACCGCGTGCTCGTTCGACGACAAGTGGGAGGCGACTATCGGGTGCTGTAGGCGCTGCAAGCATGATGGTTTCCACGCCTGCTGCGTCGGCGTCGCGGCACCACTCGCCTGCTTCTTCCAAGGGAAGGTCGGGAATAATTGCACCACTCACTCCATTTTTCACTAATGAAGTAACGAACCGTTCATGACCTGCACGAAACACGGTGTTGTAATAGAGCATGACTGCAATAGGAATGTCGATATCGAGAGTAGAGATCTCTTGGATAATGCCAAAGGGTGTTGCACCATCTTTCAACGCGCGCAATGACGCTTCCTGAATGACCGGCCCATCCATTACGGGGTCGGAAAAAGGAATGCCAACTTCAATGGCGTCGGCACCACAGGCCGCTGCAGCACGAATAGCTTCCTTCCAATTCAAAAGCCCACCCGTTACGTAGGGAACAAGAAGTTTTCTCCCTGCTGAGCGCTGAGCCCTGAGGTGTGTTTCTAAATGCATCGGCATTATTTCCTACCCAATACATCCATCATTTGCGCAACGTCTTTGTCGCCACGTCCCGACAGGTTCATGAGCACTACTTGACCCTGCATTTCTGGGGCAGCACGTTTGATCCATGCCAACGCATGTGCGCATTCAAGCGCCGGAATGATTCCTTCTGAACGCGCGAGCAATGTGAAGCCATCAATCACTTCTGCATCGGTGACGCTTGGGTATTCGGCGCGCCCAATTTCCGACAAATACGAATGCTCTGGGCCTACACCTGGATAGTCGAGACCAGCGCTAATGGAATGAGCCTCTTGCACTTGGCCATCTTCGTCTTGCATGAGATAGCTCTTCATACCGTGCACAACTCCAGGCACACCACGCCCCACTGCAGCTCCACCAGCAGGTTCTACACCAATGAGCCGGGCTTCCGTATCGACAAAGCCAGAGAAGATTCCGATGGCATTGCTGCCACCACCCACACACGCAACCACAACATCGGGGTCGTCTCCGCCAAGCACCTCACGGCACTGTTCACGCGCTTCATCGCCAATGACGCGATGAAACTGGCGCACCATGTACGGGTACGGGTGTGGACCCATCACCGAGCCGAGGCAGTAGTGGGTTGATTCAACCGTTGCTACCCAATCGCGCATTGCTTCATTCACGGCGTCTTTCAACGTACGGCTTCCAGACTCTGCCGCCACCACTTCTGCTCCCAGTAGGCGCATGCGAAACACGTTGAGTTCTTGGCGTTCCATGTCGACAGCACCCATGAACACCTTGCACTCCAAACCGAGGAGCGCCGCTGCGGTTGCCGCTGCAACACCATGTTGCCCTGCACCAGTTTCAGCAACAATGCGCTTTTTCCCCATGCGCTTAGCGAGCAGTGCTTGGCCAAGCACATTGTTGATTTTGTGCGAACCCGTGTGGTTCAAATCTTCGCGCTTCAGGAACAGTCGAATGCCGAGCTCTCGACCCAAGTTATGGCATTCGGTCAAAATAGAAGGACGCCCGGCGTAGGTCTTCAACAGATGATTCAACTCTTCACGAAACAACGCGTCGTCCCATGCTTCGGTGAAAGCTCTTTCGAGCTCTTGACACGCAGGCACCAAAGTTTCCGGAACGTACTGCCCCCCGAATTGCCCAAATCTGCCATCTGCCCCGGGGGTTTGCATCACGCTCATGACCTTATTCTCGCAGGTAACAAGAACGAGCGCCTAACTGTTATTCATCATCTTCCCAGTCATAAGGCATGTCGTCAGATCCTCGGTATTGCTCTGGGGTTGCCTCTCGCGCTGCTGCGATAAATACGCGTAATTTGCGGGCATCTTTCTTTCCAGGTTTACTTTCCACACCCGACGACACATCGACACCCCATGGACGCACCTGAGAAATTGCATCGCTCACGTTCTCTGATGTGAGACCCCCAGCGAGCAACACGCGAGGCCCGGCCGCAAGCTCGCCAGCAAGTGACCAATCGAAGACTTTTCCTGCGCCAGGATGAGGCGCATCGAGCAGCACAATCTCAGTAGCAAACTGATTGGCGTTACGTGCATCTACTGAACCAGCTGCAACTGCCTTAATGACCCAACGCACCGAACGCGAAACTTCAACAACATCGTCAGGTGTCTCGTGCCCATGGAGCTGAGCTCCCTTGAGACCCGCTTCGTGAACCATTTCAATGACTCGACGCGGATGTTCGTCACGGAACACTCCTACGGTCAAAATTCCTGGCGGAAGTCGACGTGTGATGTCGTACACCTTTTGCATCGTGACCTGTCGTGGCGACGGCGCAAAAACAAAACCTAAAGCATCGGCCCCGAGAGCCACCGACAAGAGCGCATCGTCCTCATTGGTAATGCCACAGATCTTGATGAACATGTATGTGAAGGTACTACGTGCACCGTAGTACCTGCAGTGATTCCGTGGGGTTCGTGGCTGTTACTAACGATTCCCCCACCAACACTGCGTCGTATCCGGCGTCTCGCAGGCTTTGGGCATCGTCGCGCCCGCGCACTCCCGACTCGGCAACACGCACCACATTTGAGGGAATGACGCCTCCCATGCGTACTGCGCGCTCGTGGTCGACCTGGAAGGTGACTAAATCACGCTGATTGACGCCAATCATTGTTGCGTTGGCAGCAAGGGCAGTTTCAAGTTCGCGCTCGTCGTGCACCTCTACGAGCACATCGAGCCCGAGGTTCGTGGCCACTTCATGAAAACTCGCCATTTCAGCACCAGTGAGAGCTGCAGCAATGAACAGAACGGCATCAGCACCCATGAGGCGCGCGTCGCAAATATCACGCACATCAACAGTGAAGTCTTTACGCAATACAGGAAGACCAACAGACCGATGGGCGATGCGCAAGTCTTCGGGCGAACCAGCAAAATGCTCGACATCTGTTAACACCGATAAACACGTTGCACCGCCCTGTTCATACTGCTGCGCAAGTACTGCTGGGTCAACATCAATGTTGAGATTGCCCTTAGAGGGGGAACGTCTTTTAATTTCTGCGATAACAGATAGACGCGATTGCGACTCACGTGCAATGGCCTGCGCGAAACCACGGCATGGCGACGCTTGGGACGCCAAATTGAACAAGTCGGGGAAAGATCGCGTATCGACACGAGCACGCTCGCGATGAAAAGCCAATATGGCGTCGAGATACGTTTTCACTTGAGAAAGAGGCTTTAGAGCCCTTTACCTGCAAGCGGTGTAACGAAGATGAGTTCAGGACGCCCACCCAAGAATGGAGCCAAAGAGGGACCCCACTCTTTGAACCACTGTGAACCCATATGCGACTCAAGAGCCTCTTGACCGGTGTACAACTCGTACATCCACAACACTGTTTCGTCTGCATTGTCTGCATGCAAGATGTAGTACAGGGTTCCTGCTTCTGTCTTGACATTGTCAAAGGCGATATCGAGCGCCTTTGCTAGTTCGTCGCGCTTTCCTGGCAACGATGTGATTTTTGCAATTACTGCAACTTTTCCAGCACTCATATTTACCCCTTATTGACGATGATGTGAAAAGACTACTACGGCTAGAACTTCAGCCTGCGCTGCAATTCTGGCAAGAGATCTGCAATGGGAACTCGAGTTTGCTCGGTGGTATCGCGCTCACGAATGGTGACTGCCCCATCTTCGAGTGAGTCGAAATCGACCGTGACACAGTAAGGAGTTCCAATTTCATCTTGACGGCGGTAACGGCGACCAATTGCTTGGGTTTCGTCGTAGTCGACCATGTAATGGGCCGACAACGTTGCAAAGATTTCTTTCGCCAAAGGAGTCAGCGTGTCCTTTTTCGACAAGGGCAAAATTGCCACTTTGTATGGCGCCAAACGCGGATGCAAACGCAACACCGTACGTGGCTCATCGTTGATGATGTCTTCGTCGTAGGCAGCGAGCAAAAATGCTGCCATCGTGCGGTTGGCGCCTGCAGCTGGCTCTACAACAAAAGGCACATAGCGTTCGTTAGTTGTTTGGTCGAAGTAGTCGAGTTTTTGCCCAGAGAACTGAGCATGTTGCGTGAGGTCGAAATTAGTGCGCTGCGCAATACCTTCAAGTTCACCCCAACCCCATGGGAAGAGGAATTCAACATCGCTTGTACCCGCAGAATAATGCGAGAGTTCATCGGACTCGTGAGGGCGCATGCGCAGCATCTCGGCTGGAATACCCAAGTTGATGTACCAATTCAAACGCTCTTCGCACCAATACTTGTACCACTTTGGACCTTCTTCGGGTGGTACGAAAAACTCAAGTTCCATTTGTTCAAATTCACGCGTACGGAAGATGAAGTTTCCGGGAGTGATTTCATTTCTGAAGCTCTTTCCCACCTGCGCAATACCAAATGGCGGCTTTTTGCGACTGGTCTGCAAAACATTCATGAAGTTCACAAACATGCCTTGCGCAGTTTCTGGGCGCATATATACATCGGCACCCGAACCTTCAATGGGTCCTGCATGAGTTTTGAACATCAGGTTGAATGCGCGCGGCGCCGTGAATTCACAACCCTTCATGCTTTGTGGGCAATCGCGTGTTTCGAGGTGGTCTTCACGGAATCGACGCTTACATACGGTGCAGTCAATGAGAGGGTCACTGAAGTTAGCGAGGTGACCGCTTGCCTCATACATTTGAGGCGGGCCCAAAATAGCTGCATCAATGAGAACCACGTCGTCACGCATTTGCACCATGGTGCGTAACCAGGCATCTTTCACATTACGCAGCATCACTGAGCCCAATGGGCCGTAATCGTACGAAGAGCGGAACCCTCCGTAGATTTCAGCGCTCGGGTACACAAACCCACGGCGCTTACATAGGTTGACGATTTGGTCGAGATCTTTAGCAGCCATAGAAGTAGCAAAGGCTAGTCGTGCCGTTCGAACATCCCCACTGCCCGCAGCCGACGTTCTATGTGACTTTCTACAGCTTGCGTGGCCAGATGGCCGACTTCATGACCAGCTGGCGACTCCTCGAGGGCAAGTGCCTCCCCTAACCGACCCCCCAAAATGAGGCGCAGCAGATGTAACGCCTCTGCACTACAGGCTCTCCCCGAGCGGCAAGTTCGGCATTGAATGCCGCCTTGTTCAATATCGAATGAATAATGCGTTTGCTGCTCCTCAAGCTCTGATCCGCACGACACGCAGACAAATAGTTCAGGAGCGAGACCTTCAGACGCCAGGAGCTTCCAGTAGAACGCCGCGACGACGAGAGACGACCCACTGCGGGCGAGTTCTCGCAAAGCCCCTACCAACATTGCATAGATGTGTGGCACTGGCTCTCGATCGGGTGTGAGTTGCTCAACAGCTTCGAGCATTGCAATGCCTTGTGTCATCTTGTCGAGATTGTTCCGCAGTGGTCCAGCCGGCTCAAGTGGCTCGACCTGATTCACCACGTCGAGTTCACGACCGCGATACAACAACACCGATACATGACTTAACGGTTCGAGCCGAGAACCAAAACGTGATTTTGTTTTCCGTACGCCTTTGGCTACTGCGCGCACTTTGCCATTTGCTTCGGTCAGCAAGACCACGATGCGATCAGATTCTCCGAGCTTGTAAGTACGTAAGACAACGCCCTTATCGCTATACACGCGCTCTGGGCGGGTACTCACGCGTCGATTCCTCCGAATCTCCTATTGCGTCGACGGTAATCATCGACTGCCATCAAAAGGTGCTCTTCGCTCAATTCATTCCAACTGATATCGAGAAACACCAATTCGCTATATGCCATTTCCCAAACGAGCGAAGTTGGTAGCTGAGTAGGTGGACCAAGTACCAAAACAAGATCGGGCTCTACATCGGCGGGAGCCAAAAGCGCCTTAGCT
>CANFUE010000050.1 GCA_947450115.1 Acidimicrobiaceae bacterium | reverse complement strand
GCTTCAGCAGCTTTTTTGCTCATCACCACAACAGCACTTGCACCGTCGCTGAGTTGTGAAGCGTTACCTGCAGTAATGGCACCATCTTTTTCAAATGCTGGTTTTAATGTTGCGAGCGAATCCATGGTGGTATTGCCGCGCACACCTTCGTCGGTACTAATGACCACAGGGTCACCTTTACGCTGCGGAATGGTGATGGGAACAATTTCATCGGCAAATTTGCCGGCGGCAATTGCTGCTGCTGCGCGCGTGTTGCTCTGTACGGCAAATTGGTCTTGCACTTGGCGGCCGATGCCACCTGCTGTGTAACGCTCGGTACCTAAGCCCATGAGGCAGGCATCGAATGCACACCAGAGGCCGTCTTTAATAATGGCATCGGCGAGTTCGGTGTTGCCATAACGAAAACCGCTACGTGCTCCGGAAGCAATGTACGGAGCGTTGGTCATGCTTTCCATACCGCCAGCAATAACAATGTCGGCTTCTCCGGCAGCAATCATTTGGTCGGCAAGATAGATGGTGTTCAAACCCGACAAACACACTTTGTTGATGTTGACCGCAGGAACACTCATAGGAATTCCCGCTTTCACAGCGGCTTGGCGTGAAGGCACCTGACCTTGGCCAGCCATGAGAACTTGGCCCATGAGTACGTGTTCTACTTCTTCTGGTTTCACACCAGCTCGTGCAAGAGCTTCCGCAATGGCGAAGCCTCCGAGTTCAGCTGCAGAAAAGCCGGCGAGTGCACCGCTGAGCTTTCCAATTGGTGTACGAGCTCCGGCGACAATGTATGAACCTGACATGTTGTAAAGGCTACCCATTTCACTGGTTGTTGGCGTGGCGATGCCGTTACTCCTCAGTAGCCTCGCATCGTGGAAGCGATTCGAAAAGCCATTTTGTCGGGGGCCGATTCTGCTGCAATTGCAGCACTGCCCATCCCTGCAACGTATCGGGGGGCCCATGTGCGCCTTGCCGATGTCGAGATGTTTGCCGGGCTCGATTCACATGAGAAGGACCCGCGCAAAAGTATTCACGTGGGTGAAGTGCCCACACCAGAGCTTGCACCCGATGAGGTGTATGTCGCTGTCATGGCTTCCTCCATCAACTTCAACACGGTGTGGAGCAGCATTTTTGAACCCATTCATACTTTTGGTCCCATGCAACGATTGGGCCGTGAGAGTGAATGGGCCAAGCGACATGATCGTGACTATCAAGTAATTGGTAGCGATGCATCGGGTGTTGTGCTGAAAGTGGGCGCAGCGGTGCGCACATGGAAACCTGGCGACAAAGTCACTGTGCATTGCAACCACGTAGACGACCAAGATCAAAGTGCACACAACGACTCGATGATGGCAAGCAACCAACGCATTTGGGGTTATGAAACAAACTTTGGTGGTCTCGCCGACCTTGCAGTGGTGAAAGCAAACCAACTCATGCCAAAGCCTGCACATCTCTCTTGGGAAGAAGCAGCGGTGAATGCATTGTGCAACAGCACGAGCTATCGCATGTTGGTGTCGCCCAATGGTGCCCGCATGAAACAGGGTGACGTTGTTCTCATTTGGGGTGCCACTGGTGGTATTGGTGCGTACGCCGTTCAATATGTGTTGAACGGCGGCGGCATTCCTGTTGGTGTGGTGAGTTCACCAGACAAGGCACAGATCTTGCGTGAAATGGGTTGTGAAGCAGTTATTGATCGCAAAGCAGCCAACTACAAGTTCTTCAATGAAGACGGCTCGCACAATGAAAAAGAATGGCGCCGTTTGGGGAGCGACGTGCGGGCACTTGTTGGCGAAGACCCCGACATTGTTTTTGAACACCCAGGACGCTCAACTTTTGGTGCATCGATGTATGTAGTGAAGCGCGGCGGCACCGTTGTGACCTGTGCAGCTACGAGTGGTTTCATGCTTGAGTTCGACAATCGCCATTTTTGGATGCGCCTGAAGAAGCTCGTGGGCAGCCACTTTGCGAACTATCGCGAAGCCTGGGAAGCCAACCGGCTCATTAGCAAAGGGATGATTCACCCTGTGATGTCGCAGGTATTTTCCTTAGAAAACGTAGGAGAAGCCGCTTTTCAGGTGCATCACAACATGCACGAAGGCAAATTAGGCATCTTGTGCTTGGCCCCTGAAGAGGGTTTAGGAATTGATGACCCCGAATTGCGCGCCAAAGTGGGCGAAGAAAATATCAACCGATTCCGCCGCGCAGGCGTGTGACGTGAGACGATAGAGACATGCTGTTAACCGAAATAGATCACGTAGCAATTGCCGTCAAAGACCTTGAAGCTGCCATCGACTACTACCGCCGTGCATTTGGCGCCGAGGTAGAACACCGCGAAATAGTGGAAAGCGATGGAGTTGAGGAAGCGCTGTTGAAAGTTGCAGAAAGCTATGTGCAATTGCTTACACCAACAAATGAAAATTCGCCTGTTGCAAAATCAATTGAAAAACGTGGCGAAGGCTTGCACCACATTGGTTATCGCGTCGAGAACTGTGCAGTTGCATTGCAAGCAATGATCGATGCGGGCGCAATTGCTCTCGACAAAGCGCCACGGCCTGGTAGTCGTGGCACGACGGTTGCATTCATTCATCCGAAGAGCAGCTTTGGCACACTCATCGAATTAGTGCAGGAATAAGACCACGGTTCTTTTCGCAGCATTGTTGGGCCTGCTTGGCGGCGCTTGGGTAGTACTCACTGCACAGCGCAACATTGCACGCATTCAGCACTCTGCATTTCAGTTGGGTATTCCTGAGCGCTGTGCAATTGTTTTGTGCACGATTGATATTGCCATGTTGCTTGCAAAGTCGGCAGATCGTTGGTTCGCTGCTATTGGTCTCGTCATCATTGGCTGTGGCCTCATTGCCATTGGCATCATCGACGCCGCTACCCATCGTGTGCCGCGCTATATCAATGGCCTCATCATCACGATGGGGGTTCCGCTCTTGGCTCTCGATGCAATCGTTCATTGGGATCTCGGCAATATTCTGCGGGCAGGTGTTGGTGCAGTGGCACTCTTCGCATTTTTCGTTGGGTTGAAATCAATAGCTCAAGGAAGTTTTGGCAAAGGCGATGTGCTCTTAGCTCCCATTATTGGGTTTGCCCTTGCCTATAACAGTTGGAGTACTTGGGTGAGTGGCGTGGTGGGGATCTTCCTCATTGGTGGAGTAGTGAGTGCGGCTTTGTTGTTCACGGGTCGCGTATCGCGCAAGAGCCGTATTGCCTTTGGCCCATACATAGTTGCCGGAACTCTGCTCGCTCTCATACTCTAGAAAATCCTGCATCGTTTACCTTCTAGGATGCATGCATGAGTGAACTTGAAGACCGACTCGCCGTTGGCGACATCATCATCCGTTATGCCGATTCCATCGACCAACTCGACTACGACCGTTACTGCACGTGCTTTACCGATGACGTTGTGGTGTCAGGTTTTGGAGCAGAGCCAATTGTTGGTTTGAGCGCGTATCGCCCGTGGGTAACAGCCGCTCGTAATAAATACGGACGCACGCAGCATCTCATTGGCAATATTCAAGTAACCGTCGACGGCGACACTGCAACCTTGCGCAGCTATGTACAAGCTACGCATGAGTTGCCCGCCGACCCAGACCACCTCATTATTTTGTGGGCTGCATATAACGACAAGTTGGTGCGCACCAGCGAAGGTTGGAAAATTACGCATCATGAACTTGAACGACTCGTCAATGTCAGGCGCGTTGCAGCAGCAACACTGTAAATTTTGCGGAAAGAGTAAAGACGCGTGAAAGTTCATCTTGTTGACGGAACCTATGAGTTGTATCGCCAGCACTATGGCCAGGCAACAAAACACGCAACACCACCACCGTTTGCCGCCACTATCGGAGTTCTTGCATCAACACTGCAACTCATCGCCGATGGAGCAACTCATATTGGTGTTGCATCCGATCACATCATTGAAAGCTTTCGTAACGACCTGTACGACGGCTATAAAACAAGTGAAGGCATGGAGCCCGTCATATTGCATCAAATTCCTTTAGTGGAAGATGCACTGCGAGCAATGGGTGTTGTGGTGTGGGCAATGGAAGAATTTGAAGCCGACGATGCACTGGGCTCAGCAGCACGTGTTGCTGCAAGCGACAAACGGGTACAGCAAGTAGTGATGCTCACCCCCGATAAAGATTTAGGGCAATGCGTCGAAGGTAAGCGAGTAGTGCAATTCGACAGACGCAACAATGTCATTATTGATGATGCTGCAGTGCGTGAAAAATTTGGTGTGGGGCCAGCCTCAATTGCCGACTACTTAGCTTTAGTGGGTGACACATCTGATGGCTTCCCGGGTCTGTCGGGTTGGGGCGCAAAGAGTGCTGCAACAGTGTTGGCCAAGTATGAACACATCGAGGCAATCCCCGACGATGAAACAACATGGGATGTCGCAGTTCGTGGGGCGACAAAGTTGGGTCTCACATTGCGTGAGAATCGCGAACTTGCCGCGTTGTTCAAAAAGATTGCCACGGTGGTCACCACAGTCAATGTGGGAGAAGTAGACGACTGGCAATGGCATGGGCCTACCGCAGAATTTTCTGCTCTGTGTGACGAGTTGGGGAGCCCACAGTTGTCGAAACGAGCAACAACGTTGGCTCAGTCGCGTTAACAACGACTGAGGCACCGGCCAGGCGATCTGCGGCACACGCCTTGTCCCGATGGAGGCTGCTGCCTTCCGGCCCTGACCTGGTTTGCGGGCAGACGTTGCACAGGACCCGACCGGCACCTCACTCGCTGCTGAAGTCAGGCTATCGCTCGCTAGCCTCACGTCCGCTAGTGAATTTTAGGAAGGGTGCGAGAGCGGCCGAATCGGCACGCTTGGAAAGCGTGTGAAGTGAAAGCTTCCGTGGGTTCGAATCCCACCCCTTCCGCCATGACAGACATGTCGAACATCCATCGTGAAGCGATGCAAGCGGCTCTTGATGAAGCGCGCCTTGCTTTCGCACAGGGCGACGTGCCGGTGGGTGCTGTGGTGCTTCATAACGGCGAAATCATCGCCCGCCGCCACAACGAACGAGAATTCGCTCACGACCCAACTGCGCACGCTGAAGTGCTGGCATTACGCGATGCAAGCCAAAAACTTGGTAGCTGGCGTTTAGATGAGTGCACTCTTGTCGTCACTCTTGAACCATGTGTCATGTGTGCGGGTGCCGCGCAATCTTCTCGCATTGGCCGACTTGTTTATGGAGCTGCCAACTTTGAAGCAGGCGCAACAGCCAGTTTGTACAACGTGATGAGTGATCCTCGCCTTGGTCATAATCCGCCTGTAGAACACGGGCTGCTTGCCGAAGAGTCAGCAGCACTGTTGAAAGAGTTCTTCGCCTCAAAGCGTTCGTAGTGCCGATAACCTGTTCAACGGAAGGGTGCCAGAGCGGACGAATGGAACGGTCTCGAACACCGTCGTGGTGTCACAGCCACCGTGGGTTCAAATCCCACCTCTTCCGCCACTACGAAGGGTTCTCGGCGCGGTGTGTCCCGCAAATCGTGACATACCGCGCCGAGAACACTCTTTTTTAGGAGCAGGCCGACTCGTTCTCGGGTGCTTTCAGCGTGACGAGGTAATTGTCTACTAATCCGTTCACACATTTTCCTGTTCCGTACCCTGTGTGTTGATTGCCGGTCACCACGATGAGTCTTCCATCGCCCATCGCTGCTGCCATTTTGCGTGACGATGCGAGCGGTGTTGCTGCATCACCAGTAGTGCCCACCACCACGATGGGAACTTTGCCAGCATTGTGCACTTCTACTTTTGGAACTGAAGGAATTGGCCATAATGCACAGTTGTAGCCAGCTGCAAAATAGGCACCGAGGCGAGGTGCGGCTGCAGTGAATTGTGGAAGATACGAATCAACTTCATCTACCGATGTTGCGCCTTGGTCGTCGATGCAGGAAATGGCGGTGAATGCTTCTAATAAGTTGTCGTATGTTCCGTCGCTGTGGCGCTGGTAGTAGTCGTCATACAGTGCGAGTAAACCTGTGGCATCGGGAACTTTGGGGTCTGTTGCATCGGCGAGTGCCTCAGCAAATGTTGGCCACAATGAATCGGAATACATTGCGTCAACCGCAGCAGTGTAGGCGATGCCTTCATTTACCAATGTACGTTTTGAACTAACGAATAGTGGGTCACGCTCGAGGCGCACCATGAGATTGTCGAAAATTGCTTCGGGTTTTCCCTTGTTGTAAATGGGGCATGTTTCGCGCGTAGCACAGTCGGCAAAAAAGGCATTGAGTTGTCCTTCAAAACCAGCGGCCTGGTCGAGCCCACCTTGCAGGAATGATGCATTGGGGTCTGCAGCGCCATCGAATACTGCAGCGCGAACGGTGTTGGGGAAGAGGTTGACCCAATGTGCACCAAGTTCACTTCCATAAGAGAAACCAAAATAGGAAATTGTTTTTTCATCGAGTGCTCGCCGGATCATGTCGATATCTCGAGCGCTGGAAATAGTGGAAATGTACGGCAAAATGGCGCCGCTCTTTTTCTCGCATTCAGCGTTAAAGCGCCGCGCATCATCGACAAGTGCCAGTTTTTCTTCTGGTGTATTTGGTGTTACATCGGAAGCGAAATACGAATCGTATTCATCGACACAATCCACGAATGGGGTTGATGCTCCGGTGCCTCGAGGGTCAAACGCGACAATGTCGAAATGGTCAAGGATGGTTTGTGAAAAATAAAAACCAGCATCGGGTGCCATTGATGCGCTTTCGGCGCCAGGGCCGCCGCGATTCACAATGAGTGAGCCGATGCGCTTCTTTGCATCTTCGGCGCTGTGTACTTTCATGTGCAACGTAAAGGTTCCAATGGTGGGGTCTTCATAGCTGTAGGGAACTTTGATGGTTCCGCACTTGATTCCCTTTGTCTCACTTGGAGAACATTTGTCCCACACAATGGGGCTCAGTGGTAGTGGAATCGTGGTGGTGGTGACCGCTACGGGAGTCGTGGATTGGACCGTCGTATCGTCGACGAAGAGGTCGAGGGTATCTACCGTAGAAGTGGAAGATGACCCACAGGCAGAAGCAAGCATGGCGCCCGCAAGAAGAATTGGGGCGATGAAGCGACGACGCATATGTTCATAGGCTACGACCTCTAGCCTGACGTATGTGCGCATGAACCCTCACATGATGTTGCCTGGTGACCCCAGCGCAGTAGC
>CANFUE010000049.1 GCA_947450115.1 Acidimicrobiaceae bacterium | reverse complement strand
TATCTGCGGTAAATTTTCAGGAAAAGTAGCCATATTGCAGGCGCAAATGGCTTATCAACACTTCTTGCATGTTCAGCAATCAGATCGGTGGAAGAAACTAGAAAAAATGGGTGCTCATTTACAACGTCCTCTTTGGGCCAGCACTTCACCGAAAAATCCGCTGTATAAAGACACTCTCTACGTAGATGAACTCATTGGTCGAAACACTGTAAACACCATTCCAGAAGAAACAATGATGGCATTTTATGATCACGGCTCCGCAAGTCAATCTCTTGAGACCAAATTATCCGACGCTCCGGCGTTGTGGAATGAACTTTTATCAACTGGTATTAATATTCAAGCAATGGCCGAGAAATTAGAAGCCGATGGAGTTCGCGCTTTTGAGCAGAGTTTTGATGTTCTTCTCGAGGCATTGAAGGCAAAAATCGAGAATATTCATGCTCGATGAAGCAGATAGAAACAGTATTGAAGCGTTATGCCAAAAGTTGCTTGCAGAACTCCATCCATTCTTAGAACCACAAAAATCTCACACTTTCCTCGAGGAAATCATTAATGATTCATTGCACTTTGTTTTAGATCGACCTAATGGGCTCGATGCAAAGATCCTTAAGACAACAATCCAAGAGATGCGCGCTGCGTTTTCGGTGTTTGCGCCGTATGCAAACCATAAGAAAGTGACAATTTTTGGTAGTGCCAGGGTGCGCGATACTGAACCGCTCTACGCACACACCGTAGAAGTGGCCGCCGAACTTGCTCAACACGAATGGATGGTCGTGACGGGTGCTGGCCCAGGAATTATGGAAGCAGGAATGAAAGGTGCGGGAGCAGAAAAGAGCATTGGTGTTTCTATTCGTTTGCCTATGGAGAATGAAGCTAATTCCCTCATCGCTCATGACTCTAAGCATGTCAGCATGCGTTATTTCTTTACTCGCAAACTCATGCTCGTCAAGGAGTCTCAAGCTTTCATCTGCTTGCCTGGCGGGTTTGGCACCCTCGACGAGACCTTCGAATTACTAACTTTGGTGCAAACAGGCAAAAGTATGCCCGTTCCTATCGTTTTTCTCGACGCGCCTGGCGATACCTATTGGAAGCAAGTTAATGCATTCATACAAAACGAATTGGTCTCACGGGAATTGGTATCTGGTGCCGACACGTCGCTATTTTTCATCACCAATGATATTCACGAAGCAGTGCATGAAATACGTAGTTTTTACACCAATTACCATTCGTTGCGATACATCGGTAAATCGCTCATCATTCGCCTTCAAAATCCAATCACTGATGATGAGTTAAGAGCGATTAATGAAGAGTTCGGTTACTTGTGTACATCTGGCGCAATTGAACGTGCCGAAACTCATAAAATTGAGCAAAGAGACAACGACAATCCCAGCTTGCCACGCATCAAATTTGAGTTCACTAAAGTTGAATACGGGGATCTTCGACGATTAATCAACCGCTTGAATAGTTATTATCCGATCTCTTCGTTGTGAAGCAGACGGATGGTTTTAGATATCTGTCCTCTGGCCTTTTGAACACGTTTCTCAAACTGAATCGCTTCGGTTTGACCATCTAGGGCATCGAGTAGCAATGATTGTGAAAGATCGCTGAGCTTTTCGGTGATTGCCTCTAACTGAGAAGTGACCTCATCGCATGTTTCTCGAAATTTACTCACTGAAGACCTCCGATGACGTGTTATTAACGAAGCGATTGCTTTAAAAGAGTGACGGGATGCTGAATTTCTATATTGATCGCACTTGAAGAGAGGAATGATAAACAACCAGGATTTGCTGATGATACGTACCTCACAGAATCGGGCGAGATCGACTCTATTACCCTTGTGATTTCTGCGATTTTCCTCCCCCGCACGGCATTGGCCATCTCTGGTTGGCTGAAGCTGAACGAACCTCCTGCCCCACAGCACAAACCGTCGTCATCCAACTGCACTACATCGAATGCGATTCCAAGCAACTCTGTCACTTCGAGAGATATGCCTTGAACATGACGCAAGTGACATGGCTCCTGAATAATGACTTTTTCCTTTCGGTGTATCAACAATTTATGTAAATCAGATATATGCCTGTACAGAAATTCATTGATATCTAGAACCTCATGAGAATCTTTGAAAGTTTTCTTTAACGAAGCCGAACATCCAGCAGAGTTAACAATAATTGTTGCATTGTCTGTCGAACGCGGAATATTGCCTTGAATTTTTTCCGCGGTCTTGGTGAAGCCCGCATGCTCGTGCAGCGCTCCACAACAGCCGTATTCATCGCCAGAGATTACGACCGAGTAACCAAGTGCATTGAGCAATGTGATGGTGTCTTCGTGCACATTTCGATACCACGCATCCATGACGCATCCAGTAAATAATATAACTTCTTTTTCTCGGGATAGATGAGGGTAGTTAAGTAACTGTTGTCTGCGGAAAGGAACTCGGGGAATTTGAAGTCTCTTAGGAACTGCCTTCAGCACTTGAAATACAGAAATAATACGAGTGAGCAAGCGCAGTAACGGCAGGTGACTCACCACATATAAACCAAATCGCAAGGGTATATCTCGCCAATATCTTCGCTGATGTATTTCAGTTTTCACTGGCGAAATAATGTTGTGATATTGGACGCCAGACGGACACGCCGGTTCGCAACCCATACATTGGATACAGGTATCTAATGAGTTCACTACTTCTTTGGTCAACTCCATATCGCCATGTTTTACACTGCGAATGAGGTTAATTCTCCCGCGCGGGCTATAAATATCTTCACCAGTGACCCTGTATGTAGGGCAATGCGGCAAACATAACCCGCAGTTCACACACGTGTTGAGATCTTCTTCGTTGACAAACTGAAAGTGTGGAGATGAAATGCTCATGTAAGAAGATTCCTCTGTGCGGCAATCTTTTTGTTGAACTTATTTGTGGGGTCAAATTGCTTGCGAATACCCCGTTCGATAGAGCGCACTGGTCCTTGAGACAAAAAATTCAAATTTTGATATTGATATTGGTGGCTAAGGCTGGGCATTTCACACAGCGCAAATCCTTTCAGGAGCGATATCTGTTGTTCTACGTCATTTTGATGCCCTTCTAGCAAGAGGTATGTCACTCCTTCAATCAACGTTTCAACTGCGGGTCGGTAGAGCTTGCTTGCTTGCTCTCGCGCCTGAGGATGAGCAGATTTCACCCATTGGGAAACTTGCGGTAGTGGTTCAGTTCGCATGGTGACTTCAACAATTAACCCCAATAACCCCCAGCTGCCCACTAAAAGCTTGACAAGGTCGAAGCCTGAGACATTTTTAACAACCTGACCTCCAGCTTGATACAAACTTCCGTCGGCAGCAATCACTGTGCATCGCAGAACATTATTGGGAAGGGTCTGGTGATGCGTCTCGCGTAGACCGTTGCGTCGCGTTGCAACGGCTCCACCGATGGTTCCCCAGTCGGGAATGACTATGCGCTGTTGTGCCGCTTGTAATTCAATATTAACTTCATGAATTTCTGTTCCCGCGAAGACAGAAATCATGAGTTCATCGGGTTCGTAAGAGATGATTCCCGCCGGAGCTTTCAGTTTCTCATCTTCACTTTCGTTACTAGCAACGCCAGTACTATTCGTTCCTACAATATTAATAGAGTTACTGATCGCTATTTTCTTTTGCAAGTCTTCAACAGCACCTCCAAAATTTACAGCATTTTTGAACATTTAAATCCAACTTCCGGGTGGAATTGATGCTGTATCTGAACAACCAGAGCCACGCGGCAAAACTTTATGTGGGTTTGATATGCCGTCAGGATCAAAAGCCGAACGCAACTTTTGCTGAAAGAGAAGGTCGTTTTCAGTAAACATCCAACGCATGAAGTCACGCTTCTCGAGACCAATACCGTGTTCACCTGAAAGTACCCCACCTGCCTCTAAAGAGACTCGAACGATTTCAGCTCCGGCCCGATGTACTCGATCCATTACTCCTGCGACCCTCTTATCGAACATTAAAATGGGGTGTAAATTGCCGTCGCCAGCATGGAATACATTCATCACCTGCAGTTGCTCTTGCGTTGCAATTGCTGTTACTTGCGAAAGAACTTCAGCTAACTTCTTGCGTGGAACCACAGTGTCATGTAGGTAGTAGTTGGGTTGAATGCGAGCAATAGCCCCGAAAGCTGTTTTACGACCTTTCCAAATACGGGCTCGCTCCACAGCAGTTTCTGCGACTTGAAAACTTGTTGCACCAAAGAGCGAAACTATTTCCCGTATTTGACGCGAACCATCTATGACCGAGTACTCAAGACCATCAATTTCAACAATTAGCGTTGCTGCGGCATCAAGAGGAAAACCCGCGTGTACGTATTCCTCAACTGCCCGCGTGATGGGAGCATCCATCATCTCCAAGGCACTGGGAATAATGCCGTGGGCGATAATGGCGCTGACGGCGAGTGCTCCGTCGTGAACCGATGCAAACCCAACAACCATTGTTGCAACGTGTGGCGGATTTTGAACGAGACGTACTTCAATAGCCGTTGCAATTCCGAACATTCCTTCACTACCGATAAAAGCCCCTCGCAGGTCGAAGAGAGAAGTTTCGGCATCGAAAGTACAAGTTTCTCCAGAGGGAAGTACTACTTCCAGCGAGAGTATGTGGGCTGAAGTGACACCTTCCGACAGGCAATGGGGTCCTCCAGAATTGTTCGCAACATTTCCACCAATGGTGCAACTTTGTTGGCTCGAAGGGTCTGGAGCAAAATGTAAACCCTCTCGCGACGTCTGACGAGAGAGGTCGGCATTCAATACACCAGGTTCGACCCATGCCGAACGGCGATTGGCGTCGATGCTGCGAATCTTGTTCATTTTGGTGAGACAAATCACTAACGAGCCAGCTTCGGGTATTGCACCCCCGGCCAACCCTGTTCCTGCTCCCCTGGCTATGAAGGGAACGCCTTTCGATCTTGCCCAGCGCACAGCGTTTTGTACCTCGGCTGTTGTTGTGGGGTAACACACGCCAAGGGGGCTCCCCATCATGTTTGAACCATCTTGACCTGCAAGGAAAAGCTCGGCGGTGTTGATATGAACGGCCCCTGACATTTCCTTACAGTAGCCAACGCTCCACCTAAAGTTCATGATGTAATTCGTTAGTTCAGACGAATCATCTGTAATGTCTCTAACTGTGTCTATACCTGAAGATCTCCATGAATGGGTAAGTTTCGAAGACCCTGAAGAAGAGCGCACTTATATGTTCGATGTCTCGTACATGCTATCGAACTGGATGTGCATATACGGCCAAGGCTGCCAAGGCATCCACGAAGAAGCCACACCTGAATTGATGCAAGGTTGCTGCAGTTTTGGCGCACATTTCATCGATGCTGATGATCTCAAAACTGTAAAGAAGTCGTCAAAGCGCCTCACTGCAAAAAACTGGCAGTTCAAGGCAAGGGCCGATGAGAAGGGTTGGCATAAAACCGACAAGAGCGGAACAGTCACCACAAAAGTGGTCGATGGCGCTTGTATTTTTCTTAATCGCCCTGGCTTCGAAGGTGGCGTGGGGTGTGCTTTGCATATAGGCGCAACCGAAGCTGGCGAACGACCCATGGACTGGAAGCCCGACGTGTGTTGGCAGGTGCCGATGCGCTCTCAAGACACCACCGACGAAGATGGTCACGTTGTCACTTTCATTCGTGAATGGAAACGTCGCGACTGGGGTGAAGGAGGACACGAGTTTCATTGGTGGTGCAACGACGACCGTCTCGCATTCGTAGGCGACAAGCCTGTTTACAAGTATCTCAAAGACGAAATCACCGAGATGGTTGGTGAAAAAGTGTACGCACTGATGGCAACTGAATTAGAGAAGCGCACAAAAACTGCTGTTGGTCACCCAGTTGTCTTAACTCAACGACCTAAGAAATAAAAACTATTTCTTAAAAGCGCGTTTGCGCTCTTCGATCGACAGCCCACGCTTGCGAATACGAATTGATTTTGGCGTTACTTCAACCAATTCATCGTCAGCAATCCATTCAATAGCAGTTTCCAAGCTATGCAAGGTAGGCGCTGCAAGTTTCACACCGTCGTCGTGGCTATGTGTGCGAATGTTGTTCTTTTCTTTCTCGCGCACAGCATTCACAACCATTTCGTCGTTGCGTGCATTTTCTCCAACAACCATGCCTTCATAGATTTCGGTACCGGGCTCCACAAATAGCGTGCCGCGGGTTTGAAGATTGTCGAGCGCATAAGCAGTTACTTTGCCCATGCGGTCACCAATCATTGCCCCACCAAGTCGCTGTGGCAGTTCGCCCACCCACGGAGTCCAACCAGCGTGGTTCATATGAATGAGAGCAGTTCCGCGCGTTTGGGTAATGAGTTCAGAGCGGAAACCGATGAGTCCACGCGAAGGCGCTTCGAAGCTAATGATGGTACGACCAACATCACCTGGGCGGATATCGGTAACTTTGCCTTTGCGTGGTGCCAAGGTTTGTGTGACGACACCCACATATTCATCGGGTACGTCGCATGCGCCATTTTCCAAAGGTTCTTGCCGTTTGCCGTCTACTTCGCGTGTCACTACTTGAGGACGACTTACTTGTAGTTCGTAACCTTCGCGACGCATGTTTTCAATGAGAACAGATAGTTGCAATTCTCCGCGACCAGCAACTTCAATAATTTCTGGAGAGCCGGTATCGGTGAGGCGAATAGACACGTTTCCGAGAATTTCGCGTTCAAGACGTTCTCTGAGGTGGCGACTGGTGAGGTATTTGCCTTCGCGGCCTGCCAACGGAGAAGTGTTCACTCCAAAACTCATACGAATGACTGGCTCGTCGACGCTGAGTCGAGGCAACGGAACTTGCTGATCGATGGTGCAAATGGTGTCGCCCACTTGAACTTCTGGAATACCGGATACGACGAAAAGGTCTCCTGCTTCGACAGTGTCAACTTCACGACGACCGATGCCGTCAAATGCGTACAGCTGAGTAAGGCGACGACGAATGACATTCTCTGTGCCATCTTCGTTTGGCTTTTGCATGACCGCAACGGTCTCACCTTTTTTCAAGGTTCCGGAATACACGCGACCAATAGCGAGGCGGCCAAGATATTCGGAAGCATCGAGGTTGGTAACAAGTGCTTGCAAGATGCCATCAGGATCGCTTGATGGTGCGGGGAGCGTCAACATGCAGTCAAGTAAGGCAGAAAGATCTGCATCTGGCGCAGGCATTCCTACACCTACCATCGCTCTTCCTTCGCGCGCAACAGCGCTGATCACCTGGAAAGCGAGTTGTTCGTCGGTCTTGGCAAGGTCAAGAAAGAGTTGTTCTACTTCTTCAAGCACCTCTGCTGTCCGAGCATCTTGGCGGTCAACCTTGTTGAGCACAACAATTGCAGGAAGATGGGCTTCCAT
>CANFUE010000048.1 GCA_947450115.1 Acidimicrobiaceae bacterium | reverse complement strand
TTGGAAGGCTGGAACTCTAGCCATTGAGCTACACCCGCGTGTAGCGATTTATTGCCTCTTGAGCATACCGAAAAGCTGGGAAGTCCGGCAATGCACGCCGTAGCTGGGCTGTGATTAGAGAATCTTGCGGAAAATCTTCGCCTTGCGAGCGGTGTATGGCGGGTAGGCAAGTGAAGGGTCGAGTTTTGTGCCGCGGCTGAGAACTGGCTTCATGTGCTGAAAGAGGCGTACGCCTGAAATGCCGTGGTATCCACCCATACCGCTTTCACCAACGCCGCCAAAGGGGAGGTGTGGGCTGGTGAGGTGCATGATGGTGCCATTTACCGTGACACCGCCCGCTGTGGTGCGTGACAATACGTCGTTAATGACAGATTGTTTCTCTGCGAAAACGTATAAGGCGAGTGGATGATCGTGCGCAGCCACGTAGCGAATGGCCTCGTCGCTGTTGCTCACGGTGATGATAGGGAGTAACGGCCCAAAAATTTCTTCTTGCATAATGGGGGAGTCGAGTGACACATCGGTGAGCACAGTCGGGGCAATGTATTTATCGGTCGCATTGCTTTCGCCGCCAATAACGGCAGTTCCGCTTTTCATGAGCCCAGTGAGTCGTGAAAAATGTCGGTCGCTCACGATGCGTGCATAACTGTCGCTGGCGTGTGGGTCTGAACCGTAGAAATCATTGAGCGCAATTCTGAGTTGTTCAATGAAGGGCTGTTCCACCGTTTTGTCAACAAGCACATAGTCGGGAGCAACACAGGTTTGACCAGCATTGATGAATTTTCCCCAGGCAACGCGTCGAGCAGCAACTTTGATGTTGGCCGACGAGTCGACGATGACCGGGCTCTTTCCGCCAAGCTCAAGTGTGACCGGCGTGAGATTCATTGCTGCAGCGGCCATAACGATGCGGCCAACTGTGCCGTTGCCTGTGTAGAAAATGTGATTGAAGTGTTGGTCTAAAAGTGCGGTGGTCTCAGGAACACTTCCCTCTACGAGCGCCACAGCAGACGTGTCGAGATACTTGGGGACGAGTTGTGCGAGAAGCGCAGATGTTTCAGCTGATACTTCTGAAGGCTTCATGACAACGGTGTTGCCAGCAGCGACTGCGCCGGCAGCTGGCACAAGCAAGAGCTGAATGGGGTAGTTCCACGGGGCAATAACCAGTACAACGCCAAGTGGCTCGGGAATGAGCTGCGACTTTGCGGGCATTGCAACTATTGGGGTGGGCACACGTTGGGGCTTGTTCCACTTCTTCAAGTTCTTGATCATTGCTTTCACTTCGGAAGTGACAAATGCAATGTCGGTGATGAAGCCTTCAACGTCGGGCTTGCCAAGGTCGGCCTTCAATGCGGCACTGAATGCTGCCTCGTTGTCTTCCATCATGCGCACAAGAGCTTCGAGTTGTTGTTTGCGCCATGCAAGGGGGCGAGTTTTCCCCGAGTTATAGGTTGTGCGCAGGGTGGAAACGATGTCGGCAATTGCGGTTGTCATGTACCTATTCAACCATGCGGTTCATGTGTGTGACCCCATAAGCAGCAATAAGACAGCCAATTCCTGCAATAACAAATGAAGACTGATACGAACCGGTGGTGTCGCGCAAGATGCCTGCACCCCATGCAGCAATAGCAGCACCAGTTTGATGACCTGCAAACACCCAACCATAAATAAGTGGGCCGCGTTGTGAGCCAAAGCGCTTTGCGCACAATGCAACTGTTGGGGGAACGGTGGCTACCCAGTCGAGGCCATACATCATCATGAAACCGGCGAGACCCCAACCTTTGGCACTCAACATGGGGTCGAGGATGAGCAAGCTGAGCCCGCGAAAGAGGTAATAGAACATGAGAAGGCGTACGGGGTTGGTGCGATCGGTGAGCCAACCTGAAAAGACAGTGCCAATGACATCGAAACCACCGATGAGCGCGAGGTAACCGGCAGCGGTTCCGGCGAGCACCATGTGGTCGTGCGCAGCTGAAATGAAGTGGGTTTGTACGAGACCGTTAGTGGAGAACCCGCAGACAAAAAATGACCCCCACAACAGCCAAAACATGCCATCGTTTTTTGCGTCGCGCAGTGCTTCGAATGCAGAGCGAATGGGGTTGGTGGTGGGAAGAGGAACTTCGTAGTTGTCAGATGCGCCAAAAGGAAGGAGACCGATATCGGAAGGTGAGTTGCGCAAGAAGAGGAACACCACGGGAGTCACCGCAATTGCGCACAATGCAATGACTACGCCAACGGTGCGCCATCCATGGTTTTCGGCGACGCGTGTGAGGACGGGGAGAAATACCAATTGGCCACTTGCAGATGCAGCAGTGAGGGCACCGGTCACGAGTCCGCGGCGTGCGACGAACCAACGCGATGCCACGGTGGAGGCAAAAACGGTTGCCATGCAGCCCGAGCCAATACCAACAACGCCGCCCCACAGCACATAGAGATGCCAGGGTTGAGTCATTTGCGTTGTGGCAAGTGCGCCGAGTGAAATAAGCGATAAAGCACTCATGGTGATTCTGCGCAAGCCGTAGCGCATTTGTAAGGCAGCAGCAAATGGTCCAACGAAGCCAAAAAGCAATACGTTGATGCTGACCGCTGTTCCTACGGTGGCGCGGCTCCAACCAAATTCATTGCGCAACGGGTCGATGAGAATCCCAGGTGTGGAGCGAAACCCTGCTGCTCCGAGAAGTGTGATGAAAGCAACAATGAAAATGACCCACGCATAGTGGAATCGAGCTTTTATTGTTGCCACACAGGCAGATTACTCATCGTCAACATCGTCGTCATCATTATTTTCATCGATGACATATAACTCGCTGCCTTCCGCAAGCTCGGGAATATTGCGGCGCTGGCGCAGTTCGTCGATTTTTTTCGTTTCGCGGTTAAGGCCTTTGAAACGTGTGCCCACGGTGAGTGACTCGAGGTCGTCTTGTAATGAATCGAAGCTCTTCTTCACTTTCTCCAGCGACTTGACGTAGGACTCCCACTGCTTTTTGAACTTGTTGACCAACTGCATCATTTGTTCGGCTGTTTCTTCGGTGTGGAAACTGTCGGCAGCTTGGCGTACAACAACAAGGAGTGAGTACAGCGACAGTGGCGAGCAGAGAACTACCTTGCGTTCAAGGGCCCAGTCGATGAGGGTGGAGTCGGCTTCGTGAATGAAGCTGCTAATGCCTTCATTGGGAACAAATAGCAAAACGTAGTCGAGTGAGATCTCGTTGGTTTTGGTGGCATAGTCGCGTTTTTCAAGTTCGGTGACGCGGGCGCGAACTGCTTTTAAGAACTCAGCTTTCAATACATTCCGAGATGCCTGCTCTGTAGCAGCAACGTATTTTGCGTACGAGTCGAGAGGAAACTTGACGTCCATATACAAAACACGATTGGGGGGAAGGAGGAACGTGTAGTCGGGGCGACCGCGGCCTTCAATGGTGTCTTGCTTTTCGTAGTTGATGCCTTCAACAAGCCCAGCTGCACGCAGGAGATCTTCAGTCATGCGCTCACCCCATTGTCCACGGGCTTGTGAACTAGAGAGCACGTTATTGAGGTCGGTTGTTTGCTTGGCAAGTTCGGCAACGGCCTGGTCGACACCTTTGAACTTTTCGGTGTTCATGTCGCGCAGTGACTTGAGCTCAGTATTCAACTCGGCGAGACGCTGAGTGACGTTGTCTTGTACTGCTTTCAACGTGTTGTCGATGATGTCGGCGCGCTTGCCTAATTGTTCATCGCCTTTTTCTACCACTTGTGCTGAAGCCAACTTGATGGACTCTTCACGGTCTTGTGTGGCGTTTGTGCGCATGGCGTTGAGCGCTTCATTGAGGGCGCTTTGGACTGCCTTGCCCACTTCGGTATTCACAGTGGCCGACACAGTTGCAGATATTTGCTCGTTGGTCATGCTCGGAGCGAGAGGCGCAACCTCGATGGGTGCCGGAGGGTTGCTCAACGCCGTGCGCTGACGGATGATGAGATAAGCTAGTGAAGCGATGAGGAGGCCAATGATGAGGCCAAAAATGGTTTGCACGGTTCCATAGTACAAATGGGCTGTTACATGGCAGGGATGTAGGGTATTTCGATGGTCCACAGCGTCTCGGCGGCATCTAGCGAGCATGTCGATGTCCTTGTAGTTGGCGCAGGAATCTCGGGGATTGGGGCTGGGTATCACCTCAACACCATGTGCCCATCGCGAACCTATGCAATTCTCGAAGGCCGTGCCGACATTGGTGGCACATGGGACCTTTTTCGCTACCCAGGGGTGCGCTCCGATTCCGACATGCACACCTTGGGCTTTCGGTTTAAGCCCTGGACCGAGGCAAAAGCCATTGCCGATGGCCCCGATATTTTGCGCTATTTGCACAACACGATGAATGAGTTCGATATCGCCCGACACATTCGTTTTGGGCATTTGGTGAAGCGTGCACAGTGGTCGAGTGAGAAGTCGCAGTGGTCGGTGGAGGTGGAGCGGGTAGGCACCGGCGGCACAGTCACATTTACGTGTGGGTTTTTGTTTATGTGCTCTGGTTATTACCGGTACAGCGAAGGCTTCACTCCTGAATTTCCAGGAAGAGAACGCTTTCGTGGAGAGGTAATTCATCCGCAAAAATGGACGAACGATGTTTCCTATTCTGGTAAGCGCGTCGTTGTCATTGGCTCAGGCGCAACAGCAATCACTCTGGTGCCTGCAATGGCGAAAAACGCAGAACACGTCACCATGTTGCAGCGCTCCCCAACATATATTGCAGCCCGCCCCGACACTGATGCATTTGCGAATAAGTTGCGGAAGTATCTTCCGTCAAAAATTGCCTATGCAATCACGCGACTAAAAAACACGAAGTATCAACAGTTGGTGTATTCACGTTCACGTACGCATCCCGACAAAGTGAAAGAAGTTTTGCTCAAAGGAGTGCGTGAGCAGCTCGGCCCCGACTACGACATCGAAAAAGATTTCACTCCCACCTATAACCCGTGGGATCAACGCTTGTGTTTGGCCCCGAACGGAGATTTCTTTCAGGCGATGCGTGACGGCAAAGCATCGGTGGTGACCGACACCATTAAAACTTTCGATGAAACTGGAATTGTGCTGTCGTCAGGTGAGCACCTCGATGCCGACATCATCGTGACGGCCACCGGGCTGCAGTTGGTCACATTGGGTGAAGTGCAATTTGAAGTAGACGGCAAGCCTGTTGATTTTGCTCAGACGTGGACCTACAAGGGCGTGGCATATTCTGGGGTTCCCAACTTGGCCTCGTCGTTTGGCTACATCAATGCCTCATGGACCTTGCGTTCAGATCTCACCTGTGAGTACGTTTGCCGACTGCTGAATCACATGGCGAAAACAGGCACAACACAGTGCACGCCGCGTTTGCGCGATGTCGACCAGAACATGCCCGAGAGCCCTTGGATCGACTCATTTAGCGCGGGCTACATGCGGCGTGTGATGCATCTGTTTCCGCGGCAGGGGAACCATGCCCCATGGATCAACCCGCAAAATTTCGCTCGTGACAAGAAGATGTTTCGCCGAGCTCCCTTAGATGATGGGGCAATGCAGTTCACTCGTCCAGTGAATTGACCACCTCAAATTGTCACTAAGGTTGTGGAAACAGCCAAGGGGGAATCATGGGCATTTTGGGAAATTATCCGCTATTTCAGCAAGCATATTTAGTCAACAACATTGATGAGTCAATTCAGAAGTGGCACGACTTGTTCGGTGCGGGTCCGTTTTCCGTCACCGACCATCACAAATGTGACACCTTTGATTACCGTGGTACCCCACAAGAGGCAGACGTGTCGTACGCGTTTGGGTACTTGGGCGACACGATGATTCAGTTCATTGTGCAGCACGATGAAACACCGTCTATCTATCGCGACATGTACAAAAATGGTGAAGAGGGCTTTCACCACATTGCCTATCTCGTGACCGATTTCCAAGCAGAGCGTCAGCGATTGCTCGACATGGGCTTTGCCCCTGCTTGTGAGTTGTTCGCCGACGGAGTGCATGCTTCATACTTTGATACACGCGAAGTAACAGGTGGCTTCACCGAAATTCATGGAGACCCACCACACATTTTGGGCATCTTCGCCGAGTGGCGTCGTGCTCACGAAATTATGAAGCCAGGCGACCCACTTATTTGGCGCCGCAAAGAAGGCCGTCGCTCCACCGACAAATAACCCAAGTGTTCTCGGCGCCGTACGTATCGTTTTTCGTTACGTTACGCGCCGAGAAAACTCACAAACCACATGAATCGGGAAGTCATGAAGCGTGAAGTCGTAGAAGTAGTCAATGGTCTATATTTCGGTGAAGCGCCGCGCTGGCATGAAGGCCGTTTGTGGTTCAGTGACTTCTATGAACATGCTGTGTTGTCCGTCGCTGAAAATGGAGATCTGCGCACCGAGTTGTCCATTGATGATCAGCCCTCTGGTCTTGGTTGGATGCCAGATGGTTCGTTGCTTGTTGTAAGTATGACCAAGCGCCAAGTGTTGCGCAGAGATGCCAGCGGTTCGGTGAGCGTTTGGGCTGACTTATCTGACATAGCGACGTATCACTGCAACGACATGGTGGTTGACGATGTGGGTCGGGCATACGTTGGTAACTTCGGGTTAAACCTCGACGAAGAGGTGAAAAATCGACCTATTGAAGAAGTATTAGCAAACCCAACACTTGCAAAACTGGCATGTATTTCCCCACAAGGAAAAGTTCGTGTAGCTGCAAGTGATTTGTGTTTTCCCAATGGTGCAGTCATCACTCCCGATGGGAAAACTTTGATTGTCGCTGAAACTCTTGGCTTTCGGCTCGCCGCTTTCTCTATTAACGCCGACGGCTCATTGTCCGATCGCCGTGTATGGGCCCCTACCGATGGACGCATGCCCGATGGCATCTGTCTCGATGCCGACGGTGCGGTGTGGTTTGCCAACCCGATGTCTACTGAATGCGTGCGTATAGCTGAAGGCGGCAAAGTCCTCGAGGTAATTGACACGGGCCAGCTCTGTTTTGCGTGCATGCTCGGTGGCAGCGATGGGAAAACGCTTTTCATGCTCACGGGCGATTCAGCTGAAGCGCATATTGCATCTTCGGCACGAACAGGACGCGTACTTTCTACACGTGTTGATGTGCCTGGTGCCGGCCGGCCGTAAAGTCTGAGAACACTTAAGGGCGGGGGAAGTGGCAGGCAACAAAGTGGCCGGCCGATACTTCTTGCAACTGCGGCTCTTCTTGTGCGCAGAGATCGGTGGCTGCAGGGCAGCGTGTGCGAAAACGACAACCCGATGGTGGATCCATGGGTGATGGAGGTTCACCTTCCAACGCGGTGCTCCGCGCTTCAACGGTGGGGTCAGGAATAGGAACAGAACTCACGAGCGCATGTGTGTAGTGATGTCGCGGGCGTGCATACAACTCATCGGGTGATGAAATTTCACATAC
>CANFUE010000047.1 GCA_947450115.1 Acidimicrobiaceae bacterium | reverse complement strand
GCCACCTTAAACGTGTACGCCGTACCAGTAGTTAAACCCGTCACCGTGATACTTGTAGCAATAGACGCATCATGCGCAAAAGCTGTGCACGTAGAACCAGCACACGACTGCACCACATAATCACTAATCGCATCACCATTCGCTACAGGCGCAGTCCACGACACAGCAACACCACCCGTATTATTCACCGTCGCAACAACATTCGACGGAACACCAGGCACCGTACGCGGTGCTACCGCTGGTGATGATGGCAACGAGAAACCGCTATATCCAGCAGTATTTTTCGCAGCCACTTTGAAGGTGTACAGCGTGCCCTTTGTGAGGGTGGTTACTACCAGTTTTGTGGCAGCAGATGCTGTGTGCGTTATGGAAGTACATACAGAAGGGCTACCCGTGCACGACTGAATGTCGTAGTCGGTAATGTCGGAGTTCCCGCCATCAGCAGGGGCTTTCCATTCCACCGTTACTCCACCGATATTGTCGACAACTGCAGTTACATCTGTTGGTACACCCGACAGCGTGTTGATGCCCACCACTTGGTCTCCACCGTCGGTTTGTTCGTTGGTGACATCGCCATAGCTAGGTGTTACACGGAATGCATATTTCTTTGTTGGTGAAAGACCCGTGACATCGAGCGAAGTTGCTGTGGAAGGTGTATGTGGAACGGTTGTCCAAGTGGCATTGTCGGTGGAATACTCCACTGTGTAATCAACCAAGTTGGTGCTGTCACTTGCAGCATTCCAAGAAACAGTAATTGCCTGCTCTGTTTTCTGAGCACCCTTAATATTCTTGGCCTGCAAAATACCTAGATCTGTGCCGGAAGTTGTGGTGCCCTTCAAGCCATAGGTTCGTGCAAGATAGTTTTCTACCTGTTGAATTTCTGCAATTTTAAGAGCCTTGTTGTACACCAGTACTTCAGCAACATTCCAATCTGAGTATTCGCCATATAATCCGGCATTGATAGTCATTAAGCCGGAGACAGTGCCTGAATTCGAGATCGTGTAGCTCTTACCATTTGCTCGATACAGAGTGTTTTGATCGGACGACAATTGCCAGTTGGTGTTTGCCTCACGAGGGTCAGATGCGGTTACCCAAGCGTTGTGATAAGCCTTCGCAACGCCTCCGCCCCAGAAGCCTGAAAGCCAGTTACCCGCTGTGCTATTAAAGATTCGACCCCTGTTGTCTCCGCTATAGCGAGCAACATGGAAGAGTGTGTATTCAGCAGTAGGTAGTACTCCGGACGGGAAAGTAACGCTGTCGGTAGTGCCACCAGTTACAGACACGAATGAGCCTGCACCATTGCCCGTGTTCGCTGAAACAGCTGGTGTTCCACCCACGGTGATAGCTGGCCTGTTATTGCCTGAAGAGTCGACCCATGTTTTACGAGTTGAGTCGGTTGTTTGATAGTCACTTGCTATGTAGCGCGCAAATGGTTGACCAATGGAACTCGGGAATGCATTTACTGCTGCTGCTGCAAAACGCAAGACCGCCACGCCTGACCCTCCAGCTCCACCTGCGCCTGTTCCCGAGCTACCACCATTACCGGTATTTGCTGCGCCTGCACTACCCGATGCAGACGCGGTTCCGGCTCCACCTGAGCCGTACAACACTGCACTACCTGTGATGTAGCTATTGGTACCCGCTTTTCCAGCCGCCGATGTTCCGCCGCTGCCACCTGCAAAACCACTTGTTGCAGTTCCACCAGCACCTGCAGCAGTAGCTGTGCTTGCCGCACCGCCACCAGAAACATATGACTTAGCGCCAATGGTGATTCCTGATGAGAATCCTGTGGTCGCAGTAACTGCTGGGCTAGTTGAACCAGCAACGCCACCTTGACCGACGGTGAGATAGATCGATGCACCAGACTCAACTGCAATTCCAGAAACGACCGAGGCAGCACCACCACCGGCTCCTGAATTACCAGCGCTTGCACCGCCACCGCCACCAATCACCAAAGTGTCTAGTGAAGAAACATCATTGGGAACAGTCCACACGCAGGTTCCAATTTTGCTGAATGTCAGAACAATATTGAGGCCGCTTATGGTTCTGGTTGGCACACATGCAAATGGATTCGTACGAATGGTTCCTGACGTTGCAGGTGTTCCTCGGCCAGCAGCATTGTTTGCTGCTACGCGGAAGAGATAATCGGTTCCACCTGAAAGCCCAGTAACAGAAAGTGATGTAGTGCTCGCCGACTGTTCTTGCGACCACGATGAACCAGCATCGCTTGAGAATGCCACGGAGTAACTGGTGATACTTGAACCGCCATTATCGGTAGGAGCAGTCCATGAAAGATCTACTTTGTCGTCACCAGGTGTGCCCGCAATTTTGCTTACTGCACCAGGAGTAACACGTGGTGTTGCTGGTTCTGATGGCAAGGAGTAGAGACCCTTACCCGCAGTATTGATGGCTGCAACTTTGAAGGTATATGCAGTTCCCTTGATGAGGCCAGTGACGGTTTGCGTGAGCAATGCCGAGGCCGATGCACGCGCAAAAGAAGTACATGTTGTAGAAATACACGACTGCACGTCATAGTCGGAAATAGCAATACCGCCTGTATTTACAGGGGCCTTCCAGGTCACAGCGATGCCACCAGTGTTGTTTGCAGTAGCGACGACATCAGTTGGTACATCGGGTTTGACGTATGGGGTTACTGCACTTTGTGTTGGCGTTGAATAAGCGCCCTTACCGGCAGCATTAATTGCAGCAACTTTGAAGGTGTAAGCAGTTCCTGTTTGTAGTCCGGTCACGGTTTGTGTTGTAGCTGCAGAAGCTGATGACCGCACAAATGAAGTACACGTTGTGGAAATACACGACTGCACGTCGTAGTCGGAAATTGCATTACCGCCATTCTTCGCAGGAGCAATCCACTTCACCACTATTTCACCAGTTCCATTTGCTTCCGCACTCACAGAGGTTGGAGCATCTGGCACCACTCGAGGAATTGCGGCATCGGAGTTGAGCGAGAAGCCACCCGTTCCCGCCGCATTCTTTGCAGCGACTTTAAAGGTAAATGGTGAACCAGTTGTAAGGCCTGTGACTGTGATGGTTTCGCTGGTCGATGCCGTGTGAGCAAAATCTGTACATACATTTGAAGCGGTGCAAGACTGCACGACATAGTCAGAAATGTCTGCGCCACCATCTTCTGGTGCGACCCAAGTAACTACTACCCCACCCGTATTGTTGGGTACAGCAGTTGGCTTGTTTGGTACAGATGGCAACTTACGAAGAATTGCAATATCGGAGTTCGATGAATACGGTCCGGTTCCAGCATCATTTTTGGCTGCAACAATGAAGGTATAAGACGTGCGTAGCGAGAGACCACTAAGAGTTGCGCTCAAGGTATTCGAGGTTGAGTCGGCTGCAACAGAGCATGTACTACCAACGCATGACTTCACGATGTAGTCCTTGATGGCGTTTCCACCGTTATCGGTAGGTGCCTTCCATGTAACTACAACTTTTCCGTCGTTGTCAATACTTCCCGTGACCCCGGTTGGTGCACCCGGAACAGTACGTGGAGTAATAGCAGCGGACGGTGCTGATGCCTCGCCAGTACCGATGCCGTTTGTTGCAGCAACAGTAAAGGTGTATGCGGTTCCATTGGTGAGACCAGTCACTGTTAACTGCGAAGCGGCATTTGCATCATGCACAAAAGGAGTGCACTTAGTGTCGATACATGAGTTCACCACGTATGTGGTGATATTGCTGCCGTTGGCACTCGGGGCAGTCCACGTAAGGTCAACTTTCTTATCGCCAGGAGTTCCTACAACCGCAGTTGGTCGGCCCGGAACCATATGAGGAATGCTGATGTCAGACTCTGATGACCATGCACCTTGACCAGCAGCGTTCAGTGCTGCAACACGGAAGGTATAGCCAGTGCCACTCTCCACACTGCTGATGAGCTCAGTAGTTGAAGTAGGTGGGTTTGCCGTGCGGGTGACGCTTTGGCACGATGTATTCACACACTTCTGCACGACGTAGTTACTAATGGCGTTGCCACCATTATTTGTCGGCGCTTTCCAAGAAACGGCAATCTGACCAACATCATTTGGAGTGCCCACCACGGTTGTTGGTGCATCCGGAACCGTGCGGGGCGTAACAGATACTGACTTCTCAGAATATCCGCCTGTTTTTGCGGCGTTCACTGCGGCTACACGGAACGTGTAAGCAGTGCCATTTTTCAAGCCGATCACGGTTGCTGCAGTAAGGGGCGAAACTGCATCGACAAAAGTAGTGCAATTATCACCTTCACACGACTGAACGGTGTAATCGGTAATTTCGCTACCGCCATTATTGCTTGGTGCAACCCACACCAATTTCACTTCCGTATTGCCGGGAGTACCCACTACTCCTGTAGGAACTCCAGCAACGGTACGCGGAGTCACGCTGCTTGACGCACTCGAATATGCACCCGTTCCGGCAGCGTTGATTGCTGCAACTTTGAATGTGTACGCAGAGCCATTGGTAAGGCCAGTAACAGTTGAATTGAGGTCTGTCGATACAGAGTCTTTAAAGCTCGTGCATTTTGTGCTTATGCATGATTGAACTGCATAGTCGGTAATTGCATTGCCACCGTTGTTTGCTGGTGCCGCCCAAGTAAGTGCAACCTGACCTTCATCGTCAATTGTTGCAACAACATTGGTTGGAGCATCGGGAACGGTGCGAGGTGTTGCGCCGTTTGATGGCGAAGAATCGGCGCTCGTACCCGCAATATTTGTGGCAGCGACAGTAAAGGTGTATTCCTTACCCAATGTGAGGCCAGTAATTGTTTTGGTAGCAAATACGTCAACGCCGTCATTCACTACTAGACATTCTTTATCGGCACAAGCCTTAATCACATAGTCGGTAATTGCCGCGTTATTGGCAGATGGTGCAGTCCATGTGAGTGCAATACCACCGGTATTGTTCGCAGCCGCAACCACATTGCTTGGCGTGTTCGGCGCAGTTCGCGCAACCACATCGTTTGACCCTTGCGACCATGGGCCCCAACCAGCCTCGTTGGACACAGAAACACGGTACCTAAATGAATAATCGAGAGTTTCTAAATATAAAATTTGCGCCTTTGTTGCGGACACCACGGCGGTATAGGCATCACCCCAATATGGGTAGCCACAGCCGTTGAGACACCACTGAATGCGATAACCAGTGATGTCTGCACCACCATTGTCAACCGGATTTTTCCATTCCACAAATGTCTGGCGCGCAAAATCTGCACTGGCCAATAAGTTCGTAGGTGCACCAGGAATAGTTCGCGGAGTAATAGCACGCGATGCGTCTGATGCGGCTCCTGTTCCGATGCTGTTGACTGCCGCAACAGTGAACGTATAGGCCGTGCCGTTCTTCAGTCCTGCAATTTTTGCAGTGGTATTTGATGATGTGCCATCGTTGGCAGCAACACATGTTCCGCCAGTACATACCTGCACTACATAGTCACTGATAGCGAAACCACCGGTAACTACTGGGGCGGTCCATGTGAGGTTCACAAATGTGTTATCTGGCGTGCCATCAAGCCCAAGTGGAGCTCCCGGCGGCGAAGCGGGAACAACCTCATTTGAAGGTGATGAGTACTCACCAGTACCAGCAGCGTTCACTGCTGCCACTTGGAATGTCACCGCAACACCAAGTGACAACTTCGTGACTTGCACTGCGGTTGTTGTTGAAGTTCCATCGTCAAATGTTGTACAAACTTTTGCAGCACACGACTGAATGACATAGTCGGTAATTGCTGCACCATTAGCATTCGGGGCCGACCATGTGACGTCAACATTTCCTAATTTGTCAGCTACTGCGCTCACTTGCGTTGGTGTACTTGGCAACATGCGTGGTGTGACGGCATCTGACGGGTCTGAGTATTTGCCCGGTCCAGCACCATTGACCGCCGCAACAACAAAGGTGTAGCTCGTGCCCACAGTGAGGCCCGACAGCGTTGTGCTCGTTGCATCACTTTGGCCATCTTCAACGAGATCACACTTTCCTCCAGCACAAGCCTTGACGAAATAATCGGTAACTACTGCACCATTATTTTTAGCCGCAGTCCATGAGAGAGCAACACCGCCTGTGTTGTTTACAACAGCTTTCACAGCAGTTGGGGCATCCGGAGCCTTACGTGGTACTACTTCATTTGAAGGCTCGGAATATTCGCTGCTGCCAGCCACATTGACTGCAGAAACTTCTACGTAGTACGCCGAACCAAGTGAGAACTCTTCTGCGAGAGTGGTGCTCAGTGCTTTGAGATCGGTAATACGCACTGGGTCTGAACACTTCTGATTTTCTGCGAGACAAGCGCGCACGTCATAACCCGAGACTGCGGCACCACCATTGTTGGTAGGCGCAATCCAAGTAGCTGCGATTCCACCAGAATTGTTTGGCGTTGCATTCACCCCGGTTGGAGGCTGTGGCAACGTGCGAGGTGTTACTGCAGCAGAAGGATCTGAATAGGCTCCGGTTCCGGCAGCGTTCACTGCAGCCACAATAAAGGTGTAGCTATTTCCCACTGTGAGGTTTGCCACCGCAGCAGTCGCCAGATCCGATTCGTCATCGGTGTACGTAACGCAGCTTGTGCCGGCACAAACCTTCACCACGTAATCGGAAATTTTTGCGCCACCATCAAATTGAGGAGCTTCCCACTTCACGGAAACCGCACCACGGTTCCCTACTTCGGCTACAACATTGGTAGGCGCATCGGGAACAACGCGAGGGGTTACTGCATCTGATGGGTCTGAGTAGGTTCCTATTCCTGCAATATTGGTTGCAGCGACCCTAAATGTATAGGCCTGGCCAACCCGAAGATCTCCAACTGCAAGAGCAGTATTCGAAGAGTCTGTTTCTCCGACGTCGCTGCATATTTGACCGGTAGTGACAGGAGTTTGATTACTTTCAGCTTCTACAAGAACTGGCTCTGTGTATTCACATGCCGAAACGGTGTAACCAGTTATTGCCGCACCATTGTTTTGTTCTGGTGCAGTCCACGAGACATCTACCCCGCCCACATTGTTCACTACAGCTGCAACTGCTGTTGGAGCTGGTGGCGGCGTACGAGGAGTTGCTTCATTGGAAGGTGTCGAATAATCACCGAGTCCAATTTCATTTTTGGCAGCAACTGTGAAGGTGTACGCCTTGCCGAGTGACAACTTCTCTACAACAACTGCGAGTTCTTTTCCGTCTGATGTGGCGGCATCGGAACACTTGCCGTCGAGACACGACTGAATTTCATAACCGGTGATGTCAATTCCGCCGTTCGATAGCGGAGCAATCCACGTCACACGGATTCCACCGGTGTTATTGGCGTCAGCAACTACGGTGCGCGGAACTCCGGGAAGTGAGCGCGGTGAAATTGCTATTGAAGCACCGGAATACTCACCAACACCAGCGATATTCTGAGCAGCAACTTTAAATGTGTAGAGCGTGCCGGTAAT
>CANFUE010000046.1 GCA_947450115.1 Acidimicrobiaceae bacterium | reverse complement strand
CAGTACGCAAGCACATAGGTGGCGATGCAACGCTTGGCATTCACTGCCACGACGACACTGGTTGTGCTGTTGCCAACTCAATGGCTGCAGTGCAAAGCGGCGTGCGCCACGTGCAGGGAACACTCAATGGTTTGGGCGAGCGCACTGGTAATGCAAACCTCACCACCATCATTCCGAACTTGCAATTGAAGTTGGGTTACGAGTGCTTGCCACCAGCCAACATGGAGCGCCTCACCTCGGTGAGCAACTATGTAGCTGAAGTGTTGAATCGCCCGCTCAACCCACAGGCTCCTTATGTTGGTTCATCGGCATTCGCGCACAAAGCAGGCCTACACGTGTCGGCCATTGCTCGTGCCAAAGATGCATACGAGCACATTGTTCCTGAACTCGTTGGTAACGGCACACGGTTTGTGGTGTCGGAAATGGCTGGCCGCGCAACTATTCAAATGAAAGCCGAAGAACTTGGTTTGAAGATGGATGGCCCTGCTGTGAACCAAGTGATTGACGACCTGAAGCGCCTTGAGCACGAGGGTTACCACTTTGAAGCAGCCGATGCCTCGCTTGAAATGCTTATGCGTTATGCCGCAGGTTGGAAGCAAGAGTTCTTCAATGTGGAAAGCATGCGCGTCATCACCGATGAAGCAGCGGATGGCACTTTCACCACGGAAGCAACAGTGAAGGTATGGCTTGGTGATGAGCGTTTCGTACGCACGTCGGAAGGAAACGGCCCCGTGAATGCCATCGACTCGGCATTGCGCGGTTCACTGCTTGAGCATTTCCCGCAGCTCTCGAAGGTGCATCTCACCGACTACAAGGTGCGCATTCTCGATGGTGCTACTGCAACGGGTGCAATTACCCGCGTGCTCATCGACGCCACCAACGGCGAGCGTTCATGGACCACCATTGGCGTGTCGGCCAACATCATCCAAGCATCGTGGCAAGCTCTTGAAGAGTCATTGGTGTATGGGTTGTTGCACACCTCGGCATAACAACTACTCTTAGGTCATGGCCGCTCCTCGTAACGCTCCTGTTTCTTTTGCTACTCGGGCACATGCATACGCATCACCCGAGCATGTTCCAGCTGCTTGGCAGCCCGATCGCAAAGGCGAAATTGATGGGTTGCAGCCAAGTGGAGATCGCTTAGGAAACCAAGGCCCCGACCAGGGTTACGTGTTGTTGCTTGCTGCCAAAATGCGCCCACAAGTACAGGTGCAAAAAGGCGAGCATGTCGACGATGCCTTGCGTGGTTGCATCAACATCGCGTTGAAGCGTGCTTCGTTGTTCAGCCGTGCGCCAGTCATTCACGACCTCACCATTGCTCTCACTATGTGGGGTTGGCTCGATGCATCGCCACCAGCCGACCTGGTGGAGTGCCGCCGTGCATTGTTTGAAGGCGTTGCACATGTAACCGCGCATTACAGCGAGGGTCGTGTTATTGCCGACATGGTTCCTGAAGCCACGTTGCGCATGACCCCAAGCCAGGTGCGTGCCGCAATGCCCGCATCGTGGAAAGTGCTTACCGGCGTTCCTGCAAAATAATTCCGGTAATAATCAACGCGCTTCCTACGTAGTCCCAACCTTGTGGGGTTTGGTGAAACACCATGAACCCAAATGTGGTGGCAACAATGGGCAGCATTGCTAAGAGAACTGAATAGTGCCGCACAGTAACAATGCGCAAAATGCGTTGGTCGGTTCCGTAACTCGTCACACTCGCGAGTGCGCCAACAACAATGCCGAGACCAATGAGATACGGGTGGGTAATTGCCGTGCCAATGTCGGGGGCACCCAAGGGGAAAGTAAGTAGTGCCCCGAAAATAAACGACATCGCAAGCCCGTCGAGCCCACCGTGTGCATTGGCAACTTTGCCCGCATACACAATGTGAATCGCCCAGAAAATAGCTGCGATGAAAATGAAGAGAACGCCTAATGGCTCGCCACTGAGTTCCACACCACTCAAAATGGCAACTCCAGCAACGGCAACAACGAGTGCTACCGCATTGCGCTTGGTACGTGTAAAAAGTGCGGCAACAGTAATGGGCCCAATGAATTCAATCGATACACCTTTGCCCAGAGGCAATCGGTTCACGGCCATGTAAAAAAATGAACTGGTGAGGCCGGTAGACAAGCCAAGAAATGCAGCGCTTTTCAGTTCCTGTCGGGTCCAGAGTTTGGGTGCAAGGCGGCGCGGGCCAACTATGCACACCGCCACCACCATGGCCCCAAACATGCGCAGCCACGCCATAGTTGCTGGTGCAACATTGTCGAATTGCGCTTTCGCAATAGCATTTCCCGAGTTCAGTGCAAAGGCAGAGAAAATGAACAGTAACTCTGCTTCAAAACCTTTGAGACGCTTGTTGGGTGAAGGCGTGTGCGATGGGGAAGTCAACGCTGCCTAATCGAACAGGTCGGGGTCAGACAAACAAATGTCGTCCCACAATGGTTGGAAGTTCAACCAACCTGCCATTTGGTGCGCAGTGTTGTCGCGTGTGTATTGCGCCCATTCGTGCGGAATGAGTTTGGGTGTGCCAGCAGCTTCGGCAAGAAGTTGTGCTTGGCAACTGCGCTCCATGCTGATGAACCAGTACGCAGCGGCATCGACAGTTTCTGCCGCGGTAAACAAGCCATGGTTTTGGTGAATTGCTGCTTTGCCCGAGCTGAAGCATTCGGCGAAACGCTCGCCGTCTTCAATTTCAAACACCACTTTTCCAGCGGCGTCGGTAATAACGCTGTGGTCGTTATAGAACGCACATGCATCTTGCGTAATGGGGTCGAGTGTGCGGCCAAGAGCCGACCATGCTTTGCCATATACCGAGTGTGAGTGTGCTGCGGCATTGATGTCGGGGCGAGCGGCGTGCACTGCTGAGTGCAAAACAAATGCAGCGCGGTTCACGGGGCGCTTGCCGTACACCACGTCGCCATGATGGTTGACCAAAATGAGGTCGCTTACTTTTACTTGGCGAAACGACATGGAAAAAGGATTCACCCAAAAGTGGTCGGGGAACTCGGGGTCGCGCACCGTAATGTGGCCAGCCACACCCTCGCTAAAACCGAACTTGCCGAACACGCGCAGCGCACCAGCGAGGCGCTGCTTCACATGCAAACGCTCATCGGCACTGTTCGTAAATTTTGGTGGTCCGTCGAGGCTCACTTCCTTGCGGGTCAGGGGAATGCCGTCGATGGAACCGGGGGAAGTGGTGGTGTCGTCGATAATTGCCATAGCCACAGACTACGCCGATTGCTGACCTCCGCAGACTCGAATTCTCACTTAAGATGAATCTAGATTTAGCGATTTTGGAGACTCTGTATGCAACAAAAAGGTAGCCGTTTAGGAACTGTATTGGTAGCCGTCGTGTTGGTACTCGCAACTCTTGGGGTGGTTGTTGCTCAGAGCTCAGGCGATTCATCGCGTACGCGAAACGCCGCCATTGAAGCCGGGCTGGCGTGCAAGCGACTGGGCCAAACCAAAGCGGTAGGGGCTCAGAGGTTCACGTGTGGCATTTCAAAAGGTGCAAAAGTGTGGTTCCTCGTTCGCGCTACTCAGACTGCGCTGAAGCCGTGCACTTCGCTGGGGGCTGTGAAAACACAAAAGGGCGTCCCGTTTGTTTGCGCAACCGTGGGTAAGAAGAAGGTGTGGCTCGCAGTTTCATTGTCTACGTCATTGGTGAAGGAAAATAATGCCAATGCAACAAGTGGAAGCACAACCACAGTTCCTGTAAATGGAGATGATGCTGGCACTAAGCCTGTCATCAATGTTGACGTATCTAAATCGGAAGCACCCGTAGCCACCCCAATTGGTATTCGCATGGCAACTCAGCCGAGCGGCGCGGTGAATGGTGAGCCATTTTCGCAAGTAGCTGTGGTTCAACTCCGCGATGAAGAAGGTAAAGATGTTGCATTGGCGGGAGTCCGTGTTGAGGCGATCTTGCTCGGAGCACAGCGAAATGTCATCGATACCACTGTCAAAAATACTGAAGTGATGACCGACGCACAAGGTCGCGCAACGTTTTCTGACCTTTCTATTACAGGTCAAGTGGGAACATACGAAATTCTCTTTATCCCCAGTGGGCTGGCTGCAGTCATTTCTGACTTTGTTGTGTTGGCGCCTGGAGCGCCTCAAACATTGCATATGTCATCGCAGCCATGGGGCGCGCGTACGGGTGACCTGTTGAACCAGCAGCCACGTGTAGAGGTTCTCGACGCGTCTGGCAATGTTGCAGTTTCTGGCGCAGGCAATCAGGTTGTAGCTGAAGTGGTTGGCGCAGGTCGTATCAGTAGTTCGGCATCCACTTCACGCGTTGAAATCAACGCAGATGGTCAAGCCAACTTTTCTGGTTTGTCCATTGCTGGAAAAGCTGGTTTATATCAATTGAAGTTTTCTTCCCCGGGAGTTCAATCGGTTATTAGTCAGTCTTTTGCTATTAGCACAGGTGATGCTGCCGAAGTTCGTATGGTGACTCCGGCGAGCGGAGCCGCAAGTGGCAAAGCCTTCACACAGCAACCAGTTGTTGAAACGTACGATGCTGAAGGAAACCTCATTCGTGAAGCTGGATGGGTCATTACCGCATCTGTTGCTCAGGGAAATGTAATTCTCAGTAATACAAGTGCCGTCACCGACGACGCAGGTCGTGCAACATTCACCGATCTCACTGCATCGGGCATAGTGGGGAATTTCTCCATCGCTTTTTCAGTAAAAAATGGCCGGGATATTGTTTCTGCAATCGAGGACGATGCTGTTGCACTCACCGCTGGTGACGCAGTGAAATTGATGATGGTTCAGCAGCCAGTTGATATGCCAAGTGGCGGCACGATGGGGGTAAGCCCCGAAGCGCAAATTACTGACGATTGGGGGAACCCCACAACTGCGGACGTGATTGTGAGAGTTCAGTTGGGGGGAGAAGAATACCTTCGTGGTAAGCGCAACAGGATTCTCAGTACGTGGAGCAGTGATATTTCCCCAAATAAGGATGGAAAAATTCGAGTGGACTCGCTTTCTTTAACTGGTATCGCGCAATCTTTAGATCTTATTTTTAGTGCAGGTTCAGATTTGAATACCGTACGAAGTGATCGTTTTGAACTTACTCCCGGCGTGCCAACCAGTCTCAGATTGATGGAACCTAACGCCATGCCTTCGGGTTCACTGGTAGCACAACCAGGAAGTTCTCGGCTTCTTCAGGCGCAGCTACTCGACTCTGCCGGGAATGCGGTGAACAACGTTTCATATCCAGTGCATGCAACCGTTTTGGAAAGTAATGGTGCGTGGCTGAATGGGTATCCTCATGATGCATCAGTGAATGGTTTCGTAGCGTTTTCGGCGTTGAAGATCTATGGGGTGACGGATGGAACCATCAGTATCGTCATTTCCGTTGGCAATTTGTTCGATGCCAGCCCAGTGACGCTTTCGGTGTCGAGCGATGCAACTGTTGGCGACCCGGGGCCAAGTACTGGCACAATATTTTTTGATAAGAAATCGGCAAGTGCAGATGCGGTGTCGCTGGATGCTGAGAAATTTGCCGATTTACCATTCCGTTATCTTGAAGAGGCACCTGTAGAAGCAGAGGTTTCAAAGACTTTCCAAGGTGCGGACATAAACGTAATGATGCCAACAACAGAAAAAATCTTCGGTACTGGTAGCAAGAATTCATTCCTCTTGCAAAAATCCGAACTCAGTCTCGGCACATTTCCAGCTGTACGTTATGCAAACGATCTTTCAGTGAGCTCCACAAATGGTGCATTTGATGATTGGTTTCTGCCTTCTACTCAAGAGACGCAAATATTGCTCGAGGGTTTGCCTGATGAGCACAGTGGAAAGACTTATTGGACATCAAGTCTCTCGAGCTCATCTGCTGCCATTACGGGCAAATTGTCAGATCCAGAAAATAAGTATTTAGAGGCTTCAGCAGAGGTCGCTAATGCGCAGTTGGTGCGCCCCATCCGCGCAATCAGTTATGCGCCTTCAACACCAACGAACGTGACAGCCACAGCTACTTCAGTTTCCACTGCAACTATCCAGTTCACGCAACCTTCTTCGCCGCTGAGTGGTGATATTCAATATGTCGTTACTCCTACGCCGGCAGCGAATATGACGACTGTGCAAAACAGTGATGGTTCCTTGGCTATTTCTGGGTTAGCTTCGGCAACGTCGTACACCTTTAGCCTCACTGCTGTTGCAGCATACGGACGTAGTGCAAGTAGCCAAAGTAGTGCTGCAATTGTGACTACACCACTTCCGCCAACCAATCTCTATACGTACTCGTTTAGTGCAGGTTCATTTTATATTAACTGCAAATCCCCATCGGCTGGTGCGGGCGTCAACGTATCGGTGGAGGTGGCTTCTGGGTTGAGTGGCCTCACCGTGCAACGAACGAGCGCGTGCAGTTTTCAAGTTACTGGCGTTCCATCGGCGTCGGTTTACGATATTGCTCTTGTCTCTCGAGTGGGAACCGTTGTATCAAGCCCTGCGACTGTTCAACATGGAATGGCTCCGCTTGCACCCACAAACTTGGTAGGTAGTGCTAATTCCTCCGGCACTCTCACTTTCACGTTCACCGCGCCTCCTTCAAATGGGGCGGAAATTTTTTACGACTTGAAACAGTCTGGTCCGACATTTATTTCGTCATGGCAAAGGAATTGGTCAAGTGATGTACAAAGAGTCACGATCTTTGGTCTGCAACGCGGTGGCACATACACCCTTGCAGTGCGTGCCTCTGTATTTGCCCAGTCAAGAATGTTTAATTCTCCGTATTCCACAGACCTTGTGGTGAGAGTTCCCTGAGCGAGAGCATAAGCTCCTGAAGTGAACCGAATTCTCCAGCCCGCAACAATGTCGAAGCCAGCCGCGGCCTATGCGCACGGCATCGAAGTGAGCGGGGCAGAGGCGTGGGTGTTTACCTCGGGAGTAGTGCCTACCCGTGCCGATGGAACTGTTCCCGCCGATTTAAGCGAACAGGCCGCAGTGGTGTGGGCCAATATTTCCGCCATCTTGGCCGAGGCTCAGTTGTCGGTGCGCGACATTGTTTCTATTACTACCTATGTGGTGGAGAACGCTGAAGAGCGTGCGCAAGGTGGCGAGCTGAGTAGTCGCCTCGCGGTGGTGATGGCTGCTCGCGATGCTGTGTTACAAGGCCATTTAGCAGCGAGCACTTTGGTCACTGTGCCGGCCTTGGCTCGCCCCGAGTGGCGAATGGAGATTTCCGTGGTGGCTGCGCGCTAAATCATCATTTCTCGGCGCAAATTGTTGCGAAAAGCGGGTCATACGGCGCCGAGAACACTCCTGAAAGCCTTACGATTTTGGGTCTATGGCAAGCAGTACTCCCACCCCCGATTCCCTTGACCCTCGTACCGACTCGGGCATTCCCATTGCACCCCTGTACACCAGTGCGAACCTTGCGGGCTGGGACCCAGCCACGCAGTTAGGCGACCCGGGCAAGCCTCCCTACACGCGTGGTGTTTACCCCACCATGTATCGCGGCAAGTTGTGGACGATGCGTCAGTACGCCGGTTTCGGTACGGCGTCTTCAACGAATGAGCGCTTTAAGTTTCTGCTGGGTGCTGGCCAAACAGGTTTGTCGTGTGCATTCGACTTGCCAACGCAAATGGGTTACGACTCCGACCACCCACGCGCTGAAGGTGAAGTAGGAAAAGTTGGCGTAGCAATCGACTCACTTGCCGACATGCGCTTATTGCTTGCCGACTT
>CANFUE010000045.1 GCA_947450115.1 Acidimicrobiaceae bacterium | reverse complement strand
TTGAGGAAACGTTCTTACCCATCGGTATCGCATAACGTAGAGCAATGGACGACATTGCGCTTCTCAACGAGCTTGAGCCCGAGGCAGAACGCCTCTTAAACAGGCATCTAGATTCTGATGAGCCTTGGTATCCACACGACATTGTTCCTTGGGAACGCGCAGCACGTTTAGCGAAATATGGCTTTAGCTATGCAGCAAATTCGATTCCTGAAGGTGTTCGATCTGCATTGTTAGTGAACTTGTTGACGGAAGACAACCTTCCTTGGTACACACGAACGATTTCTCGCATGTTTGGTGGCGATACTGCATGGGGAACATGGGCGCAACGCTGGACCGCTGAAGAAGGTCGTCACGCTATTGCGATGCGCGACTACATCACCGTCAGCGGTTTGCTCGACCCATCTGAATTGGAAAATGGTCGCATGATTCAGGTGAGTAGTGCGATGGTTCCTGAACCAGAGTCGGCAGCTGACGGTATGTGCTACGTGGCCGTGCAAGAACTTGCAACGCGAATTTCGCATCGTAATACCGGCACCATGCTGAATGACAAAGCAGGCTACGACGTCATGATGCGTCTCTCTGCCGACGAAAACAGACACCACTTGTTCTATAGAGATTTAGTGACCAAGTTGTTTGAGGTGCATCCTTCGACGGCGATGGAAGCATTAACGCGGCAAGTAAAAAATTTCTCCATGCCTGGTTTAGGTATTCCTGGTTTCGTGGGTCATGCTCGTGCCATCGCTAAAGCTGGTATTTACGACCTGAACATTCACCATGAGAAAATCATTGTTCCGCTGCTCACTCGCCAATGGGCAATTGAAAAAGTAGAAGGTCTGACAGCTGCTGCTGAGCAAGCACGTATCTCACTCGTTTCACATGTGGAGCGTGTGGGTAAAGCAGCAAAACGCATGGCCGATCGCGCCGCAGAACGTGCTTCAGTTCTCAACGACGAAAAAACGAGCGATTAGTTAACTTTCAGCAACCTGTGCTGTTAACAACTCAATAATGCCCTCGGGAACAAAGTTATTCTCGGTGGTTGTGGTTGCTTCCACAAGTTCCACCATTCGGTTGACAACCTCGATGGGGTCCATTTGATTCGTGGTGACCATTTGGCGCATCGTTTGGTGTAACTCGGTTGCTGGAGCATTCAGAGAAGCCTCGTTGAACCATTCCCACATGGAGTCGGCCATACGGTCGTTGAATCCTGTGTTGTACGGGCCTGGGTTGAGGAGCGTCACATCAATTCCTTGAGCGGCTATTTCGGCGCGCAGTGACTTTCCAAACGCTTCGAGTGCGTGTTTGGTCATGGAGTACGGACCAAATGCAGGACCTGCAAGCACGCCCGCGATTGATGAAACGATAATGATGCGACCTTTTCCACGCCTCACCATTTGCGGCAGTACCGCCTGAGTAATGGCGATGGTGCCAAAAACATTGACTTCAAAAAGCAAGCGAACGCGGTCCATGGGCACATCGGCCATCGGGCCCGTTTGGCCAGCTCCGGCATTGTTGAGGAGGACATCAATATTCCACTGTTGAACTTTTTGAATATCGGAAGCATTGGTGATGTCGAGTTTTTCCACTTGCAATTGTGGTGCTTCTGCGCGAAGCGCAGTGGCTTGAGCCTCGGTCTCTGTTGTGGCGATCACATGGTGGCCGCGAGCACTCAACGCGATGGCAGCGCCTTTTCCAAAACCTGACCCAGCACCCGTGATGACAATAGTTAAAGACATAAAACCCCCTCGAATAAAGTGTAGTGCGAATTCGTTATGGGCAAGGAAAGCAGACCATAATCTATGAATCCAATCAAAGGGGAAATGATGCCTAAGCAAGTGAATCGTAAGGTCGTACTGAAGTCATACCCACAGGGGCCATTGAAGGAGTCCGACTTCGACATTGTTGACGAGGAAATTGGTGACATTGCCCCCGGTTCGGTTCTTGTGCGTGTTGATTTGCTCTCTATCGATGCCTTTATTCGCACGACGCTCGATGGCGGCGGATTCCATACCTCTGCACAATTAGGTGGAGTTGTTCCTGCCTTAGGCGCTGGCACCGTGGTGGAAAGCGCAGACCCAAGTTTTTCAGTTGGCGATACGGTGACGGGCCCATTTTGCTCGCAGAGCTACGCAATGATGCCTGCTGTGATGCTGCGGAAATTAGATACGTCCATTGCCCCTGCGAGTGCTTTTCTTGGTGCATTAGGAATGGCTACAGGACTCACCTCGTATACAGGAATTGTTTATGTGGGCAAAGCGAAGCCCGGCGACACTGTTGTTATTTCCGGAGCTGCTGGTGCTGTGGGCTCAATGGCGGGCCAAGTGGCTCGACTCTCTGGAGCCACCACTGTCATTGGAATTGCAGGTGGGAAGCACAAGGTCGACTTTCTCGTCAACGAACTTGGGTATAGCGCTGCAATTGATTACCGCAACGAAAATGTAGAAAAGCGGCTAGCTGAACTCGCGCCAAACGGTGTCGACTTATTCTTCGACAATGTGGGTGGCGAAGTGCTCGATTCTGTGCTGATGAACATTGCTGAGGAAGCTCGTGTAGTTCTCTGTGGGGCGGTATCTCAATACGAGAACATGGCCGACGTTCGTGGCCCAAAGAACTATCTGAAAATTCCAGAGCGCAATGCAAGCATGCTTGGTTTCACCATTTTCCACTATGCCCATAAGCATGCAGAAGCAGAAGCGCAGATGGGGAAATGGCTAAAGAGCGGCGAGTTAAAGGTGCGAGAGCAAATTGAAGAGGGAATTGAGAACTTTCCTGCAACGGTGCGCATGCTGCTCGATGGCGGTCACTACGGCAAACTTATGCTGCGAGTGCATTAATACCTAAATTTCTGTAGAGAACATATTCAGTAGTGAGTGGCGTACGTTGCATGTATGCATGAAACTTCGCTTGCTGATGTATCGGGTAAATGGGTAATTGCTGCCGTCACGCGTGATTACTGTGATGTCTGGCATGTGGTTCAAGGGCCCGAACGGGAGGTGATGCATTTGCATCGTCCCGATGAAGGTGCTGAACATCATCATGTTCGTCAAGCACAAGAGCACCATGGTCATAGAAGTGATGCGGGTAGCAGTGAGTACTACAAATATGTCGCTGCTGTACTCGCTGCGGCATCGGAAATTATGCTCGTTGGGCATGGTTCCGGAAAATCGAGCATCGTTGAAGAGTTCGCTGAGTATTTCAGCAAACATCTACCAAATGAATACAAGTTGGTGACTGAGATACGTCACGTGAATCTTCCTGCATTGTCTGGTGGCGAGCTCATTCAATTGGCTCACGGGTGGAAGAAAGAACAAATGGAGTTCGGTGTCTAGATGTGGGGAATATTTTCGTTCGGCGCTGCGTGAATGGAGTTCAATGCACGATCTGTGGTGATGCCGGCAACGGCGAGTGGCCCAATAAGAAGTATGAGTTTCTCCGCAATATTGACTTCACCTGACTGAAATGACATCACTAAAAGAGAAATGACCCAGGCGGTCATCGAGAGAATATTGAGCGTGCGCAACCGCGCAACTTTGATGGTATGTGCAAATTCAATATTGCTCAGGGTGAGAACAGAAAGCATTAACGTGAGAAAAATGTTGACACCTGCCCCAGCGTCAAGCAGCCAGAGGGTGGGGATGATCATGTTCCATGCTGCAGGGAAACCGCGAAAATAATGATCGCTTGTCTCAATGTCTGTTTGACTAAACCACAGCGCAGAAGAGCCAATGACAGAAGCAACAGCAATTTTCCCAAGGTTGCCGTGGCTCACAACTCCGAATTGCCACATGAAAGCTGCTGGAACAATGACGCATGTTACGTAGTCGATAACAAGGTCGAGGATGTAACCATCGAAGCGCGGCACATCGGATTCGGAGAGCCATTTGCGCGCGATCGGACCATCGACGCCATCGATAATGAGAGCAACGACGAGCCAGACCACAGCGCTTGTGGGGGCTTTATCGAGCACGGCTACTAACGCGGCCATTCCGGCGAGGATGCCTGTAACGGTGAGCGCATGTATGGAGAGGTCTCCGCGGGTTTCTGCAACAACGGCAGTCACTTTTTTGGGCACGTAGAGACTGTACCGTGTCTCGCAGGATGGCTGGTATTACGCGTCAAAAGATTTTCGCTCGACTGTGGGTGGCATTGGTCATGTTGTGGGCTGGCATCCGTATTTTGGCTGTTGAGGTCTGGCTGGTGGGATACGGCGTCAATATTTGGTGGTTTGCGGCTATTGAACTTTCTTCCTCCGTTGTCTACGGCATGAGTTCTGCTCGATTAGTTCATGCGCTTGCTCAAAGGGACCGGAAACAATCTGCGCGTTGGGGTTTTTTGACGCTTATTGGTTACGTGTTGCCTGACACGTACATGTTGAGCTCAGGTAGGGCAATGCCTTTGGCAACGTATGCAATTGTTATTTCACTTGCCACTATTTTTGCTGTTATCGCTTTGGTGCGAACGCGATCTTCAGTGATGGATGTTGTGCGCACTGACGTGAAATAAAGTTACGCAGGTTTATATTGAGGCAAACGCTTCTCAGCGAAGGCTTTCCACGTTTCGGTTGCATCTTCAGAGAACGTAGCCATGATCTGTTGGCGGTTCTCTAGGTCTATTGCGGCCTGCATACCGGGTATCTCCAGAGCGCTCCACATTCCTTCTTTTGTTAACGCAACGCCAATTGGGCTATTGAGCATGATTTCGCGTGCTTTGGTGTAGGCGCGTTCAAGCAAATCTCCGGGCTGAACGGTTTCTAAAATAAGTCCTATTTTCTCGGCCTCTGCGGCTTGGAATATTCGACCAGTGAGCATTAATTCTTGAGCTCGTGCGGCGCCGATGAGTCGTGGAAGTAGCCAACTTGTTCCAATGTCGCAAGCCGATAGGCCGATACGAATGAATGCGGCATTGAACTTGGCAACTGTAGAGGCAATACGAATGTCTGAACCAAGTACAAGCGCAAACCCTCCGCCCGCGGCTGCACCGTTGACTGCAGCGATGATGGGTTGTGGAATAGATCTCATATGTGGAATGAGTGACGCAATGTGTTTTTGTGTGGCAAACCCCGATTCCACCTTTCCCGTGTGGGGCATGCCAGGTGCCGTACCGTAGCCCGTGAGGTCAAGCCCCGCGCAGAACCCCTTGCCTGCACCTGTGAGAACCACTACACGCGTATTCGGGTCGACTGATACTTCATCGAAGGCGCTGTGTAGAGCGGAAACCAGCTCTGATGTCATCGCATTCAGTTTCTCTGGGCGATTCAGTGTGATGAGAGCAATGCCTACTTCGGGGTGAGATATATCAACTACAGCCATGGCATATCTTGTCACGTCGAAGTGAGGCGTGATGAAGGCGAAGTCTCGGTAGCTACAGAGCGGAAGGTCAAGTTGATGCGTTGGGCAGTTATCTTTTTGCTTCGAGCGATACTGTGCTGCCAACAATGTTGCGATAGCCCGCTCATTACGAGAAGTGATCCGTGGGGAAGCAATACCGAAACCTTTTCTCCGCTCAGTTGATGGCGAAAGTCAAAACGACGCTCCGCCCCAAATGAGACCGAGGCGATTACTGGTTCTGGTCCGTTGCATGGCTCGTCATCAGAGTGCCAGCCCATGGCATCACTGCCATCGCGGTAAAGGTTTGCGAGAACCGAATTAAAAGGATGATGTATTTCATCAATGAGAGCACTTCTTATAACTGTGAGCGTTGGTGTCCACGCATGTGCTTCACGAGCGATACCTGAATATGAGTAAGAAATACCGTCATCTGCAATCCATGCTGATTGTCTTGGCTCTGGAATCTTTTTACCAAAGAGGACGAGATGGTGTTGTTCCCACCGCACTTCAGATGCAAGCGATTCAAGATGCTCGTTAGCTGCGCGAGTCTCGAAGAAATGGGGGATGAGCTTTGCGCTACCGTCAAACGGGAGAACCTCAACAGAGTCAGTGGGGAAAAGCGATGTCACGCTGTCTGTGGAGTTTTGGATTTCTTTGGACGTGGTCGCATCGTTGCTGCCGCATCTTCGTCATGAATATTGAAGTAGGCGTAAACAGAGCCAATAAGTGTCACTACTACTGAACCGAGAAAGGCTGCGTGGTAGCCAGTTAAGGCAGCTTTAGGAGCGCTTGAAGTGTGCAAAGCATGGTTCAAGCGTGAAATGAAGATAGTTGCAAAGATCGCCACGCCTAAAGCCGCTGATGTTTGACGCTGCGCAGAGAAGATAGAAGATGCTCGTCCGGTATCGCGCGCTTCAATATTTGAGTACGTTGAAGCTTGCAGACCCACAAAGGAAAAAGATGCACCACAACCTCGTGCAAACATGAGTGCGCGGATGGTCCACATACTGGTGCCGAGCCCGATGAATGCGAATGGCAACGAGGCAATCGATGCGACGAGGAGTCCGCACGTGACAAGACGGCGGGGCCCAACGGTGTGATACAGGCGCCCCACTATTTGACTCATCAGTATCACTCCGCAAGCTTGCGGCAGGGTAGTGAGACCAGATCCGAGAGCACTTAGGTGGAATACGCCTTGAAGCATCTGCGGCAACAAAAAGAGAAATGCTGCAAAACTTCCGTAGGCCATGGTGTTGGTAATGTTTGCATTGCGAAAGATGCGGTCTTTATAGAGCCGTAAGGCAAGCATCGGTTCTTTCACCGTCAGTTCCACTTTGACAAGCAAGGCAAAAAGAATGATTCCACCGAGGCCTGTTAATAAAACAGGTGTGGATAACCAGCCATGTGAAGGACCTTGGGAGAGTGCATAAAGAATGCCGGCCAATCCAACTCCCGATAACACAAACCCAGGCGCATCAAATTTTCCGGCTTGTGGCTCTCGGTGCTCTTTCAAGAAGAGTGCGCCAAAAATAAAACCAAAGACGCCAATGGGCAAGTTGACATAGAAAATCCAGCGCCACGACAAGTTGTCGACAATTGCGCCACCGATGATGGGTCCAAGGGCAGGAGCAACAACTGTTGGGACAATCAATATGGTTGAAGCGCGAGCACGTTCAGCTGGTGGAAACGAGCGATACAACATTGCGGTTCCCACAGGTACGAGCATTCCTCCACCTACGCCTTGGAGGAGGCGACAAAAGATGAGTTGACCGAGGCTGTGCGATTGGCCACACAACGCGGAGGCTGCGGTAAAGAGGAATAAGGCAAAGAGAAAAGTTTTCTTGGTGCCGATTTTGTCACCGACCCAACCCGATGCCGGGATCCAAACGGCTAAGGCAAGGAGATAACCAATGACAACCCATTCCATTGAGGATGCAGATGCATGGAATTGTTTTTCGAGCGTCGGAATGGCCACATTCATGATGGTGGTATCCATGATTTCAAGGAAGAGTCCCAGGACAAAGGTGACCGCCACGATCCACTTGTATTCGAATTTGTCTTGAAGTGCGCTCATAGTCCCCCTGTGGTCCACCACGCAGACTAGTGACTCGCATGCCTTACTATGGCGACGGGGGTCATCTCATGAGTAGTCCAGTGGAAAATGTTCGTTACAACCCATTTAGTGCTGAAGTTTTGGCAAATCCGGCAGCAGCTCATAAGGAACTGCGCGATAAGTGCCCCGTGCACGCGTTTCGTGAACACGAGCCGCATTTCACATCATTAACCAAACACGAAGATGTTTTGGGTGCCTTGAAGAATATTGATGTGTTCTCTTCACAGTGAGGTCAAGGACCAGGCCGTAAACCAGCAATCGCGCTCTTTAGCGATCCTCCAAACCACACAAAGTTTCGCCGTCTCGTGAACACTTCCTTTACTCCTCGTGCAGCGATGGCACTTGAACCCATGATGACTGCTCTGGTGAAAGAGTTAGTGGGCTCTATGAGCGCTCAAGAAGATCGAAAAGCAGATCTACACGACCTTTTGGCAATGCCTCTGCCCGTCATTGTAATTGCGCGCATGCTTGGTGTGCCTGAAGAGATGCGCGACACATTTAAAGAGTGGAGTGACTCGCAATTGCAGGGTATGAACATGGTCGACCCAGAGCGAGAAATTGCGGCGCGCCGAGCAATGAGCGACTATCTCATAAATGAAGTGAACATACGACGCGATTTAATAGCGCAAGGTCATGATTTGCCCAATGATCTCATTTCAGAGTTAACTCAAGCCGCAATATCGCATGAAGAACCTCTGACAGATGCAGAAATGTTGTCGATGCTGGTGCAGATTCTGGTGGGGGGAAATGAAACAACAACTTCCCTTATTACCAACCTTGTATGGCGTTTGCTTGAAGATCGCAGTCGTTGGAATCAGTTGGTGGAAAATCCAGACCTCATTGATGTTGCTATTGAAGAAAGTCTACGTTTCGACCCGCCGGTTCTTGGCTTGTATCGCACCACCACGTGTCCGGTAACGATGTCGGGAGTGGAAATTCCTGGTGATGAAAAAGTAATGGTGCTCTACGCATCTGCGAACCGTGACCCCGCTGCGTGGGAAGATCCCGACACCTTTCGACTCGACCGTGACCTCAATCAACTACGGCGCCATTTGTCTTTCGGATTTGGATTGCATGTGTGTCCAGGGGCAGCGCTATCGCGGACAGAGACGCGCATCGCACTGCGCGAACTCATAGAGAAATTCCCAACACTGGAACTTGACGGTGAGCCAGAGCGAATTGAAACCTTTTTGCTGTGGGGAAAACGTACGTTGCCTGTGAAGTGGTAGCGAATATCTTTCGTGTCTACCACTGCATATCGGGCGAATACACGGCGTTTTGATTTCCCATTGCATTTCCTGCATCGGCAATGAGTAATTGCCCAGTGAGTGATCTTGCAGCAGGGGAGCACAGAAACAAGATGTGTGCAGCGGTCTCTTCAGGGCTCTGCAGCCGCTGAATTGGTGTATCGCGAATGATGCGCTTGGTGTACTCCACGACATCAGGAGAAATATTGGCTACTTCCTCTTCGCGAAATCCTTGAGTGTCAACGGGGCCAGGTGCAAGAGCGTTAACAGTGACACCGCGGTGAGCGAGGTATAAAGCAGTTGTTTTCGTCATGTTGACTACGCCCGCACGAGCAGCACCGGAATGCAGAAACAGGGGAGCGCCGCGATCGCCAACCTGGTTATGGACAACATTGACTATGGACCCATCTCCGGCTGCAATGAGGTCGGGAACGAACCTGCTCAGCATGTTCCACGTTCCATGCAAGTTGAGATCAACAACAGCGCGGAATCCGCGGTCGGAAATTTCTGAAGGTCGTGCAGGAAATTGTCCGCCAGCGTTGTTGAT
>CANFUE010000044.1 GCA_947450115.1 Acidimicrobiaceae bacterium | reverse complement strand
GGTATGCGGACTCGCAAAAGGCAAAAAACTCTGGCGTGCTACAGCACCACTGCCACCAAAAGTACTTGAAGCAACATCTGTTTCACTACCAGCGCTGCCCATTTTGTTACCAACACTTGAATCAACCGATGTGGCCACACCCGCGCAGCCAGTAGTTGCAGATAACGGTGTTCTTGCAGACCCAAAAATTATTGACCAAACACCAGAGCCACCAGCCACCACACCAGCCACCACAACTGCTCCAGCAACTTCAGCGCCTGCAACTTCAACACCAGCAGCCACGACACCGGTGACAACACCAGTTATCACTGTTCCTTTTGAGCCTGTGTCCACAGCCAACTGGGCGACAACCGGATCACATCCAATCGGGATAGCCATCGACAACGACGGCAACATCTACACCGCCAACTACCAATCGAACAACGTTTCAAAAATCACACCTAACGGCACATCCACGATTCTGGCTTCTACCGGTTCAGGCCCAGTCGGGATAGCCATCGACAACGCCGGCAACATCTACACCACCAACTACCTCGCTGGCACCGTTTCAAAAATCACGCCAAATGGCACTTCCATCATTCTCGGAACTACCGGTACAAGCCCATACGGGATAGCCATCGACAACGACGGCAACATCTACACCGCCAACTACCGATCGAACAACGTTTCAAAAATCACACCTAACGGCACATCCACCATTCTCGGAACTACCGGTACAAGCCCAGTCGGGATAGCCATCGACAACGCCGGCTACATCTACACCGCCAACGTCGGCACCAACAATGTTACAAAAATCACGCCAAACGGCACTTCCATCATTCTCGGAACTACCGGTACAAGCCCATACGGGATACCCATCGACAACGCCGGCAACATCTACACCGCCAACTACCGATCGAACAACGTTTCAAAAATCACACCTAACGGCACATCCACAATTTTGGCTTCTACCGATGGAGGTCCAGTCGGGATAGCAATCGACAACGACGGCAACATCTACACCGCCAACATCGGCGCCAACAACGTTTCAAAAATCACGCCAACAGGTGAATCAACAATATTGGGAAAGACCGGCAACTCCCCATACGGGATAGCAATCGACAAAGACGGCAACATCTACACCACCAACTACTCGTCGAACACCGTTTCTAAAATCACCACTCGCTAGTGCGGCGCCAACAAGACAAGCCTTAAGAACCCTTTAACGCAACTTCTATTGTTCGCGCTGCACCCACAACTGCAGCCCCAAACTTCTTGCCTGGCGTGCGCGACAAGCGTTCAATAGGCCCAGAAATACTCACTGCTGCAAGTTCACCACCACGCAACACCACTGGTGCGCTCACTGAAGCAACACCGGCTTCGCGTTCTTCCACGCTTTCAATCCATCCGCCACGCGACACGCTTTCGCCAGCAAGCACGTGCCCGGCTGAACCGCGCCCTAACGGATACAACGAGCCTTCGGGAATAATCCAACGCAAGCCATGGGGCGATTGCAACGACACCACACAACGGCGGTCGGCACCATCGCGAATATAAAGCTGCACGCTTTCACCACATGTACGTACAAGGTCTTCAAGCACTGGCCGCGCCAACGCCGCCAAAGGAAACTGCCGTTGTGCAGCCGCACTCAATGCGCCATAAGCAAAGCCCAGCGCAAACTTGCCATTCGCATCGCGACGCACCATGCCATGTACTTCCAACGCACTGGCCAAACGGTGTGCAGTGGCACGTGGCAAACCCGTTGCCTCTTGCAATTCGCCCAGGCTCAGGCCGTCGTCGGCAGCGGCAAGTGCCTGCACCACAAGCATCGACTTGTCTAGAACTCCAACTCCCGATAGCGTGTCCATTGGTTAGGAAGTGTATCCCATATATTGAGAAACTCTCAACACAAAGCGAGCAACAACATGTCACCAAAAACTCTCCCCGAAAAAGTGTGGGAACGCCACGTCGTTCACGCCGGCAACGGCGAAGCCGACCTCATGTACATCGACCTGCACTTGGTGCATGAAGTAACAAGCCCACAAGCATTCGAAGGTTTGCGCCTCACTGGTCGCACCGTGCGCCGCCCCGACCTCACTGTGGCTACTGCCGACCACAACGTGCCAACAGAGAACATTCACTTACCTGTTGCCGACCCCATCTCGAAGCGTCAACTTGAAGTGCTCAATGAAAACGCTGCAGCATTCAACGTCACGCTCTACCCCATGGGTCACAAAGACCAAGGCATCGTGCACGTCATTGCACCAGAGCAAGGCCGCACTCTTCCTGGCATGACCGTTGTATGCGGCGACAGCCACACAGCAACACACGGCGCATTCGGTGCACTCGCATTCGGTATTGGTACCAGCGAAGTAGAACACGTTCTTGCTACGCAAACACTTCCCCAGTCGCGCCCCAAATGGATGAGCGTGTCGGTGGAAGGTGTTGCCCCAGAAGGCGTGACCGCCAAAGACATCATCCTTGCCATCATCGGTGAAATTGGTACCGGCGGCGGCATTGGCCACGTCATTGAATATCGCGGTTCCGCCATTCGCGCACTTTCTATGGAAGGCCGCATGACCGTGTGCAACATGAGCATTGAAGCAGGCGCACGCGCAGGCCTCATTGCCCCCGACGACACCACCTTTGAATACTTAAAGGGCCGCGATCACGCACCAAAGGGTGACAACTGGGAAGCAGCTGTTGCCGACTGGCGCTCACTCGTTTCCGATGAAGGCGCAAAGTGGGACAAAGAAGTGGTGATCGACGCTTCCAAGCTCACACCACAAGTCACTTGGGGCACCAACCCCGGCCAAGTGTTAGGTATCGACGCAAAACTTCCATCACCCGACGACACCGACGATGCAACACAAAAAGACACCATCGCTCGCGCACTTGAGTACATGGGTCTTGCCGCTGGCACCGCCATTCGCGACATCAAGGTCGACACCGTGTTCATAGGTTCATGCACCAACTCACGCATTGAAGACCTGCGCGCAGCAGCAGCTGTATTGAAAGGTCGCAAGGTCACTGCACCGCGCGTGATGGTGGTACCTGGTTCGCACCGTGTGAAATTGCAAGCAGAAGCTGAAGGCTTGCACACCATTTTCACCAATGCAGGCGCCGACTGGCGTGAACCTGGTTGCTCCATGTGCCTTGCCATGAACCCCGACAAACTTGCTCCGGGCGAACGCTCTGCGTCTACTTCCAACCGCAACTTCGAAGGTCGCCAAGGCCGCGGCGGACGCACACATCTCGTGTCGCCTGCTGTTGCTGCAGCAACTGCAGTTGCTGGCCACTTCGCTACCCCATCAGATTTGAAATAAGAAAGTTCGAAAGGAACACACCATGAAAGCTGTTCGCGTTATTTCTGGCACCGCACTTCCCTTGAAGCGCTCCGATGTCGACACCGACCAAATTATTCCTGCAGAGTGGTTGAAGCGCGTTGAGCGCACCGGCTTTGAAAAAGGACTCTTCTCTACGTGGCGCGACGACCGCAACTTCGTCATGAACGATGAGCGTTATGCCGGTGCATCCATCTTGGTTGCTGGCCCATCGTTCGGCGTGGGCTCTTCCCGCGAGCACGCCGTGTGGGCTCTCTTGCAATACGGTTTCAACGCCGTTATTGCTCCATCGTTTTCCGACATCTTCCGCAACAACTGCACCAAGAACGGCCTTGTTCCCGTTGTTGTAGCAGAAAGCATTGTTCAACAGTTGTGGGACGCCATTGAGGCCGACCCCACCACTGAAATCACTGTCGACATGGAGAACTTGAAAATTGAAGTTCCTGCACGCGGCATTGTTGCTTCGTTCCCCATGGATGCCCCAACACAGCATCGCTTCATCAATGGTCTCGACGACATTGGCATCACCATGACCCATGAATCGGAAATCACCAGCTTCGAAGCCAAGCGCCCCGCCTGGTTGTGACCAGGGGTGCGTTGAATCAACGGTTATAAATGACTAGGTTCAAGCTATGAAAATTTCTCCACGTGCTACTGCCCTTGCCCTCACAGCTGCTGCACTCCTCGTTATCAGCGCTTGCGGCGGATCCGATACTCCCGATCAAAAAGATGTACCTGTATCCACGTATCAAAAAAACGCTGCGTTGTCGTTCACCACATTGCCTGCAACAACTGCACCAACCATGAAAGCGACAACGCTGGTACCAATAGGGGTAACGGCTCCACCGACAACGAGACCCGGCAAGAAAAACATCACGATCACTTCAGCAAAGCCGCCAACATGAGACACGTTGGACGGCGCTCAGCATGAAGGGCCGCCCACAACGGCACCTAAAACCACTGCTCCAGCAAACGGCCCAATTAGCGCTGTCGCAAGAGCAACAATCACTTCGGTAGTGAAGATCGTTACTACCCCTATGCCATCACTCCCTAGTAGAAGGTATTTACACGCAATACGTAAGTGCAGGCTCTTGAGCCCGCGCGACACAAAACTGGTTCGTAACGCAAAGGCGCCTTGAACCTGCGAGTACAACTGGCTAGGTTGAAGTTATGAAAATTTCTCCACGCGCTACTGCCCTTGCCCTCACTGCTGCTGCTCTCCTTGCAATCAGCGCCTGCGGAGGTTCCGATTCACCAACTGAGACCGAGATAACAACGCCAAAAACGAAAAACGCTGCGTTGTCGTTCACCACATTGCCTGCAACAACACTCGCCAAAACAGTGACAACACCGATGCCAGCAATTGGTGGAGCTACTCCCCCAACAACCATTGGTGCGACGGCAACAACCACTGTTGCGAAGGCAACTACTACTTCAATTTCAAAAACAGTGACAACGCCGTTGCCAAAACTCCCCGGCAGGTAGTTAACACGTAATACGCATGTGCAGGCTCTCGAGCCCACGCAACACAAAACTTGGTTCGTAACGCAAAGGCCACTCTTCGGGGTGGCCTTTTGCATTGGTTACTTCCATCGTGTTCCAACGCTGTGCAATTTTCTCGAGCGCAATCACACTTTCTAAGCGCGAGAGCGGCGCACCAATACAAAAGTGCACTCCTCCACCAAAGGCCATGTGGTCGCGCACGTTTTCACGGTCAGGGATAAATGCATTGGGCTCGGGGAACTTTGCTGGGTCGCGGTTTGCCGCGGTGTACGCAAGAAAGATCTTCGACCCTGCAGGAATGGGCACTCCCCCAACTTCAGCATCAACCTTTGCCACACGGAACAAGCCTTGGCTCGGAGTAGACAACCGCAACGACTCTTCCACCACCATCGCTGCACGATCGGGGTTGGCCTTCAAGGCTTCCCATTCAGCAGGGTGAGTAGCAAGGTCAACCAACATCGCACTAAACGACTTCGTAGTGGTTTCATTGCCCGCGCCAACGAGCGCCTGCAAAATGCCCATTGCTTCTTCCAGCGTCAACTTGCGTGTGGTGTTGCCTTGCGCATCGGGCTCGGGCAATGGCAGGTCGGCTTTTACCAACATACTGATGACATCATCGGTGGGGTTCGCAATGCGCTTTTGAATTTCATCGTGCATGAACTGCTGCAGTTCCACCACACCATGAGCGGCTTCAATGGCTCGTTCGTCAGACAAGCGCGAACCAATGCCCGCTGTGGTGTCGTCGCTCCAGCGCTTCACGTTTGCCGCGTCTTCAATAGGCATATTCAGCGCCTTAATGATGACCTTCACGGGCACTGGCTCAGAGAACAACTTTTTCACATTCACAGGCTGCGAATAGTCGAGCGCGTCTAACGCCTCTTCAACAATTACTTCCAATGCCGGGCGTAATGCCGCAATCACTCGCGCATTGAATGCCTTTGCCACAGTTGCCCGATACCGCGTGTGGTTTGGCGGGTCAACGGTCATGAGCGTTGCTGGGCGCACCCAACCCTTCTTCTTAATCTCAGCAATTTGCTCGGCAATGTGTGGTTGGGGTGGCTCGTTAGCCGACACCCCGTACTCGGAAGAAAATACCGTGGGGTTCTTTACTACTGCATTCACATGCTCGTAGCTAGTAATGAAATACATGTTCGACGGCGCATGAAACCAAGCCGGTGAAGCCTCGCGCATGGCGTCGTAAAACGGAAATGGGTTTTGTTGAAATGCTTCGCCGAAGCGGTCGAAGGTGTCTAACAATTCATTCGACATGTTCATTGCCCCTTTGCACTTGCACGGCCAGGTATCACTACACCGCGCCCCACAATTTTGCCAGCTTCCAAGTCGCTATAGGCCAAGTTCACTTCATCGAGCCCGTAACGATTCGTCACCACTTTTGCAGGGTCGAAAAGCCCACGGTTCATGAGGCCAATGAGCGTTTCCATATCGCTACTGGCCCGTGCGCCATAGCTACCCAGAATCTGAATTTTGCGGCGCACCATATGCAAAATGGGAATGCTCGCCGTGACATCTTTCGGAGCCAAGCCCACCATCACCAAACGCCCCAGGTCGTCGAGCATCATCACGCCCGCCTCTACCGTTTGCGGCAAGCCCAAGGCTTCAAACACCACGTCAACACCGCGGCCACCTGTGGTGTCGCGCACGAACTGCACCGCATCGACATTTTTCGAGTTCACCAAGTGTGTGGCACCCAATGCTTTTGCTGCAGCAAGTTTTTCTTCACTCACATCAACCGCAAATATTTGCGAGGCACCCATGGCATGAGCAACTTGAATAATGCTCGAACCCACGCCACCACAACCAATGACCACAACCGTTTCACCAATTTTTAATTGACCCGTGGTCGACACCGCACCCATTGCCGTAAAACCACTGCACCCTAAAATGGCAGCAACATCAAGTTCCACATCGTCGGGCAATGCATGCACGCCACGTGCGGGCATCACACACATTTCAGCAAGGCCACCCATGGAGTACTGCGCAATGGCCGAGCCATCGGTACGGCTCAAGCGCGAAGTGCCGTCGTACAAGTGCCCATGTAAACGGTTGTGCACGAAAAAGGTTTCACACAGCTCGTCGTGCCCACGGCGGCAATGCCGGCACGAGCCACACGGCATAATGAAAGTGCCCACCACGCGCTGGCCCACCGAGAAAACGCTCGGCCCCGCACCAATGGCTTCCACCGTTCCCGAAATTTCATGGCCCAATACACACGGCGCAGGAAAAGTGACATTGCCATGCACCACATGCAGGTCGGAATGGCACACTCCACAGGCTGCAGTACGAATGAGCACTTCACCAGCTTGCGGTGTGGGGTCGCGCAGTTCTTCAATAGTGAACTTTCCGCCTATTTTTTCCAGAACTGCTGCGCGCATGGTGATTCCTGTCTCAAGATGTGAATAGGCGTTTGGGGCGTACGTGTAACTAAGTTGTAACCAAACCCATCGTACCGAACAACAAGAAAGCGCAGCGTATGGAAGAGAATCTTGTCCTCATTGAACACCCAGCTGAAGGTGTGGCACGCATTGTTTTGAATCGCCCCGACAAGCGCAACGCTCAAACCAAAGACATGATCTACCAGTTGAACGATGCATTCGATGTGTGCGCACAAGACGATGCAGTAAAGGTCATCATCCTCGCCGCCAATGGCCCGCACTTCTCTGCTGGTCACGATCTCTCTGACTACAGCGTGCCCATGGACGCATTCACACCCGTCTCTACCGCTGGCGGTTTCACGCTGCCTGGCGCCGAGGGTTACATGGCTGTGGAAACAGAAATCTATTTAGGCATGTGCTGGCGCTGGCGCAATATTCCTAAACCCACTATTGCTGAAGTACAAGGCAAGGTCATTGCTGGTGGCCTCATGCTCGTGTGGCCATGCGACCTTGTGGTGGCTTCAAGCGATGCAACCTTCTCCGACCCCGTTGTGGTGTTTGGTGTGAATGGCCATGAGTTCTTCACCCACGTATGGGAACTCGGCGCACGCCGCGCCAAGGAACTGCTCTACACCGGCTTCCCTATTACGGCCGATGAAGGAAAACTCATTGGCATGGTGAACAAAGTGGTGCCGCGCGAAGACCTGCAACGCGAAACTCTTGAACTTGCTATTCACATTTCACGTCGCCCCAGCATGGGTTTGAAACTTGCCAAGCAATCGGTGAACCAATCACTCGACGCACAAGGCCAGTGGCAAGCCATTCAGGCAGCATTTGGTTTGCATCAACTGGGTCACTCACACAACCGTGAAGTGCACGGTTCTTATATTGACCCAAGCGGTGCAGAAATTATTCGCACCGAGAACAAGCCGAAATAACCCTTACGGCATCATCTTTCCGCCGTTCAACATGAACGTCATACCAGTGATGTAGTCACTTCCGTGGCTTGCCAAAAACACGGCAAGTGGCCCACCATCTACTTCGGGGTCACCTAAGCGGCGCATCGGCAAGTTCTCACGCAATGCCTTCACAAACTCGGGGCGGTCTACTTCCCACGCTTCAAACGCATCGGTGCGCAAAGTAGGGCTAATGATGTTCACGTTGATGCCGTACTGACCCCATTCATTGGCAGCGGTACGCGACAACGAACGCACTGCTTCTTTGGTCATGTTGTAGGCCGTATTGCCAGTAGTACCCAAAATGCCAGAGGTAGATGAGAAGTTGATGATCTTGCCCCAACCCTTGGCTTTCATGGTGGGAAACACTGCTTGCATTCCCCACAGGGTCGACATCGCACCCGTGCGAAAGATGTATTCAATTTCATCGTCGGGGTATTCCTCAACGGTCATGAACTTGGTTGATGACCGCGGCGCACTTTGCGTGCCAAAGCCCTGGGCGTTGTTCACCAAAATATCGACGGTGCCAAAAGCACTCAGCGTTTGCTCCACTGCACTAAACACTTGCTCGCGCACACCTACGTCGCACGCAATACCAACGGCTTCACCGCCTTCACTGCGAATTTCAGCAACTACTGCATCGAGCGTGCTTTGCGTACGCGACACCACTGCTACTCGTGCGCCTTCACGGGCATACACCTTGGCAAAAGCCTTACCAATTCCTCTGCCTGCTCCCGTCACAATGGCAACGGTTCCGTCTAATTGACCCATGTTCTCCCCCACTATTACTTGTGGTTTTCCCGCAACACTTTTCTATCTAGTTTCCCCATCGCATTACGCGGCAGCTCTTCCACAAAAGCAAACCTGCGTGGCACCTTTGGCCCGGCCATTACCTCACGGCAATGTGCAGTAATTCCTGCAATAAGTTCTTCTTCACTTGCGCCAGCATTCTCGGGCACTACATAAGCAAACAACACCTCGCCCATCACATCGTCGGCCACGCCAATCACTGCCGCATCGCGCACCAATGCGCAATCGAACAACACACGCTCAATTTCCGCTGGGTACAAGTT
>CANFUE010000043.1 GCA_947450115.1 Acidimicrobiaceae bacterium | reverse complement strand
GGTGAAGATGTAACTCTTGAACAACTTGGTGGCGCAATGAGCCACGCCTCAAAGAGCGGTGTTGCTACTTTCGTTTCCACCGATGAAAAAGCATGTCTCGACGATGTGCGCTACTTGTTGTCATTCCTTCCACAAAACAACTTGGAAGATCCACCAGCAGTAGAGAGCAGCGACGACCCCAATCGTTTGTGCCCCATGTTGCGCGACATTTTGCCCCCATCGCCCAACCAGCCATACGACATGAAAAAAGTCATTCGTGAAGTGTGTGACGACGGTGAATACTTTGAATACTTCCCGTTCTGGGCAAAGAGCATCACCTGCGGCTTCTCGCGTCTCGACGGCCAAGTTGTTGGCATCGTGGGCAACCAACCACAAGAGTTTGCTGGTGTTCTCGATATTGAATCGTCAGAAAAAGCAGCACGTTTCGTACGTACGTGTGACGCGTTCAATATTCCACTCATCACGTTCGTAGACGTTCCTGGCTTCCTTCCTGGTGTGAACCAAGAGCACGACGGCATCATTCGTCACGGCGCAAAATTGCTCTACGCATATTGTGAATCCACCGTGCCACGTATTCAAATGATTACTCGTAAGGCTTACGGTGGCGCTTATGTGGTGATGAACTCAAAATCAATTGGTGCCGACCTTGCTTACGCATGGCCAACGGCAGAACTTGCAGTAATGGGCCCACAAGGCGCCGTAGAAATTGTGTACCGCCGCGAGCTACAACAAGCAGCCGACCCTGTTGCGCGCCGTGCAGAACTGGTGAGCGATTACACCGAAAAGTATGCCAACCCATACAACGCTGCTGAGCGTGGCTACATCGACGATGTCATTGACCCAGCAGAAACACGCATCAAGCTCATTGCTGGTTTGAAGATGTTGCAAACAAAGCGCGCTGAACTTCCACGTCGCAAACACGGAAACATGCCGCTGTAAGAAAAGCATCATGACCACTTCATCTTTTTCCATTTCACCGGCACCAACCGATGAAGAGACCGCGGCAATTGTTACTGCTATCGAGGCCAATACCGCAACAGGTGGAATGGTGGCGTCTCCACTGCGCAATCGCGACAGTGCATGGAAGTTCAGTGGACGTTGGTGGGCACGTCCGGGCACTGCGCGTCGCGACCGCCCCTGGTACTAAGCCACTTTCATATGACGCAACTGCCATTAGGCGATATTCGCGTTGTTGATATTTCTACAGTTCTTGCTGGGCCTAACTGCGCGCGTTATCTCGGCGACTTTGGTGCCGATGTCATCAAAGTAGAGCGCCCCGATACCGGCGACTCACTACGCAACATGGCGTGGCGCGACCCGCGTGACGGCACCGGGTTGTGGTGGAAAATGGTCAACCGCAACAAGCGCACCATTGCACTCGACCTCAAAGATGAATCCGACTCCGAACTTTTGTTGTCGCTCCTCGACGACGCACATGTGTTGGTGGAAAATTTTCGGCCTGGCATTTTGGAGCGCCTCGGCCTTGGCCCCGATGTTCTACTAGCGCGCAATCCAAAACTCGTAATTGTGCGCATCACGGGCTTTGGGCAAACAGGCCCGTATGCACAACGTGCAGGGTTTGCTTCTATTGCTGAATCGATGAGCGGCCTAGCTGCCATTAGCGGCGAAGAAGGTCGCGCACCATTACTTCCACCTATTGCCCTTACCGATGAAATCACAGGTCTCGCAGCTGCATTTGCCACAATGGTTGCGTTGCACTCGGGTGTTGGCCAAGTAGTTGATGTCAACTTACTGGAAACCATTTTCCAAATGATGGGCCCACTGCTGAGTGTGTATCAACTCACTGGCGAACAACAACAACGTTTGGGTTCTGGTATTCCCTACACCGTTCCACGCGGCACCTTTGAATGCTCCGATGGCAAGTGGGTGGGCGTCTCTGCATCAAGCGACACTGTTGCTGCTCGTGTCCTCGACATTCTTGGCGTTGCCAACGACCCACGCTTTGCAAGTTTCAACTTGCGCGTAGATCACCGACAAGAACTCAACGAGCTGCTTATTACGTGGTGTGCTGCACGCCCACAAGCAGAAGTGATGCGCATCTTTGAAGAGGCCGATGCCGCTATTGGCCCCGTATACGACATGGCCGACATTGCTCAAGACCCCCATTTTGCAGCACGTGAGATGATCCAACATCTTGAAGGAACACCCATGCAAGGGCTCATTGCGCACTTGTCTGAAACACCAGGTGCATTGCGTTGGCAAGGTCGCGCTCAAGACGCCGACGGAGACAGCATTCGTCGTAATGGTTGGGGAACTACTTCACGCTGACCAAAGTAGACCAGGTAGTGCTGCGCATGGGGTCGCTTAGCGCATTTGGATAATGCGTGAATGACAATTTGTACGTTCCCGCAAATGGAAGCACAAATTGGGAAGTACCAAATGTTGCACTCTTTTTTGCACGAACAATGTTTGTAGTTCCAAAGACGCCTAACGGACTTTGCAAACTCCACGTGAACACGTCACTCGGAGAAGACTTGTAAGTGATTTTCACTGAACGAGCCCCTACACGCGCACCCGACAAACTCGCCGATATTTTCTGAGGCATTGATGCATCGGGCGTTACCCGTTGTAATTGCACACTCTTGGGCGCTGCAGCGGAGGTTTTCACCTTCACCCCAAATACCCACCACGGAGAACCGATATCGCCCGATGGGTGCCCGTCTTCGAAAGTAAATTTTTGCTGTGCGACATACCAACCAGGCGTCATATTGCTGAGGTCGGCTTCTAATCGCGTGTTGTTACTCACAGCAACTCTCCGCATTTGCCCTGCGTGGTTCACACCCAATTTGTCATAGACAAAAAGTGCATCATCAGCTTCAATTCCAGAACCGGTTTCCCCTACGAGCACTGCAACCAATGGCGCCTTACTTGCAACCGTGTTGGGAATTGGAGTTTTACCCAGCACAGAAGCATGTTGTATGACAGGGCGCACGCGCAAAGGTTCTGCTGCCCCAACTTGAGGCACCAGAACCGTTGCAAACACACAACTTGTAAGAGTTGTTACAACAAGGAATTTAAAGCGCATCGGCTGCCGAGAGTACTCCACCGATGAACAAACGAAGTTGTTCACCCTTCGTCAAAGCAGCTGATTGAACAGTATTCAAGGTGCGCGCGAAGTCGCCCGAATTGTTGAGTTTTCCAGAAGCAACAATTTTTCCAGTCGCGTTGCGCACCACTACTCTTTTGCCCGCATGCACTGAAGATGCATCGACCATGAAAACTGCCTTGAGCTTTGCACCTACACCAGTGGTTCGTGCTTCAAAATTTCCATACAACGGCAATTTTGCTGCATCTACCGTGGGCGTACCTTGGCAGTAATACTCAGCAGAAGCTACTGCCTTCGTTGTTTTGTTGCCATCGATATAACCAGTTGTTGCCGCAACAATTGTCCTTGCGCCAATGGTGACCTTTGGGGTGTTTCCTGCGGTTGTCCAGTCGTCGAGAAGAGTTGTTTTCACCGTGTCGGTTGCTGAACACACTGGTGCAAGTGTTGCGGTCGCCGAAGGTGCAGTTGTCGTTACACCTACGCCTTGGCCAGTGACATCGCAATACTGAATTTGGGGAAAATACACCTCAACGTGTGTGCTCGTGCCAACACCTGTATAGATGTATTTGCTCTTTGCCTGAAGCTCACTGAGTTTCGGCAATTTCACTGCCAAGGAAAACAACTGCGTATTCTTCGCCGCGATGCCACCGCTCACTGCTTTGAGGTTGAACCCAGAGTAGACAATTGACTTAATTCTTGTCGGGGTTGCGGTTGCTGTAGCGGTGTCTGGGTTGGCTTCCGTCTTCAATTCGGTGGTGTAACCCACTCCATCAACTGCGCGCACTTCAGGCAAGATGTACTGCCCGGCGGAATCTTTTGGCATAAATACTTCTAATGAGGTGGTGGGGTACGCCCCATCAGGGTTCGCAGCGGTCTTTGGCCCACTGCATCCGTGCCCGGGGGCAAACGACACGATGTAGGTGGGGTTGCCATCTGCAGTGGTATCTACTCCGGCTCCGCTCATTCCCGCTACGTACACAGAAACGTGAGCGTTTGCGGTACCTGAACCAATAATTGATGTGGCAACAATGCCGCCAAGTGCCAACAACGCACCAACAATACGACGTGATTTCATAGTGAGCTCCTATTTTGAGGGGTTACCCACTATGTCGCTTCACTTCAGGCAATAGTTCCTGAGCGTATTAAATTTTCATACCTACAGGGCAACTCACGCCCGTGCCACCAATACCGCAATACCCATTGGGGTTCTTTGCTAAATACTGTTGGTGATATGGCTCGGCGTAATAAAAAGTTTCAGCCGGCGCAATTTCAGTGGTAATTGCTCCGTACCCCGCGGCCTTTAACTGCTCTTCATATACGCCGCAACTCTGTTGCGCACTTTTGAGTTGCTCTGCACTCGTTGTGTAAATCGCACTGCGGTACTGCGTCCCGACATCGTTGCCTTGTCGCATTCCTTGTGTGGGGTCATGTGCTTCCCAAAACACTTTGAGCAGCTGCTCGTAGGTCACCTGTGCTGGTGCATAAGCAACCAACACCACTTCGGTATGCCCAGTGAGACCAGAGCACACCTCTTCATAGGCAGGGTTTGGCGTGTAACCACCGGCGTAACCCACTGCGGTGGAATACACACCTGGTGTTTTCCAAAACACCCGTTCGGCTCCCCAAAAACATCCCAAAGCAAACACGGCTGTTTCTGTTCCACTTGGCCATGGCGCCACGAGAGGTGCATCGAGTACAAAATGTTTTTCCGGAATGGGCATGAACTGGTCGGTTCTGCCCGGAAGTGCGTTCGCTGGTTCCACCATCTGTGCTTTTTGCCTGCCGAAGTTCATAAAGCAGATGCTAGACAAGGTCTATGCCTGCTGCGTCACCCACCGTCTTTTTTGGTCACGGAAGCCCCATGAACGCCATTGAAAACAATGCGTTCACCAACGACTGGGCCGACTTCGGCGAACGTTTTGTGTCGCCAAACTCAAGTCATTTGAAACGCAGGGAATCAGAAAACGTGAGAAGCGAGACTCCCGTATATCCCAATGCTGTTCTGGTCATCTCTGCCCACTGGGCCACACAAGGAATTTGTGTTGCAACGAACACCAAGCCGCGCACTATTCACGACTACTCAGGTTTTCCACCTGAACTTTCCCAAGTGGAATACCCTGCGCCTGGTTCTCCGGCACTTGCGCAACATGTCATCAACTTGTTACGAGAATTCGTAGCGCCTGAACCCATCTGTGCCACCACTAACTGGGGTCTCGATCACGGAACATGGTCAGTTCTCCGCCACGTCTTTCCGAAAGCAAACGTTCCTGTTGTACAAATGTCTATTGATATTTCAAAGCCCACTGCGTGGCACTTAGAGGTGGCGCGCAAATTACAAAAGTTGCGTGAGTATCAAGTACTCATTGTGGGCAGTGGCAACATTGTGCACAACTTAGGTGCCATCAAATGGACCGACAATGCAGAACCACACCCATCAAGCATCGGCTTTCATAAATACATCGTTGAAGCAATTGAAAACAACGACATCGATGCCATTGTGAACTACTCAAGCCACCCCGACGCACCGTATGCAGTACCTACACCAGAGCACTTCTTGCCACTTCTCTACGTTCTCGGTGCACGGCGCCCCAATGAAGCGCCGCACACCGTGACCGATGGGTTTGTGTATTCATCGCTGTCCATGTACAGCGTTGCTTTTGGCTAATTTGCACATAGTTATTTGCCACAGTGGCGGCACGTCGGCATAAAGTGACCCCTATGGAAATTGAAATGATCGTTGAAATCCCCCAGGGTTCGCGCAACAAATATGAAATGGACCATGAAACCGGCGCCATTTGGCTCGACCGCACGCTTTTCACGGCCACCCAGTACCCACTCGACTACGGCTTTTTCCCCCACACCCTCGGTGAAGACGGCGACCCGCTCGACGCACTCATTTTGTTGCCTCAGCCCACCTTCCCTGGTTGCCACATGTGGGCTCGCCCCATTGGCGTGTTCTGGATGACCGACGAGAAGGGGCCCGACGCCAAGGTGCTCTGCGTCCCCTCGCGCGATGCTCGTTACGCCCACTACCGCGACCTCTCTGATGCCCCCGATTTCCTCCTCGCCGAAATTGCCAACTTTTTCGAGGTCTACAAACTCATCGAACCCGACAAGTCAACAGAGGTTGGCGGCTGGAATGGTGCAGCCGAAGCGGAAAAAGAAATCGCCGCGGCAATTGCCCGCTACGTTCCATAAATCATGAGCGTTCGCGGCAAAGCTTTCATTGCAGGGGCGTATGAACACCCATTGCGCACCATTCCCAACAAAACGGTGCAACAAGTGCACGCAGAAGTTGCCGCGGGTGCACTTGCCGATGCGGGTCTTTCCTTTTCTGATGTCGATGCCTATTTCTGCGCAGGTGATGCACCGGGCTTTGGTGCCCTGTCGATGGCTGAATACCTAGGTTTAGAACTCACACACATCGACAACACAGAAACCGGTGGGTCTTCATACCTCTTACATGTACAACATGCCGCTGAAGCCATTGCCGCTGGTCATTGTCATGTTGCACTCATCACCCTTGCGGGCCTACCTCGCAGTTCAGGTGCAGGTATTGGTGGCGCTGGTCGCTTTGGTTCTGCTCCTGAAGTGTCGTTTGAAAATTTCTTCGGCCTCAGCATTGTTGCTGGTTATGCAATGGCAGCGCGCAGGCACATGTATGAATTTGGCACCACAAGCAAACAACTTGCTGAAATTAAAGTTGCCGCTGCGAGTCATGCACAACACAACCCCAATGCGTTTTTGCAAAATGCAGTAACCATTGAAGAAGTGCTGCAATCGAAAATGGTGGCCGACCCATTACACATGCTCGATTGTTGTGTGGTTACCGATGGTGGTGGTGCACTCGTTGTGGTATCTCCAGAGGTTGCACGCAAACTTTCACGCCAAAGTGTTCCCGTGCTTGGCACGGGTTTTGCCGTTAAGCATGTGAACAACGGTCGTATTGACCTCACTCATACCGGTGCAGTGGTGTCGGGCCCGCGCGCATTCGCCGAAGCCGGCCTCACGCCAAGTGATATTCGTTATGCCTCTATATATGACAGTTTTACCATCACGGTTCTCACCACGCTAGAAGACCTTGGCTTTTGTGAAAAAGGAAAAGGCGGCGAATTCGTTTCCGATGGCGCACTGCAAGCACCATTTGGAAAACTCCCCTTCAACACCGATGGCGGCGGGCTGTGTAATAACCACCCCAGCAATAGAGGTGGCATTACCAAAGTCATCGAAGCAGTGCGCCAATTACGCAATGAAGCACACCCCACAGTGCAAGTGCCCAATTGTCAGTTTGCACTTGCCCATGGAACTGGTGGCAACCTCGCCACTCGCATGGGTTCGGCCACTCTCATTCTCGGGCAAGAGGTATAGCAATGTCGTTCTTGCCACTTGCCGATGTTGAAGTGAACAATGAAACACAGCCTTTTTGGGATGCACTAAAGAACAATGCGTTGCTGCTTCCCCGTTGCACTTCTTGCACTTCTGTGGTGTGGTACCCGCGGGCTCACTGCCCCGTATGTTTCTCTACCGAGTTGCAGTGGGAAGAGATGTCGGGGCGCGGAACGATTTATTCATACAGCATTGTTGCCAAAGGCAATGGCCGCTGGAAAGAGTCAGGCCCCTACGTAGTTGCTTATGTGGAGCTTGCTGAAGGCCCGCGCATTCTCACCAACATTGTTGGGGTTGCGCCGAGCGAAGTACATATCAACATGTCAGTACAGGCGGTGTTCGACACCGGTGACGATGGTCGCGTGTTACTACGCTTTACTTCTGTAAGTACTAGCTAGTTGCTATTGCCCAACAATTTCCCTGCCACCCAAACATGTGCAATGTCGCGTGGGCCAGAGAGCCGAACGATTTTTTCAAAGATCCGTTCTTCACTGTCAACGTCGTCATATACACGAAGCCCCGAATCGCTCGCTGCAGTGCTCACAACAATGGCATCGAAGTGATTTCCCGCAGCAATAACACCAGCATTGAGACCCAACATGCGTGCCCCACCTGTAGTTGCCATAAAAAACGCAGCAACAATATCGATGCGTGAGTTTTCTACCCCACCATCAATGCCGTTCACGCCATCTTCCAGCATGCGTGACGATGTCACTGCGTGCACGCACTGCTTCATGAGCCCCGCATCGGTTCCCGCAGAAATATCGGTACCTAATCCCACGTGCACACCCAACCCCAGAACACGTCGCGCGGGGAAAACGCCATTAGCAAAATAAGAATTCGACATTGGGCAATGCGCAATGCCAGCATGAGCTTCTTTAATGAGGTTGTAATCGGTGTCGCCAATATGCACGCCGTGAGCAAGAACAGTTCCTTGTTTTAAGAGTCCGAAGTGCTTCAGCATTTCTGTATCGGTACGTCCGTAACGCTCGAGCACATACCCATGCTCCCAGTGTGATTCAGAACAATGAGTTTGCACGAGTGTGTTCGTGCGTGCCGCAAGCTCACCGAGCCCAATTAACAATTCATCGGAACACGCAGGAATAAAGCGTGGAGTCACAATAGGTGACACCAAACCTTCGTTATCCGGGAGTGCCCGAATCTCTTCAATAGAACGTTGTGATGCTTCGATTCCTTGTTGCGCAGTTGCATCGCGATACCACTCGGGAGTTCCTTCAGGATGATCCATTGCAACGCGACCCACATAAGCGCGCTGCCCGTGCTCTACACAGGTTTGCGCAAGCAGAGTTGTGGAGTGTGTATCGACTGTGGCGTAGTACACCGAAGTAGTGGTGCCGTGACGCAAAAAGGCGGGCACCATGTGACTCCATACTGACTGGGCAAATGTTGCATCGGCATATTTTGCTTCGAGGGGGAAGGTGTAATCGAAAAGCCATTTCTCTAATGGCAAGTCGAGCCCGGTGCCGAGTTGCGGCCACTGTGGTGCATGCACATGGGTGTCGATGAGCCCCGGCATTAAACGCTCGTGTTGCCCCAGTCTCACCACTGCTTTTGCTCGGCGCACCGCATCATCAGCTTCTGCTGACTCTGCGGGCAACACAGCGGAAATGATGCCCGCATCATTCACCACAACTGCAACGTTGGCCAACACTTCAAGTGCCTCAGGAGTTGGCACATGATGTACGGTGCCAATAACAACGAGTTCCGTATTTTCAGTGCTCACACATTCATCGTACAATTTGTTTCAATACCTTTTCGTCTGAGAAAGAACCTCAACATGGCCGCTACACCACTCATATCTGTTGCCAAGCGCTTGCTCGCAAATGTCGACGCCGACCATGCCGACTATTCAGAAACCATCGTCAATGTGGCCGTGCGCAGTTACAGCGATACCGACCGCTTTGAACGAGAAGTGGAAAACATCTTTCTGCGTAGTCCGCTCCTCGTTGCTCTCTCATGCGACCTGCGCGAACATGGCGACTTTGCATCACTTGTTATTGCTGGTCGACCCATCTTGGTAGTGCGCGGTAAAGACGGCGTTGCGCGAGCCTTTCTCAATATTTGTCGCCACCGTGGCGCCCCGGTGACCGAAGAATGCTTTGGTCATTCGCGGCGCTTCACCTGCCCTTATCACTCATGGGTGTACGACACCGAAGGTGCTCTCGTTGGCAACACCGATCGTGCTGCGTTCGAAGGTATTGATGTCGACTCACTTGTTGAACTGCCCACTGCCGAAAAATCGGGTGCCATCTTTGCCATTCTCACTCCGGGTCTTGCGCTCGACATCGACGCATGGCTTGGCGACATGGCATCGGCCCTCGACATTTTGAACCTCAACAACCTGCATCGCCATCGTGATGGCTTGCTCGCTGAGAGCGGCAACTGGAAGGCAACTGCCGATGGTTACGTAGACGGATACCACCTTGGCTATTTGCACGGCAAGAGTATCGGTACGAAGTCGATCACTAATCGCAACACGTACGACTTATACGGACCACATGTTCGCCTGGGCTTTGCCAACAAGCCACTTCCTGCCATGCGCGACCTTCCCGACGAAGAATGGGAATTGCCCAACGCCATGAGCTTGGTGCATTTCATTTTCCCGAATATTTCTATTTCGGGTCAGCCCAACGGTGGCCTCATGATGAGTCGCATTTTGCCAGGCTCTACTCCCGATCGTTGCCAGGTGGAACAGTTTCAATATTTCCGCGAGCCCATGACCACACCAGAGCAAATTGCCGATGCCGATTACAAGCGAGATCTGTATTTAGCCGTTACCCGTGATGAAGATTTTGCCACGGTCATCAAAATCACCGATGCAATGGCCGCTATTCCCGACGATGTGATGCGCTACGGCCGCAATGAAAGTGGTAATCAAAACTTGCATCGCTGGGCTGCGGCACTTGCCGACGGCACAAAGCCTGTATAAAACAAATGGCGCGCTTGGAGAGACTCGAACTCCCAACCTTTTGATCCGTAGTCAAATGCTCTATCCATTGAGCTACAAGCGCTTAGGCGATGCATTCTAAGGGGAAAACGCCAAGGGCGAAACCTGCCCCCTCAATTGAGCGAAATCACTTAATTCCACGCCGCCCAAGAGTTTGAGCGCTTGTACAGCGTGAGCGCTGCGCGAGCGTTGGTGCCCGCATCGAGCAACTGTGAAGGGTTCGTCACCCCAATGGTGGCAAGCCAACTCTTGTGCGCCTGAAAGTGAATTTGAAAGAGGCCGTAGCAGCAGAAGTTATACGCAGCGGCATTGGTGTGGGTCTCGCGCTGTGCGAGCTCCAATGCACGTTCCTCTAACGCGTCAGGAAAAACGTCGCGAATAATTTGTGTCGACTGCGCAACGGTGAATCGCTTTGCGGCAACAACAACTATCGGTTTCGGTGTTGACGCCTGACGTGCAGGTTGTGTTGTAACAACGGGTGCAGGGCGACGCATACGTGCACCACTTGGCACACACAATTCATCGCCAGGAACAATAACTGTGCGCGCATTAGCCCTATTTACTTGGAGTAATTCGCGTGTTCCCACTCCGGCATAGTCGGCGAGCAAACTCCACGAATCGCCGAGTTGCACATTGAACTTCGCTCCACACTGTGGTGTTTTCACTTCCGGTTGAACAACAACTTTTGCCTCAACAACTTGTGGCGCTGGTGCAAGGGTGGCAACTGGTTCTGGAGTGAACTCTGGCGCCTTAACAACGGCGGGAAGTGTGGC
>CANFUE010000042.1 GCA_947450115.1 Acidimicrobiaceae bacterium | reverse complement strand
TTCTCGTGCGATCTCGAGAACGTGAGTATTCGTGTCAGACAACGGGCCTGTGACGCGCGTACCAAGATGTTGAACATTGGCAACACTCACCACAGATGGCTCAGGTTCCCAATCAAGATACGAACACCACTGCAGCAATGTGTCGTGCACCATCTCTACAACAACGCGATGTTCAATTTGGTTCTTCTTGCTCGCGAGCAGATCGGCTGCATTCTGTGCGTCGGTGGCAGGGTCGCCGGTACGTGGCGTGGTCCCAGCCAAAGGATTGCTATGTACTATTCCTTTTTCCAGGTGAACAAGCAGCTCTGGTGACGCCCCGACCAAATGATCAATAGAGAATTGGTAGCACGTTGAAAATTGTTCGTGGAGGTATGTCAGAACCGAATGGATACTGAGAGGGGTGTCAGACTTCAGCTCGATATCTCGCGCAATGACTGCCTTCTCTATTTGCCCCGAACGAACAGCAGATCGCGCTTCACTAACAGCCGCTAAATATGTGGTGATCGGTGTGAGGGGAGTACTGCTCAGATGGCGTTCATTATTTTTTTGCTGTACTACCGGGGGAAGAGACCTCAACAACGATGCGACGACTTCGTCTACATGAACGAGGCGTTCTTTTTCAGACATCTCTGCATCTGTCAACACGGTGATTGAGGTGTATCCATCGCTGAATCGGCGAGCAAAAATATGGGGCACAAACAGGTCTTCTCGTTCTTCCCGTAAGAACGAGAGAAAGCCAAGAGCGACAGGACCATCTTTGTCATGCTCGTCGGTGTAGTGATGTTGAATCTCGCTCAGGAAAGCATGCACCTGAGAAGGCTCGACGCGAGTGAATTGACCAGTGGATGCAACTCCCTCATCGCCATGAACGAAGAGCATCCCGTCTGAACCAGCAATGTTGTGCAGAGGTGGCAGGTTGTCTACTGCAACTGCAGTGGCGATGATTTGGCTCATTAGTGATTTCGCGTGCCACAGAGGAGCTGCGTAAGTCCCCCGCTGAGTTGTCTGTGCTCGGCATCGCTGAAACCTGCCGAGCGCAACATAGCGGTGAGTTCTGCACGGGGTGGGAGATAAGCGACGCTGCGAGGAAGATAGCGGTAGGCCTCTTTATCAGAGAAGAGAGCTCCGATTTTCGGAACGATTTTTCCAAAATAGATGTTGTTGCCAAAACGAATAATCGAATTATGTGGAACACCAACGTCGAGTAGAACTACCCTGCCACCTGGTTTGAGGACGCGAGCAATTTCGACAAAAAACGTCGGTAAGTCAACGAGGTTGCGCAGGGCAAACCCACAAATGACTGCATCAACAGAAGAAGCGGGAAATGGTAAGCGCAAAATATCTGCTTGTGTTCGAGGTGAACCTGAACGGTCGAAAGACAGCATGCCATAGGAGAGATCGACTGAAATTGCCATGTGACCTCTCTTTTGCAGGGAAATGCAAAGATCACCAGTGCCGCTCGCGAGGTCGAGAACACGCGAAGGAGACGAGAGATGGAGAGTCTCTATTGCTGTTTTTCTCCATTTAGTGTCGAGACGAAACGTCATGACCCTATTCACAAAGTCATAACGCGAAGCGATGGTATCGAACATCTCCCGCACGGCTTGTTGTTTCGCATCACCCTGGGGAAGTGTTTCTTGTGCTTTATTTCGCTTAAATACCACAACTCAACAATACGACTGTTTCTAAGTTGTTGCACGCTTCTGCGAGATGACAAGATGACAGAGCACATGGGGTGATCAAGATATATGGGGTGTATGAAATGATCGATTTTTCGTTTCCGGCTGAGGTAGAAGAAATCCGCCTGAAAGTTCGCAATTTTATGGACGATGTCGTTCGCCCTGCCTGGGATGCAACTGATCAAAGTGATCGCAGTGCTGTAGTGAAAACTATTACGAGCTTGCGGGCGCGTGCCCGTAATGAAGAGCACCTATGGTTGCCTCATATGCCCGCCGAATGGGGTGGCATGGGTTTGGGTGCCACGGCGATGGCTGCGGTTTCAGCTGAAGCCGCGAAGGTCAGTATCGGGCCATTCGTCTTAAATGCTCAAGCTCCAGATGAGGGAAACCAACACACACTTCATCACTGGGGTACTCCTGAACAAAAAGAAAAATATCTCCGTCCATTGTGTGAAGGTACAACTCGTTCATGTTTCGCAATGACCGAGCCCGAGGTTGCAGGAAGCGACCCAACCCTTATTAAAACTTTTGCTTACCGTGACGGTGATGAATGGGTCATCAACGGGCACAAATGGTTCATCTCTGGTGCTCGCGGCGCAAAGTTTGCGTTACTCATTGCGCGCACCGAGGAAGACCCCGATCTTCCACAAGCAGCGAACTCATGTTTCATTGTCGACTTGCCAAACCCTGGATTTCGCATTGTTCGCGACATTCACACCATGTCGGGTGGGCACAATCACTGTGAAATCATGATCGAAGATCTCCGAGTACCTGCAGAAAATATGCTCGGTGGCCGAGGCCAAGGTCACCTCCTTGGTCAATATCGCCTCGGGCCTGCTCGTCTTGCGCATTGCATGCGGTGGATTGGTCAGGCAGAAATTGCTCTTGACATGATGGTGAAGCGTTCGCTCGAGCGTTTTTCACATGGTTCTTTGCTCGCAGAAAAACAGGGCATTCAATGGATGATTGCTGACTCTGCCATGGAGCTCTACCAGAGCAAGTTGATGGTTTTGCATGCTGCATACAAGCTAGAAAACAAACTCGACTTCATCTCAGAAGTATCTATGGCTAAGCATTTTGTTGCAAATAGCCTCTGGAAAATCACCGATCGAGCAATTCAAGTACACGGTGCATTGGGTTACAGCACCGATACGCCGTTGGCAGGCATGTTGACCCAGGCACGCTGGAGCCGATTTGCAGATGGTGCAGATGAAATTCACCAGATGCGTATTGCTCAGCGCACAATTGCCGCTTACAAAGATTTCGGCAGCACTACAAAGGCAACCGGCGATCTTCCACTCTAAGGTGTACCTAACGCACGAATTGGGGAGCTCATGTATAGCAACGATGTAATTTTTGGTGTCTTTATGCCACAGGGCTGGAAGATGGAGTTGTCGTCAATTGAAGGCGCCGAAGCGAAATGGCAAACATCAGTAGACATCGCTCTTCGTGCCGAGGAATTGGGTTACCACTCCATTTGGGTCTACGACCATTTCCACAATGTGCCGCGCCCAGCGCAAGAAGCTGTATTCGAATGCTGGACCACCATGGCAGCTATTTCCCAGCGCACATCACGTATACGACTGGGTCAAATGGTTGGATGTAACGGTTATCGCGAGCCAGGTTTGCTGGCAAAAATAACTTCCACCATCGACGTCATTTCCGGAGGACGCTTGGAATGGGGAATTGGTGCGGGCTGGTATGAAAACGAGTTTCGTGGATATGGCTACTCGTTTCCGAAGCCAAAAGATCGCATTGGTATGTTGAAGGAAAGCGTTGAAATTGTGAAGTCGATGTGGACACAATCTGAAACCACATACGACGGCAACTATTACAAACTTGTTCGAGCCAATTGCGACCCGAAACCGTTGCAGTCTCCACACCCACCTATATGGATTGGTGGAGGTGGCGAACAACTCACCCTGCGAGTAGTGGCTGAACATGCCGATTGTTCCAATTTTGGTGGAAACCCAGCCGTATGGGAGCGTAAGCGCAATATTTTGAAAGAACATTGTGCAGCTGTAGGCCGTGATGAAGAAACCATTCGCAAAACATGGTCGCCGGAAGTTTTCATTCGCTCAACAGAAAAAGAACTTGCTGAGCGTACCGCTGGTGGCTTGTGGGGCGAGCCGGTGGACTCGTGGCGAGAAGGCAACTTGGTGGGTACGCCAGAACAGGTAGCAGAAAAAATAAAGACTTACTTCGACTTGGGTTGCACCGGTTTCATTCCATGGTGTGCTGATTATCCCGACACAGAGTCGATGGAGCGATTAGCTACAGAAGTAATGCCAGAGTTCGTTACACGTAGTAACGCAAAATAACTTCGGCAACGCAAGATGGCTTAGCGGCGCCTTCGCATTCGAAAACAATCTCGAGAGTGACTTGTGCGCCACCGGCGATTTCGTCAACGTTCATGAGTTTCGCTCCGGCGCGCAGCTGAGCACCCACGGGAACTGGCGACATGAAGCGAACTTTGTTTGCGCCGTAGTTGACTCCCATTGAAATTCCGCTGACAGCAAAAATCTCGGGCAAGAAGACGGGTCCGAGTGACAAGGTGAGATACCCGTGAGCGATGGGTCCACCAAATGGGCCTGTCTTCGCGCGTTCTACGTCAACATGGATCCACTGGAAGTCGCCAGTTGCTTCGGCAAATTGATTGACGCGTTCTTGGGAAATGGTGAGGTAGCTGCTGTAGCCAAGGTGGTTGCCTACTTCAGCCTTCAAGCCGTCAATTCCTGCGATGATCTTTGGTTGCTGCGATGTCATGGGTTTATTCTGTCACGCGTAGCAAAGAGTGAGAGAACTGAAAATCTGTTATTTGAACCAGATCTTTTGGTGGTTTTTGCTCTGCGGGTGAAGCAATAGGGCAATGAGAGCCACTTCAAATATCGCACTGAGCGAGTTTCCGCCGGTGAGTTTGTCGTAGAAGGAAACGGGTGCATCGTGAAATGCGAAATATCGCAAGATGAACGGCCCAAATGCAGCAGCCACGGCGAGGAAGTAACCCGCCTTGCGGCCATTGGCCATTAGCCATCCACCTCCGGCAGATGAGGCGATAAGCAGCATGCCAAGGACGATACCGAAGCCGTAGCGCACGCGCAGATAGCCGAGATAGCCCGTGGTGTCGAGGACGGCAATGATGTCGAAAAAACCATTGAGGTACAAAAGCCATGTGGCAATCTGCAACGTTTGGGGCTGCATGCGGTCGAACCACTGACGAGGGTCTGGGGATGTCATGGCTTTAGTCTGTCAGTTGTGAGTACTGCACCGCTGTCATCTGCCCCGCGTCCCTTTCGTTTCAGCGTGATGTCGAGTGGAGCCTCGAACGCGCATGCATGGCGTTCATTGGTGCGTCAAATAGACGACATGGGCTTCGATGTTCTGCACGTGCCGCAGCATCGTGGCACCAAGGGCTTTGGCCCCATTGCAGCACTTGCAAGTGCTGCAGAAATATCGTCGCGGCTTCGCCTGGGTTCGCTGGTGTTCGACAATGAAAGTACTCACCCTGCGCTCTTAGCTAAGGACCTAGCGACTCTTGATCTGATCTCTGAGGGGCGTTTAGAGGTGGGGATTGGCGCAGGGTGGTTGCCGGCCGATCATGAACCTTTAAGCCAGGCGTTCCCCGCTGCAGGGGAACGGATTGAAAAACTGATGGAAGCCGTGGAAGTTTTGCGTGCATGCTGGACACTTCCGTCGGCTTCTTTTGCGGGTAAGCACTACCAACTCAATGAGCTGGCTAATGATCCTTTGCCTGTGCAGCAGCCTCATCCGCCGTTGCTTATTGGCGGGGGTGGAAAGCGAGTGCTCACTTATGCAGCTCGCGTTGCAAACATCGTGAGCTTGGTGCCCAATATGTCTGCTGGAAAAGTTGGACGTGAGTCGGCGGCTAATGCAACAGGTGCGGCAACTTCGGAAAAGTTGAAATGGGTGCGAGATGCTGCAGGAAGTCGCTTAGCGGAAATTGAACTGCACACCAATTTAACTAATGTGTTTATTACAAACGATGTACAACCGCTGCTAGAAAAATTGGCGCGTGGATACGGTCTTGAAAATCAGCAAGATGTTTTTGCTATACCGCACGTAGTATTAGGAACAGTAGAGCAGTGTGCTGTACAACTACTTCAACGTCGTGTTGAAACAGGAATCAGCCATTACACCGTTTTTGAATCAGGGCTCGCTGATTTTGGTCCTATTCTTCAACTGTTAGCAGGTAAATAAGTGTCTATGGACAATGTTGGTATTACGCATAGTGGATTCGTTGCATTCGTAGGGCGCCCAAATGTGGGAAAGTCATCACTCGTCAACACTATTTTAGGACGCAAAGTAAGCATTGTTTCCGACAAGCCACAAACAACACGGCATCGCATTCATGGGGTGCTCACTGTGCCACCAGCTCAGGTCATATTTGTTGACACCCCGGGTTTGCACAAGCCTGTGAGTGCGTTAGGTCAACGTGTGAATGCAACTGCTCTTGCCAGTTCCGATGACGTCGATATTTCATGTCTCGTCATCGACGCCACGCAAAGTTTTGGGAGCGGAGACCAATGGGTGGTTGACAACGTGAACTTGGCGCGCGCTGGTATGCGTTTCTTTGTCATCATCAATAAGGTCGATATTGCATCTCGGGAAAAAGTGCTAGCCCAGTTGGTGAAACTTTCTGCATTGAATGCTGAAGAGTACTTTCCGGTTTCTGCCAAGTCGGGTGAAGGTGTCGATGCATTGAAATCTGCTCTTCTCGCGGCAATGCCAGAGGGGCCGATGTATTACCCACCGAATGAAGTGCGCGATACTCCCGAAGCGGAATGGGTTGCAGAGCTAGTACGCGAAGAACTACTTGCCCTTGTGTTCGATGAATTGCCATATTCCATAGCAACGCGAGTGACGGAATGGGAATGGCCGCGTGTGCGCTGCGAAATTGTGGTGGAGCGAGACAGTCAAAAGGGCATGGTCATTGGCAAAAAGGGCGCGATTCTGAAGCAAGTGGGCGAGCGAGTGCGGATGCAAATGGCGCCTGGTGCCTTTATTGAACTGCACGTTGTAGTAGATAAAAACTGGCAGCAGCGCGCCGACCGTGTGGAGCGCTTAGGGTACTAATCCTTCGTTTTCAGGCGCAATAAATAGTGGACTTGATGGTGCTGAAGAAAGCAGAAGACTTGCATAGTCATCGAACGCAACTGGCTGGTTGGCCTTTGCTGTGTCGCCGGCTCCGCGTGGTACCGACTGCGGGATTCCGTCAACAGTGAAAAGGACCTGTCCAATGCCGGGCAAAGAGGTGAGCGTCAAAACGATCTGACCAATAGCTAAACGCTGCTCGAGTGTCGTTGCAATTTCCAGCAGTGAGTTATTTGCATCGACAACTGCAAGACCGCGTGTGACTTCAACAGTCAGACTTAAGTTCTTGGGAATGGCACTACGTGAGTAACTATTTTCCAAACTTTCAGGTCTGATACTTAGTAGCGCATCAATTGCATCTTGGGCCGTTGAATCTTGTTTCACATTCTGTTGCGTACCGACGAGCCTGTTGGTGGAAACGTAATACAAAGAGATCTGGTTCGTCAGTTCATCCTCTGGATTCGTTGTGGTGGGAGACGGGGTCGTTGTAGACGTCGTGGTTGTTTGGTCGAGTCCAAATGGTACATCGGTCACGATGTGGGCTGATCTGTCGGGACTCGGTCCACATGCGCTCAACAATCCAGTGCCCAAAGCAACTACAACGGAAATCTTGAAGTGTCGCTTCGTCATGAAACGTCACTTTCAACAGGGATTGTGACGGTGAAGCGGAGTCCTGAACTTCCATTGTCGGTGTGATCAGAAATAGTGATTGCTCCCTCCATGACCTTTGCATGCTCCATTGCAATTGCTAAACCTAAACCAGAGCCCGTACCACGGGGGGCATTTCGTCCGCGTGCAAAACGACTAAACACATCAACTCGTTCATCAATGGGAAGCCCAGGACCATTGTCGTCAACATGGATAGTGAGTAGAGCCTTTTCTTGGTGAATTGTGATTGCTGTCGCTCCACCTGCATGTTCTGCGGCATTTCCTAAGAGATTCACTAAGACGCGTTCAATTCTCAATCGGTCGACGAAGATTTGAGTGTGCAAGACGCTTGTGTTGATGAGTGGGATGCTTCCAAATTGGAATCGTTGTGCGATACGAGTAATGAGATCTTCAATGTCAACCGACTCAACACGTATTTGGCTTGCTCCAGATTCAAGTCGCGATAGTTCTAAAAGATCAATGACCATGCGGTCGAATCTGCGTACTTGAGTATCGATGATGTCAAATGCTTGCTGATTACGATCACTGAGTTCATGTCGTTTAGCGGCAAGAACTTCAATAGCCGCAGTGAGGGCCGTGATGGGTGATCGCAATTCATGGCTCACGTCTGATGCAAATCGAATTTCTCGTTCAATTCTTTCTTGCACCGTGTCGGCCATCGCGTTGAACGAGGTAACTAGTTGGTCAAGGTCGGGGTCAGACTCTGGCGTGAGACGCGCATCGAGTTTTCCTTCTGCAATTTCGGCAGCGGTAGTAGCTACACGCCCGACCGGTCGCAGTAGTCGCTTAGATGCGAACCATCCGAGAAGAAGTCCTGTCGATGTAGCAATAACCAATCCAGCGATGACCGCACTCAAAATAAAGCCAATAATTCGTTCTGTTTCACGAAGAGAAAAAACTTCGAAGTAGTTTGCCCCCGCCGCTGCTACGGGTGTTCCGACTGCCTCGTACAAGTGGCCGTCAAATGAGAACTTCTGGGTAGCCGCTTTCCCTCCTTGCACGGTCTTGAGTAACTCTTTGGGAATATTGGCCTGAGTGAATTTCAGTGGGTCAACCGAGTAGTAAAACCCCTCGGGGGTCAGCTGCAAAACGGCGTATCCATCGGTTTCCGTGCGAATGTAGGAAACGAGAGACCCCACTGCATCGCGCTGCGTTTCAAGGTATGTATCCATGAGTCGAGCATTGCTAAATGCTTGGCTGGTGATGACGTTGCCCCGCTGTTCCAGCAAATAAGAGCGTGAGAATGAATAGGTAGCAATGCCAGCGAGGAGCGAGGTGGTGAAAGCGATGAGCCCAAATGAGGTGAGGGTGCGAGCGCGGAGCCCAAAGCTCTGATGGCGCGCGCGCCTGAAGCGCCTATAAGGAGAGCGAGGGCGGTTCGGCATCACCAACAGCATTACCGAAAGAAAGGAAACCTTCCCACCCGGTGAGCCGCTAAAGGGAAGAAAAGGGCCCACCGGGAGGAAAAACCACCGCTCATAGTTTGACGCTTAATTGTGACTTCCTGGTCCAAATTGTGTGCGTTTTCTGTAACAAAATGCCGTCATGACTCGGTAATGGTGCCCCTGGAGGATCATTCAGTAGGCAGAATGGAGAGGTGTCCACTCTCTTACTCATTGAAGATGACGACAACATACGTCTTGCTTTACGCCTGTCACTTGAAGACGAGGGCTACTCAGTTGTTGAGGCGGCTAACGGATCGCTTGGGCTGGAGGCCTTCGCCCAAAGCTCTCCAGACGTCGTGCTTTTAGATCTGCGTCTGCCTGATATCTCTGGTTTCGAAGTGTGTCGGCTGATCAGACAAAAATCATTGGTTCCCATCATCATGGTGACTGCTCAAACCGACACTCACGATCTTGTTGCAGGTTTAGAGGCGGGTGCAGACGATTATGTCACCAAGCCAGTCATTCCGAAAGAATTGGCAGCTCGTATACGTGCGGCTATGCGTCGTGTTCAGTTGCAAGAAGTGGTTCAGCCAAGTGGCGTGGCGTCACATAGTCCGGCATCATCGCAGGTGCACACGGTGAGAGATATTGAAATTCGTCGAGACCTTGGTGTGGTGCTTAAAGGTGGGGTTGAGCTGTCTCTCACGAAAACCGAGTATCGCTTGTTTTGTGAATTTGCTGACCACCCATTGATGGTGTTGTCACGCGACCAGTTACTGGAAAGAGTGTGGGGATATGAGTATCTCGGCGACAGTCGCATCGTTGATGCCCATGTGCGCCGATTGCGTTTGAAAATTGAGGATCACCCCGACGACCCACAAATTATTGCTACGGCACGTGGCGTGGGTTACCGGCTCATGCCGGCATAAAGATTTTATTGCGTAATTTCTTTCAAGAACTCTGTTGCTTCATTGATGTCTTTGATGCGCTTCAACGGCGGGAGTGCATTGATGATTGACCACCTGTAACTCTTGCTTGCCAAGCGCGGGTCGAGCACAGCCACCACACCTTTGTCTGTTCGCGTTCGTATCAGGCGGCCTGTGGCTTGGGCGAGTGCAGTAATGGCCCGTGGTAGGTCGATCTCGGTAAAACCTTTCGCGCCATGCAGGTCTCGACGTGCCGCCAGCAGCGGGTTATTTCGATGAGGAAAGGGAATGCGGTCGATGACGACGAGCGAGAGTGCGCGACCCGGAATGTCGACACCTTCGAAAAAGCCTGCTGTTGCAAAGAGGCAACTGGTTTCGTCGAGGAGAAAGTCGCGCAGCAAACTTGGCTTTTGGTTTTCATCTTGAGCCAAGATGCGAAAGGGAAGGCGTTTGCGCATTTCTTCAACTGCGCTGGAGAGTGCGCGACGACTGGTGAACAGGGCCAAGGTGCGCCCGCCTGCTGCGGTGATGAGTGTGGCTAATTCGTCGTGTACAGCATCGTCGCGTTGAGCGTTGGGGTCGGGAAGATGTGTTGCGCAATACAATCGACCTTGTTCTTCGTAGTTGAAGGGACTTCCTACATCGAGAACATGTACTTTGTCGGCCGACAACCCAATGCGCTCTGGCATCGATAGAGGAATTGTTGCACTGGTCATGATTGCCGTGTGTAGCGGCCAGACGAATTCGGCCAAAATGGGGCCGACGTCGAGTGGTGCAATAACGAGTTCGGGTCGTTCTGTTGTGCCTGAAACAAAGGGAACCGAAGTGGCGGAAACACGCAATACCGCATCGAGGTCGTCTGCGAAACGGGTGGCGAGTGTTTGAGCGCGCAACACCTTTTGTCGAACGGTTTCTAGTGTTGACTCAATTTTGCGAAGTGCGTCGAGGCATGAGTTCACGGTGATGCGCAATGTATTGAGTCGTTCAGCAATATCGACGGGAAGAGGCAGGCTGAGGCGAGTTTCTATATGTGGTGCAAACAGTGTGCGTAAATGGGCAGCGGCGTCGAACAACTCGGTGAGCAATTTGTCGTCTTCAACTACTTTGTTCATTGCTGTTGCCAAAGTGGTTGCTCGTGAAGCGGAAATAGTGACCCCAACCGTGGCAGTGAGTGTGTCTTCTAGTTGGTGTGCCTCATCGAAGATGACAACTTCATGTTCGGGAAGGATGGCTCCACCGCTAGCAACATGAATGCCGTAAAGATGGGTGTTGACGACCACCACATCGGCTGCTGCGGCGCGGTATTTCGCGTGTTCCGCAAAACACAGGCCACCAGATGGGCATTTGGCTGCACCGGGGCATTCGTCGCTACCCACACTGACTGATTGCCATGCTTTGTGATGCGGTTGCCAGTCGAGTTCGGCAATGTCGCCTGTAGGAGATTTCTCTGCCCACTTCACTAACTCTTTCACTTCTTTTTTCGTGGCAATTGCAAGATCGTCGAGTTCTAGTTGCCCGTCGTCGTGCACCTCTGAGATGCGTTGCATGCAGACGTAGTTACTGCGCCCCTTCAGAACTGCCCATGAGAATGGTTCAGGGAGTGTTGCTTCTAAAAGTGGCAAGTCATGAAGTGCGAGTTGATCTTGCAGTGTTTTGGTAGCAGTGGAAACAACCACACGTTTTCCCGACAAAATTGCAGGAACGAGATATGCAATTGTTTTTCCAGTACCAGTGCCGGCTTGGACAATGAGCGGTTGTTTGTTATTGATGGCATCCATGACCGCGAAAGCCATTTCGCGTTGTCCTGGTCGATCTTCGGGATGCGAGAGTCCAGATGTCGCTTGATGGATTCCTTGTTCCACGCGCTCTGTGCTGAGCGGAGCATCGGAAGGATTATTGACCATCGGTGGGTTCTACTAGCGCAATAGCTGCATCGAGTTCTGTGGCAGAGATATCGGGCCAAGTGCGCTCGGTAAAGAAGACCTTAGCGCCGGCGATTTGCCACAGGAGAAAATTTGAAATGCGGCTTTCGCCAGAAGTGCGAATGAGGACATCAACAGGTGGCATTTCAGGATCGTAGAGGTGCTGTGTGATGTCACTAATCTCCACGTCACTGCGCAGGTTTTTGGCGTCAGACGATAGGCGTGCCGACCGTGTGAGTTCTGCTCTGCTCCCATAGTCAAAAGCCACCGTCAAGGTCATACCGGTGTTGTTGCGAGTGTCGTCAATAGCTTTTTCAATGGAACGTTGAACGAAGGCCGGTGTGCGTGCACCGCTCTCGTTGAACTGGCGTCCAATCCAACGCACGCGAACATTGTTTTCATTCAATTCATCGATGCGCCCAAAGAGACGCTTGTGCATCGACAAAATGTGTCGCACCTCGGTACGAGGTCGTACCCAGTTCTCAGTAGAGAACCCATATACCGTCAGCCAGCCAATATCGCGTTGAGAAGCGATGCGCACGATGTTGGCAAGCGCTTCTTCGCCGGCAGTGTGACCGTCGGTGCGTGGCAAGCCGCGACGGCGAGCCCAGCGGCCGTTGCCGTCCATGATGCAAGCAACGTGGAGCAGATGGGGCATAGATCCTTACGCTACCTGTGCGAACATAGAGAGGTGATTCGTCGACTCAAGGCCAGGGCAAAAGATCGTCTCCGGCGAGCTGTGGCGACCGGTGGGCGCACCGATAACCCTGAAGAAGTGCTCACGCATGTGGTCATTGCTGGCGGCACACACAAGGAATGGGCGTCTTTCGGCGCGAGTAAGTGGTCGCGTCGGTTAGAAGAGATGGTGCAGGCCGTTGAGCGTGAAGGAGTGCAGTGGCTCACCGTGGTTCCGGTCTGCAGTGGGTATGAAGGAAACGAGACCTGTTCAGACGATGATCAAAAAGACCTTGATGACGCCATTGCGCGTGCAGTGCGGCATGTTTCGGGCCGTGTTGATGTGGTGGTCCGGAGCGAAGCCAACGGTCAAAAAAGATTCGTTGAAGTGGTCAATCATCTTCGCAACGACCGTGACGACATGTCGAGTCGTGCCACGTTGTCTGAGGTGCGTTTAGCTAAGGCGCTTTTGGCTCCCGCCGATGTAGAGCCCGATCTTGTTTTGGTACTTGGTCCACCTACTCAGCTACCAACTTCGCTCGTTTGGGAAATGGCATATAGCGAATTGGTGTTTCTCGATA
>CANFUE010000041.1 GCA_947450115.1 Acidimicrobiaceae bacterium | reverse complement strand
GGTGCTGGCCAAACAGGTTTGTCGTGTGCATTCGACTTGCCAACGCAAATGGGTTACGACTCCGACCACCCACGCGCTGAAGGTGAAGTAGGAAAAGTTGGCGTAGCAATCGACTCACTTGCCGACATGCGCTTATTGCTTGCCGACTTGCCACTCGACAAAGTGTCGACCTCAATGACCATCAACTCAACAGGTGCCATCTTGTTGTTGATGTATGAATTGGTAGCTGAAGAGCAGGGCATACCCGCAAGCGCCATCAGCGGAACCATTCAGAACGATATTTTGAAGGAATACATCGCACGCGGCACCTATGTGTACCCACCGCGGCCTTCAATGCGCATCATTACCGACATCTTTGAGTACTGCTCAAAGCATGTGCCGAAGTGGAACACCATTTCCATCTCGGGTTACCACATTCGCGAAGCAGGAAGTACTGCAGTTCAGGAAATTGCATTCACACTTGCTAACGCCATTGCCTATGTTCAAGCAGCAGTTGATGCGGGTCTCGATGTTGACGACTTTGCTCCACGTTTGAGTTTCTTCTGGAACGGTCACAACAACTTCTTTGAAGAAGTTGCGAAGTTCCGTGCATCACGACGCATGTGGTACAAAATCATGGACGAGCGTTTCGGTGCAAAGAAAGAGTCGAGCAAGTTATTGCGCTTCCACACCCAAACAGGTGGCAGCACGCTTACTGCTCAGCAGCCACTCAACAACATTGTGCGCGTCGCTGTGCAAAGCCTTGCTGCAGTGCTCGGTGGAACTCAGAGCTTGCACACCAATGGTTATGACGAAGCACTCAGCTTGCCTACAGAAGAAGCTGCCCGCATTGCATTGCGTACACAGCAAATTATTGGATACGAAAGTGGTGTGGCCGATACGCCCGACCCACTTGCTGGTTCATACTTCATTGAAAACCTCACCGATGAGGTAGAGCGTTTGGCATGGGAATACATCGCACGCATCGACGAAATGGGTGGAGCAGTAGACGGCATTGAAGCCGGCTTCCAGCAAGATGAAATTGAACAGGCCGCTTACGACTATGCACGTTCCATCGACAACGATGAGCGCGTCATTGTGGGCGTGAATAAGTTCAACATTGGCCAAGAGCCAGAGCCAAAGGTTTTCCCTATTGACCCACAACTCCAGGTGAACCAAATTGCGAGCCTGAAGAAGTTCAAGGCCGACCGCGATCAGGCACTTGTTGCTGCCAAGTTGGAAGAGTTGAAAACCGCTGCTCGTGGCACCGATAACTTGCTGTACCCCATGAAAGAAGCGTTGCGTGCCAATGCAACATTGGGTGAAGTGAGTGACGCCTTGCGCGAGATCTTTGGCACCTATCAGCCAGGGCGTTAAGCCCAGTTACAACCAATTCACCTGTGCAGTAGGCCTGCCCGGTGACTCAACTACTCCATTGGGGTAACCCACGTAAATGAGCCCCATCACTTCGGTAGTGGCGGGGAACTGACACACAGCATTAATTGCGTCGTTCGCGCCTTTAGGTGGTGAGCCCCATAATGCGGCAAGGCCGTGCGCCTCGGCGCCGAGTAGAAGGTTTTGAATTCCTGCAGCAACTGCGTAGTGGTTTTCTGCGGTGCGTTGCAGCGAGTCGCCAGGTGCGGCACCCACGGCAATCACAATGGGAGAGCGAAGGTATTTCGAACGAGCCTTGGTGACCTTGAAGTCTTCCTCGCCTTGAGCCGCCATCACAAAAGAAATAGCTTCACCCAGTTCGCGGCGGGTGTCGCCAGTGAGCACCGCAAGATGCCACGGCCAGGTGCGCTTATGGTTGGGTGCCCACGTAAGCAATTCGCATAACTCTTCAACAATGTTGCGTGGTACTTCACGTTGAGCATCGATGAGCAAACTGCTGCGTCGTGCGCGAATGAGCTGAGCAAGGTCTTGTGGAGTCATTACTAGTTCTTATGCAGAGCAGCGTTCAAGCCGCCCCAGGTGCCTTCACGCTGTGATGCTTCAACGGCACCGGTGGTGCTGTTGCGGCGGTAGAGCAAGTTGTTGGCTCCCGACAGCGCACGTGCTTTCACCACTTCGCCATCGGGCAGGCGCACAAGGGTTCCGCCAGTTACATACAAGCCTGCTTCAATAATGCAGTTGTCGCCTAGTGAAATGCCAAGGCCCGAGTTGGCGCCGAGCAAGCAACGCTCACCAACTGAAATGACTTCTTTGCCGCCACCTGAGAGCGTGCCCATAATGGATGCACCGCCACCAATGTCGGAACCATCGCCCACAACAACGCCAGCTGAAATGCGACCTTCCACCATGGAGGCGCCAAGTGTTCCGGCATTGAAGTTACAAAAGCCTTCGTGCATCACGGTGGTGCCTGTAGCTAAGTGAGCACCTAAACGCACGCGGCTGGCATCGGCAATGCGTACGCCCGATGGCACTACGTAGTCGGTCATGCGGGGGAACTTGTCGACACCATTCACTACGAGGTAGTCGCCACGCTGTGCAAAGTTCCACGTGATGCTCTCGAGTTGGTCGAGTGCAACAGGGCCACGGCTGGTCCAGGCAACATTGGCAAGTAAGCCGAAGGCGCCATCGAGGTTGAGTGTGCGTGGCAAAGCCATGCGATGCGACAACAAGTGCAAGCGCAAATACACATCACTTGCACTAGTGGGTGCAGCAGTGGTGTCGATGAGTAGTTCTACTGGTTGAAAGGCAACGCCACGTTCGGGGTCGCCAGGTGCAGCTGCGGCAATACTGCTGCGTGGTGCATCGGCGGGAATGGCATCGCCAAAACCCAGTGCGCGAAAACGTGTGTCGAGAACGGTGCCGTCGGCGGCCACGGTGGCGAGGCCAACACCCCAAGCGGAAGTGGTCATAGGAATACCTTTCTGGTGTTATTCAAAAACTTCAGGGCGAAGTGTGGGGAACAAAATGATGTCGCGAATGGTGGGCACACCAGCAATGAGCATGGTGAGACGATCCATACCAATGCCGAGGCCGCCCGTTGGGGGCATACCGAACTCGAGAGCACGTAAATAGTCTTCGTCAACGGTGCCTGCTTCGGCGTTGCCAGCTTCTTTGGCTTTTTGCTCGTCTTCAAAACGCAAGCGTTGTTCGATGGGGTCGTTGAGCTCGCTGTAGCCGTTGGCAAGTTCGCGGCCACCTACGAACAACTCAAAGCGTTCGGTGAGGAATGGGTCGTTGCGGTCAACTCGGGCGAGGGGGCTAATTTCCACGGGGTGGCCTGTAACAAATGTTGGGGCCATGAGCTCGTGTTCGGCAAGTGCTTCAAACATCTCTTCAATGATTTTGCCGGTGCCCCATTGTGGTTGCACATGCACGTTGTGTTTTTCGGCAAGCGCGCGCAATTCTTCACGCTCCATTGACGGGTGAACTGCAACGCCAGTTTTTTCAGCAACGAGGTCGATCATACGTACGCGGCGGAAAGGTTCGGCCAAGTCGGTGGGTGTGCCATTGATGTCGACAATGGTGGTGCCAATGGCGTCGCGCGCGGCGGCAACGAAAAGTTCTTCGGTAATTGCCATTACATCGCTGTAGTCGCCGAATGCTTGGTAGAGCTCCATCATGGTGAACTCGGGGTTGTGGCGTGTAGAGATGCCTTCGTTGCGAAACACGCGGCCAATTTCATACACGCGTTCCATGCCACCAACAATGAGGCGCTTCAAGTGCAGTTCAAGTGCAATGCGCAAAAAGAGCGGCATGTCGAGGGCATTGTGGTGCGTGTTGAAGGGGCGAGCATGCGCTCCGCCTGCTTCTGCATGTAGAACCGGTGTTTCTACTTCAATGAAGCTTTTTGCCGAGAGCGTTTTGCGAAACGACGCAATGATGGCGTGGCGAATGGCGAAGGCACGACGTGCTTCATCGTTAGAAATGAGGTCGGCGTAGCGCTGGCGGTAGCGAGTGTCGGGGTCGGTGAGGCCGTGCCATTTGTCGGGAAGAGGTCGTACTGCCTTAGCGAGCAACACGAGTTTGTTGACCTTGATTGACAATTCGCCCTTGCGTGTGGTCATGACCAAACCAGAAACGCCCACCCAGTCGCCAAGGTCGAGTGCGTTGATGGCGTCGAACAATTCGTCGCCCACAATGGCTTTGGAAACAAACAATTGAATGTCGCCATCGCGGTCGCGCAGCGAAGCGAAAATGAGTTTGCCTTGGTCGCGCTTTAATAGCATGCGCCCGGCTACTTCTACGTGAACTTCTGTTTCGGTGGCGGCTTCTAAAGCGCCAAACTCGCTACGAATGTCGGCAAGTGTGTGCGTGCGGTCGAAGCGGTAGGGGTAAGGGTTGGTGCCCGCACTGCGCATGACGTCGAGTTGGCCCAAACGACGTGAACGCTCGAGGGCGAGGCCTCTGGCATGTTCGGCCGCATCAATAGGTTCGTCGGCGGCGTCTTGGGGAGGGGTCGGTTCACTGCTCACAACTCTCTACCGTAGTTGCTGCAAGGGTTTTAGGTACTAACAATTGAGGGTATTCGGGTCTTCGCTACTACGGTGAAACCATGTTGCGTCGCTTGCTTGTGTGGGGATGCACAGTGGGCGTGCTGGTAGCGAGTGTGATGCCCATGAGCGCCTTGGCCGACACCATTAACCCACCTCTGCCCGATACTCCTGAAGTAACCGCACCATTGAAACGTGCTATTTCGATCTCGCAACCCAAGGAGTTCTCGGTTGCCGACCGCAAGAAGGTGGTTGCCTTGGCGAAAAAGGCGGGCGCTCTGGCGTACCCCGGCAGAGCCGTTACCTTGGGCCTTGTGCGGGTGCATCGTATTGATGCAACGACACGTATAGAAACTCTGGTGCAAAGCATCACGCGGGGATATCAGGTTCCTATGTCGACCACGGTGCAAGACATTGAAGTGGTGCGCAACTTGATGTCGTTGCAAGCCGCTGAGGCTTTGCAGGCCAACAACATTGTGATGGGCCGGAGTTCGGCAATTATTCGTGGTGCGCGCATTGGCGACATTGTGACACTGCTCGACATTCGCAACAAGCCACATGAGTTTGTGATTGGCAATATTGCTGAAGATGATCTGGTAGGTGAAGCCGACTTATTGTTGTCGCCTCAACAGGCCGACACCTTGGGCGCAACAATGATTACGCGCTACACCATGATTGGTTTTACCAATGCGACGGCTGTAGAAAGCGCAATTCGCAATGCTGGATTCATTGATGGCAACAAGTACCACATTCGCAAAACGTGGGATGCACCGAACCCCGATGCCACGCGTGGCTTGGCTGCTACGAAGCGCATCGTGGGTGAATTTGCATACAAGGTGCTGAAATCAGGAAGCGTTTCGTTGGAAAGTGGATGGGCACAGAAATATATTTCTCCGCGTAGCGCATTTAATGACATTCCAATTAAGGCCGCATGCAACGTGAATGTTCGCGTTGCAATGCAAGGTGCATTGAGCGAAGTGATGCGCCAGGGCCTCGGTAAATACGTTGATGTGAACAACACCAATGCATATGGCGGATGTTTTTACCCGCGCTACAACCGACTGGCTGGGAAATTAGGTTACTTATCGCGCCACTCGTGGGGAATGGCGCTCGATATGAACACGTCAACCAATGTGCAAGGTGGCGTGCCACACATGGATTGTCGCATCGTGCGTATTTTTCGTCACTGGGGTTTCGCGTGGGGCGGCAACTTCACACCGTCAGATGGCATGCATTTTGAATACGTGGGTGAACGCCGTGACAACTTACCGTTTCCTTCGCGTTACTGCCCCAACATCGTGGGTGCTCAGAGATAGCCTAAAAACGTGACAACTCGTTTGGTAATTATTGGTGGTGGCCCTGGTGGAAATACGGCAGCCACATGGGCGGCGCGGCTCGGAGCCGAGGTCACCATTATTGAACGCGACATTATGGGTGGCGCAGCACACTTGCTCGACTGCATTCCCTCAAAGGCGATGATTGCCACTGGTGGGGCAGTGAGTGCCACCAAACGCTTTGCGGGAATGGGCTTAGAGCAACAAAGCGCTGAAATTGATGTTGACCATTTGGCAGAACGTATTGATGGCATTCGTTCGCGCTTGGAAAACACCACTACTCAGTTGCTCGACAGCCAAGGCATTCGCATTGTGCGTGGTGAAGCGAGTTTTGTTGATGCACATACGGTGGTGGTGCGTACAGCTGCGGGCGAAGTGCGCATTGAAGGCGATGCATTCATTATTGCCACCGGCTCACGGCCGCGTATTCCGCAGTGGTGCACACCCGATGGCGAGCGCATTCTCACCACCCGTGAGTGCTACCCACCAAAGATCTTTCCGAAGAGCATTGCGGTGGTGGGTTCCGGTGTAACAGGCGTGGAATTCGTGCACATGTTTGCTTCCTTCGGTGCACAGGTGTCGCTCATTGTGAGCCGTCAACAAGTACTTCCTGGCAAAGACCCAGAGGCTGCTGCAGTGCTCGAGGAAACCTTCCTCAACCGTGGAGTTGAGCTGTTGAAAGGCGCACGTGCAGAGAGCATTGAGCGCAGTGGCGACGAAGTAATAGTGAAGTGTTCCGATGGGCGCGAGGTGCGCGCTACACATGCGGTGCTCGCCATTGGTTCAGAGCCCAATGTAGAGGGCCTGAATTTAGAAGCAGCTGGTGTCGAGCTCGACTCGCGCGGCTACATCAACATTGACCGTCATTGCCAAACCAATGTGGGCCATATTTATGCAGCAGGCGACGTGAGTGGCAAGTTGCCCTTGTCGTCGGTGGCTTCTATGCAGGGTCGCAAAATTGCCGAGCACCTCATGGTGGGTACGAAGTCGAATCATCGTCACCTCGACTACGACAAAGCAGCCTCAGCAATTTTCACCGAACCAGAACTTGCCGATGTGGGGCTCGCTGAAGCCGAAGCATTTTCTTCGGGTCGCAAAATTCGTGTAACGAAAGTGCCGTTCTCGTCAACGGCGAAAGCGCTCATCCACAATGACCCGCGCGGTTTTGTGAAGCTCATCTCTGACCCCAACACAGGCGTGGTGTTGGGCGGCAGCATTGTGGGTCGCCATGCAGGCGAACTCATTAGCGTTGTTGCGTTAGCAGTAACAGCCAACTTGAAAGTGGCCGACTTGCTCGACAGTTTGTTGGTGCATCCGTCGCTCGCCGAAGCACTCAGCGAAGCGGCGGAATAAGTAGCAGAGAAGTAGAAGCGTTATTCAATAACAACAACAACGTCGCCAGAGCCGACGGTGTCGCCTTCTTTGACTTTGACTTCTTTGACTTTGCCCGACTTCTCGGCCTGAATTTGGTTTTCCATCTTCATGGCTTCAAGCACAACAACCGACTGGCCCACTTCTACTTCTTGGCCTACTTCAACAAGTACCTTCACGATGGTGCCTTGCATTGGTACAACAACGTCGCCGCTGCCGGTGCCACCTACTGCGCCACCTGCTGATGCTGCACGTGCTGGCTTCTTTGCCTTTGCAGGGCCAGCAGAAACTGCTTGGCCTTCAGGAACCCACATCTTCACGTTGAAGCGCTTGCCGTTGACTTCAACGGTGGTTTTGCGCTCAATGAGTTCTTCGGCAGCTTCACCTGCAGGAATTGGAGCAGAGGTACCGACGTTTGACAAGTCGAGCACTTCTTCCACCCACTTGGTGGAGTGCTTCATTGCGGCGAAGTCGGGGTGTTCCAAAATGGCGATGTCGGCAGGGATGGTGGTGTGTACGCCTTCAACAACCATTTCATTGAGCGCACGAATGGTGCGCGCAATTGCGGTGGGGCGATCTTTACCCCACACAATGAGTTTGCCCACGAGGTTGTCGTAGTACTGGCTCACGGTGTCACCCGACTCGTAACCACCGTCGAAGCGCACGCCGAAACCATCGGGTGTAACGAGCTTGGTAATGAGACCAGGTGAGGGGAGGAACTTGCCACCCGCTGGGTTTTCTGCGTTAATGCGAATTTCAATGGCGTGACCACGACGTGCAGCAAGAACTTCTTCTTGGGTCATCGGAAGTTTTTCACCGCTGGCAACGCGAATTTGCCATTCCACCAAGTCGATGCCGGTGATGACTTCGGTAACAGGGTGTTCCACTTGCAAACGCGTGTTCATTTCAAGGAAGAAGAAGTCGCCGTCTTGGAATATGAACTCGACAGTTCCTGCGTTGAAGTAGCCAACCGCTTTAGCTGCTTTTACTGCCGCTGCACCCATGGCGTCTTCTACGCCAGCAGGAAGGTCGAATGCTGGAGCTTCTTCAATGAGTTTTTGGTGACGACGCTGTGCTGAACAGTCGCGTGTAGAAACCCACACCACGTCACCGTGTTGGTCGCCGACTAGCTGCACTTCAATGTGGCGTGGCCAAGTGAGGTAGCGCTCAATGTAAATTTCGTCGCGACCAAAGAATGCTTTGGCTTCGCGCTGTGCGGAATCCATCGCTTCTTGTACTTCGTCGGCCGACTTCACAACCTTCATGCCGCGTCCGCCGCCACCGAAGGCAGCCTTGATGGCAAGTGGCCAACCGTGCTTGTTGCCGAAGTCTTGAATTTCTTTGGCGGTAGTAACGAACTCGGTGGTGCCCGGAACAATGGGGGCTCCGCCGCGCAAGGCAGCTTTACGGCTCGAGACCTTGTCGCCCATTTCTACAATTGCTGCTGGCGGCGGCCCAATGAAGGCAACGCCCAAGTCGGTGATGGCCTGAGCGAACTCGGCGTTCTCAGAGAAGAAGCCATAACCAGGGTGCACGCCGTCGGCGCCGCTTTCCTTGATGGCGTTCAAAATGGCCTCGGTGTTGAGGTAGCTCTCGGCTGCGGTTTGGCCACCTAAGGCATATGCCTCATCGGCTAAACGCACATGTAGCGCGTTCCTGTCGAGCTCGGAATAGACCGCAACGGTCTTGACTCCGAGTTCTCGGGCTGCCCGAATAACTCGGACAGCAATTTCTCCACGGTTGGCGATGAGGATTTTCTTAAGCACGAGTGACAATCTTTGTAGATGGACATGGATAAAGCGAAATGGCACGGAAACTGGCTAGTGGAGCGAGTACCCGAAACGGGCTCGACCAATGCTGATCTCCTTGCGGGAGTAAGCCTAGAGGTTCCTCACCGCTATGTACTAACTACGGCGTTCCAAAGTGCAGGCAAGGGGCGCCTCGGGCGCGTATGGGAAGCGCCGCCGGGGGCGAACTTATTGGTGTCGGTTCTGTTACGCGACGTGATGGGCCCATTGCACCGGGTCACCCAGCATCTGGGTCTTGCCGCGGTTTTGGTGTTGCGGGAAAAGTTCGGCGTGAATGCTGGGGTGAAATGGCCGAACGACGTGGTGGTCACCACGGCCCGCGAGGGGAAAGATGTTGACGTAAAAATTGCCGGCATATTGGCCCAAGCCGTGGGCAACAACGTGGTGGTAGGTATGGGGCTCAACGTGAAGTGGGCGCCACCTCCTGAAGTGGCAGATGCCACGTGTATGGCCGAGTTGTTGAATGCCACACAAGTTCCTGAACCCATCGACATGCTCGACTTGGTGTTGGCGCGATTCGATGACGTGAGTGGTCTCGATGAGCGTGAATCATTTGCGTTGTATCGCAAGCACCTTCATACGTTAGGCAAGCAGGTGCAATGTGAATTGCCCGACGGCTCGCACCTTGTGGGTCGCGCAGTTGATGTTGGTGCCGATGGGAGATTACAGGTGCTCGATGAGTGCGCCATGACACATCACATTGATACTGCTGATGTGATGCATTTGCGACTCGCTTGACCGTATTCGCTTGCCAAGAGGCACTACCGTATTTTCAATGAAGTCAATGCGCTACCTCGTTGCCGCTGGCCTCACTGTCATCGTTGCGTGTGCTGGTGCTGCCGGGTTGGTATCGGGTGCGAAAAGTCAACTTGAAGGGGTGGCGCGCGTAGAAGTGGTGGTGTCAGAGCTAGCGCCGCCATCGAACGGCTTCGAAAATTATTTATTGGTGGGTACCGATAGCCGCGAAGGTGTTGACCCGACCGACCCCGACTACGCCACGATGGGCGCTGACCTGGGTAGCCAGCGCAGCGACACCATCATGGTGTTGCGCTACGACACGGCTACACAAACCGCGGCGTTGATGTCGTTCCCGCGCGACTTGTTTGTGACTATTGGTAATGGTGACAAAAAGAATCGCATCAATACGGCCTACAGCCTGGGTGCCGACATGCTCATTCGTACTATTCGTGCCAACTTCAATATTCCTATTCACCATTATGTGGAAATTAACTTCCAAGGTTTTAAGGAACTTGTCGACGCAGTAGGCGGCGTGCACGTGTGCGTTCCTTACGGGGCAAAAGATCAAAACACGGGTTTGCGCATTCATCGCGGTTGTAACTTGCTCGACGGTGTGAAGGCATTACGTTTTGCACGTAGCAGGCATTATCACCAGTTCATTAACGGCCAATGGCAACTTGAAGGCACGGGCGATATTGGCCGTACCGCACGTCAGCGCCAGTTTGTTGCGGCGCTTTTGAAAGACACTGTGAAATATTCAGCAGCGAACCCGTTTGGTGTTGGTGGTGTGATGCGTTCCATTGTTGGTGCTGTTACTGCCGACCCCGCGCTCGACATTCCTAGTTTCTTAAAGCGCTTAAAGCCAGCAGCCGACGGGAGCATTGCTTCCTACGGACTCGACGTAGTCAACGATGTGGTGGGCGATATGTCGGTAGTGCAACTTGCAGGAAATTCACGTGCTGTACTCGAGTACTTTGCGGGTATTGGGCCAGCGCCTGCGGTAACGCCACCGGCATAAGTGCTAGTGCGTGCGGGTGAGTTCGCGCAAAAAGGTTTCGGCGTTGTGAGCTTCACCAATGCGGTTGCCTTGCAAGTAGTCGCAACCTAAAACTTTCAAGCGCTTCATGTGTTCTTCTGTGCTCACCCATTCGGCAATAACAGTCATGTCGAGCGAGTGGGCGAGTTGAATAATGGAACGCACAATGGGGTCGTCGTAACCCTGTTGACCCAGGTCGCGAATGAGTGAACCATCAAGCTTCAACACGTCGGCAGGGAACTTGCGCAGTGACGACAGCGAAGAGAACCCACTGCCGAAGTCGTCAATGGCAATGCGAATACCGCTGCGCTTGAGTGCATTGATGCTGCGCAAGATGCTGGGGTTGTCGTTCATCATGGTTGCTTCGGTGACCTCAAAGCACACTTGCATGGGTTCAACGTTGTGCTCGCGCAAGGTGGTGAGTGTGCGTTCCACAAACGTGGGGTCGGTGAGTTGCTTTGGCGACAAGTTGAGATGCAATTGGAACGACTTGTCGACTGCGCCAGCGTCGATGAACTGACGCAGGTCTTGGCAGGCGAGTGCAATAACAAAATCGCCAATAGGGCCAATCATGCCCGACTCTTCGGCAATGGCCATGAAGTGTGGCGGGGTGAGTTCACCATGTTGCGGGTGATCCCAGCGCAGGAATGCTTCAACTGCAGTAGTGCGACCCGAATGTGCAGAGTTGATGGGTTGGTACACCAAGCGCATTTGTTTTGCGGCCAGGGCACGCTCTAATGCGTTGGTGAGGCTCACACGTTCGCGAGCATCGGCACGCATTTCGGCACTGTAAATTTCAGCGCGTGCTTTGCCGCGTTGCTTGGCGCGATACATGGCTGTGTCGGCGTTGTTGAGCAGAGTTTGTGCAGCCTCGGTGGGCGATTGTTCGGCGAGCATTTCTGGAGTTGACAACGCAATGCCAATACTGGCGCTTGTGTAAATTTCAGTTCCTTGCAACACCATTTGCCCGGTAACTGCAGCAAGAATACGCCCAGCAATGTCGTGAGCAATATGTTCGTCGGTCACTCCATCGCACAAAATGACGAACTCATCGCCACCAATACGAGCAACGATGTCGGACGGGCGAGTGGCATTCACGAGGCGCTTGGAAATATTGCTGAGCAACACGTCGCCCACATTGTGGCCAATGGTGTCGTTCACATCTTTCAAGTTGTCGAGGTCAACAAAGAGCACCGCGGTTCCCGATTTCACGGTGCGGCTGCGGTCGAGTGCTTCAGCAAGTTTGCGCAAGAACAACACGCGGTTAGGAAGCCCGGTGAGCGCATCGTGCGTGGCCTGGCGCGTGAGTTCGTCTTGTAGCTGCTTTGTTTCAGTGATGTCGCGTGCAATGGCGCTGAAGTGTTGCACCACGCCGCTGGCGTCGCGTACTACCTGCAAGGTAAGAGCAAGTGTGCGCACAATGCCATCGGGGCTACGAAAACCCAACTCGCCTTCCCACCTGTTTGCCGCAGGGTGAGTGTCGGTGGCATTGAGTACTTCACGTGGCACTTGGTCGCGAATAGCGCGCAAGAATGTGTCGGCAACGGTGTCGTTGTTTTGTTGCACGTCGTTGCTGTCGACGCCCACCAGTGAACGTGCACCGTCGTTACAAAAGAGGAGTTGACCACTGCGGTCGAATACCAACACTGCATCGGCGCTCACGTCGAGCAAGCCAACGAGTTGTTCACTCAATGAACGACGTGTGACTGCATCGGTGTAGTCGTGCGCGGTGCCCACGTATCCCGTCACCACGTTTGACGCGTTCATCACCGGTTCCAAATGCAGTGCTACCCAATACTGCGAACCATCGGCAGCGAGCAGGCGAAACTCCAACGAAAAAGGCCCGCCATGTTGGCGCGTATTTTCCCAAGCAACTTCAGCTGCGGCACGTTCGGTGGGCGCGGCGTTCACCCACGGTGCGCAACCCACTACTACTGGCGTTCCTCCGAGCACGAGTGTACGAAAGGCGTCGTTGGCAGCAAGGAGGCGACCATCAGCATCGGTCTCACAAACGCCAAGAGGCAGGGAGGTGAGTGAGCGGTCTATTTCTCTATTCTTGCACGGGTTTCATGCATGGTCGGGTTCTTAGGCACTGAAGCTGACCGTGGTGGCATCGAGCGCTGCTGCTGAAATTGCCTCGCCCATGGCTGTGCCATCGTCGCCATTGGCAAACTCAAGCATCTGGTCGAGGGCGTACAAGGTGAGTGAGTACTGATGTGTGGTGCCTGCTGGCGGACAGGGGCCGGTGAAACCAATGGCGCCCTTCGAGTTCTTGGCCTGGATGGCATCGCTCGGCAAGGTTCCTGCGGCGAGGCCGGTGAGCGATGGTGAAATGTTGGCTGCCACCCAATGGACGTAATCAGGGGCGTCTTCGTCGGTCAAAATGAGCGCAAGCGACACGGTGCCGGCGGGAACATTGGTCCAGGTGAGTGTTGGAGACTGCGTGGCATCGCCACAAACAAAGGGTGCAGATACTTTGGCCCCTTCGGACCAAGGGGTAACGAGGGTCATGAGCACAGGTGGGGTATTGAGTGCTGCAGAGTCGACACTTGCTACATCTCCGGTGCTCGTTGACGGTGCAACGGTGGTGTTGGTGGCAGCAATTTGACTCTCGCTGGGCGTGGCCATGGTGCGGCCGTCTTGGCGCGAGCACGCACTGAGGGCGATGAGCGAGGTGAAACACGCGAGTGCGATGAACCGAGAAGAACGAGCCATGAGGTGACGTTATTACACGAGGCAGTAGATTATGACGATCATGAGTGACGAACCGCTATGCATTTTGACAGTGCATGCGCACCCCGACGACGAGGCATCGAAAGGAGCCCCCACTCTGGCAATGTACGGCGCAAGTGGCGTGCGCACGGTGTTGGTGTGTTGCACAGGTGGCGAAGAGGGTGACATTAATAATCCGGGTCTCAAAGAACCTGGGCAACCGTTTCACGATGTCAGCCCCGAACGGGAACGTGAACTTCTCGCGCAATTGCGACCATTAGAACTTGATGCATCGGCAAAAGCCATTGGTTTTCATGCGGTGCATATGTTGGGCTATCGCGATTCAGGAATGTTGGGCAGTGAAGCCAATAAGAATCCTGAGTGCTTTCATATGGCCTCGAACGACGATGCCACCGAACGTCTTGTGCGCCTCATTCGTTTAGAAAAGCCACAAGTCATCATTACTTACAACGATGACCAGTCGGCGTATCCGCACCCCGACCACATCAAGGTGCACGACATTTCTTTGTTGGCTTTTCATCGTGCCGGCGACCCCATGTGGTACCCCGATGCAGGGCCTGTATGGCAACCCGCAAAGATGTATTACACCATTTGGTCGAAGTCGCGACTTGTGGC
>CANFUE010000040.1 GCA_947450115.1 Acidimicrobiaceae bacterium | reverse complement strand
TTTTCTTTGTACTGGTCGACGCGTAGTTCTACTGCATTAACGCGGTGGGGCAATAATGACCGAACCGTTATGACCACCAAAGCCGAAGTTGTTCGACATTGTGGGGCCTGGCGTCCATGCGCGCGGTGCACCCATCACTAAATCAATATTGAGAGCAGGGTCTAGCTCGGTTGTTCCCGCTGTCGGCGGAATCAGTTTCTTTTCAAAAGAAAGTAGAACCGCAGCTGCTTCAAGCGCGCCTGCTGCACCGAGCGCGTGGCCAGTGACACCTTTGGTAGAGGTGACGATGGGTCGCGACGAACCGAATACTTCAGCCATTGCCAAACCCTCAGCGGCATCGTTGAGGGGTGTAGAAGTCCCGTGTGCATTGATGTGTGCAATATCTTCAGGTGTGAGTTCAGCATCTATTAATGCATTGCGCATACAGGCCTGTGCGCCAATGCCACCAGGCGCTGGTGCAGTGATGTGGTACGCATCGGCGTTACTAGCAGCACCGAGGATTTCTCCCAAAATGGTGGCGCCTCGTTTTTCGGCAAGGTCGTAACGTTCCAATATGAAAACTGCTGCACCTTCTCCCATCACAAAACCATCGCGAGTGGTATCGAATGGTTTGCTGGTGCCCGATGAAGACAAAGCAGTCATATTGCTAAAACCCGCCATAGAGGTAGGAGTTGCTGCGGCTTCTGAACCACCAGTTGCTACAGCGTCACAAGTTCCATAAGCAATGAGACGAGATGCATAGCCAATGGCATGGCTTGATGCCGCACAGGCTGTACAGATGGTTTCATTGGGTCCTTGGAGGCCGTAACGCATTGAAATGGCCGCTCCCGAAGCATTTGCCATCATCATGGGAACAAGAAAAGGCGATACGCGCCTTGGACCTTTTTCGAGCAAGATGGCAACTTGCTCTTCGAGGGTGCCAAGCCCGCCAATGCCGGTAGCAAAGATGGTGCCAAAGCGGGTCTTGTCGGCAGTGATGTTTCCTGCCTGTGCAAAAGCTTCAGCCGCGGCGGCGAGGGCAAACTGCTCGACGCGATCTGCGCGTCGAGCATCTTTAGGGCTGTCAAAATAAGGAAGGGGATCCCACTCGGGAATATTCACTTGTTTGGCACCAGTGATACCCGGACCAATGAGTCCATTCCAAAAATTTTGCTTACCTAGACCACAGGGTGCAACAACGCCATATCCGGTGATGGCAACACGATGTGGTCCGCCTGTCGTGAATGGATTACGCATTAGAGCTTGGAGACCACCAGGTCATAGGCCTGACCAATGGTTTCAATTCCATCAAGATCTTCTTCAGGGACTTCAACACCGAATTCTTCTTCGAGTGCCATAACCAGTTCAACGAGGTCGAGGCTGTCGGCATCGAGGTCGTCACCGAAGCGAGCCTCTTTGGTTACTTTTGCTGCATCGACTGACAAGACATTGACAGCACACTTTGTGAAACGGGCAAAAAGATCGTCGCTCATAAATTTCCTCCGGTTGATGAGAGCACATTGCTCTCGCGTCTATTCTTACAATTTCTCCACGACAAAAGCGGTATTACCCTGGGGTACTAGGAAACTCGCTTGGCTTAATGGCCCATTCCTAATCCGCCATCCACTGGAATCACTGCACCAGTGATGTAAGCAGCGTCTTGCGACGTGAGAAAAGTCACTACACCAGCAATTTCTTCAGGAGTGGCCATGCGCTGTAGCGGGACGGCAGCGGTGAGTTCGCTGAGACGTTTTTCGCCAAGGGCTGCGGTCATGTCGGTTTCAACGGGGCCGGGTGCAACAACGTTGACAGTGATGCTTCGTGACCCAAGTTCGCGGGCAAGGGAACGAGCAAAGCCGACGAGGCCAGCTTTGGAAGCCGCATAATTTGATTGTCCTGCCGAGCCCAAGAGTCCTACTACTGAAGAGATGAGAATAATTCGTCCGCTGCGAGCACGGAGCATATTTTGCGTCGCTCTTTTGGTAACGCGGTAAGCAGCTGTCAAATTTGCGTCTATCACGCTGATGAAGTTTTCTTCACTCATGCGTAAGAGCAGCCCATCTTGTGTGATGCCAGCGTTTGAGACGAGAATTTCAATGTTTCCTAGTTGGGCTTCTACGGCTGTAAAGGCTGCATCGACTGAAGCCGTAGACGTGACGTCGCACTGCACCGCGATCACGCCAAGGTCGGTGAGTTCTTTGGGTACTGGTGACGAGTTGTAGGTGACCGCAACTTTGTCTCCTTCAGTAATGAAACGTCGTGCACACGCGGCACCAATTCCTTTTGATCCACCTGTGATGAATACGACGCGAGACATTACTTGCCCCATCTCAGTACGCAACTTGCTGCGGTCATGCCAGCGCCAAACCCAACGAGTAAGACCAGGTCTCCGTCTTTCAAGCGGCCCTTATCGGCTGCATCGAAAAGTGCGAGTGGAATCGAGGCGGAAGAAGTGTTGCCGGTTTCATGTAAAACGGTCACTGTTCGTTCAGGAGGTATACCCAGCTTGTCGCAAGCCGAACTGATGATGCGAATATTGGCTTGATGGGGGACCACGAGTGCGATGTCGTCGGCAGTGACGCCTGCGGCTGCAAGAGACTTTTGACCAGAGTCAACCATGATGCGAACGGCACGACGGAAAACCTCTTTGCCGTCCATATGAATTTTGCCGCCGACTTCGCAATACAAAATATTTTCTGCTGAGCCGTCAGCATCGATGTCCCAAGATAAAAGGTTGCTTGGTCCATCATGTGCTTCGATCACCGCAGCGCCGGAGCCATCGGCGAAAAGAATGGCGGTATTGCGGTCGGTCCAGTCGGTAATGCGCGACAAAGTGTCGGTTCCAATAACGAGAACCTTTTCTGCGCCCATTGCAATGAGGCCATATGCATTGACGAGGGCATAGACGAATCCACTGCATGCTGCATTGACGTCGTATGCTCCGCACGATAGCCCGAGTGCATTTTGTACGTGCGCCGAAGTTGCGGGAACCGTTCTGTCGGGAGTAGTGGTGGACAGCACAAGCGCATCGATGCTGCTCGGTTCGATTCCGGCCATTGCCAGAGCTTTTGCGCCGCTTTCAATCGACAGTGACGCAGTGCTTCCACCGATGTGGCGACTCACAATTCCGGTGCGCTCGCGAATCCATTCGTCGTTAGTGTCAATTGTTTTTTCTAAATCGACGTTGGTAACAACATTGTCGGGAAGAGCACGGCCCCAACCAGTGATGCGAGCGCCTCTGACGTTTGCTGGTGTGCGTGGCATTTTTACTAGTTACTCCGCAGCCAGGCGATGGGCTGACGATGCGTTACACGTTCTCCCTCAACAGCAATGTAACTTTGCAAAATGCCCGCAAAAGGGCTACGCACTTCTTGGTCAGCAACTATTCCAAGCAGTTCACCAACAGCAATTGTTGCTCCGGGGCTATGAGAAGTGCTGATGCTAAAGACACCAGCACACGGGCTCACCACAAGTCTTTCCACCGCGAAGAGGTGTTCACCTTCTAGTGGGGCAGGCGCTGAAGAGACGGTCTTGTTTACCCAGTCGATGAGCTTGTCTAGCTCGTCGGGTGTAGAAACACTGATGGTACGGGCGCCGTCGACGGTGCGCTTGGCCATACCCGTGAGAACTCCACCGGGTCCAAGTTCAACAAATCCTGTGACGCCGAGTTCGGCCATGGTGAGCAGAGAATGTTTCCAGCGCACGGGGCTTGATAGCTGTGCTGATAGCAAAGACGCCCATTCTTCTCCTGAACTATGGGCCAGTGCATCAACATTTGAAATGACGGCAACTTCAGTGTCGCGTGGTTGAGCCGATGCAATGGCGAGTCGTAGTCGATCGCGTGCTGCGGTCATGAACGGTGTGTGAAAAGCGCCAGAGACCTGCAATGGCATTACTTTTTTAGCGCCGAGTTCCTTCGCGTGGATTGCTGCAGCAGCGACGCCACTTGGTGAACCTGCAATAACTACCTGGCCTGGTGCGTTGAAGTTTGCCACCCATACGTCACTGTCTGCACGGCGACAGGCAATTTCTACATCTTCATCGTCGAGCCCCAAAACTGCCGACATTGTTCCAGGCGATTCGTTGCCTGCATCGTGCATTGCTGCAGCGCGTTCAACGACCAAAGTGATGCCATCTTCGAATCCGAGAGCTCCAGTAGCTGTGAGGGCTGTGTATTCGCCCAAACTGTGACCTGCACAAAAACTTGGTTCAATACCGAGCCGCTCAACTGCATCGAGCACCATGAGGCTCGATACATACGTGGTGAGCTGTGCATTTCTGGTGTCTTTGAGCTCTTCAGCATCGGCGTCGAGCAGCAAACGGGCCACGTCTTTGCCAGACACCGAAGAAGCCTCCTCGACGAGTTCCCAGCTCTCGTGGTCAACCCACGGGCGGCCCATGCCTGGGCGCTGTGAACCTTGTCCGGGAAATGTAAAAGCGAGCATTAGTGAGAGGTTAGACGTTCGGGGGGCTTTCAGCAGGATTCGTCGTATCGCCTTGTACGATGCAGGCTCGTAATTGGTTACTTGCCCGAGTGGCGGAATGGCAGACGCGGCGGACTCAAAATCCGTTGTTCGAAAGGACGTGTGGGTTCGACTCCCACCTCGGGCACGTTTTTGCGCAAGTAACCGATTTTGGAGACCTTTCGCATACCTGTAGACAATGCAGGTGATGCAATCTCTACACTCGTGATGTGACTTCTCTGTTCCTTGAAAGGCGTCTTGCGCAATTGGGGAATCGCCTGCGTGTCTCCAAGGAGAAGCTTCTCATCGCCGAAGAGCAGTGTTCGGCGATGGAAGAAGAAACAAAAGATCATGAACTGCGTTCTTTGGTATCAGAAACCGCCGGAGCATCTTATGAATATCGTCAGTCGAAGTCGCATAGTGATGCACTTGCTCGATATTGCGAGGAACTTCGCGCCACCATCAACGAATTAGAAATTCGTCAAGATGACTTGCTCGATAAACTCTCTCAGAAGCACCGTCAGGGCTGACCCGTGGCTGTGCGCATTGTCATCGCAGAAGATGAAGCAATTATTCGCCTCGACTTGCGTGAAACATTAATTGAAGAAGGCTATGAAGTTGTTGGCGAGGCAAGTAGTGGAGATGAAGCAATTGCGCTCGTCAGACAACTTCGTCCAGATCTTGCCATTCTCGATATTAAAATGCCCGGAGTAGATGGAGTAGAAGCCACAAAAGTCATTAGCTCTGAAGCATTGTGCCCAGTGATTCTGGTAACAGCGTTTAGTCAGCGTGAAATTATTGAGAACGCTCGCGATGCAGGTGCATTGGCCTACATCGTTAAACCATTTCAAAAGACCGACCTCGTGCCTGCTATCGAGGTTGCCCTTGGCCGATTTCGAGAATTGAAACTTCTGAGCGCCGAAGTTGGTGCATTGGAAGAGCAGCTTGAAACCCGCAAAGTGCTTGATAAGGCGAAGGGGATACTGATGTCGCAATGGCAAATGACAGAAAACGACGCTTACCTCTTTTTGCAGCGGGCAGCCATGAGTGAGCGTTGCAAAATGCGCGATGTTGCTGAACGTGTTATTTCCGGCGAAGCAATACCTTAGAAAGAGAAAAGCCATGAAATTAATGACTCTTGATGGCAACTCGCTCGCTTACCGGGCTTTCTTTGCTCTGCCGACCGATATGGCTACTGCGAGTGGGCAGGTGACTAACGCTGTTTTTGGTTTCGCATCAATGTTGTCGAATCTGCTGAAAGAACATCGCCCCGATGGATTAGTTGTGGTTTTCGATCGTCCCGAACCAACCTTTCGCCATTTGGCAGTTCCGGAATATAAAGCGCAACGAGAGGCAGCACCCGACATCTTGCGACAGCAACTAGGCGTGATTCGTGAACTACTCGAAGCACTAGGTGTGCACACCATCGATATGGCCGGATTTGAAGGTGACGATCTCATAGCCACCATTGCACGGCGAGGCAAAGAAGCTGGAGACGATGTTCTCATCGTGACCGGAGATCGCGATAGTTACCAGTTGGTGTGTGACCCGCATGTGAGGGTGCTCTACAACAAGCGTGGCGTGAGCGACTACGCAATTTACGACGAAGCCGGAATTCTTGAGCGCACTGGGGTTCACCCCAATCGGTATGTGGAATATGCGGCTCTGCGTGGCGACCCGAGTGACAATCTTGAAGGAACCCCAGGTGTTGGTGAAAAAACCGCTGCCAAGTTGGTGAATTCACATTCCTCGCTGGAAGATATTTTCAACAATGCGAGCAAGCAGACACCAAAGCTTCGTGCATCTTTGGAGGAAAGCCGCGATCGCGTTCTGCGTAATGCTTCCATCATGGTGCTGAGAGATGATCTCGAGATCACACTTTCCGATACCGATGTCATCCCGACACCACATGTTGACCAACTCGATCGATTGCTCGATTTCTTAGAAATGCGCACCATGAAGAAGAGGCTGATCGAAGCGTTCTCGCCATGGGTCACTTCACAGGGCTCTGCCGAGAAAGCCACGGATGCTCCACCACCCACTGAGAGCGATGTTGAACTTCCTGTTGTGGTCACGGTGGTGTTGAAAGATTCGCTCAGCGATTCGTTTAGCGCTCTTCAGCAAGACAATCTCTTGGGTATCTCGGCTGTGTGGAGAGATCAAAAAAAGCAGACCGACCTCATCGGAGCCGTCGTAGCAACGAGCACTATGTCTTGGCAGTACGACACAGCTCTATTGCCACAACTTTCACAGCACTTACAGAGTTGCAGGGAAAAGGGTGCATCAATCATTTCGTACGACGCCAAACCGTTGCTTCGATCTCTCCTCGAAAGAGGTATAGATCTTCAAGCAATAACTTTCGATATAGCCATTGCCGGTTATCTCATCGATCCCGTCGAGGGCGCACATACCTTGAGTGGACTTTTGGAGCGCTACACGGAATATGCGCTTCCTCAAGTATCTTCTGTTGTCGATTCTGGTCAACTCGACTTTGGTGGTTTCGACGATTCTCCAGATGTTTCGGCATCGGTAGGGCAGTCACAAGCTTGTCGTGTCATTTACGAGCCGCTGCGTGCCGCTTTAGATGAGTCGGGAATGTTGTCGTTGTATGAAGACATAGAACACCCCCTCATTCGTGTTTTGGCAAGAATGGAAACGCTAGGAATTGGCGTTGACGTAGCCGCGCTTTCCAAAATTAATAATGATCTCATCGGCAGGGCAAGCGCACTCAGTGAAACTTTGCTCGCTGTCGTCGGACGCCCCATCAATTTCAACTCTCCCACTCAATTGCAAGAAGTGTTGTATAAAGATCGGCAGTTGACGCCTGGTAAGAAAACGAAAACCGGATTTAGTACCGACGCTGCAACGTTGGAAAAACTGCGTGATGAATGGCCTGAATTTATCAATCCTCTATTGGAATATCGAGAAGTCGAGAAATTGCGCGGCACATATGGCCAAGGACTTCTCGACGCCGTTCAAAAAGATGAACGTATCCACGCGACATTCCAACAAGCTGTGGCTCGCACAGGTCGGTTGAGCAGCGAAAATCCGAATTTGCACAACATCCCGGTGCGCTCTGAATCGGGGCGTATCTTTCGTACGGCATTTGTTGCACGCGACGGCTGCGAATTGATGGTGGCCGACTACAACCAAATCGAACTGCGTTGCATTGCGCATCTCGCAAATGACCCTGGCCTCATCCAATCCTTCACTGACGGGATCGACATACACAACGCCACAGCGGCACGCGTGTTTGGTGTCGACCCTCTGAAGGTGACCCACGATCAGCGCTCCCAAGCAAAAATGGTTTCATATGGTCTTGCCTATGGCATGGAGGCCTACGGTTTGTCACAACGATTAGCTATTGGTGTCGAGGAAGCAACTGGAATTCTCAATGCATACTTTGATGCCTTTCCTGCAGTTCGTCAATACATGGACGACACTGTTGTCGAAGCGCGTAAAAACGAAGGAACGGTCACGCTCTTTGGTCGGCGTCGTCCTATTCCGGAATTGCGCAGCGACAATTTCCGTGTTCGACAAGCCGGTGAGCGTCAGGCGATGAATGCCGGTATCCAAGGTCTGGCAGCAGACATTTTCAAAGTTGCTTTGGTGCGCATCGACGAAGCATTAGAAAAAGGCAACTTTGCAAGTCGTCTAGTTCTTCAAGTTCATGACGAAGTAATTGTTGAAGCGCCAACTTCAGAAAAAGAACAAGTGAACGAACTCGTGCTCAACATCATGTGTCATGCCACCGAACTAAAAGTTCCTCTTGAGGTGAATTCGGCATGGGGTCATACGTGGTCTGAGGCCAAGTAAATGACCAACCATTGGTTTGAACCCATTGCAGACCATTTGGGTTCCGCCTACTTGAGGTACTCCTTTACAAAAGGGACGCGCCAAGAGGTTGACTTCATCGTCTCGGAATTGCATCTTGTGCCGGGAATGCGAGTGCTCGACGTGGGCTGCGGGCCAGGGCGCCATGCGCTCGAACTTGCCCGGCGGGGTATTGAAGTGGTGGGAATCGATATTTCCCAGACATTTGTCAATCTCGCCGCACAGGCCGCAGAGAATGAAGGGTTAGCGTCTCTTGCCTCATTTCGTCGACACGATGCTCGCCACATTCAGCAGCTCAACGGTGTTCACGGGGCATTTGATGTGGTCATTTGCCTTTGCCAAGGGGCCTTTGGACTGATGCGTCAAAACAGTGAAGATGAACTGGTACTAGCCGGCATGGCTGATGCTCTGAAATCTGAGGGAACCCTTATGCTGTCTGCCTTCAACGCCTACTTCGCCGTGAAATACCACGCAGCAGCCGACTTCGATGCCGATAGCGGTGTGTCGTCGGAAATGACTCAAATCCGTAATCCCCAGGGTGAATCTCGTGAAGTCGCCCTGCATACGGGGTGCTACACCCCACGCGAACTGCGTTTGCTCTGCAAGGGGGTGGGTCTCGACAAAATCAAGGTTTTCAGTGCCGAACCAGGGGCCTATGGGAATGCCCTTCCCACCACCGAAACAGCGGAGTTTCTTGTTTTTGCTTCTCGGTGATAGGTTTTCAGGGTCCTATCCATCGATTCCCGTCCCTTTTGAAAGCGAATTCCCCGTTGTCCGACACCACTATCTCTTCTGCTCCCTTTGGCACCTACGACGCAGAAGGTAATTACACCCCGCGCCAAATCACTTCACACGACACATCGTTCGCCGATGCCATTGCTGGCACCATGGTGGAACTCAAAGATGGTCAACTTGTTTCAGGAACGGTCGTCAAAATTGACCGCGATGAAGTGCTCTTGGAAATTGGGTATAAAACCGAAGGCGTTATTCCTTCGCGTGAACTTTCTATTCGCAACGATGTCGACCCAAGTGAAATTGTTTCACTCGGTGAGCGCATCGAAGCTTTGGTCTTAACACTTGAAGACAAAGAGGGCCGCCTCTTGTTGTCGAAGAAGCGGGCTCAGTACGAGCGTGCCTGGGGCGACATTGAAAAAGTCAAAGAAGTCGACGGCATGGTCGAAGGCCTGGTTATTGAAGTTGTCAAGGGCGGGCTCATCGTCGACATTGGTCTTCGTGGCTTCTTGCCGGCATCACTCGTTGAACTCCGTCGCGTCCGCGACCTTCAGCCGTACATCGGCAAGGTCTTGCAGGCCAAAATCATCGAACTCGACCGCAACCGCAACAATGTTGTGTTGTCACGTCGCGGTTTCCTCGAAGAGACACAAAAAGAGCAGCGCGACGACTTCCTCGTGCATCTCAAGCCAGGCGAAATCCGTACCGGAATCGTGTCGAGCGTTGTTGCATTCGGTGCCTTCGTCGACTTGGGCGGCATGGACGGGCTCATCCACGTGTCAGAGCTTTCATGGAAGCACGTCGATCACCCAGGTTCAGTTGTTGCCATTGGCGACGAAGTAACTGTTCAGGTTCTCGATGTCGACATGAGCCGCGAGCGCATTAGCTTGTCGTTGAAGGCCACACAGCAAGACCCATGGCAGGAATTCGCAAGCTCGCACGAAGTGGGCCAGCTTGTTTATGGTCGCGTCACCAAACTCGTTCCATTCGGTGGTTTCGTGCAGGTGGGCGACGGTATCGAAGGTCTTGTGCACATCTCGGAAATGTCGGCTCACCATGTCGATTCGCCCGAGCAAGTGGTGACACCAGGCGAAGAACTCTGGGTCAAGATCATCGATCTCGACCTTGCCCGTCGACGCATCAGCATTTCTATTAAGCAAGCCGCCGAAGGTGGAGAACTTGCCGAGGAATACCGCAGTCACTTTGAAGTTGACGAACAAGGCAACTGGGTTGGTGGCGACGATGCAGAGCGTGAAGCTGCATGGGCCGATTACTACAAAGAGTACGGCGAAGGCGATGCACCAGCAGATGCTCCAGCAGCAGAAGTTGTTGCCGAAGTTGCCGTTGAAGAAACACCAGCTGCACCTGCAGAATAGCTTCTCAACAACATGATACTTGTGGGTCTTACCGGGGGAATTGGCTCCGGTAAGTCCACGGTGTCGCAATTGCTGTCAGAGCGTGGCGCCATCATTGTCGATGCCGACGCCGTTGCGCGCGAATTACAGCAACCCGGAACCGAAGTATTGCGGCTCATGGCGCAAGCTTTCGGGCAGGAAATATGTAACGCTGACGGTTCATTAAATCGTCAAGCAGTGGCCGACAAGGTCTTTGGAAACGCTGAAGCGTTGAAAACCCTCAATGGAATCGTGCACCCCGCCATTGGTAAAGAGATGAACAGGCGCATTGAAGAACAGCGCAGCACCAATAATGTTGTTGTGCTCGATATTCCACTGCTTGTAGAGAACCCTCGGGAAGGTTTGTGTGGGGTCGTGGTCGTCGACGTGCCTGTTGAAATTGCTGTCGATCGATTGGTGAGCGCCCGAGGAATGGCGAAAGAAGATGCAGAAGCGCGCATGTCACGCCAAGCATCGCGAGAAGACCGTAGAGCAATTGCCGACAAAGTAATTGATAACTCCAGAGATCTTGAGTTCCTTCGTCAACAAGTTGATGAGGTCTGGGCATGGATGCAACAACTTCCTGCTGCTGCACACGATGCGGGCAAACAAGTACGCCCTGAAGTGAAGAAATGACCGAGGCTCGGCACTCCTTCCAAGTGGTGTCTGACTATTCGCCAGCCGGAGATCAGCCGCGAGCCATTGCAGAGCTATCGGCAGGTATTGAACGAGGCGACAAATTTCAGACCCTGCTCGGCATCACGGGTTCGGGTAAGTCGGCCACAATTGCGTGGACTATTGAAAAAGTTCAACGCCCCACCCTTATTCTTGCGCCAAATAAGAGCTTGGCTGCTCAGCTAACGCAAGAGATGCGAGAGTTCTTTCCGCATAACCGCGTTGAGTATTTCGTTAGCTATTACGACTACTACCAGCCCGAGGCGTACATCGCTTCAAGCGATACCTTCATTGAAAAAGACTCGTCGGTGAACGATGAAATTGACCGCCTAAGGCACTCGGCCACTGCTGCTCTTTTGACCCGCCGCGACACCATCGTGGTGGCGAGCGTGAGTTGCATTTACGGAATGGGTGATCCTGAGGAATACCGGGGCCAGTTGCTGGAGTTGCATACAGGTGTCGACTACGACCAACGCAGTATTTTGAAGCGCCTTGTTGAATTGCAATACGACCGAAATGACATTGCCCTGGGGCGAGGAAATTTTCGCGTACGCGGTGACACCATCGAAATTCATGCCGCATATGACGAGAATGTCTTGCGAGTGGAAATGTTTGGCGACACTGTCGACCGCATCACCACCATCGACCCGGTAACTGGCGAGAACTTGAGCGAACTCACAGAAGTTGTTGTGTTCCCTGCGACACACTATGTAGCTGGTGACGAACGGATGCGCCGCGCCGTTATAGGCATAGAGAAAGAACTCCAAGAACGACTAGCGATATTTGAGTCGCAGGGGAAACTGCTAGAAGCGCAACGTTTGCGTATGCGCACGCAATACGACCTCGAGATGATTCAAGAAATGGGTTACTGCAACGGTATTGAGAACTACTCAATGCACATTGATGGCCGCGAGCCAGGGGAGCCACCTTTCACTCTGCTCGACTATTTCCCAAAAGACTATTTGTTGGTCATTGATGAAAGCCACGTTGCAATTCCGCAGTTGCATGGGCAATTTGCCGGCGACCTGAGTCGTAAATCGAATCTTGTAGAACATGGCTTTCGTTTGCCGTCGGCCATCAATAACCGTCCATTGCGATTCGAAGAGGTGATGGAGCGACTGCATCAAGGTATTTTCATGTCGGCAACTCCTGGCAAGTTCGAACTTGCCGAGTCGCAGAGCATTGTTGAGCAAATTGTTCGACCAACTGGGCTGGTTGACCCCGAGGTCATTGTGAAGCCAACGAAGGGTCAAATTGACGACCTCGTAGAAATGGTGAACGATCGCATTGAGCGCGGCGACAGAATTCTTGTCACGACGCTCACCAAGAAGATGGCCGAAGACCTCAGCGAATATTTGCTCGAGCAGGGTTTGCGCGTTCGCTACTTGCACTCAAATATCGACACCATTCAAAGAATTGAGATTCTTCGGGCCTTACGCCTTGGAGAATTTGATGTCCTTGTAGGAATCAACTTGTTGCGAGAAGGTCTCGACCTTCCTGAGGTCTCGCTTGTTTGTATTCTCGATGCCGACAAAGAAGGCTTCTTGCGCAGTGAAACATCGCTCATCCAAATGATCGGTCGCGCGGCGCGAAATGTCGATGGTCAAGTAGTGATGTATGCCGACAAGATGACCAAGGCAATGACTGCAGCCATTGGTGAAACCCAACGGCGCCGCGAGCGACAAATTGCATATAACCTCGCCAACGGTATTAATCCTCAGACCATTCGTAAGGCTGTGGGTGACATTCTGCATTTACTCAGACCCGATTCGGGTGCTCCTGTTCCGGGTAAGGGTCAGCGAAAAGATCGCGAGCGCGACAAGGTGAAGCGTGAACTCAGGTCGCTGCCTGAGCAGGAAATGTTGCGCCTCATTCAAACCCTTGAAGAAGAGATGCATGAGGCTGCTGGTGACCTGCGCTTTGAGTATGCTGCCCGACTGCGCGATGAAGTGAATGAATTGAAGCGGGAATTACGTGATGCGGGTTAGCACATTGCCCCATATGTAAGTAATCTCGCATGAATGGCTGACAAAATCATTGTGAGAGGTGCTCGTGAGCACAACCTGAAAAATGTCAGCGTTGAACTACCACGCGACAAACTCATTGTGTTCACTGGTTTGTCTGGTTCGGGTAAATCAAGCCTTGCATTCGACACCATCTATGCCGAAGGTCAACGTCGGTATGTGGAAAGCCTCAGCGCCTATGCACGCCAGTTTCTGGGCCAGATGGATAAGCCAGATGTCGACCACATTGAAGGTTTGTCTCCCGCTATCTCCATTGACCAAAAGTCCGCTTCTCGTAACCCGCGGTCAACAGTAGGAACCATTACTGAGGTGTACGACTATTTGCGCTTGCTCTACGCGCGCATTGGTGTGCAGCACTGCCCGAAAGATGGCACTGCACTGAAGAGGCAGACGCCTCAACAAATCGTTGATCGTGTTTTACAGATGTCCGATGGAACTCGTTTCCAGGTGCTGGCGCCAGTGGTTCGCGGTCGCAAAGGTGAATACGACACCTTGCTTGGTGAACTTGCAGGGCAAGGGTATGTGCGCGCCAGGGTCGACGGAGAACTCGTCGATATTTCTGAGTTCCTGAAACAAGAGAAGCGTTTGGCTCGCTACGAGCAGCACTCTATTGAAGTAGTCATTGACCGATTGGTAAAGAAAGACAACATTTCGCGCCGTCTGACCGACAGTTTGGAAACTGCACTGCGGCTCGCAGAAGGCGTTGCGGAAATTGAACTGATGGGCGTGAAAGGCGATGAAAGTGAAATACTCACTTTCAGTCAACATCTTGCGTGCCCCAAGTGTGGCGACAGTTTCGATGAACCTGCTCCACGTAACTTCTCATTCAACTCTCCTTATGGCGCATGTGAGAACTGCGATGGTTTAGGAACCAAGTTTGAAGTTGATGCCGACTTGGTGATTCCCAATACCGATCTGGCCATTACCGAGAGCGCAATTGCTCCTTGGCGCTCAGCGCACACCCAGTACTTCAACCGCATGCTTGAATCGGTGGCAGAGAAGTACAAGATTCCGCT
>CANFUE010000039.1 GCA_947450115.1 Acidimicrobiaceae bacterium | reverse complement strand
GTCATTCCATGAATCAACACCACGCCCGGAAGGACGCAGGCGAGTAATACGCAACTGTGCGCCATAGGAATCGGCAAGAGCCTTGAACTCATCGAGCTGATCAACATTGTGGCGTGTAACAACAACAGAAATTTTGAAAGGGCCGAAGTTGGCAGCTTTCAAATTGTCCATGGCACGGCGTGCGATGTTGTATGAACCTTCGCCACGTACAGGGTCGTTTGTGAGGGCATCAACGCCGTCGAGGCTAATTTGAATATCTAAGTAGTCCATTGCTGCGAGGCGTTGAGCATTTTTCTCGTCAATGAATGCGCCGTTGGTTGAAAATTTCACACCAATGTTGTTCGCAATGGAGTATTCAATGATGTCGAAAAAGTCGCGACGCACCATTGGCTCGCCGCCACCAATGTTGATGTAGAACACTTGCAGATCGCGCAATTCATCGAGAACTGCAAAGGCTTGTTCGGTTGAGAGTTCGCGGTCGTCGCGTTGGCCACTACTCGACAAACAATGGACACATTGCAAGTTGCAGGCATAAGTGAGTTCCCACGTGAGGCAGATAGGGGCATCGAGGCCACCTTTTAACTGCGTCACGAGTTGGCTAGCAGACACGAAGGATGTCCGAATTCGCGAGTTGATTTAAGGCTTGCAAAAAAGATGCTTCACGTTCGGTAGCAATGCCGCACGCTTGCAAGGTGTCACCCACCGTGGGGTGCTGTTCAAGTTCACGTACAACCCGCACGACGTCGGGGTGTTTCAAAAAAACAAGGCGACGGTTGCCGTAGTGATAGGCAAGGGCGCCAAAGGGTTCCGGACGCAACGCAACTTGTGGATGCAATGAGCATGCAGAACTGAGAGTGAGAGTCACAAAGTGCTCAGTACACGCCACACATGCCGTCGATGGAGATCTCTTCGACGAGCAATTCCTCTAAAACAAGGACTTCGGCAGCGGTTTCAAGGTTTTCTTGGCTCACTGTTTCTTCAATGGTTAGGGCAACTGGAGACATGGCTAAATCGTACCGTGTGACAGAGGTCTGATGCTTGGGCTAGCGTCTCATTTATTGACGTGGCCCCGAGGGGCAAAACACAGAGGGGGAATTTGTGAAGACTAAAGCCGCAATTTTGTGGGAGTTAAATACACCGTGGTCCGTTGAGGAAATTGAGCTTGATGCCCCAAAAGCTGGGGAAGTTTTGGTGAAAATCGCTGCTTCGGGAATGTGCCACAGCGACGAGCACGTGGTTACGGGTGACCTTCCCTTCGCGATGCCCATCATCGGTGGCCATGAAGGCGCTGGCGTGGTAGAGGCCGTGGGCCCTGGCGTGAGTTGGCTGACACCTGGCGACCATGTGGTATTCGGATTCATTCCATCATGTGGCCGTTGCCCAAGTTGCAGTACTGGGCACTCAAACTTGTGTGACATGGGTGCCTTGCTCGGCACTGGCAAGCAAATTGCCGACGGAACATCTCGTCACCATGCGCAGGGCCAAGACATTTCCACCATGTGTTTGCTCGGAACTTTTGCGCATCACACAGTGGTCAATGAAGCATCGTGCATCAAAATTGAAAAAGACATCCCACTTGAAAAAGCCTGCCTGCTTGGTTGTGGTGTGGTGACGGGTTGGGGCAGCAGCGTGTATGCCGCAGAAGTATCGCCTGGCGACACCGTGGTTGTTGTAGGTATTGGTGGAATTGGTGCGAACGCCGTGCAAGGCGCAAAACTTGCTGGTGCAAAGCATGTCATCGCTATTGATCCCATTGAATTCAAGCGCGAAAAGGCAATGCAATTTGGGGCAACACATACTGCTGCATCAATGGAAGAAGCACTTCCACTCGTTCAACAAATTTCTTGGGGCACCATGGCAAACAAGGTCATTATGACCATGGGCGTAGGTAGCGGTGCAGTGATTGGAGAAGCACTTGCACTCACTGCAAAGCGTGGTCGCGTAGTTGTTACAAACATTCACCCGGCAATGGAGTACAGCGCAAGCATGAGCCTGCTCGATCTCACCTTGATGGAAAAGCAAGTAGTGGGTTCACTCTTTGGTTCGGGTAACCCTCGTGCCGACATTCCAAAACTCATCAGCCTGTATCGCGAAGGTCAGCTCGACCTCGACAGCCTCATTTCAAAGACCTACCCACTTGAGGGTGTTAATGATGGCTACGACGACATGCGCGCAGGAAAAAATATCCGCGGCGTTCTCGTCTATAGCTGAAATGGTTTTGCCGAAAAATATTCTGAGCGCAATTCAAGAACAAGTAGTAGGCCGCCATCGTGAAATAGAACTCACGTTGGCGGCCCTTACTGCGCGGCGCCACATTGTTTTAGAGGGTCCTCCCGGTACAGGTAAATCAACACTCCTACGGGCAATTGCCCAAGCAATGAAAGTCGGCTTCGTTTTTGTTGAAGGCAATGCTGAGCTCACTCCAGCACGCCTAGCGGGAACTTTTGATCCGGCACGAGTGCTCAACGAGGGTTACGTGGCCGATGCGTTTCTTGATGGCCCACTTGTAGAAGCAATGCGGGCCGGATCACTTCTTTATATCGAAGAGATCAACCGCATTCCCGAAGAAACACTCAATGTGCTCATCACGGTCATGAGCGAAGGCGAAATTACCATTCCGCGCTTGGGCAGAATTCTTGCAGAGCCTGGGTTTCAAATGATTGCGGCGATGAATCCATTTGACTCTGTAGGTACTGCGCGTATTTCTAGTGCTGTTTACGACCGAATGTGTCGTATTGCTGTTGCGTATCAAAGTGCAGAAGATGAAACCAATATCGTGCATCGCGCATCGCCCATTTCAAACAAACAGTGGTGCGCACAAGTTGTGAATGTCGTGCGATACACGCGAGAGCATAGTGATTTGCGTACTGGATCTTCTGTGCGTGGAGCAATCGATACGGCACTTGTAGCGCAGTCGCTGGCAGAACTGCGCGGGCAAAGTACAGAAACATCACAAGTGGGGCTCGACGCGGCGCTCACTTCCTTAAGTGGACGCGTGAAACTCCGTGAAGGTGTAATGCGCAGTGTTGAAGATGTGATTTGCGAAATATGGAATACAGTTTTTTCCACACCATCTGAAAATGGTGATATGGGAAAAGTAACCGCCCCGACTGGGGCAATGAACTCCCACTCGTAAAAGAGGGTGCGGCCGCTCAGGCTGCAGAAGCGGAGTCGGCCAAAAAAACAAAATCACGCAGCGAGTTGCAACGGCACAGCAATTTTGATGAAGTGTCACCCGATGTGGGTGAACTCAACGAATCAGCAATTGATGAAGGCATGCAAAGTGACCCCGATACAACAATGGCGTTACTTGCCGACCTCACCGCCGCAACCGATCCAAAATTACGTGAACTAGCAAAGAGGCTCGCGGGGCAACTCATGCTCGATGTAGCACAACGAACTCCATTGCGCCGCCGAGGCCTAGGAAAATTTGTTACTGCGAAATATCGAGATGGTGGAGATATTGATCTCGATGCCAGCACCGATTCATTTCGTGGCACGCAAAATGCTCGCGAAATACACATTGAAGAATTGCGCGTTCGTACTTGGGAAAAAAGAGATACCGCTTTATGCCTTCTTGTTGATCGCAGTGGTTCTATGGGTGGTGCGCCACTGGCAACGTCGGCAGTGGCTGCAGCTGCAGTCGCCACGCGTGAACCAACTGACTACAGCGTTCTCGCCTTTAGCCGAGATGTTGTGGTGGCAAAATCACAAGATGCATACAAGGCCGGAAGTGAAGTGGTGAATAGTGTGCTCACATTACGTGGATTCGGCACTACCGATATTGCACAAGCTTTAGAGGCCGCCCAAGCACAGCTGTCTCGCTCGCGTGCGGCAAGAAAAATTGTGGTACTTCTTTCTGACTGCCGTTCCAATGAGCCAGGAGATATTGATGCTGCTGCGCGGAGCATTGAAGAACTCGTGGTGATTGCGCCAGCCGATGATGATGTAGAGGCACGAGCATTTGCGCTTCGAGTGGGAGCGCGTATTACTTCGGTTAATGGGCCAACAGATATCCCTGGGGCATTAGCCCAAGTGCTGGATCGCTAGCGGCAGTTCGGGTCATTCGGTGGCGTGATACTAAAACGCTGCTGAGCAACTTCTTGTTTCAACAAAGTTGTTTGCGTTGTTGAAGCAGGTGAGGTTGTGGTGGTTGCTGCAACGCGCGGTGTAGCGTTTGTCGACATTTTGCTCACGGTTTTTCCAGGAACTGTTGAACTCGTGGTGGTAGGAGCAAATAGCGTTGTGGTTGGCAAGAGTTTTGTTCCCACGCTGGTGGACGGTGCAATTGTTTGACTAGTTACTTCAGTAATTTTTGCTGAGCCCTGAAAAATAGACAAAATTTGCACCATTGCATCGTTATTCAAACTCGGTTCTATGACTGATTGTCCACCAATATTTTTTCCAACACCTTCAACGGTGTAGGTATGTACGTTGTCTTCAGTGACATTGCGCATGGCGCGTGCAAGTTGCAGCAAACTAATGGGAGATAACTGGTCGTCGGTGATGAGATTTTTTAAGCCGGCGCTGAGCAACTGGTTAGCAACTGAGGGGTTGCCGATACCTTTGTCGAGGGCTGCACGCAAAATGCGACGAATGAAGTCTTGTTGGCGCGCAATGCGTCCCCAGTCGCTACTGGGGTCTTGAATCCATTTATTTTTTTTGCTGTCGAAGTAGAAGTAGTGGCGTGATCGAACATATTGCAATGCGCGATCACCATTGAGTTTGGCGCACCCCGCGCTTTTTACTGCAAAGCCAGAGGCACGGTCACGAGTGGGGTATTCAAATGGTATGCGTACGCCACCAACGGCATCGACGATCGACTTGAAGGCACAGAAGTCGACACTGACGTAGTGGTCGACGCCAATATTGAAGTTAGAGCGAATGGTGTCAATGAGGCGGTTGGGGTCTTTGGGTCGATACGCCGTGTTAATGCGGTTGCGATGGTCGCTGTTGGCGATTTTCACCCAGAGGTCACGCGGGAAAGAAAGAACTGCAGCTTGATTATTTTTAGGGTCAACACGAATGAGCATGATGCTGTCGGTAAGACCTGCGTAGTTCGGGCGGTTCTTCAGTTCATTTGCTGATGATGAGTTTGGGTTTGCGCATGAGTTGTTATCGCGGCCAGTAATGAGAAAGTTTTTGACCGACAGATCGCCTTCAGGAAGATTATTGAGGTCACTTCCCGTGTTGCTCTGATTATTTTTTGGATTGCTCGAAATAGTGACCAGTTTGCGGTTCGATAGTTGTTGATTGGCATAGACCAACGCACCACCACCTGCGATACAGCCGAGTGCAACGGCAAGGTTCAACCCAAAGACGAGTCGCTGAGGCCACGAATGGTGGAACCTCTTGGGTCGGGTTGATTTTGTGCGTGCCATCTTGCTTGAACGCTACCGCTTTTACGCTTTATGCCAAGGTGACAGAGGTAATGATTTCACCCTCTGCAGAGCGCAATTCGCTCTGCAAAATGGATCCGGCAAAGGTGAGGTCACCAAAAGTTGTGGTAATTGCCGTGAGGGCTTCGGCCGGCGCAGTAACAACAATGCTCGCGACTTCTGCTCGTTGTGAAACTTTTGCTTCAGTTTTGGCTCGCCGAATGGTACCAAGAACTTCACATACCGAATTGAGTTGCAATTCGTAGTTGCCCGTTGGGTTGCAACCGGCAGTGCAGTCGTCAAGTGTTGGCCAACTAGCAATATGCACAGAAGTGTCATTCCACCAACGCCACACTTCCTCTGAGACGAAAGGAATGAGCGGAGCAAAGAGACGTTGCATCACCGAGAGTGCCCGACGCAGTGCAGCGCGGGCCGAAGTGGTGAGTTCTGCCGGCATGGTGTCGAGTCCGTATGCCCGTTGTTTCACTAATTCCACATAGTCATCGCAGAACCACCAGAAGAATGCTTCAGTGCGCTCTAGCGAACGGGCGTAGTCGAAGTGAGTAAATGCGTTGGTGCATTCTTCAACGACATTCGACAGTCGTTGCAACATCGCGATATCAACCATCTCGGTAGGAACTGCCGATGCATCTACATCGCCGAAGCTAAGAACAAACTTGGTGGCATTGAGCAACTTGGTACCCAACTTGCGACCCACCTTCATTTGCTCTTCACTAAATGCGGTATCTACTCCTGGGCGAGCGCATGCAGCCCAGTAACGCACGGCATCGCTGCCGTATTGGTCGAAGAGATCGATGGGCGTAACAACGTTGCCTTTCGACTTCGACATTTTTTTGCGGTCGGGGTCGAGAATCCAGCCTGATAGTGCAGCGTTTTTCCACGGTGCAACTCCATGTTCAAAATGCGAACGCACCATGGTAGAGAACAACCATGTACGAATAATTTCGTGAGCCTGTGGGCGCACGTCCATGGGGAACATGTGGCTAAACATTTCCGGGTCATCAATCCAATGGCCAGCAATTTGTGGCGAGAGTGAACTTGTTGCCCAGGTATCCATCACGTCGGGGTCGCCAACAAATCCATTGGCTTGTCCGCGTTGCGATTCGCTGAAGCCAGTGGGCACATCGGTGCTGGGGTCAACAGGCAATTGCTCGTTGGTGGGCACGAGCGGTGAGTCGTAATTTGTAGTGCCGTCGGCGTTGAGCGAATACCACAGGGGTACGGGAACTCCGAAATAGCGTTGACGGCTAATGAGCCAGTCGCCATTTAATCCTTCAACCCAGTTCTCGTAGCGGTGACGCATGTGTTCGGGGTGCCAGGTGAGTTCGTGACCACGTTCCACGAACCGAGTGCGCAGGTCGGCTTCGCGGCCACCGTTGCGGATGTACCACTGTCGGCTTGTCACAATTTCAAGTGGACGTTCACCTTTTTCAAAAAATTTCACCGGGTGCATAATGGCGCGTGGTTCGCCCAGCATTTCTTCACTCGCACGCAACATTTCAACAATAAGTGTTTGTGCTTGTTTGATTGATTTGCCAGCGAGTTGTGCGTATGCCTCTACGCCACGAGTGGAAGTAATAACTTCTGGCGCATCGGCCACAATGCGACCATTGCGACCAATGACTGCACGAGTGGGGAGTTGTAATTCACGCCACCAAATGACGTCGGTGACGTCACCAAAAGTACAGATCATGGCAATGCCAGTGCCTTTATCAATTTGCGCAAGTGGGTGCGCAAGAATAGGTACTTCAACATCGAAGAGTGGTGTGCGAATCGTTGAGCCAAAGAGCGGTTGATAGCGCTCGTCGTCGGGGTGCGCAACAAGTGCTACACAGGCAGGCAACAATTCTGGTCGTGTGGTGTCGATGAGTATGTCGGTTTTACCATCGGCGGTTTTCCCACTGGTGAGGTGAAACGCCAAGGTGTGGTAGGCGCCTGGGCGTTCACGATCTTCTAATTCTGCTTGTGCAACTGCAGTATCAAAATCGACATCCCACAAAGTGGGAGCCTCTTGCATGTATGCCTCACCGCGTTGCAAGTTGTTGAGAAATGCACGCTGGCTAGTTTGGCGACTGCGCGCTTCAATGGTGGTGTAGAGCAACGACCAGTCGACAGACAAACCAAGTCGGCGAAAGAGTTCCTCAAAAACTTTCTCGTCTTCATGTGTGAGGATGTTGCACAACTCAATGAAGTTCGGCCGTGAAATAGGAAGTGGCTTGTGATCTTTTGGTGGCTCACCTTGAAATGGCGGTGTAAAGTTTGCAACGTAAGGTACCGATGCATCGCATGTGACGCCGTAAAAATTTTGTACGCGACGTTCAGTAGGTAAACCATTGTCGTCCCAACCCATCGGGTAGAAAACGGTCTTTCCACGCATTCGCCAAAATCTGGCGATGGTGTCGGTATGGGTGTACGAGAAAACGTGACCCATGTGCAATGACCCACTCACCGTTGGAGGAGGGGTATCGATGGCAAAAACCTCGTTGCGGGGTCGGGTGCGGTCGAATGTATACACGCCCTCGGAGCTCCAGGCACCAGACCAGCGGTCTTCGATGCCGGCCAGGCTCGGTTTCTCGGGAACAGATTGCTTCGCAAGAGGTGTAGACATAGGCACTTACCCTAGAGTCAAAGAGTGCTTTCTCTCTACGACACTGCCACTCAAGAGGTCCGACCCCTTGCAATGCGCCAGCCCGGGCACCTCAGCATCTACCTCTGCGGCCCCACCGTGTACGGCCCGCCCCACCTTGGGCACGGCCGAGCCACCCTTGTGTACGACATTTTGCGCCGTTATCTCACCTGGACGGGCATTCAGGTCCGCCTGGTTTCCAATATCACCGATATTGACGACAAAATCATCGACCGTGCGAACCGGGAAAACCGCCCGTGGGCAGAAATTACCCACAAGTGCGAAACCATGTGGTTTTCGGCCATGGCGGCTCTCAATGTGGAAAAGCCAAACGACATTCCTCATGCAACGGAATATGTCGACCAGATGGTGGCAATGATTGGCGAGCTCGTGGGTTTACAACGCGCCTACGCCACTTCCGATGGGGTGTACCTCAGCGTTACATCGGTCGACGACTACGGACTACTTGCTCATCAAAAACTTGAAGACATGCTCGCAGGTGGCGGAGATCGTGAAGTGTTTGGTGCGAGTGAGAAAAAACACCCCGCCGATTTTGCATTATGGAAATTCACCAAGCCTGGTGAACCAGCATGGCCATCACCATGGGGTGAAGGTCGTCCGGGCTGGCACAGTGAATGTGTAGTGATGAGTTTGCAATTACTCGGTGAAGGGTTCGACCTCCATTGTGGTGGAGCCGACTTGCGCTTTCCACACCATGAAAACGAACGTGCCCAAGCTGTTGCTTTAGGAAAAACTTTTGCGAACCACTGGATGCACAATGGTTTTGTTGTCGACACTGAAGGTGAAAAAATGTCGAAAAGTTTGGGCAATGTCACCAACCTTCTCGACTTGGTGGAGCATTACGACCCGCGTGCATATCGCATGCTGTTGTTGCAAACGCACTACCGCTCACCGGTTCGTGTGGGCCAAGACAATATTGATGCTTCGGTAAAAGCTGTTGGCAGCATCGACGGATTCTTCGACCGCATGTCGCAAGTATCGAATAATGCAACTCCCGATGCGGTAACGCTCCAGTCATTTAGTGCAGCAATGAATAACGACCTCGACACGCCTGGCGCAACAGCCTTAATGTTCGACACCATTCGAAAGGCAAATGCTGCCTTAGATGTGAAAGACAATGCGCTTGCAGGCGCATTGGCAAGTGCGGTTGCAGAAATGTGTGTTGCTTTCGGATTGCAAGTCAATGCTTTTGCTGAAGTAAGCAATGACATCGTGGAAAAAGCTCGGCAACTCGACGCTGCTCGCGCCGCGAAAGATTTTGCACTGGCCGATACATTGCGCAATGAACTCCAGGCAGCTGGCTACGTGGTAGAAACCACGAAAGAAGGCACAAAGGTACGGCGTGGCTGATCGCACAAAATTTCCTGCCGGCTTTTGGGTAATTTGGAGCACCGTTGCTCTCGACATGGTGGGCTTTGGCATGGTGGTACCCATCTTGGGTCGCTACGCCGACCGGTTTGGTGCAAGTGGCTTTGAAGTAGGACTCCTCTTCACGTCATTTTCTATTGCACAATTTTTCTTTGCGCCCATCATGGGGCGCTTGTCCGATCGCATCGGGCGCAAACCCGTCATCATCATTTCGCTTCTCGGTACTGCAGTAGGAAGTTTCATTACTGGAGCTGCAGGAACCTTGTGGTTGCTCTTTCTCGGACGATTTCTCGATGGTGCATCGGGGGCCAGTGTGTCGGTTGCGCAAAGCGCCATTACCGACATCGCCCCACCTGAACAGCGTGCCCGATTGCTGGGCATGTTGGGCGCGGCATTTGGAGTGGGCTTCGTATTTGGCCCCGCTATTGGTGGGCTTGCGGCCTTAGGCGGCCCACATGTTCCATTTTATGTGGCAGGTGTTTTTGCCTTGTGTAATGCCGTTGCAGCTTTCGTTCGACTCCCAGAAACAAACCCACATATCGGCAAGGCGCGTGATGCGGTACAAACTACTTCGCGTCGCAGGCGTTTTGCATGGAACAAGTTCACTGTTACTGCGTTGTTGTCGGGAACTGCTTTCGCAGGGTTCGAAGCAACATTTGCTTTATTTGGTGAACGTCGCTTTCACCTCACCGAGGGTTCTGCTGCGGCGGTGTTTCTCGTTGTCGGAGTAATGCTGGTTGTGGTGCAAGGTGGTCTCATTGGCCCACTCACGAAAGCATTTGGTTCTCCACGACTCCTCACCGCAGGTTTCACAGTACTCATTGCAGGGTTTCTTGTTCTGTCGATTGCAGAAGTGTGGATCTTGCTCTTTGTAGCACTAGCGCTTTTGTCGTTGGGTCAAGGTTTAGTAACGCCTTCGCTCACCAGTGTCGTTGCCGACTCAGTTTCCCCCGACCGTCGCGGGGAAGTATTGGGAGTACAACAGTCCGCAGGAGCATTATCGCGCATCATTGGGCCAGCCATTGCAGGATTGCTTTTCGACCACGCCGGTGTTGCCTGGCCATATGTTGTTGCTGCAGTTTTGACGGGTGCTGCAATTGCTACGGTTTCTCGTAGGAAAAAAACAGCATGAAAGAACATTTCACAAACGACAATTCACGCAATACGGCCGGTGAAGATAAAGCATTGAGTGGTTTATCAACATTTGATTCTCAACTTGGCCCGTCTCACATGGGGTATGTTCCATCGCTCGATGGCCTACGCGCCTTAGCGGTTCTTGTTGTCATTTTGTACCACGCTCATTTCAGTTGGATCCGTGGTGGGTTTATTGGCGTTGAAGTCTTTTTTGTTGTGAGTGGTTTTCTCATTACGTCACTGTTGCTTGAAGAGTCTGAAGATACTGGCGGAATTTCCTTGCGGCAGTTTTGGATCCGACGCGCAAGGCGACTACTGCCAGCACTTTTTTCCATGTTGGTTGCTGTGTCGGCGTGGGCACTTTTGTTTTCGAAGTACAAGGTGGGGCAATTACGCCACGACTTTTTGTCGGCAGTTTTTTATATTTCTAACTGGTGGCAAATTTTTTCGAGCAATGTTCCATATTTCGCGCCGAAAGACCCGCCTTTACTTCGCCACTTATGGTCACTAGCGGTTGAAGAACAGTGGTACTTGTTGTGGCCAATTGCATTTATCGCATTGTTTAAGTGGGGTAAAAACCGGGCCAAGGTTGCTCAGGTATTACTTGCAGCCGCAACTTTCATCATGCTGTTCAGTGCTATTGCTTATTCTTCCGGTAACAGCGACCGCATCAACTTTTTATATCTCTCCACTATTACTCGGTCAACTGGGTTGCTGCTGGGTGCGGCGGGTGCATGTTTATGGCGGCCATGGCGTCTTGCGGGAATGTCGCGAACGGGCCGCGCATCGGCAGCCGATATGCCCGAGCGCGTTCTCAACCTTGCCGCATTAGTGAGCGGTTCGCTGCTGGTACTCATGGCATTGGGCCTCACCGTTTCTGGCGCTCCTCTCTATAGAGGTGGACTGGCCCTTGTATCGCTGTCTTCTTTGGTGCTTGTGGCATGTGCAGTACACCCGAACGCAGTGGGAGTGCAGAAATTTCTTGGAAGTACTCCGTTAGTAGAAATCGGTAAGCGTTCGTACGGGTTATACCTTTGGCATTGGCCCATCTTTTTGTTTGCTGGTGCCCGAGAGTCAACTGCAAAATTTTTTCTAGCAATTGCTATAACGGCGGTTGTTGCTGAGTTGTCTTACCGTTGCATTGAGATGCCCATCCGGCATGGATTCATCGGGCATGCACGCGAAACCCTGCGAAACAACAATCATTCTTTGCGCAAAGACATGGTGATTATTGCAAGCTGCTATGCAACTGCTGCCGGAGTTCTCATCGCATCGGTGAGCATTGCCTTGGCATTTACTACTCCTATCGATTTGTCAATTGACAAGGGTAACGACTTGGAATTTGGCGTAACCACCACAATTGCTGGAGCAACACCTACCACCTTGGACGGTGTAGTTGCTCCTTCAACAACACTGCCAACATTGGTTAATCCCGTTCGCCTTGTCATCGTTGGCGATTCGCAGGCCAAAGCACTTGCAAAAAATCTTCCACTGGGAATTGAAAAAACATTCACCGTTACTGATGGCGGCGTATCGGGCTGCGGGGTATACGACTCAGGTACAGGTATTAGCCCATCTATTAACTTCAAACAATCCTTTGAATTTTGCCGCGGATGGGAAAAGAAGTGGACTGCATCCGTTCAAAAAGCAAAAGGCCAGTTGGCTCTCGTCATGTTGGGTGCCTGGGAAGTTCTCGACGTACTTGGTGGGGGAGTGAATTATTCATTGGGCTCGCCACAAGCAGACACGTTCTTTAAAACTCAAGTGAAAAACGGAATTAACGCTCTTGTTCTGGGTGGGGCAAAAGTTGCGCTTCTCGAAGTGCCATGTATGCGTCCGAAAGATGTGAAGGGGGCTGGCATCCCGCCACTTCCAGAACGGGGTGACGACACGCGCACGGCGCACCTCAACAAGTTGCTCCAAGAAGTTGCGAGCGAAAATGCAGCCACCACTACATTTGTCAAGGGTCCACGTGAGTGGTGTACGAGCTCAATTATTGGCAACGACTTGGGTTATCGCTGGGATGGTGTGCACGTATACAAGCCTGGCGCGAAATTGATTATGGACACCATTGCGCCTTCGCTTCTTGCCATTCCTTTGCAGTAACTACTAGAGCAATTTAAATGCCGCAATGGCGATGCTCATGAGCAAAGTATTAATGCCCAGCATCGCCATAAACATGCGATGAGTTTGGTGGTTCATTTCTTTGCGTAGATCGAGAAATCCTGCGCTCATTTCACTTCGCAATGCGCTGAATTCGATGTGTATTTCTTTACGAAGACTTGCGAATTCGGTGTGCATTTCTTTGCGAAAACTTGCGACTTCGTCTTGCACACCGTTGCGAAGATCTACGAATTCGCCGTGCATGCTGTTGCGAAGAATTCCGGTTTCGTCGACAAACTCTTTGCGCAATTCATTGCGCAACTCAAGCAATGAGTTGTTGAAACCCAACTGCATGAATTTGCCCAAGGTCTCAAGGTCTTGTTTGGTGGCAAAATCATTCCAGCCGACGGGCGGCAGCAGTCGCATGAGAACAGCCGCAGAGTCATCGCTCATGATTTTCTCCACCTCCTCGTGAAGTTGCCTACGTTCAATTTCGCTCACACTCAAAATAACCCCCTTGGCTCGTTTCGTCCATCACTTTCTTTTTCTCGTGTGTGCGTTGAGGGCCGATAACTGGCAACAGAATGAATAGAAATCGTGGAAAATGAGGCATCTCGCCCTACTGCTGGGTAACTTATACGCATGGCTGATTTCTCCCTCCACCTCAATGACGACCAACTCCAAATTCAAGAGTGGGTACACACCTTCGCAAAAGATGTCATCCGCCCCGCGGCCCAAGAATGGGACGAACGCGAAGAGTTCCCGTGGCCCATTGTGAAGGAAGCGGCGAAAATTGGCATGTATGGCTGGGAGTTCTTAATGAACAACATGGCCGACCCCACTGGTTTAACAATGCCAGTCACCATTGAAGAACTCTTCTGGGGCGACGCAGGTATTGGTATGGCAATTATGGGTTCTGGTCTTGCCGCTGCAGGAATCGCCGGCAACGGAACTCCTGAACAGGTCATCGAATGGGTGCCCCAGTGCTACGGCACTGCTGAAGATGTAAAACTCGGTGCGTTCTGTGTGAGCGAACCCGATGCAGGCTCCGACGTCTCAAGCTTGCGCACACGTGCTGTTTACGACGAAGCAAAAGATGAATGGGTGCTCAACGGAACAAAGGCTTGGATCACCAACGGTGGCATTGCAAACGTGCACGTTGTTGTTGCAGCAGTCGACCCAGCACTTAAAGGTCGTGGACAAGCATCATTCGTTGTTCCACCGAACACAAAAGGTCTCAGCCAAGGGCAAAAGTATGCAAAGCATGGAATTAAGGCATCACACACTGCAGAAGTAGTGCTCGACGATGTGCGCGTGCCAGGCAGTTGCTTGCTCGGCGGCAAAGAAAAACTCGATGCAAAACTTGCTCGCTATCGCGAAGGTGGCGCATCAAGTGGCAAGCAGCCAGCGATGGCAACTTTCGAAGCAACACGCCCAGCTGTAGGCGCACAAGCACTTGGTGTTGCACGCGCTGCATATGAAATTGCTCTCGACTACGCCAAAGAGCGCGTTGCATTCGGCAAGCCCATCATTATGAACCAGGCCATTGCGTTCAAGCTTGCCAATATGGCAACACAAATCGATGCGGCTCGTCTGCTCATTTGGCGTGCAGCATGGCTCTCCAAAAATGGTGGCTTCAAAAATGCAGAAGGCTCCATGAG
>CANFUE010000038.1 GCA_947450115.1 Acidimicrobiaceae bacterium | reverse complement strand
CACATCGTGCGCGCAGTTCTTGAAGGTGTGGCACACAGAGGAGCCGACCTCTACGACGCCGCTCGGCACGATGCGGCCCAGTTCGCCCCACCCAATAGCAACACCATTCGCGTCGACGGCGGGATGAGCAAAAACTCCGTCTTTGTGCAGGCTTTGGCCAACAGCACTTCTCGAACAATTGAAGTGTCACCCGTCACGGAAGCAACAACGCTCGGGGCGGCTTTTCTTGCCGGCACCGCGCTGGGGCTGTGGCCAACGCTTTTAGACGCCACCAGCACCTGGAATCCTGAGAATCGGGTGGAAAGTACCCTCGACGGGCCCGCTACCGAGTCGGTTCGTTCACAATGGACCCAAGCTGTGAGCCGTTCCCAGGGCTGGATCCCCGACCTTTCTGCTCTCGACTTCTAAAGTTGTCAGGCTTTCCCTAGTTCGGAAATCGACCTGGTCTGAAATACTGTTATGAACATAAATCTGATCTGTTAATGAATGCGAAAGGAACCCCGCGTGGACGCACCCACCACTACCGCCCCGCCACAGCAACCAACAAAGAGCGATATCGCTGTTTTGCAGTTTGCTCAAGGCATTGAACTCGCGATGACGGCGCTCTACACCAAAGCATCTGCTGCAGCGGGAAAAGATCTCAAAACAGTGTGCACCATGTTCGGTGAACATCATCTTGCTTACGCACAGTCAATTGCAGGACTCCTTGGTCGTTCAGCAATCTCTGCACAAAATGCAAGTTTCTACGCCGCATTCATTGCGGCTGCTGCATCAGGATCCGACGCTGAACTTGCCGGAACTTTTCTTTCCTTAGAGAATTCGCTCGTGAAAACACACCTTGGTGTGCTCGGAACAATTACAGGCACCGATGGGGCGCAACTTGTTGCATCCATCATCTCTACACAGGGTCGCCACGCCGCAGTACTTGCCAGTTTCGCCGGTAAAAAAGGCCTCGGCGACATCCTCGATAACGCCGCTGAACCATTCGACACTAAGACCTACCCTGCGTAGAACGCTTCTCCTAAGGACTCACCATGAACTCGAACAACTTCGATATGAATTCACCAGTCAATCGCCGGCGGTTTTTTCTCACCGGCGGCTTTGCAATAGCCACAACCACACTTCTTGCTGCGTGTAGCAAAGATATACAGAGCCCAAAGGGTGCCTTCCCGCGCATTGGTGCAGTTCCACCCACCACTGGTCTGCCTAACGCTGCACCAACCGACGAAGCGCTTTTGCGCACGGCCACCTCACTTGAATTCAATGCAATCGATACCTATACAAAAGTTTTAGGTCTCGGGCTATTTACTGGCAGCGCAGCAGGCACTGCCGCCGTGGTATCGCGATTCAAAGCCGATCACGAAGCTCATGCCAAGGCATTGAGCGGCATTATCACCGAAGCAAAAGGTGAAACTTTTGAATGTGCCAACGCACAAATCAACAAGCTCTACATCAACCCCGCTCTCGACTTGATTTTGGGAAATAAAGAAGCAGGAATCGCACCGAGCGACACCCCGCTTGACGACGTGATGGCATTGGCACTTGGTTTGGAAACTTTGGCAGCCGAGACCTACCAGTTCTATGTGTCGTTGCTTTCACAACCAAAGTTGCGTGCTGCTGCAATGGGCATTGGCGAACAAGAATCTCGCCACTCTGCACTTCTTGCCCAAGCAATCAATCCAGGCGTAGACGGCATCGGACCCTCCACGAACAAAACAACTGGTAAACCAAATCCAGCAGCAGTGCCCGGAGCATTCGGTTCACTCGCCACGGTCAGCGTCATTCTTGGCAAGCCCAATGAGGCAGGCAATAAAACCACACTCAATATGGAAACCCCGAGCCTCAACTCCATGGCGTACGAATACGCCAAATGCTCTTAAAGCACGCACCACTTCGCCTGTACACCTCGTACACTTTTCAACGGTGAGTCGGTCGGGTGACCGCGGCACATGTCCTATGTGTCGAGGAAAGTCGGGACTTCATAGAGCAAAGTGCTAGCGCGAGCTAGGTGGGGGCGACCTCACGGAAAGTGCAACAGAAAGTAGACCACCAATAGAGGCAACTCCGTTGGAACGGGTGAAACGGTGCGGTAAAAGCGCACCAGCGTGCGGGGCAACTCGTACGGCTCGGCAAACCCCACTTGAAGCAAGGTCATGCAGAGAAGATGAGCTGCTCGCTCGCCTTCGGGTACTTCTCGGGTAGACCGCACAGATGGATGGTCACCTCGCTTCGGCGAACAGAATCCCGCTTACAGACCGACTCACCACTTCACACAGTGACATTAAAAGTTTTCAGCGCGGGATGTTTGGCATCGAGCCTGACGGTTGTCATCGACGCCCGGTCGAGCGCAGTTCGCCACGACACCCCTACTCCTACCCCAAGGGCCCACGCCACTGCAGCCTTAATGGGCGAAACATGACTCACCACCACAATGTGCGAGTGCGCCGTGTCGTTCAATAGGTCATCAATTGCCTCATGTACGCGCACAGCGAGCTCGGCAAGAGTTTCACCATGTGGAGGCCGGAAATGCTCATCTGCTCGCCAGGAGGCCCACTGTTGTGCACTCACCGAACTCACTGGCTGCCCATCGAAGTCTCCGTAATTAAGTTCTATCCAACGTGGATCTGTTTCCACAGCAACACTCTGGGCGAGTGCACGAGTAATAGCTTGTGCAGTTTGCTGCGCCCGCAGGAGTGGGCTCGAAATGACTCGGTCGACTGGTGCAATTTTCTGCAATGCCGCGCCCAACAAACTCACTTGCGCAAGACCAACATCGTCGAGTGGATGATTGACGTGACCCTGCAAAAGGTTTTGTGCATTCGCCACGGTTTGCCCATGGCGAACGAGTGTGAGCAAACGCTCTGCCACCTTGTTACTTCTCTTCGCTTGCAACTGAGAGGATTCCGGTACGTAAAAATTCGCGACGGCGCTGCGCATTGGTCAACCCACATTGACGCACCAAAACAATGAGCGAAATTGCACCGACAATCTCCAACGCAATATTGAGCCCCATCCGTTGAGCAACAGGAAGTTCAGCGTTGCCAAAGGAAACTCCTGCGAAGGGCCACCAGAACACTTTCGTAGCAGTAAATGCCCCATCGAAAATGAGATGCATGAAGGTGCCAATTACTAGCGGTAAGAGTCGTTTACGCAATACTTTGCGCTTTCGTGTTGCCAACATAATGACTACCAATAAGGCAACGCTAAAAAGCAATGTATGCAGCACCCGTGCGCCACCCCACCACATATCGATGGCATCGGGAAGAAGCACGCCTACAACAAGTAACCGATAGTCGAAACGCGGATCTTGAAAAACAAAACGTATCGACAATATTGCCGTAGCAATAAACCAAAGAAACATTTAGAACACCAGCCACCGAGCACAGTTTGGGCATTCCCTATTTTCATCTGTCTCTTTTTTAAGTAGGTCTACTTCCGAGGTAGACAAATCGAGATGACAGCCACCGCATACGTGATTTTTTACCTTTGCAACGGCAATGCCCTTGTGCTGCGACCTACGCAGCTCATATGCTGCCGACCACTTTTCATCGAGTGTCTCTGCAAAACGCTGACGTTTTTCTTCAACGTCACGAGCTTCGGCTTTTTTGTATTCTTCCGCTTCATGCAATGACGCAATGGCTGCTATTTCGGCGGCCTGAAACTGAACTAATGCACCTCGGGCCGCAACCAGAGTGACGTCGATGCGCTCGGACTCTTCCATGAAAGCCAGTGATTCTTCATCGACTGAATTCATTTCGGCACTGACGGTGTGTATTTCGTGTTGGAGCGCTTCGGCTTCACGCGATGCAATAACGGTTTTCATTTGCAATTCCAAGCGCTCTTGTTTTTTGCGCAGCACCGAACCATTTGCTTCAGCCTTGCCTAATTCTCCTTCAAGCACCTGTTGTCGCGTTTCACCCGACGCTATTTGCGCCACACAGTCGGCAAGGTTTTTTTGTGCAGCAACTAAAGCTTCGCGCTCAGGCAAAGTGATGAATTGATGGCGCAGTTGCTCAAGAGTGGTATCGAGCATTTGCAGGTCATAGAGATGAACCAAGATCGACACACTTGCAGGCTATTACCCAGGGGTCGGAATACTCGTTTGTACGCTTCCCGGAAGTGGTTTAGTGCAGTCAAACACCAAGTTTCTCAACGGGTCAAGCGTGGGCAACGGGGAGAACGGATTGGTGTTCGACGGCAAAATGGTGGTTCCTGGGTCGACAATACTCACCACTGGCGGCCCTGCTGGCCCAGGAACAACTGCAGCCACAGTGGTTGTAGTGCTGGTTGTTGACGTGGTGACCCCAGTGACGGGAACAGCACCAACTTGCGTTGTGGTTGTGGCCCACGCTGGGTCGAATGGCACAACAGTGCCAGTAAACCTGCGCGGCAATGCACCAGACACCAGTTGAGCAACACAATCAACACCTGGCAAATACAAACGCATCGACCCGCGTGTTGGCGGTACCGCTGCATCCCAATCGACAATAGGAGCATCAACAAGCGCCGCATCGTTGTATGCCTTCCAAATCGCCGCAGGAAAAGTAGCGCCCTGTACACGTGGCACACCCGCAGCTACGAATTCAGGAATTCCTACCATCGAGGTATACGCACGCGGGTCGCCCACCCACACCGCGGTGGTGAGTTCTTTTGTGAACCCGACAAACCATGCATTGGTGTTGTCGTCTTGGGTGCCAGTTTTTCCACCTGCGGGTCGATCTTTGTTGAGCGCACTGCTGCGCGCCGTACCTTTAATGAGCACACCTTTCAAAATTGCTACTTCTTTATTCGCAATTTCTTTTGGAAAGACCTGAGTGCCTGGGTCATTGTGCTCATAGATCGTTCCCGCAGGGTTCTCTATGCGATCAATGAAATATGGCTGCTGATGTAACCCACCATTGGCAATTGTCTGGGCACCACTCGCCATATCGAACGGGCTCATTTCATTTGCGCCTGTCGCAAAACTCGCATACGGCTGAATGGAATACGTCTCACGACTCAAAAACATTGACTGTGTCATGCGATACGTGGTGTCGACCAAACGATTCAGCCCCACAATTTGCGAGAGCCTGCTATACGCGCAGTTGATGGAATACCAGGTCATCTCTTCGAGCGAGCCAAGAGGTCGGCTCACGCCTTTAGTGATTTCAAAGGGTTCAGAAGGTTTACCCGGGTTCGGCAAAGTGCATGGCAACGTGCCGTCGATGAGATCGATACCTTCTGCGCCGGCTTGTAATGCTGCCGCCAAAATAAACAACTTGATGCTTGACCCCGTTTGACGTCGACGCAGGGTCATATTCACTTCACTTTGCCCAGGTACAAAGCCAGGGCCACCCACCATGGCGCGCACGCCACCAGTTGCTGTATCTAAAGACAACACTGCCGATTGAATACCTTGCTTATTTGCTGGAAGTTTTTCGGCCGCTGCTTTTTCTGCAGCTTTTTGATAGCTGTTGTTCAGCGTGGTGTAGATCTTCAGACCACCGCGGAAAAGCGCGTTGTATCGCTCTTGGTATGTGGCGCCCAAAATGTCGCTGCGGTTTAAAAGGTAATCTTTCACCGTTTCAGAAAAGTACGTGCGCTCGACAGATTTTTGCGGAACACTTTGTACTACTTCAGGCAGTGGCCACTCCTTGGCTAATTTTAATGCTTCATCTTTGACCAATAACTTTTCCACCACAAGTCGATTCAAAGCCTGCGAAAAACGTTGCCGTGACCGTTCAGGGTGACGGATGGGGTCGTAGCTAGTAGGTGCCTGAATGAGGCCGGCAAGAAATGCGCCTTGCACCAACGTGAGTTTCTCAACGCCAACACCGAAATAAATTTCTGCAGCAGCCTCAATGCCATAGGCATTGTTGCCAAAAAATACGGTGTTCAAATAGCGCTCAAGAATTTGCGGCTTTGTAGCTTGCTTTTCTAACAGTGCGGCATACCTAGCCTGAAGCACTTTGTATCGACCGTCGCGAGGCAGGCCAGCGAGATATTCATTTTTCACCACTTGCTGAGTAATGGTTGAGGCGCCCTGGCGGGAACTTCCCGCATTGAAATTCGACAGCGTTGCGCGCACCAAAGCACGCAAGTTCACACCTTTGTGTCCGTAGTAGCCAGCATCTTCCACTGCCAAAATTGCTGAAGTCACGTCGACAGGAACATCTTGCATTTTTACTGGCTGGCTATTTTCCACCTGAAAGGCGCCAATTTGGGCACCATTCACGTCGTACAAATACGAACGTTGAGCAATTCCTGTAAATGCGGGAAGCGTGACAGGCTTTTCATTGTGCGCATTGGCAATGCCCCAAAGTCGTGGCGCCATTGCAACCACAAGTGCGCTGATGAGAAGAGCTCCGGCCATGAGCACAACGCTTGTTTTTCCCAAACTGGCCGCAAGGCGCGAGATGCGATCTTTTGTCGCAAACCTGCGGAAAAACTCCTTTACATTGTGCACAATCTCTACGGTACCTGAGCGCATCGATACTTTTCTGTACCTCAAATCACTTGCCGAAGCGAAGGCGAATATGTCAAGGTTTGAGATGACTTATCCCCACATCGCACCCTTTCGTTTTGGCGTTCAATGCTCACGTGCCGCGAACCGCACAGAGTGGGTCGACCTAGCGAAGAAAACTGAAGCAAACGGCTTTTCATGTCTCACCATGCCCGACCACTTCACCGATCAACTTGCCCCTATTCCTGCATTGCAAACAGTGGCCGACGCAACAAGCACCCTGCGTGTTGGTGCGCTGGTATGGGACAACGACTACAAGCACCCCGTTGTGCTGGCAAAGGAACTTGCCACTATCGACTTGCTCTCTGAGGGTCGTTTGGAAATTGGGCTGGGTGCTGGCTGGATGGTGAGTGACTACGAGCAATCGGGAATTGCTTATGACACACCCGGAGTGCGCATCGACCGCTTCATTGAGGGTCTCGCCATTATCAAAGCTGCCATGGGTGAAGGCCCTGTGAACCACGCAGGAACTCATTACAACGTTGCCAATTATGTTGGAATGCCCAAGCCCGTGCAGCGCCCATACCCACCCATCTTGATTGGCGGCGGTGGCAAGCGCGTACTTTCTTATGCAGCACGTGAAGCCGACATCATTGGCATCAACGGCACCATGACCGCCGGAGTTGTTGGCCCCGAAGCAATTAGCACCATGACCGCTGAAGCAGTGACCGAGAAGGTCAACATTGTCATTAATGCTGCAGGGTCACGGTTGCCCAACATTGAAATGAATATTCGTGCTTTTTTCGTCAAGGTCACCGACGATGCCGCTGGAACAATCGATGGCGTTGCTCAAATGATTGGCGTGACTCCTTCAATGGTGGAAGAAACACCCTTCGCACTCATTGGCCCACCAAGCAAAATCATTGAAGACCTCATTGCCCGTCGTGAGCAGTGGGGCTTTAGTTACATCATTGTTGGGGCCGAAGATGTTGACACCTTTGCCCCAGTTGTGGCTGCACTCAACGGCAAGTAGTACTTAGGCCAAAATTCCCTGCAACCACTGCCCTGCACGTTCAACTGCATCGTTCGCTTCAGGAATAACACCTACGCCCGACTGGAACACGTGTTGCATTTCAGGAAAGACATCTAAACGCACAGCAACTCCGGCGTGGGCTGCCCGTGTGGCAAGTCGCGTGGAGTCATCCAGCAATGCTTCATCACCACCTACTTGAATGTAAATAGGTGCAATGCCGGCGAGGTCTGCATACAGCGGAGCTGCAAGCGGGTCGCGCAGCGAACCGCCAGCAATGAACATGTTTGCCATGAGGCCAAGTGCGTGACGGTCAACCATGAGGTCGACACCGGCATTACTTTCCATAGAGTCACCGGTTCCTTCAAGGTCTACCCAAGGTGAAAAGACGACCGCACCTGCTGGCTGCTGGATCTTTTGATTTTTCAGCGCAACTAAGAGCGCAAGAGACAACCCGCCGCCCGCGGAGTCGCCCGACAGAGCAATCTTCTCTGGCGCATAGCCAGCATTCAACAACCACCGATAGGCAACTACTGCATCGTTAATAGCCGCAGGGTGGGCGTGCTCCGGAGCAAGTCGATAATTCACACTCAATACGTTGCGCTTGCTTTGCAGCGCGAGATGAGCAGCCACCTTGCGGTGCGAGTGCGCACTTTGCACGACGTAACCACCTCCGTGGAAATACATCACCACAGACTCTGCATCGGCCCCAGAGTGTCGTACCCACAAAGCTGACAGACCATTCACGTCAACTTCTTCAAGATCCACCCCACTTGGCATGGCGCCAACGGTTTCCATCACCGCTTCTGCCCCAAAGCGCATTTCTTCGAGCGTAGGAACCGCAGTAGCTGACCCCAATGCCTGTTTTTGATAATCGCGTACTTGTTGAAGGAATGCTTCTGCCTCTTTGCTTGCCATTTTGCTCACATCTTTCTCAATAGTCGCTACATGACCAAAATATCAGAACCAGGAGTAGTATTTTTTTGCAATGCCAGCTGTGCGCAAGACGCTTTCCTCCGCGCTCATTTGGGCCTCCATTTTCACATGGATCATTGTTGTTGGACGCCTGGTTGTTCATCGGCAAAATGCGTATGCCACATTCGACTTCGACCTCGGCATCCACGACCAATCACTGTGGCTGTTAGCCCACGGCAAGTGGTTCAATACGGTCTGCGGTCTTCCCGTCTTTGGTCACCACGCAATGTTCATGTACTACTTCCTCGTGCCCTTTGTGTGGCTAGGTGGCGGACCAAACCTTTGGGACATGTTTCAGGTCATCGCATTAGCAACTGCTGCGTACCCTGTTTTTCTCATCGCCCGCCATCGCTTAAAGAGCGAAACTTCAGCTCTTGCATTTGGAGTTGCCTGGCTGCTCCTTCCCACCACCGCATACTTGGCGTGGGAAACTTTTCACCCCGAAACAATGGCAATTCCTTTTCTTCTCATGGGTTACCACTACGCAACTTCGCGCCCAGAAGGTATTGGCAAACACGTCACGCGCCACAATGTGCTCACGGTCATGTTCATTGCCATGGCGATGCTGTGGAAAGAAGACATCGCACTCGCAGTAATGGGTCTTGGCATCTTGCTGATGTTCCGCAAACGTCTTCGCTTTGGCGCGGCGCTCTGCGGTGGCGCAGCACTCTATTTCCTTGTTATTGCCGTGTGGTTTGTTCCTCACCTTGCTGGCGACTTCAGTGCTTATGGCGCCCTTTACGGCAACTTAGGCACAACGCCTATGGAAGTGGCAAAAACTTCTCTGCGTCATCCATCGCTTTTCATCGACCGCCTATCGCAAAATAATGCCATTGCTTATGCCGGGCGCATTACATCGCCACTCGCATTTCTTTCATTCCTTGCTCCCCTTACTTTGTTGATGGGTCTGCCGCAATACCTCATCAACATTCTCACCACAGCCGACTTCACCTGGGCAATGATGTACCACTACCAAGCAATCCCCAATGTGGCCGCTATTGCCGCAGCGATTGAAGGTGCCGCATTTTTACAACGCAGGTCGCGTTCACTTGCCCGCCTCGGCGTTCTTGGCGTTGTTGTGTGTGCATACATTGCAGCGAACTCTTGGGGTCTTCTCCCCTTTGGCGCAAAGTACAACACTGGCTACTGGCCACATGGCGCGCACGATACCAGTGGCTGGGAAGCCGCCATCGACAGAGTGGGTCCGAGCGATGTTGTGTCGGCGCACTATGCCTTTGTTCCTCATGCATCACATCGTGAAGTGATCTATACGTTTCCTAACCCGTGGATCAAAACAAACTTCTTAAATGACGACTCAAAATTTGTCAGCCCGAGCAAAGTGAAGTGGCTAGTTATTAAAGATGGAACCCTGGGGCAGGCACCACAAGATCTCCTCAATCAACTACTTGCTCGAGGCGAATATGGTGATGCACAAACCGTTTCAGGCATTACTACCTACAAACGGCTATTGCCATAACCACTCGGCGCTAGAGGCCCAAAAGCGTGCCCTCATTCGCTCCAACCGAGTTCATCAACACAGCAAGTTGGGTCCGGTTCGATTTTCCTAGCTTCGTCATGATTTTTGAAACATGATTACGCACAGTTTGAATATTTAAGAACAAAGTTTCTGAAATTTCCTTATCGGTACACCCACGTGCAATGCACGCCATAATGTCTTGGTCATTTTTGGAGAGGTGTGCCAAGGCAACAAATCCGTTCTGCTCCAGCATCTCTTCAGCTCTGTGAACACTGAGTTCATCGAAACATGATTTACCTGCACTCACTTCACGCAAAGTGTTCAATAACAGGAGTGTCGAGCCCGATTTCGGAATAAAGGCCATTGCTCCCGCATGATGTGCCTCAACAAATGACAAGTGAGAAACATATGATCCCATCATCACCACTTTGCATTCAGGTTGATTCGCCTGAAACCACCGCGCCAAATCAATGCCGCTTTCTCCCTCGAGCTTCACATCTATCAGTGCCACATCTGGATGTGTCACAAGAGCTTTAGCAGTTGCTTCGCGTATGTCTCCAGCAGCGGCCACTACCGAGAACTCACTGCCCACTTCAATGAGCGCCACGAGTCCATCGCGCATCATTTCAAAATCTTCACAAATTAAAATCTTTACCATTGTGTTCCCCGTTCGTTGTTTGTTTGTGTCTTCTTTAAGATCTACTTCACGATGAGTGCGGTCACCATGTACTTCATCCCCGTCGGGGTTTCGGCATGGGTGAGAATGTGACAATGCCATGCCCACACGCCTACGTCTTGGGCCGTGTACACCACCGTCCAGCGCTCTCCTGGCGCCACATTGATGGTGTCGGCAAAATACGGAGCGTCGAGCAACTTGCCATCTCGCGCAACAATGAGTCCTGACGGTTGATGCAAGTGCATGGGGTGGGTCAAAAGACCCTCGTTAAAGTAATGCACCACCATGGTTTCGCCCACCTTCAGCGAATACGGTGCCGTTGCCGGAAATGACTTCCCGTTCAAGGAGAGACCAATAGTGCCAGCGTCATTGAGCACCATCATTACTTCTTGTTCAGCCTTACCATTGGTGTCGTTCACCTTCGTGCCAGCAGCTTTCATCGCTAGCGCTTTCCAGTCACCAATGATGATTGCGCCGGCCAAGCCGTTAGGTACCTGTACTTGCGCATCATGATGAGAGTGATACATGCCCACCGATGGCTCTAATGCAGTGAACTCATAGGAGAAAGATTCGCCGCTCAAAATTGGCTTTTGTGTGTATGGGTCTACACCATCCATTGCATTGGGTACGCGAATTCCATGTAGGTGCATTGAAGTTGACTCTGGCAATTCATTTTTCAGAACGATGCGAACCTTGTCGCCGACGTTTACATGAATCACTGGACCAGGTATTTGCCCGTTATACGCCCAACCTTTCACTACAACGCCGGGTTCAACTTCCCAATTAATAATTGATGCCGTGAGGTCGAATTCTTTGACTCCGTCTGCACCCACCTTTGGCGCAAGTTCCTGGTTTCCGACTCCTTTAGTTTTTGCCGGAAACTTCAATGCAACTGCTTCCATTGCTTTATCCATCTGAGCTGCGCTCATTACTGCCGTCGTTGGAGTGACCGATGAATTTGCAACGCCAATTCTGAGTGTTGCCTTCATGCCACTCGCCGCATGTCCGGGTACTTCACAAATGAAATCGACAGGTGAGTCAATTTTTCCCAAGCTCAATGTTGCCGAACCCATACTCAAGATATTTGGAGTTTTTAGTCCTAATGATTTTGCTGACAAGTTGTGCTCAACAGAACCGATATTGTGCACTTCAACAACAACATTTCCTGCTGGAACAATTGCAGGATCTAAAATAATTTTGAATTCGCTCAACGTCACATGAACAGTTGTTGTAACAACACCTGATGCAGTGCTGTCACCTTTTGCAATAGCAACTACTCCCAATGCGCCAAGCACAAGCACAACTGCTGCAGTAATTGCCAGCATCATAGAAAGCAAGAGCGTCCCTGATAGATCATTGCGAGAAGTAGATGTGCTCATGCACATGACAGTAGGTCACTTACCTCAACACATGGCAGGCAAACATGACGCAAACGATGTCTAATGCGTCACCCTATATTGACTATTAACACCATCGCCATACAACTAATGAGGCACCACTAACGCACTTAAATCTTGCGTGAATGACCTTCCCAATACGGTGCGCGCAATGGTTTCTTCTGAATTTTTCCAGTGCCCGTACGCGGGATAGACGCAATGAAATCAACAGATCGCGGAGCCTTATAACCAGCAAGCAACTCACGACAATGCGCAATGATTGCTGCGGCAAGTTCAGGTGATTCAGCAACGCCTTCTTGCACTTGCACGAGTGCTTTCACGCTCTCGCCGAACTCTTCGTCAGGCACGCCTATCACTGCAACATCTTCCACACCGGGGTGCACGGCAATCACACCTTCAATTTCAGCTGGGTAAATATTGACCCCGCCACTAATGATCATGTCGATCTTGCGGTCAGATAACCACAAGAAACCATCGGCATCGATATAGCCCACATCGCCGGTGGTGAATACACCTGGTTCTAAATGCGCATCTTTCGTTTTGCCATCATCGTTGTGATATGTGAAATCTGTTCCCATCTTGTTGCGGAAGTACAACGTGCCTTCGCTCCCCTGCTCAACACGCTCGTTTGCGTCGTTCACGACAATCACTTCAACACTGTCGAGTGGCTTACCTACGCTTCCACCTTTTTCTAGCCATTCCTGCGAGCTCACTGTAGAAATGATGGAACCTTCTGTACTGCCGTAGTACTCGGTGATTTTTGGACCCCACCATTCAATGAGTCCGCGCTTCACTGCAGGTGGGCAAGGCGCAGCACCATGCCACACCGTGCTCATTGCTGCTCCTTCAAAGGTGTCTTTCACTGCTTGTGGCAAGTCGAGCAAGCGTTTCATCTGGGTAGGCACCAAGTGCACGTTGGTGCAGGCATGCTCATCAATGAGACGCAACATTTCTGCCGAGTCGTATTTGTGTTGCATGACTACCGAAGAGCCACCCACCATCGGGAAAAAGGAAAAAGCCCATTGCGCAGAATGGTAAAAAGGTCCACACAACATGGTGCGCCCAGGAATGGGCAAGAAGTTCGAGAACCCAGCAGCAATGAGTTTCATAATGTCGGGTGTGAGTGCCATGCCTCCCGACAATGCCCCACGTACTCCCTTTGGTCGTCCGGTTGTGCCAGAGGTATAGAACATTGGTCCGCCCAGCATTTGGTCGGTGGGTTCTGCGTTACTAGCACCTGCTATGAGTTCTTCAAACTCCACAAAACTTGCACTGCTTCTCACGGCCGCATGAGCGCCGGTTTGAATACCAACAACATGTTGCACACTTTGTGAACGCTCGTCTTTCATTGCTTCTGCAACAGGGCCTTCATAACGTGCGTCAACCAACACCACTTTTGCCTGCGCGTCATTGAACACATAGGCAAGTTCATCAGCCACCCAGTGCCAGTTCACCGGCACATAGGTCCACCCGCCATGGGCACAAGCTTGAGCAATTTCAAACCATTCACATTGGTTGCCTGCCACAACGGCAACAGTGTCACCGGTAGCGAGTCCAAGATCACGCAGTCCGTTCACCAGTCGGTTCACACGGTCGTTGAGGTCTGCCCACGTGACAGAACGCGATTCATCGATGAGCGCCACCTCAGAACCACGGTCGCGTGCAAAATCACTCGTTAAAACTGCCATAACTACCCCCTAAAGATTCCCAAATCTTACTTCCCCTACCCCTCAGGCATGAATTGCCACATAAAATGGTGCAGCCCATGAGTACCACTACCCCTGCAGGTTTTCGCAACGACATTCAAGGCATTCGTGCCATTGCCGTTGCACTCGTGGTGGTCTACCACGCCGGCATTTTCATGCCCGGCGGCTTTATTGGGGTCGATGTCTTCTTTGTCGTGTCGGGCTTTGTCATTACCCGCATGCTCTTAAAGGAATTCGACGCCCACGGGAAAATCAGTTTTCGCAACTTCTATCTGCGCCGCATTCGCCGGTTGCTCCCCGCACTTGGCCTCATGCTTGGCGCAACACTCCTTCTCTCTACATTTCTTGCAGCTATTGCCGCTCAACCCATTGCGGCACGAACTGGAGCTGCAGCCTCGCTCTTCAATGCCAACACCTACCTACATCACGCTGGTGGCGGTGGAGGCGGTTACTTTGGCCTCGACGCCGAAGCGAACCCTTTCTTACATACATGGTCACTCGCCGTTGAAGAACAGTTCTACCTAGTTTTTCCAGCCCTCTTAGCAATTGCATGGGCACTTGCCACACGCTTTCGCGCGCTTCACCGCGCTGTTCTCGCCGCCTTCCTCACTGTCATCGGCGTACTTTCCTTCGTTGTATCGCGCACCATGACATTCCATGGCGGCAAGTCAGCCAGTTTTGCTTTCTACTACGCACCCACTCGCGCTTGGGAGTTTGCAGCCGGAGGAATTCTCGCTCTCGGTGCTGTTGTCCTTTCACGCATCAACACAT
>CANFUE010000037.1 GCA_947450115.1 Acidimicrobiaceae bacterium | reverse complement strand
GCAAGCAGATCGACTCAGTGAGCGCTTGCAAAACCTTGTTCCCGATGCTGGGTGGGAGCGCAAATACCAGTTCAACGGCGATGAACCAATGGGTATGGGTGAAGCCATGAAAACCATGCAGGAACTCGGTGAACTCGACCAAATGGAAAACTTCATGCGCAATGCCACCACTCCTGGCGCGCTTGCTGAAGCCGACCTCGACAAGGTGCGAGAACTGCTGGGCGAAGACTCCGCACGTTCACTTGAGCGCCTGGCTGAACTCACCAAAATGCTTGAAGAATCAGGCTTAATTAACCAAAAAGAAGGCAAATTAGAACTCACGCCGAAAGGTCTACGAAAAATTGGTGCCAATGCCTTACGCGACCTCTTTGGGAAGTTGGCGAAAGACAAAATTGGTCAGCACCAAATGCGCGAAAGCGGTGGTGGCCATGAGCGTCGTTATGAAACCAAACCGTACGAATACGGCGATCCATTCCGACTCGATCTTCAGCAAACCTTGCGCAACGCGATTCGCCGTCAGGGCGGAGGAACACCAGTTCAGCTATCACCAGAAGATTTTGAAATAGAGCGCACAGAACACGTCACTTCATCTTCCACAGTGGTGATGATCGACCTCTCTATGTCAATGCCCATGCGCGACAACTTCCTGCCCGCTAAAAAAGTTGCAATGGCTTTGTACTCACTCATCACTTCGCAGTATCCGCGCGATTATTTAGGTCTTGTTGGGTTTAGCGAAACTGCCCGTATTTTGACTCCAGAACAGTTGCCGCCGGTCTCATGGGATTTCGCCTACGGAACAAATATGCAGCACGGATTTTTGCTGGCACGTCAGCTGCTTTCCAAGCAGCACGGAACAAAGCAGATCATCATGATCACCGATGGTGAACCCACCGCACATATCACTCCACAAGGCGATGTGTTTTTCAACTATCCGCCCGTGCGTGAAACAGTGGAGTCCACCTTGGCCGAGGTCATGAAATGCACACGCGACGGAATTGTTATTAACACTTTCATGCTCGATGCCAATGGTGGTTTGCGACAGTTCATTGAGCGGCTCACCGAGATCAATAAAGGTCGTGCCTTTTTCACGACCCCGGAAACTTTGGGCGATTATGTGCTCGTCGATTTCATCGAGCACAAACGCCGGCTCAGCCGATCGCGGTAGGACAAACGTACTTAAAACCCCTATAAATGAGCCAAAACTGGGCTTTGTAGGCACAAAACACCAATAAAAACTGGCTTTTTGAGAGTGAAGCCAAAAAGCGGAGATTCCAGGGGAGGGGTCGTGACAGGCCCACATTCTGCGCACTTGCTTATTTCATAAGGATTTGGCAGAATGACAGCAATGTAATTACAGCCCTGCCATCACTACATGCCATTTCTGGATGTAGCGATCTGCAGAGCGGGAGGCAAACGAATGCAATTCCCAGAAACGGATGAATTGAGTACAGAACGCGGTTGGCAAGATCAGGCCAACTGTCTTGGTGTTGACCCCGATCTCTTTTTCCCTGAACGAGGGGCTTCTACTCGTGAAGCAAAAGAAGTGTGTCGCGGATGTGTCGTGCGAGGCGAGTGCCTTGAGTATGCATTAGTTAACGGCGAAAAGTTTGGTATTTGGGGTGGGCTGTCTGAGCGTGAGCGTCGTCGCTTGCGCCGTGCACGAGCTCAAGCAAATCGCCAAGCGATCTAGCAACGTTTACTGCACTTTTATCAATGTGTCGAAGCGCGCTTCGATTGTTTTGTCAACTCCGATATCAAGTTGAGTCCATCTACTCACATCAATTTTTATTAGTGCGTTCTTTGGCATAAGCCCCACAAGTTCGGCACGTGCGATGTTGGCGTGTTGAGCAACGATGTCGTATGCCATATCAACATTGATGGTACTGATTTCCGTAAGATTCATGCTGATTTGTGCATATCCGTCTACTAAAAAACTCAATGCACGCAAGCCAGGTTGACGAATCTTCAGCACAATCTCATGCGCTTTTTCCATTGTCGCATCAGCGAGGAAGAGGTTGTAGGCAACCAGTACTTCCCGTACGCCAACACATATGGCTCCGGCAGTGGGGTGTGCGGTACGTGGTCCGACATCGGGGAAAAGTGATGTCCATGCTGTACGGCGAATATCAGGTAGCGAACGTTCCGGCCCATAATAAAAACAGGGAACCTCAAGTTCGGTTGCTGCCCATTGCGCAAATGCATCGCGCTCACGAAGTGCTTCACTCATTGTGGTACTGCCAAGGGGAACAAACGGCACCACATCAACCACGCCTAGCCGTGGGTGCACTCCTGCATGTTCATGAATATCTAAAAGACGTACAGCGTGTGCGGCAAGTTGCCGAGGAGCTTGTATTCCTCTCACAGTAAAGACACTGCGGTGGTGGTCGTGGTCTGAATGAATATCGAGTAAATCACCAGCAACACTTGCGCTTAATTGAGTCAGCGTTTCGGGACTTTGGCCCTCGCTGATATTGATCACACACTCAATCACAAGGCTATTTTTATCTCATCTCGCTGTCTAGCGGTGGTAGGTTGAGGGTATGTTCGCATTTCTCGAAGGCCCAGAACTCATCATTGTCGCGGTCGTTGTGCTCGTTCTTTTCGGCGGCACCCAATTGCCGAAGTTTGCAAAGAACCTTGGTCAGGCACAAAAAGAATTTAAGAAGGGTCTTGCTGAAGGCCAGTCTGACAAAACAGGCGATTCCGACAGCAAGTAATTATTCGTAGCGTTGCCTAGGCGGCGCGGCGTTGAGACTTCAAACGGCGGCGAGCTCGCTCACTCATGCCGCCCCACACACCGTGTTCAATGTGTTCTGACAGTGCGTATTCCAAGCAGTGGTCACGAACAGGACACGTCGAACAAATTTTGCGCGCCTTGTCGACCCCAACACCATCCGAGGGAAAGAAGATGTCGGGTTCAACAAGGCGGCAATTGCCAAGCGACATCCATTCAGTTGAACGATAAGAACCAAATTCGCGCTGGTTTTCATAGTGCTGGATGTCGGTTGTGGTCATGGCGAGCCTTTTTCTAAGAGGGGAGAACTGCGGTCGTACAAGGGTTCTGACGCTGCGGGCTCTGAATAAGTTCCCGAGAGGTCATATGGCGTCTCTGCGGTATCCTGAACGCTCCTAGGAGGTTCCCGTGTCCGATATCAATGCCACCCCAGAAGCACCACGTGCGCATGCCCGCATCGTGTATCTCGGTCCTGTAGCCCCCCATTGGGAGGTCTATGGCGACTATGGCGACCAGGCTCTCATTGACGAATTCCGCACTCGCGTGCTGGCTCGTCTTGTGCTTCTCACCCGTGACGACCCACAATTTCGCCGCAATAGCGAGCGCATTGCCCGCGATGCCGAGCGCGAGCTCATCACCATCGAGTGGGACCTTGGCGATTCCGTCAAGATCTAAACACGCGTAGTGTGCAAATTATCCCAGTAGTCATTTTTCGTTCATTAAGCGTTCAGGTAAATGCCTCATGACGAAACGGGAAAGAACATACTCTGCCCAGATCGACGAACGTTTTTTTAATCGTGATCTCAGCTGGCTCGCATTTAATGAGCGAGTTTTGGCAATGGCGCGTGAAGAGGGCATTCCACTTTTAGAACGTGTGAAGTTCCTTGCCATTTTTTCTTCAAATCTCGATGAGTTTTTTCAAGTACGCGTAGCGGCTTTGAAAAACCAAATAGATGCAGGTACATCTCATCGCAGTGCCGATGGCCGCCGACCGCATGAACTTGACCTTGATATCAGCGACAAAGTCCATCAACTCGTTGCCGAACAAGAATTACTTTTACGCGAAGAAATTTTGCCAGAACTCAAAAGAAATGACATTATTTTGCAGCGCTGGGAAGATGTATCTGCTGCAGAAAAAGCGGTGCTGTCTCGCGAATTTGATCAGCGTATTTTCCCGATTCTTACCCCGCTTGTCGTTGACCCAGCTCACCCTTTCCCTTACGTGTCGGGCCTAGCGCTCAGCATTGCCGTGTTGTTGCGTGACCCTGAAAGTGGCGAAGAACGTTTTGCCCGACTCAAGGTTCCACCCCTTTTGCCACGGTTATTGAAACTGGAAAACGCACAACATTTCATCCCAGTTGAAGATGTCATCATTGCTCATCTTCCTGCGTTGTTTGAGGGGATGGAGGTGCAAAGTGCAACTACATTCCGTGTGTCGCGCGATGCCGACCTCGATGTAGATGACGAAGAAGCTGAAGATCTTCTCGAAGCTGTCGAGGCGGAATTGCGCCGCCGGCGTTTTGGTAGAGCAGTGCGACTTGAAGTTCGCGACTCCATAGATAAAAAAGTTCTGCAACTGCTCATTGATGAGTTTGAAGTAGAAAAACATGATGTTTATGAGTTCAATCTTCCACTTGATCTCACAAGTTTATTTACGCTCAGCTCTCTCCCTGTTCCGGCGTTACGTGATGTTCCTTGGCCTGCTGTTACTGCTGGTCGATTGGCTGCCGCCAATGAACAAGATCGCTCCATATTCAGCGTGATTCGTGAACGCGATCTATTGGTGCATCATCCTTATGAAAGCTTTGTTACTTCAACTCAGGCATTCATTGAAGAAGCAGCAAATGACCCTCGAGTGCAGTCAATAAAAATGACTTTATATCGTACGTCTGGCGATAGCCCTATAGCGCAAAGCCTCATTCGTGCAGCAGAGCGTGGCGTGCAGGTGGTTGCGCTCATAGAACTCAAAGCTCGTTTCGATGAGGCAGTGAACGTTACGTGGGCAAAGCAACTTGAACGCGCCGGAGTGCACGTGATGTATGGCATTGTTGGTTTAAAGACACATGTGAAGTGCGCATTAGTGGTGCGAGAAGATGGCGATGGACTGCGTCGCTATGTGCACTTTGGAACAGGCAACTACAACTCAAAAACAGCTGGGCTCTACGAAGATTTAGCAATTTTTACATGCAACCCTGAACTGGCTTCCGATGCTTCGCGTTTGTTCAATCACCTCACAGGGTTCAGTAGAAGTGATCGTTACCAACACTTGCTTGTTGCTCCGAACTATTTGAGGTCTCGTCTCGTCGATCTCATTCAACAAGAAGCACGTGCAGGACAAAATGGTTATATTCGATTAAAATTAAACTCGCTCGCCGATTCGCAAATGATTGAAGCACTTTATGAGGCAAGCGAAGCTGGTGTAAAAATCGATATTGCGGTGCGCGGAATATGTGCGTTGCGCCCGGGGGTTCCCGGAATGTCAAGCAATATCACCGTGCGTTCAGTTTTGGGTAGGTACCTTGAGCATTCACGTATATACAAGTTTGGCAATGGGAACGGCTCTGGTCAACCACGTTGGTATATCGGTTCTGCAGACCTCATGTCGCGCAACCTCGACCGCCGAGTAGAAGCACTGGTGCCCGTACTGCAGGAAAAACACCAACAATGGTGCGAAAAAGTGCTTTCTTATCTCGCCGACACCACCGCACCACACTTCGTGCTTGATGCCGCAGGTCATTGGGCCCGCTCGGGAGACTCTTTCGCATTACGAAATGCTCAAGAAGATCTCTATAAATGGGCTAAAAATCAACAAGAGCGCCGAAACTCATAAGCAGGGTATTCTGTGAGCGACGGGAAATAGAGGAGAGATTGCAATGGAAGAACTTCGCAAAGGTTTTCACCACGAACTAGATGAAGTTCGGCTCTCACTTGCTCGCCTTGCGGCTTCTGTTATCGAAGCCATTCCTCGTGCAACAAACGTGTTGCTGTCGGGCGACCTTGAAGGTGCTGAGTACCTCATTTTGGCCGATGATGAAATTGACTCACGGTCCATTGCTCTCGAAGACCGCTGCTATCAACTATTGGCTTTGCAGGCTCCCGTAGCAGGCGACTTGCGTCAGCTCATTTCTATTCTCAAAATGGTGGGCGAAATTGAACGCTCCGCCGACCTCACAGTGAATATTGCAAAGGCAGCTCGCCGCATTTATGGTCATTCACTCGATCCAAAGTTGCGCGGCATCATCACAAAAATGGGTGAGCAGGCACAACAACTGTTTACTTCTGCATTGCAATCATTTGAAGAAAATGATGTTGCAATTGCAGGAGCAATTGACGACATGGACTCGTACCTCGATAGCTTGCAGCGTCAGTTTGTGCAGGCCATTTTTGAAAGCCATGCTGCAGGAAGTATCGACTTGCAAGTAGCTATTCAATTAGCGGTAGTAGCGCGCTTCTACGAACGCATTGGTGACCACGCGGTCAACATTGGTGAACGTGTTCTCTTTATCGTGAGTGGATGGCGACCAGAAAACAAAGGTGCTGCGCGTCACGATGCAAAAACTGCCGACGGCACTTACGGAATTCCGTTGCCCAATTTAAACGTCACAGAAGAGTAAGGCTTCATGCTCGTTCTGGGAATCGTCATCGGTCTCCTTGTGGGGGTTTTCTTTTCGCGCTTGCTGTTCTTGCAGCGCCGTTCTGAAAAAACCAATAATCAAATAGATGCACCTCCGTCAGAGGTTCCCCTTTCAGAAGTTGAAGTCCATGTTGCAGAGCTCGATTCTGTATTGAATGCAATTCCACTTGGTGTCGTTGTCACAGATGAGCAGGGCAATATTATTTTGGGTAATCACATTGCCGCCGGGGTGGGTATTTTGCGGCATATCGACGTATTGGTCGATGAAGCAGTAGAACGCATCATTAAAAAATCTCGAGAATCCAATTCCGCGGTGCGTGAAACTCTTGAGTTATTCGGGCCACCACCACGCACTTTGGTGATTGAGGCAATGCCTCTTGAGAGCGAAAAATCGATTGCAATTATTGAAGATATATCGGAACGGACGCGCATCGACGCGGTGCGCACAGACTTTGTAGCGAATATCAGCCATGAATTGAAAACCCCAGTAGGGGCATTGTCAATTCTTGCCGACACCATTCGTGATGAAGATGACCTCAAGGTAATCCATCGACTCTCATCAAAAATGGTGAAAGAAGCCAATCGGATGGCGCAAACCATTGACGACCTGCTCGAGTTGTCACGTATTGAACTTGATGGTTCTGTAGTGCCAGAACCAGTGAGCATTTACTCAGTCATTGCAGAGTCAATTGACCGGATGGCTTACTTTGCTGCTCAGGCGGGTATTGGAGTTGTTTCACAATTACCTGAAGACGATTGTATTGTGAAGGGCGATCGACTCCAATTGGTTTCTGCAGTCTCGAATCTCATCGATAACGCGGTGAAGTACAGCGAAAAGGGCGACAAGGTAACTGTTCGTGTTATTCCATCAGAAGCATCGGTAGATATAACGGTGAGCGATGAAGGTATTGGAATACCTCAAAGCGATATCGACCGCATCTTTGAACGTTTCTACCGGGTCGACCGCGCTCGCAGCCGGGGAACGGGTGGAACTGGGCTCGGGCTGTCAATTGTGCGTCATGTGATGAACAATCATGGCGGTTCGGTGAACGTAACCTCACAGGAAGGTGAAGGTTCAACCTTCGTGCTCACTCTTTTACGTCCAAGCGGTAATACTGCAGTGAACAACATATGAACGCCATCACCACCTCCCACACCGTTCTCGTCGTTGAAGATGAAGAATCATTTGTAGATGCTCTGCTCGTTGGCCTCAAAAAGGAAGGCTTTCGTGTTGAAGTTGCTCGTGATGGCTTAGAGGCGCTGGAAATGTTCGATCGCGTCCAACCCGACATCATTCTTCTCGACGTGATGTTGCCAAAAGTGTCGGGCATCGATGTGTGTCGTCAACTGCGTAAGAAGTCGCAAGTGCCCATCATTATGGTGACTGCCAAGGCTGCAGAAATCGACACAGTCGTTGGGCTTGAAGTGGGAGCCGACGACTACATCACTAAGCCATACCGACTTCGCGAATTAGTAGCGCGAATGCGCGCCGTCATGCGCCGAGCCCCCCTCGACAGGGCTGGAGAATTGACAGAAGGCGCATTACAAGTAGGTGACATTACTCTCGACCCAGATCAGCATGAAGTAATTATTCGCGGTGAAAAGACGGCTCTTCCACTGAAGGAATTTGAATTGCTGCATTTGTTGCTCGCAAATGCAGGCCGTGTATTACCGCGTGAAACACTCATCGATCGTGTCTGGGGCAACGACTACGTGGGCGATACAAAAACGCTCGATGTGCACATTAAACGCCTGCGAGCAAAAATCGAGACCGACCCCGCAAACCCTGACAAAATTATTACCATTCGCGGACTTGGGTACAAGTTCGAGCGCAGTCGTAGCTAACTCTTCGCTGTGTCATTGTGTGCCTAACATGGCAATGTGAGTAGCGGCCAATCGGAACAAAATAAAGGTGTAGACCGGCCATCGAAAAAAGTGGGGTCAATTGGCCTTCCAGCGCGCCCATTATTTTTTTCACTTGCACGAACCCATGTCTTAATGACTGCCGGTGAAGCCGCGATGACCGTGGCGCTGGCGAATTCTCTCTTCTTGTCGATGAGCCCCGATGCAGCGCGTGGAAAGGTTTTCCTCTTCCTTGCCTTGAGTTTGGCGCCATTTGCGGTGGTATCGCCGCTCATTGGGCCAGTGATTGACCGTATGAGAGGTGGCAGACGACTTGTCGTGTGTCTTGCTGCCGCAGGTCGCGCAGTGGTCACTCTTCTCATGATTGGCCGTATTAATTCACTGACGCTTTTCCCTCTTGCTTTTGCAGCAATGGTGCTGTCAAAGACATATTCCGTTTCGAAATCGGCGCTTGTTCCCAGAGTGGTGAAATCGGAATCTGACCTCGTAGAGGCAAACAGCAGGTTGGGTCTCTTAGCTGGCGTTGTGGGCTTCGTGGTGGCTCTTCCCGCTGGTCTCTTGCAACTCATTTCTCATAATGCTCCGTTGTTCCTTGCCGCTGTGTTTTTTATTGGTGCCCTGTTATCGGCAACACAGTTGCCTCGAGGCGAGCGAGTATCACAAGCCCCACCAACACAAGCGGAACGAGATGAACTTCATTCGCCGCGATTGCTGCGAGCTTCGCGCACAATGTGGCTCATGCGCGGCCTGGTTGGCTTTATGTTTTTTCATCTTGCGTTTTGGTTGCGCGACCAGAAAGCAGGAACGGTGTGGTTTGGCTTTGCAGTGGCGCTTTCGACACTTGCCACCATGGCAGGAAATGCGCTGTCTCCAATGCTGCGTCGCAAGTTGCATGAAGAGACCATGATGTTGTCGGCGTTATTAGGGCTCACTATTTTTGGCTTTGTCACCACTTATGTTGGAGGAGTAACAGGGGGAGTCATTTTGGCTGCATCTGTGAACTGCTCGGCGGCAATTTGTCGCCTGGCTTTTGAGTCTGTTGTACAAAGCGATGCTCCTGAAGTCAACCGAGCGCGTGCGTTTGCGGTTTTTGAAACACAAAATCAACTGGCATGGGTGTTAGCTGGGCTCATACCAGTGCTGTTTCACTTGTCTGGCGAAGTGGGTTTTACACTTGTTGGAATAGCAACCGCACTAGGAATGTTGATCTTTGTGATGTGGGGTCGATTTTCTATTCGCATTCAAGGCGGGCAAGCCATAGGCCTGGGGCGTCGACCTCGGCGGGGGTAGGAAGCGCCGATTCGTTTGCGAGCACGCCGAGAAGCATTTCAGGGGAACTGCGCTTAATGACCCCAGCAACGAAACTTTTCCCCCGAGCTACAACTGCTTTGGTGTATCGCACGCCTAACAGATGTTCCACAAAAATATCGGCGGGAGACTCTTCGATGCGGCGTCGTCGGACGGCTTCTGCAATTGCACCTGCTCCACCTAAAACGCGTTGAGCAACCGTATCTACCGTCCAGTCGATGACGCCTACCAGGGTTGCAAGTAGTGCATCGAGGGCAGGCATCATGGCTTCTTGCTCTGGTGAAAGAACGGCGCCAAGCATAATTTCAGGTTGAGAAAATGCTTGTTGAAGTGCTGCCATCGGGTTATCGGAATCAACTTCAAGATGCGACATGCGCTCAAAAGCAGCTGTGGGGTCGGGGCGAAATGCCTTGACGTGTTGCTCAACTGAATGCAACAGTCGCCGACGAATATGTGGAACGTGGAGAACTGCATGTGCTGCAAGCTCATGAATGAGCACCCACATGCGCATGTCTGCCTTTGGCAGGCTCCAACTTTCTGCAAAATCATCGATGGTTCCGGGAACCAGCAAGATGGTGTGCTCGGGGTCGCGAGGTAAGAGCAGGTCGTATTGGCCAAAAGCCTTTTGTGCGAGTTGCCCAATCATGGAACCCACGGTCATTCCGAGCAGCGATGGGGCCATCGCGTTAGCGAGGTTGCGCATCATCTGTGACATGGGGTCGGAGTTCTCTGTATCGAGATCCGCGCGTGGGTCACTGGTGGTAGGAGAGGGTTGGCCAAGGGCTACTGCAAGCTCATTGAAGAGTGGTTTATAGGCATTCAATGTTGACTGGCACCATTGTGCTGGGGTGCAGTATTCATATTTGGCCTGACTAAGAGAGTGCTGTGCTTGGTCGCCGAGTACATCGCCAACATGCATAATGGCAATGGGAATGAGTTGTTCCAATGCAATGCGAGCAGCCGGGTCGACATTGGCTTGGTTGCCATCACCAGAAGTTCCCATGAGGGCAAACTGTTGTGCAATATCCCAGTTCAGGGGACCTTGACCGGCCATTGCTTTCATCATGTCGCCAAAAAATGGCAACCCACCAAAGGGGTTGTCGCCCATGCTGTTACCGCCCATATGGCGATGTTATGTCCCGCCGAAGTGAAACACATGACGCAGAGTTGATTGGGGCGAAGAGATACGCTGAAGTCGTGCAAGGCCCCGTCGACTCCTCCAACTGGATCGCGGTCACGAACGACGCTTTGCCAATAGCCGTTGCGTATGAGTGGAGTATTTTGCCCCACTGTGGAGCCGTCGTTCTCTTTTCAGGAACCATGCGCGACCATGCAGATGGTCGTGCTGAAGTGAAAAAGTTAACGTACGAAGCCTATGAAGAACAGGCAGTTGTTCGGATGCGCGCCATTGCCGATGAAGCACGCAGTTCTTGGTCTGGGATCGGGAGAATTGCGATTATTCACCGGCTCGGCGATTTGGAACTTGGTGATAGTGCTGTCATTGTCTGCGTTTCGTCGGGTCACCGCCCAGAGGCTTTCGAAGCAGCACGTTTTTGTATCGATGCTTTGAAAGCATCTGTTCCCATCTGGAAAAAAGAAGAGTGGGTGGGTGGATCCGATTGGGGGACACGGAGTCAAGAAATTGAAAATGTGTCGTCGCCAACAACAGAAAGTGTGCGGTAAGAGCATGCATGCAGCTATGTATATTTTTACTTTCATGGCAGTGTTGTGTGCTGCAGCACTCGGCACCATTATTCTTCGCGAAAATCGCAAAACAGGAATTTACGACGGCATCGATAATTTCCGCCGCCATATCGACGCGTTGTCGCCCGATGCGCGACGCAATGTGGTGGCCCGTCAAATCAACAATGATGATTCTGGGCATGGTCGCTCACCGCGCCTGTAATAAGACGTACACTAGAAATATCTCATGGCACGCGACCTTGCAATAGACCTTGGCACCGCTAACACCCTTGTATATATGAAGGGGAAAGGCATCGTCCTCAACGAGCCTTCCGTTATTGCTGTTAACCGTAAAACGGGTGAAGTGCTCGCCACTGGCCATGAGGCATGGAACATGATTGGGCGCACACCGGGGTACATCGTGGCTGTTCGCCCGTTGCGTGGTGGGGCAATTACCGACTTCGACATTACTGAACGAATGATTCGATTGTTGTTGCAGCGCGTAGGTGTTTCGCGTTTTACGCGGCCAAAGGTAGTTATTTGTGTGCCATCAGCAATTACTGAAGTAGAGCGACGCGCAGTAACCGATGCAACGCGTCGTGCAGGTGCTTCCGACGCGCAACTTATTGAGCAGCCAATGGCAGCAGCTATTGGTGCGGAGTTGCCTATCGATGAGCCTGTAGGAAACATGATCATCGATATTGGGGGAGGAACCAGCGAGACCGCTGTTATTTCCCTTGGTGGAGTGGTAACGCTTGAAGCGATTCGCGTGGGCAGTTTCGATATTGATGCTGCTATCCAAACTTATGTACGTCGCGAGCATGGAATTGCTATTGGTGAACGCACTGCTGAAGACATCAAAATTCAAATTGGAACAGCAACGCCAATGCCTAACGAACGTGGCGCACAAGTGCGTGGGCGTGACCTCGTTACTGGCTTGCCAAAAAATATTATGTTGACACCTGAAGAAGTGCGTTTTGCGATTGACGAAGTTGTTTCTCAAATTGTGAACTCAGTAACACGCTGCTTGTCGAAGGTTCCACCAGAAATGGCCCAAGACTTCCTGCAGCGAGGGATGTACCTTGTTGGTGGTGGTGGGCTCCTTCGTGGTCTTGCACAACGCATCGAAAAAGAGACAGATGTTCCTGTTCGAATGTCGCCAATGCCATTGGAGGCAGTGGTACTAGGAGCAGGGCATTGCGTAGAGAACTACCAAGTGCTGCGCAGTATGTTCATGGGCGCTCGCCGCTAATTCTCAATTCTGAAGAAGTTGTAAAACTTTTCCATCCAAGGTGAGAACGAAAACCTTGCCTTGCGCAGTGCTTCGCACGGCAGTAATGGGGCCAACGTTCTGCTGCAAAATCACTTGTTTTTTCGTCGTTTGCCCGGTGACCCAAATTGCAGTGATGCGACCACTGCAGTAGTCGCCAAAAATAAACCAGTCTTTCCATACGGGAAGTTGTGGGTCGCGCACGTGTGTGCCACCAGAAATGGAACAACCCGCATCACCATGTTTGTAGGTGAAAACAGGTTTCTGGTGTGGCTCGGTGGGTTGATCAGTGTTGTAGCGAGAGTTGCCTTCCCACGCACTCCAGCCAAAGCTGATGTTTTTGCCAGAACCCTGTGCTGCCCAGGCAACGTTTACTTCTTCCCACGTGTCTTGCCCAACGTCGGCAATCCATAAATTATTTGCTGAATCAAATTCGAAGCGCCATGGGTTGCGTAGTCCGCGTGACCACACTGCGAGTTCATTCGTTTTTTCATTTCGTGCAGTTGGTGAAATGGAAAGTATTTTTCCGAGAGGTGAAGTGATGCGAAGAGCCACCCGCTGTGGGTCGCCACCTGCACCACCGTCACCAGTGCCGATGTACAGCCGGCCTCCAGGGCCAAATGCGAGCCCGCCACCATTATGGTTTGCGTAAGGTTGCTTCACTGTGAGTAATACAGTGCGGGTTGAATCTACGGCTTTGTTTGTTGTGCTCATTGCATAGCGAACAACTTCGGTGTTGCCGCGCATATTGGTGTAGTTCACATAGAGATACTTTCCGTTCGGATGAAAAACTATTCCGAGAAGTCCGCGTTCCCCACTTGCCGATGTGTATTTACTCACGTCTAGGGCAACAGTTTTATTGCCATCGACAAATCTTTGAACGATGCCGTTTTGTTCAGCTATATATAACCCAGAGTCATTGGCACGTGTAGCAACGTCAACAGGCAATGTGGCCGAAGTAATGAGCACGAGTTTTGTGTTGTTATTGCTGGCAGAAACGGGCAACGTAGAAAGTGCGCATGTTGCGCTGAGCAACGTACAAAGTATGAGAAGTTTTCTAAGCATCGTGGTTGATGCGTGTGAGTCCTTCTTGAATAACGGTCACAGCGAGTTCACCCGTAGCGGTATAAATAGAACCACCAGCAAGGCCGCGAGCATTAGATGTAGAAATGGAGTACTGGTCGTAAAGCATCCACTCATCGGCGCGAAATGGGCGGTGAAACCACATGGCATGGTCGAGGCTTGCCATTTGTACGCCTTTTGAATTCCATGAAAGACCATGGGGCAACAACGTGGTATCGAGCAGTGTGAAGTCGCTTGCATATGTGGCAATGCACGTGTGGAGCACAGGGTCATCGGGGAGGCGTCCGTCGGCGCGCATCCATACTCGTTGCCCGAGCGAGGGGTTTCCTTCACGAGCGAATGGGTCGGAGTCGACATAACGCAGGTCGATGGGGCGTGGTCGGTCGTACCACTCGCCGATGATGTCTTTGTAGGGAGCCATGCGCTCTTTGAAGTCGGGGAGGGTCTCGGGGTCTGGTACTCCCGATGGGCCTTTGATTTGATGGTCGGGGCCAGGTTCAGCGGTGTGAAAAGAAGCCTGCAAGTTAAAGATGACTTTTCCGTGCTGAATAGCAACTACGCGACGCGTGGTGAAACTACGGCCATCACGGAGGCGGTCTACTTCATACAAAATAGGTTTGCCAGGGTCACCTGGTCGCAAAAAATATGCATGCAGTGAATGAACTTGTCGATCGGTCTCATCAACGGTGCGGGCAGCTGCAACAAGTGCTTGTCCGGCAACTTGGCCTCCAAAGACACGCTGGCGGTTTTCATCGGGTGATTTACCGCGAAAGATATTGACCTCAATGGGCTCGAGATCTAAGAGGTCAACAAGGTCATTAAGTGAAGAAGTCATGTATCCCTATGTTGCCACTTTTTGAGGTAAAAAACTCTCCATATTTCTCAGAATTCACCTTGGTGCATGCTGATCTACAGTAGGTAGTTATGGAAGACGCTGAAACTTCATTTCCTCAAGGATTTCTTTGGGGTACGGCCACTGCGGCACATCAAGTGGAGGGAAACAATACCAATAACGATTGGTGGGAGTGGGAACACCGGGTTGACTCT
>CANFUE010000036.1 GCA_947450115.1 Acidimicrobiaceae bacterium | reverse complement strand
ACCATTTCTGTTACCGGAGAAGACGGGGCTGTGAAAACTGCAGCCACTACTTTCAAGCTGGCTGACGGATGGTTTACGTTCTCGGCCTCAGGGTTCACTCACTCTGCTCCCACCATTCAGGTCAAATTGACATCACCAACAAAGGTGAATGCGGTGAAGAAGGGGACCCTGACGAGTCGCAGCCAGTTGATAAAAATGGGCAAATTGAAATACACCTCAACTGCGAAGTGGCTCGTGCGCGTTTCAACGCCAACGGTGTGCAAAGTGTCTGGGACGGGAGTTAAGAATTTGGCGAAGGGCACCTGCAAAGTAACGGTGTCGGTTACTCCCCTGGCCACAAAGAAAGCTCCGAAGCCCAAAACAACGAGTGCAAAAATTTCACTCGTTGTTTCTTAGACACAGAGTGCGCGAGGGGGGACTCGAACCCCCACGTCCTTACGAACACTGGCACCTGAAGCCAGCGCGTCTGCCATTTCGCCACTCGCGCGAGTAGAGGCTTCACACTTTATCCCGTTGTCGACATATCGCTCCTTCTACACTCGGGGTATGCCCGTTTCGCCTGACGACCTCAACACCGTGCGGGCCTTTGCGCGTGAGCAAGCAGCTGAAGCTGCCGACCTGCGTTTGAAGGTGAAGTTTCTGGAGCGTGAGCACGTCATCATGAAGCGCCGGCTCGACCGGGTGTACCGCAGCTACACATGGCGGGTGGGCCGCGTGGTGCTCTTCCCCATACATATCGCGCAGTGGGCAATGGCGAAGTTGCGCCGGCGGGGCATGTAAGGCGTGGGCCCTCTCATTTCGGTGGTTACACCGGTGTACAACCCAAAGCAGCGTGACCTTGAGGAATGCATTGCCTCGGTGTTGGCGCAGACCTATAGCAATTGGGAACTCTTGTTGGTCGACGACAAGTCGCCCGATGCAAATGCTCGCAAAGTAATGGAACGGGCGGCGGCCATTGACGACCGCATTCGTGTGGCGTACCGCGCAGAAAATGGTGGCATTGTTGCGGCGTCGAATGATGGGTTGGCTATGGCCACGGGTGAGTTTGTTGCGTTGCTCGACAACGACGATGTGTTGGAGCCCGATGCACTGGCTGAAGTGGTGGCGAAGTTTGAGAGCGACCCGCTCATTGACTACGTGTACACCGATGAAACGTTGATGACGGCAAATGGAAAAATTATTGAGCGGTTCTTTAAACCCGATTGGTCGCCAGAGCGTTTTCGCAGCCAAATGTATGTGTGCCACTTGTCGGTCATTCGCCGTTCGCTCATGGAAGAAGTAGGTGGGTTTCGCAAAGGGTACGACGGTTCGCAAGACTACGACCTCATTTTGCGTGTCACAGAAAAAGCACGCAAGGTAGGCCACGTGCGCAAGTTGTTGTATCACTGGCGCATGGCAGCAAGTTCGGTAGCGAACAATGCAAGCGCGAAGCCTTATGCATACGACGCCGGGTTACGTGCCATTGAAAGCCATTGCGAACGTGTGGGCATTCGTGGCGAGGTGAAACGTTTAGAAAAATACCCTGGCAACTACCACGTGGTGCGTGAGTTGCGTGGTGCACCAACGGTGAGTGTGCTGATGCCACATGTTGGTGCGGTGGGAAATGTTTACGGGTTAGAGCGTCAACACTTTGCCGAGAGCGTTGAAAGCATGCGCAGTGCTTCTACCTATGCACACATTGAATATGTGGAGTCACCACTCGATACGCGGTCGCGTGCGGTGGTATTGAACGAGTTGGCGCGCAAGGCAACGGGTGAGTATTTGTTTTTTGCTTCGGAGGCCTTGGAAGTAGACACACCTGAATGGTGCGAAGAGTTGTTGCGTCTTGCACAAGAACCCGATGTGGGTGTTGTCACCGCAATGGCATATTCGGCGGTGGAGCGACTGGTGCATATGGGTTTCGTTTTGAAGCCGTTGTATTTAGAAAAATCACATATCAACTTGCCCAAGTATTTACGTGGGCAACGTGCATTGTTAGAAACCCTGCACGAGGTGTCGGCTGTTGATGCAACATGTGCCATGGTGAGCCGCGAATTATTCAACGAAGTAGGTGGGTTCGATGAAACGCTTACTGCCCCGTGGGACATGGTTGATTTCAGCTTGCGACTGCGGGAAAAAGGCTTGCGCAATGTGGTGAACCCGCGTGCAGCATTTTACGAATACAGCGAAACGGGCGATGCTATTCAGCGTTTTCGGTTGCGTGCACCACGTGCGTTTCGTGAGAAATGGGCTGCCGTGTTTAATGACGACCCATACCGTGCACCGGCACCACGCCGTTGGCACCCCGATACTGAGCGGCCATTTTGGCGAGCACAACGTTTACGCGACTTCGCGAAGTAGTTACACCAAAGGTGTTTGAATAATCATCCACACGCTCATTGCAGAAAATGCGAATGCCGCGAGTGCAAAAACTTTTTGTGCGGTTGCGCGTTGAATGCCAGCACACAAGATGAGCACGAGCACTGGCACCATTGATAATGCGTAGCGTGGTTCTGTGGTGGGGGCGAAGTGGTAGATGGTCCAGAACCCCACGCCCATAGCAATTCCGCCAGCAAATAATCCCAGTAATACAAGTGGTCCGAGTACTGCCCACCACTGACGAGTTGCAACGAAAACTCCTGCGGCACAACCCGCCACTATTGCTACCAACGAAACGGTGTTCAAAAATGTGAAGACATCTTTGTTCCAATACTGGAATGGGTGGTACAAACCTGTGAGGGGCGACAACAAATGTGTTGCCTCTTCCAGCACATTGCCTAAGTTTGCTTTTGTGCCGCGCAAAACTTGGAACGTTGGTAGCTGCGAAAGAGGGATGCTTGCCAAAGTGCGCATCACCATGGTCCAGACGAGCGTGCAAATGAGTGAAGATGCAAAAAAAGCGGCGCCGGTGTGGGCATATGTTTTTGCGCTTGGCGATTGCCACCAATTCTTCAATTTATTTTTTGATGTCAGAACGCTGATTCCGCCGGCTTGATGCAGCGATACCGCAACCATGGCCATACCAATAATGACCGCGGGCAAAATGAAGACACTTTTTGTTAATGCACACACAATGCCTATCGCTACAGCATGTTTTGCATGTGAGCGTTGTTTGGTGTGCGCTAGTGCAGCAACCAAACACACAAGTGCGCCACAGAGAATGCCAGCGGAGTCGTTGTTCACAATTGCGGAGTAATACACAACGGTGGGCGATAACCCCATCACTGCAATGCCCGCAAGCGAGGTGAGGCGGGGAATTTTCATTAACTGTGCAACATGCCACGACAACAGAAGCCCTGCAATCAGAAGGAAAACTCCCATCATGCGGGCACTGCCTACGGGGCCGAGGCCGGCCACCTTCTCCATCACTTTTGCTACAGGTGCTGTGACGGCGTAATACAGCGGTGGTTGTTGCGCTTCATATTGGTAGCCCTCGCCAGGGAAGTCTTTGGCGGTGAAGGTTGGCGACGTGCAAGGTGGGGTGACAATGCCAGGAAGTGCGGTACCGCGACACGCAATTTCGCGCAGGGTTGACTCCATGAGAGGGTCGCCGACGGCTGGTAGGCCATGAGAGTAGAGACGCTCGACGTAGTCGAAGTGCGCTTGTTCGTCGATGGGTGAAAATTGTGAGTGGCGTTGAATGACACTGCCCACTACTGCGGTGGGCAAAACCACACAGAAAAGTAAAGGGAGCCACCACTTCTTGAGAAAAGAAGTGAGGTGGCTGACACTGAGCATGTGACGAGCCTAGACAGGAAGACTCGCTCGCATTGCCCACACTGCGTGCCACCCTGCAAGTAGCCTGAATTCACAGGAAGTCGGTATGCAATTGCAATCATTCGAGCAGGGTGTAGAGCGTATGGTCGGTGGCGTGTTTCAACGTGCATTTAAAAGTTCAGTTCGCCCCATTCACATTGGGCGCAAGCTCATTCGTGCCATCGATGCCGAGCGCACTGTCGACGCTGCTGGCAGAGCCGTGGCGCCCAACATATTTGTGGTGCATTTAAATGAAAAAGACCGTGCTGCATTTGGCGATTTAGAAAAGCCGCTCTTGGCCGAGCTCGTGGGGGCTGCCGAGGAATACGCGAAAAGCGAGAACTACCTGTTGATGGGCGAGGTGCAGGTCAGCTTGTTCACCGACGCGGCCTTGAAATCAGGGCGTTTTGAGGTGGAAGCCAGCGTGAAAGCTGTGGTTTCTGAGCCCAGTGCGCCTGCTGTTGCAAAAGTTGAGCCAAGCCCCGAACCGCCTGCAGCGAGCATTGTTCCCTCTGTCGAAATTCCGGTGGTGGTGCCGCCCGTGGTGATTCCACCGGTTATTACCCCGCCCACTATTGCTACTCCTTCTATTCCGCCACTTCCTTCGCTCAGTACTACACCCAGTGCGCCCGCTCCAGCCCCAGTTCCCGTGCCGGCGTTGAAAGCCACGCTCACCATGGCCGATGGGTCGCGCATTGCATTGCGACCTGGGGTCATTTCGGTGGGTCGCTCGGCCGAGTCGACCATTCCGTTGAACGACACCAATGTGAGCCGGCGCCATGCCGAGTTGCGGTTGCGTGGCGAGGGTGCCGATGCCGTGTGGGTATTGGTCGACCTCGGCAGCACCAATGGCACCCTTATTAATGGTGTAAAGGTCAATGGCGAGCAAGTGTTGCGCAAGAACGACGCCATTGTGTTTGGCGCCACCAAGGCGCGCTACGAGGTGGCGTGACCCAACGGGGTCGTTAAACCATGAGCGACCAACTGCTGAACACGTTGAAGGTGGCCTTGTTGGCTTTGCTCTATCTTTTTTTCGCGCGTGTGTTGTGGGCGGTGTGGAGTGAAGTGCGCGTGCCTGTTGCTGCGGGCATTGCACCAAAAGTGAGTGGTGGTGGAAAAGCTGCACCAGGTGTTCCGGCACAGTTGCTGATGGTGGAGCCAGCAAAAATGCGCGGCAGTGTGACCACGCTCGAGAGTGAAGTGGTGGTGGGCCGTGCGCCCGAGTGCACTGTGGTGATGCCCGAAGACCCATACACCAGTACGCGTCATGCGCGATTTTTTGAACGCGATGGCGCGTGGTGGGTTGAAGACTTGGGTAGTACCAATGGCACACTGGTAAATGCGAAACCTATTACTGAAGCCCAGCAACTGAAGCGCGACGACCGTGTGCAAACCGGCAGCGCTGTATTTGAGGTGCAGTGATGGAAGAGTTCACCATTACCTATGGCGCAGTTACTCATGTAGGCCAGGTGCGCACGGGCAACGAAGACTCATTGTTGGCCGACAACAACGTGTTTATGGTGGCCGACGGCATGGGCGGCCACAACGCAGGTGAAGTAGCAAGCCTCATGGCTGTTGAGCATTTGCGTGAAGCAGCAAGTGGCATTATTGCCGAAACCGATTTAGTGCAAGCGCTCGTGCATGCCAACGAAGTTATTTACGCCGAGTCGATGACCAATCACTTGCATCACGGCATGGGCACCACTCTTGCCGCAATGGTGGTGTTAGACAACAACAGCATTGTGGTTGCTCACGTGGGCGACTCACGCGTGTACATGTGGTATGAAAAAGCACTAACGCGTTTGTCGAAAGACCACAGTTACGTCCAAGAGCTTGTTGATGAGGGCATTGTTTCTATAGAAGAAGCGCGCACTCACCCCCGGCGCAACATTGTGACGCGTGCGTTGGGTATCGATGCCGAGGTCGACATTGAAGCAAACACATTCCCCGTCACCGTTAGTGCGTGGTATGTGTTGTGCAGCGATGGTTTGGTCGATGAAATTTCTGATGCCGACATTGCCAAGGTGCTTGAGCGTTGCACTACTCCGCATGAAGCATCGCAAGCATTGGTCGATGCGGCTAATGCTGCGGGTGGACGCGACAACATCACCGTCATTGTGGTGTCTACTGCTTCACCACATGCAGAAGTTGTTATACCGGAAGAAGTACCGAGTGCTTCTGGCACCGACGACACCGACCCCACGGAAATTCCTGTTGTTGAAACGCCAGCACCTACTGCCGACGCCACAGCTGCACCTACACCTGCAAAGAAAAAATTCCGCTTTGGGCCGGTTCTCTTCTGGAGTGCGCTGGTGGGCATTCTTCTCACAGTGTTAGTGGTATTTGCTGCTTACGGCCGCACCGGGTACTTCGTCAGCTTCCAAGGCGACAACGTTGTGGTGTTGAAGGGTCGCCCCGGTGGCGTGTTGTGGTTTAACCCAACCGTTGAAGCACGCACCACACTCACCCGTAGCAACCTCACTGAAGCTCTCGCTTTAGAAATTGCGGGCGAGCCCACTTTTAGCGAGTCAAGTGCGGCGCAAACATATGTGAATGGCATTCGCGATGAGGTGCAGCCGAACCCCACCACCACTTTGCCGGCCATTGTGACCACCACAACGCCAAGCACATCAACCACGTCGAGTACTTCTACCACCCTCGCGAAGTGAGGCCATGTTGGCGAGCACCGTTTCTCCATTAGCCATTGCGCGGCGTCGCAATGAACTGGGGTTGGTATTATTAGCAGCATTCATTACTGGTGCTGCTTATGTGTTGGCATCGCTGGGTAAAAATGCCAGCCTGCCAGCGCGTGTTGGCCCGTTTCTTGTTTCGCTGTTAGTGCTGTTGGTATGTGCGCACATTGGTGTGCGCAAGTTTGCTCGTGGTGCTTCGCCACTGTTGTTGCCACTCGCCACGTTGTTGCATGGTGTGGGCTATGTCATGATCGCGCGGTTGAGCGACCGCCTGGCCGGTTTGCAAGCAACATGGAGCCTTATTGCTGTTGCGTGTTTCATTGCCGTGCTTGTTGTGGTGCGTCGCGTGACCGACTTGTTGCGCTACCAGTACACGTTTTTGTTTTTAGGTGTGATGTTGCAGTTGTTGCCCTTGGTGCCAGGCATTGGGTTTTCCAGTGGCGGCGCACGCATTTGGGTGAGCATTGGGCCCATTAACTTTCAGCCTGGTGAATTTGCAAAGTTGTGCTTGGCTATTTTCTTTGCGGGTTACCTAGCTGAACAACGCGAAGTGTTGAGTACCGGTGGCAAGCGCATTGCTGGCGTGCAACTACCCGAGATGCGCACGTTTTTGCCCGTGATGCTGGCGTGGGGTGTGAGCGTGGTGGTGATGGTGGCCGAAAAAGATTTGGGTTCGTCGCTGTTATTTTTTACGTTATTTGTGGTGTTGTTGTGGGTGGCAACAGAGCGCAGTGGCTACCTCGTTTTTGGTGGCGGGCTTTTTGTGCTGGGGGCTTTCATTGCGTACAACATGTTTGGCCATGTGCGCGACCGCTTCACTATTTGGCTCGACCCGTGGAGCCACTACAACGGTAAGGGTTACCAAATTGTGCAGGGCATGTTTGGTTTTGCTGAAGGCGGGTTGTCGGGTACTGGTTTAGGGCTCGGTGACCCCACACGCATTCCGGCCGTGAAGAACGACTTTATATTTGCGGCTATTGGTGAAGAGCTGGGTCTCTTTGGTGCAACGGCGGTGTTAGCTGCTTTTGTTTTCATTATTGGCAGTGGCTTACGCACTGCTATTCGCACCGATAATGCTTTTGAGAAATTGTTAGCTGTGGGGCTCACCACCATTTTGGGAGTGCAAGCTTTTATTATTTTGGCCGGCGTGTTGCGCGTGTTGCCTCTTACTGGTGTCACGTTGCCGTTCATGAGTTACGGCGGCAGTTCACTGGTGGCGAACTACATGTTGTTGGGTTTACTCATTGCCATTAGCCACTCGTCGGCGCGGCGCTTGCATGAGGTGGCGCAGTGAATAGGGTCATTCGCCGTTTAGCTATTGGGTTGTTGGCGTGTTACGCGCTGCTCTTTGTGCAACTCAATGTTTGGCAAGTGGGCAAACGCGCCGACCTGCGTGCGAACCCATTGAACAACCGCGAAAGCGTGCGGCAATTCGACGCGCCACGCGGCCCCATTGTGACGAGTGATGGTGTTGTAATTGCGCAAACGGTGAAAATGGCAAAGAACAAGCGCGATGCCAGCGGATATACGTACCAGCGTGAATACCCCACGAAAGAACTGTTTGCCAATGTGAGTGGGTATTACACCTATGCCTATGGCGCAACGCAAGTAGAGCACTTGTATAGCGACGTGTTGGCGGGTACTACTCCGAAACAACAACTTCTTGCGGTGGGTTCTACGTTTAACAATGTTGACCAAACAGGTGAAGTGCAACTCACGTTAAATAGCGAGTTACAAAAACTCGCACAACGTCAGTTGGGCACTCGCGAAGGCAGTGCTGTTGTACTCGACACACGCACAGGTGCGGTGCTCGCCATGTATTCCAACCCCACGTACGACCCCAACACTGTTGCTGTGCATAATAATGACGATGCAGGTGTGGCGTTAGAAACACTTGCTAATGCACCGGGCAAACCACTTCTCGCCAATGCGTACCAAGAGCGCTACATGCCCGGTTCTACTTTTAAAGTGCTCACCACCGCAACGGGGTTAGAAGCAGGCTTCATTAGTATGGCAAGCAAATGGCCCAATGAAAATTCATGGTTGCCGCCGAACACGAAGAACCCCATTGCGAACTATGGCAAATCCACCTGTGGTGGCGACATGGCCGAAGTGTTTCGCCGCAGTTGCAATATTCCCTTTGCGCGCATGAGTGCCGACATGGGCCCTGAAGTGATGGTGAACGGTGTGAAGAAGTGGGGCGTGGGAGAAAAGTTGCCCATTGATTTACCCAATGCGGCGGCCAGCACCTTTGGTGGCGATGTTGCCGACTTCACCAATTCACTCGCGCTCTTGGCCATTCACGGCTTTGGCCAAGGCAGCGTGCAAATGGTTCCTTTACATATGGCAATGGTGGCGGCCACGGTGGCCAACGGCGGGGTCATGATGAAGCCCTATGTGGTGGCCAAGACACTGGCCCACAACGGCACCGTGCTCACGAGTACGTCACCCGAGGTGTGGAGGCGACCCATTTCCCCTGCCACGGCGGCTACTTTGAACACCTTGATGGTGGGAGTGGCAAAAGAGGGCACCGCAAAATGCTGCTTGGCCTTGGCCGGTGGCATTCAGGCCGCGGCCAAAACGGGTACCGCACAGCTCAATGCCCCGGGGGAAACCCAACGTTCACATGCCTGGATCATCGCTTTTGCCCCTGCTGAAGCCCCTCGGGTGGCCGTTGCGGTGATGTTGAAGGGCGTGAATGCCCAAATCAGTGCCGGAACAGGCGGAACCTTGGCGGGGCCGGTGGCCAAAGTGCTACTCGACCGGGCTTTGAAGGTAGTTCCCCAATGAAACCTCGGGGTTCGTTACACATCGGTAACCTCTAGGGACGTATGACTGGCAACGACAAAGCGATGGTGAATGATCGCTATGAAATTCAACAGCGCGTAGGGCGCGGTGGAATGGCCGACGTCTTTTTGGCTCGCGACGTTTTGCTCGACCGGCCCGTGGCCGTCAAAGTACTTTTTCCTGAATTTGCCACCGACCCTGCCTTCGTCGAGCGCTTCCGCCGCGAGGCCCAGGCCGCTGCCAACTTGAACCACCCCAACATTGTGTCGGTGTACGACTGGGGCCGCGTGGGCAACACCTATTTCATGGCAATGGAATATGTGGAGGGTCGCACGCTTGCCGATATTTTGCGTGCCGAGAAACAACTCTCGAGCGCACAGGCCAGCGACATCGCGAGCGAAGTTGCTGCAGCGTTGTCGTTTGCGCATCGCAATGGCGTGGTGCACCGCGATGTGAAGCCGGCCAACATTCTCATTGGCGCCAATGGTGCAGTGAAGGTCGCCGACTTTGGTATTGCGCGTGCAGTTGATACACGCCAAGAATCGAACCTCACACAAGTGGGTGCCGTTATGGGCACCGCAACTTATTTTTCTCCGGAACAAGCACAAGGTGGTCAGCCCGACCCGCGCAGCGATGTGTATTCACTCGGCATTGTGTTGTACGAAATGGTGGCGGGCACTCCCCCGTTCACCGGTGAAAACGCTGTTGCTGTTGCATACAAACAAGTGCACGATTTCCCACAGCCACTGAATCAAATAGTGCTCGATATTCCGCGCAGCTTTGAAGCCATTGTGGCGAAATGCTTAGCAAAAGATGCTTCTGTGCGTTACCAAAGTGCCGATGCGGTGCGCGACGACCTGCGCCGTTTCCGCGAAGGCGCCGATGTAGGTGCACTCATTGAAGCATTGGGTGGCAGTGTTGCTGGTGCCACCACGGTGATGGCACAAACACCGACCGGTGGCGCTGCGAACTACCCCGTTGGCGACGCAGCAACCACGCAAGCCATGCCCATTGTTGGTGCAGGTGTTGGTGGCACGCAAGTGATGCCGGCAACTGGTGGCGGCGCTGCAACTGGCGGCACGTATCTTCCACCGTACGACGATGAACCACCACGCAAGGCTGGCTTGTACATCGTTGCTGCGTTCATTGCTGTTATTGCATTGCTTGGTGGTGCTTTTGCATTGTTCAATTCGCTCACGGGCAATAGCTCTTCGAGTGATATGAAATTGCCGAACGTGGTGAACCTCACGTTGGCCGATGCGAGCAAGGTGTTGCTCGACCTTGGTCTCAACCCTGTTCCGAACCCTGTTGCCAAAGATGGCGTGGGCGACGATATGGTGTACGGACAAGACCCATTGCCCGATGTGGTGATGCGTAAAGGCGACAACGTCACTGTTACGTATAACCCGAAAAAAGCGCCTGTTGCAGTTCCTGCTATTCAAGGGTTGTCGGTGAAAGACGCAACGGCGTTGTTGTTGTCGAAGGGTTTACAACTCACTGTTTCTGAAGTGCGTAACGACCCCACTATTCCTGCGAACCAAATTATTTCGCAAGACCCTGGTGCTAATGCTGAAGTGCCTGCGGGTTCTGCGGTGAAAGTTGTGGTGTCGGGAGGTGCGGGGCAAGTAACGGTGCCGAGCATTGAAGGTCAAACCACCGATGCGGCAACACAGTTGTTGAAGTCGACCCCGTACAACTTCATTGTGTCAATACAAAACGAAGTAAGTGTTGATGTGGCAAAGGGTCGCGTGGTGCGTACCGACCCAGCAATTGGCGGGCCCATTGAAGCTGGCGCTGCTATTACGGTTTATATTTCCAGTGGCCCACAACAAGTGGAAGTACCCGACGTGGAAGGCCGCAGCGAAGGTGAAGCTCGCGTAGCGTTGAATACACGTGGCCTTGGTGTTGAAGTTGCATATGTCGACGTGCCAGCTGGTTCGTTGAACGATGGCAAAGTCATTTCACAAGGCGTGCCATACAAGTCGATGGTCGACCCTGCAACTGTGGTGAAACTCACTGTGGGCAAGGCTGTTGCTGCGGCAACCACTGTTGCGCCCGCACCCTCTGTGCCGTAAACAAGTGTTCTCGGCGCCGTATGTGCCGTTTATTGCAACAATTCGCACCGAGAAAAAACTGCGCTACAGGCGCGCGAGAAAGTTTGCGATCATTTGATGACCGCTGTTTGTGAGAATGCTTTCGGGGTGAAACTGCACACCTTCAATATCGAATTCGCGATGACGCATTCCCATAATCATGCCGTCAGAAGTTTCTGCAGTCACTTCGAAACATGAGGGCAACGTTGCGCGTTCCACAATGAGTGAGTGATAACGCGTTGCTTGCACGGGTGAAGGAATGCCGGTGAACACGCCGGTGTTGTGATGTTCCACCATTGAAGTTTTTCCGTGCAGCAGTTCGGGGGCACGCACCACGTTTCCACCAAACACATGGCCAATTGCTTGATGGCCCAAGCACACGCCAAACACCGGAACTTTGCCGGCGAATGCGGAAATGGATGCACACAAAATGCCGGCATCTTCGGGGCGGCCGGGGCCAGGTGAGAGCAGAACGCCATCGGGGGCAAGGGCGAGGGCTTCTTCCACCGTGACTTCGTTATTGCGTACCACGATGGGCTCGGCGCCGAGTTCGCCCACATATTGGACGAGGTTGTAGACGAAAGAATCGATGTTGTCGATGACGAGCACGCGGGCCGGGGCGCCAGAATTTGCCATGCCCTAAGCCTGCCATCCAGCCGAGGCAATAAGCGCAGCATTTTGCGCCTACACTCTTTTCTCGTGGCTCCTCCAAAACGCAAAACCGGTGGTCGTGTAACTCCTAAGGGCACTAAGCCTGGTGGCTTGCACCAAACACATCATCTCGACCATGCCGACCCGAAGAGTATGCACGGTGTGAGTAGCCCCGATGCCAGCACGCGCTATACGCCGCCCACTCCGAAGAGCTATTACGTCAGCCCGCCGTGGGTTCCTGTGTTGATGTTCGTTTTGCTTGGCCTCGGGGCCCTCGTTATTTTGTGTTACTACCTGGGCGCAGTACCCGGTGGGCGCAGCAACTGGTACCTCTTTGGTGGCCTTGGTTGTGTGCTCGGCGGTTTGTACACCGCCACGAAATATCGATAGTTCGGGCGGTTTCCGGCCTGAATTGGGCTCATTGCCTCGACTTTGTGTGGATAAAGGCGGGTTTTCCCCAGAAACAACGGTTAAAACTGAGGTGAATTCTCGGCGCACAGCGTTGCGATAAACGGGACATACGGCGCCGAGAACACTCTGGGAGCCGAGAAAACCTTTGTGGGGCAAGGAAAACCACCGAGATGTAACAACAGCCATGTTATTCACAGGCGTGGAGTTACATCAGTGTCATTCTCAACAGGGTTATCCACAAGTTGGGGAAAACTATTGCGGAATGGCTAGGAAGCAACCGGTACGGCCACCGTTCGCGTGGTCTTCGCCCCAGTTTTTGTCTTCACCGTGATGGCTACACGACACGTTCCTTTTTTGATGCCCTTCACCGTGGCACCAATGACCCGACAAATGGTCTTCGATGATGAAGCCACCACTGCGGTCACCGTGGCGCCAGCGGGAATGGTCATCTTGCCAAAGACCGCAACAGATTTTAATGTTGCAGCTTTTTTCGAACTCACTGTTGGTGCCACTTGAGGCGCAGCAGTTGTTGATGTCGTTGTGGTGGAAGTTGTCGTCGTTGATGTGGTGGTGGTGGTTGGCGCGGTCCATGCATTGAGCCAGGCACTGAACTTCGCGTCATACTCGCTCACCGTCATACCGAAGGTAGCGCTGAAAGCTCCGGCGTAATCTCCCGATCTTGCTACCTCTGCGAAATAATCTTTCAACACTTTGTCTTGAGAACTTATGGTGGTGAGGTAATACGCCGCAAGATACGAACGGGCGTACATTGTGTTGGTGCGATACCTCGAATCGCTCACAAGCAAAATTGAATTATCAACCCAAGCATTGCTGACCTGAGTGAGTGAGCTGCTTGTTTTCACTGCATCTACTCGCATCAACGCAATGAGTTCGTCTTGCGTGTGTTTTTTATCAGTCAATTGCGGTTGGTAGCCCGCTACCTCTGCTGTTCCTTCATACATCCAACGTATATCGTCGAAGCCTGCTCCCATTGGTCTGAGCCCGCTACGAAAAGCCTGTGCTAAGTGAAACATTTCGTGATATGCAACTGACTCAATATCCTTAGCTACATTCGGATAAGACACAGCAACTGCTTTGAATACCATGCACTGACCAAGAAAAGAATCAGCGACTGCTGTTCCGCTCAACATGCTCTCTGCTGACCCCAATGAACATGAAATATTGTTCAACTCGGTATAGGCCCAGTTCGCGCCGGCAGTTGTTGGCGCAAAGATGACAGCAGTGAAACCGGTGTACCCGTACTCCGTTGCAGCCTTCGTAATGGCAGCGCGAATTTGTGTGGCGTTCGCATCTGTTGACGACAAATTCGGATCAACGATGAATGTTGGCTCGGCTGCTGCATGTACTGGTTGCGACACGGCCACCAGAGAACAAGTGGAAATGACGGCGGTCAAAATTGCCCGGGTAATTCTCATATTGCAGAAATTAGCCGATAAAAACTAGGCCCATTTCACGAAATATCAGACCCACCATTTACTCAAATACAGGGGCAACAAAGTCCATTTCTTCCAAGCAATGCTTGGGCGGTGGCGGGTCTTCGTCGGGAGCCATCACCATCCGTAATTCCACCCCACACACGCCACAGCGGTAGCGCACATTGATGCGGCGCATTTCGCCCGCGGGCAAAGGCGGTGGGGTCGACATGGTCATGCTTTTCAACATGGCCAGGCCAACTTTCCAAATGAAGACAAACAAAAGCCCTCCGATGGCAAACCAAATAACGGCGCCAAAGGAGGGCATTTTGCGGTACTTCTTTAGCCGAGGCGCTCGATGATGGTGGCGTTTGCCATGCCGCCACCTTCACACATGGTCTGCAAGCCGTAGCGACCACCGGTGCGCTCGAGCTCGTTCAAGAGTGTGGTCATGAGGCGTGCACCTGAGCAACCAAGTGGGTGACCAAGAGCAATCGCTCCACCGTTCACGTTCACTTTGTTCATGTCGGGGTGAATTTCTTTCTCCCACGCAAGAACAACAGATGCGAATGCTTCGTTGATTTCAACAAGATCCATTTGATCGATGTTCATACCGGCACGTTGCAACACTTTTTGTGTTGCAGGAATTGGTGCGGTGAGCATGAAGCGTGGGTCTGCACCAGCAAGTGAGAAGTCAACAAAACGTGCACGTGGTGTGAGGCCAAGTGCTTTTGCTTTTTCTTCGCTCATGATGAGAATTGCAGATGAACCGTCGGTGATTTGTGAAGAGTTACCGGCAGTAACGCGGCCACCTTCTTCTTCAGGGCGAAACGATGGCTTCAACTTGCCCAGCGATTCGCGTGTGGTGTCGCGCAAGCCTTCGTCTGCAGTCATCATGGTGCCGTCGGCGCCAAGAACTGGCAAAATTTCAGCCTGGAAACGGCCTTCGCGGGTTGCGCGTGCGGCGTATTCCTGTGAACGCACACCAAATGCGTCCATGTCGTCGCGACTAATACCCCACTTGTCGGCAATGAGTTCTGCCGAGATGCCTTGGCCAACAAGGCCACCTTCTGATTCGTAACGAGCAGCAACTGCTGGTCCGAATGGGAAACCAAATTTTCCGTCGGCCATTGACGAGCCCATTGGAACGCGTGTCATGACTTCAACACCTGCGGCAACAACAACGTCGTATGCACCGGCAATAACGCCTTGTGCTGCGAAGTGTGCAGCTTGTTGGCTTGAACCGCACTGGCGATCGATGGTGGTGCCAGGAATGCTGTCTGGCCAACCAGCTGCAAGAACTGCGTTGCGGCCGATGTTGACACCCTGCTCGCCCACTTGCATGACGCAACCCATGATGACGTCGTCGATAACTGCTGGGTCGATGCCGGTGCGGCTGATGAGAGCTTTTAATGTTTCGGCAGCCAGGTCTACTGGGTGCCAATTTTGCAATTTGCCATTGCGCTTGCCGAGTGGCGTACGAATTGCGTCAACAATTACTGCGGTTGTCACGATGATTCCTCCAACTAAATATTCCCCGAAATGCCCAAAGTGAGCCTCGTTAGCCTAGCCCTCGAGGACCTTGCCGAACACACGGTGCATGGCAATGACGTCGGTTTCTGTGAGGTGATTCGTGAAAACCCGTTTCACGAGGCGGTAGTAGACCACGCTGGCAGTGCGCCAGTCGTCACGGCCCACTTCGGTGAGGGTCACCGTGACGGCGCGACCGTCTTCTTCATTCAGCTTCTCGCGGGCCACCAGTTCGGCGTCTTCCATATTGTCGAGCTGGCGCGAGAGCGACGAGGGGTGCACCATCACTTTTTCGGCCAGTTCCATGAAGCGCATGTGCCCGCCGGCGGCATGTAACGCCTCCATCACTTCGAACCATGGAAGAGCCAAGTTGCATTCTTCTTGCAAGGCGCGAGTGAGCATGCGCTCGAGGGCGCCATAGGAAATGAGGAACTCGCGCCACACTTCTAAACGGTCGGCGTCGGGAGCAGACATGTTTACTTTTTCAGTATCAGTTCGTCGGTGTGCGGGTTAAAGGTGCGGCTGAGTTCAGCAACGGTGGTGAGGAAATAGTTGCGTACATTGCCATTAACTTCAGCGAGTTCCATTGTGGGTGCAGTTGCACCGTGCACTTGTGTGTTGGGCGTTTCGTAATACCGAAAGCGGCCAGTGGGGCCAAGCTCGCCCGCGGTGATGAGCGACCAACCGAGTTGTGCCACTTGTTGTTCGGCAATGCTCATGTCGTCGGGCCAGTAGGCAATGTGATGCAGGCCGCCTTGACCATTTGTTGCTTCTAAAAATTCGTT
>CANFUE010000035.1 GCA_947450115.1 Acidimicrobiaceae bacterium | reverse complement strand
TGCTGGTTCAGACGGGATGCTCTTCGTTCATGGCGATGAGGGAGTTGCATCCACTGGTCAATTCACTCGCGTCGAGCCTTCTCAGGTGCATGCTTTCCTGAGCGAGATTCAACATCACTACACCGACGAACATGACAAAGATGGTCCTATCGCTCTTGGCTTTCTCCCGTTCTTACGGGAAGAACGAGAAGACCTGTTTGTGCCACATATTTTTGCTCGCCGATTCAGCGATGGATACACCTCAATCACCGTGTTGACAGATGCAGAGATGTCTGAAAAAGAACGCCTCGTTCATGTAGAGGAAGTCGTCGCATCGTTGTTGAGGTCTCTTTCCCCGGTAAAACAAAAAAAAGATAAAGAACGCCAGCTGAGCAACACTCCCCTCACACCTATCACCACATATCTAGCGGCTGTTAGTGAAGCGCGATCTGCTGTTCGTTCGGGGCATATAGAGAAGGCAGTCATTGCGCGAGATATCGAGCTGAAGTCTGACACCCCTCTCAATATCCATTCGGTTGTGACATACCTTCACGAACAATATTCAACGTGCTACCAATTCTCTATTGATCATTTGGTCGGGGCGTCACCAGAGCTACTTGTTCACATGGAAAATGGAATGGTGCATAGCAATCCCTTGGCAGGAACCACACCACGCACCGGCGACCCTGCCACCGACGCACAGAACGCAGCCGATCTGCTCGCCAGCAAGAAGAACCAAATTGAACATCGCGTTGTTGTAGAGATGGTGCACGACACATTGCTGCAATGGTGTTCGTATCTCGATTGGGAACCTGAGCCATCTGTGGTGAGTGTTGCCAATGTTCAACATCTTGGTACGCACGTCACAGGCCCGTTATCTGACACGAATACTCACGTTCTCGAGATCGCACGAGAACTCAGCCCTACTCCTGCTCTTGGCGGGTTTCCGCGCACCGAAGCCATTGAGCTCATCAACAGGGTGGAACACATGAATCGTGGCCGCTATGGCGGCGCTGTGGGCTGGTGCGATGCACAAGGAAACGGAACCTGGGCAGTCACTATTCGCTGCGCTCAGTTCAGCACAGACCTCATGTCAGCACGATTGTTTGCTGGCGGCGGCATTGTTGCCGATAGTGAGCCTGAATTAGAACTTGCTGAGACAGAATCAAAATTTAAAGCTATGACGAACGCAATTATGCATTCGTCATAGCGTCTACAGAAGACGCAATAGCTGCGTGCAATTTCTCGTGAATAATCACGTTTCTCTCTCGATGAGTTTTCAGCAAGATGACGGCGGTACCTGAGCCTCGCATAGCTGTGCTCAATTCACTCAGCGATTTGGGCTCAAGGACTTCTATTCCATGAGCACGGGCCAGCATTGCAATATCTGCGCCATGAGGTGTACCGAAGAGATTTTCAAATACTCCTTTTTCAACCTGTGAAGCTTGAGGAAGGAAAGAAAATATTCCTCCTCCATCATTATCTGCAACCACAATACGCATATTGAGATTGCGATTCTTCAACCCGACCAGCGATGATCCATCGTGGAGAAAGGCGACGTCGCCGAGGTATACGCCAACGGGAGTGCGCAGAGATTGAGCAATGCCAATAGAGGTGGAAATAACGCCATCAATACCATTGGCTCCGCGATTGGAAAAGAGAACGCCATTCTCCTTTCCTTTTGAAAACCACTCAACATCGCGAACCGGCATCGACGAACTAACCACGCCGACGGAGAATGTTTCGCCAAACATGCGCGCAATCGCAGGATCGGAAACTTCTCCTTCAGCAGACAACACCTGCTCAATACTTTGGGCCGCCGCCGCCTGAGCGTTTCTCCACAAAGAGTTCCACCGCAATGGAATGTCTTGCTCGCGAGTATCGCCAACGGAGGCGACCACCGAGCACAAACGGTCAATCGTGTTCGCTACATCAGCCTCAATGTGCATGAAGGCCGCATGCTGCGCATCTTGGTAAGTACCTGGGCCATGAACGGCAATGACTTCACCATGAGTGGAAGCAACCCATTGCCCAAGAACCTTGGAAGCAGGAGGCTTACCGAGCTGTAACACCACTTCCGGAGCCAATACACCGTGAGCACTTTCTGAACGCACAATGCCGTCAAAGTGCGAAACGATGTTTGCCGAGCCTCCGCGCACACCACTGAGAGGACATGCCAATATTGGCCAATGCAGCACCGAGCTCAATACGCTTACTGCCGACGTATACGTCGCAAGTTCAAAACCTGCACCCACGTCACCTGCAATAATGACTCCACGCCGTCCTGCTAGTCGATGAGCAAGATCATCAATTTCCCAATCAGAAAGCTGCGAACGCCCTGCGTGGAATCCTGACCATGTGGCGTCGTGCTGTCGCTTAGGTGGCATATCTACCACTTCGCCGAGCAACGGTTCACGAAATGGCAAATTGAGATGTACGGGGCCTGCACTGGGACCCATCGTTCGGGCTACCACATGGTTAGCCAAAGCTCGCCAGGTGTGGGCTGCATCGTACGAAGCGACACCTGGGTCATGGAACCACCTCACTGCGGATCCGTACAAATGAGTTTGGTCAATGGTCTGAGCGGCGCCTACGTCTCGTAGTTCCGGTGGACGATCGGCCGTACACACGATGAGAGGAACCCCAGAAAGCGATGCTTCAGTGACGGCGGCAGAAAAATGGGTTGCGGCAGTTCCCGAAGTACACAAGGCAATCGCTGGTAGTCCGGTTGCCTTGCCCACACCTAAAGCCGCAAAAGCTGCACAACGCTCGTCGATGAATACTTCAACCGACATCTCAGAACGTGCCGACAGGGCTAAGGCCAGGGGCGTTGAGCGGGATCCTGGGGCGACGTATGCATATTGCACTCCATCGCGAATCCACTCGTCAACCAAGGTTGCGCAAAAAGTGGCTTGTGCATTAGCCGTCGTTAGTGCTGTCATTTTTCACCATTTCTTCTCTGGTGTAAATACTTGCACTCTTAGCTGCTCTAGAGTGACCTTATGAACGTAGAAATTTGGTCTGATGTCGTTTGCCCATGGTGCTACATCGGCAAAAAGCGATTTGAAACCGCCCTGGCAAACCTCACCGCAGAGGGAGTTGAACTCGATATCAACATCTCCTTTCGCCCGTTCCAGCTCGACCCATCTGCGCCCAGGAATGCACCTAGCCCTGTCATCGATGGGTATGCAAAGAAATTTGGCGGCATGGAAAAAGCACATCAAATCATCAACCATGTCACTGCAGCCGCACACGACAGCGGCATTGAATTTCACATGGAAAACGCCCTACGCGCAAACACCTTGCAAGCTCACCGCCTCTTGCACCTCGCTCTTGTGCATCATGGCGCAGAGGCCCAAGTTGTACTGAAGCAGGCGCTCCTCGAGGCGTACTTCACCAATGGTGAAGACATCAGCAATACAGACCTTTTAGTATCGTGCGCACAACGCGCAGGAATTGCATCTGAGACCGCGCGCGGGTATCTGGCATCTGACGAAGGTCTTGAAGAGGTGCTCAGCGATTTGTCGTTGGCTGGCGAACTTGGCATCACTGCTGTTCCCACCTTTGTCTTTGATGGCAAATGGACCGTGCCAGGCGCGCAAGATGTAGCCGTATTCGAAAACGTACTGCGAAGGCTCGCAACGCGAACTCTCACCTCTTGAGTTCACGTCTCAACATGCTCGGCTTCTCCTCGATCGGTCCTACTACCTCTCGCGAGAAAATTGTTCTCATTCACGGTTTCACGCAAGCAAAAGAAATATGGCATCACTTTGTTCCGAAGCTTGTTCAAGGTTTAAGTGTGTTGTCACCACAAGTGATTTCAGTTGACCTTCCTGGCCATGGCGAAAGCAGCTCAGAAACATGCAACCTCTGGCAGGCCGCACAACAGATTGTTGAACTATGCGGTGAAGCCACGTACATCGGCTACTCGCTTGGCGCACGCGTTGCGCTCCATTGCGCCCTCCAATCACCACGTTCGGTGAAACGCTTGATCTTGTGTGGCGCCACACCTGGCCTACGCAGCAACGAGGAACGCCAAGCACGCCGCGTTGCCGACGAGAACATTGCACAAACAATTGAACAGACTCCGCTTGCAGAGTTTCTCAACAATTGGGCACGACAAGCAATATTTGAGGGGTACGTTCCCGACGAAATGGACATGTCGATTCGACTCACGAACAATCCGAGCGGACTCGCACAGAGCTTGCGCACAATGGGTACTGGTACTCAAGAAGATTTATGGAACAGACTCTCTGAGCTCTCCATGCCCGTATTGCTCATCACCGGCGAAGATGATCACAAATTCTCGCAAATCGCCGTCGAGATGAAAGCGCTCATCGGTACCGCCGCACAGCACGCACAAGTTTCACATTCTGGTCATTCAGTTCCATTTCAAAAACCAACGGAATTCTGCTCAGTTGTTTCGCAATTTATTTTGTCGCGCTAGCGATTGGCGATGAGTAAACCGAGTGAGAAAAGCAGACCAAAAATAAGCTGAGCCTTACCTGTTGCACCGAGCACCGCAATGAGATCTCGACCACTCGCTCCGCTACGTACGGCTCGCACTGCACCTTGTGCACTAGCAATACCGAGAAGGCCCAAAATGGCCGCTGGTTTTTGAATTGCCACCGCAACCACGAAAGCCGCAGACAGTGCGTACAGGATGACAAAGAACTGTCTCGTTCGTGCGTCACCTAGCCGCACCGCCAGAGTGTTTTTACCCACTTTGGTGTCGGTTGGTATGTCGCGCAAGTTATTCACAACCAGCAGAGCGCAAGCAAAACACCCCACCGGAACACACGCAATCCACATTGCACTGGTGAGTTCTTCGGCAACCACATACGCGCTTCCTAATGTTGCAACAACACCAAAGAAAATAAAAACGAAAATCTCTCCGAGACCTAGGTAGCCATAGGGTCGAGGTCCACCCGTATAGGTCCAACCAGCAGCAATTGCACATACTCCAACGAGCAAGAGCCACGGAGTCGTAACTAAGGAAAGTCCGAGCCCACATACGGCTGCGCATCCAAACGACAAGAGGGCTGCTCGCTTCACAGACTTCGGGGCTACGAGGCCAGAGCCCACCAGACGCAAAGGGCCAACGCGAACGGCATCGGTTCCCTTCACCCCATCGCTGTAGTCGTTGGCGTAATTCACGCCCACTTGCAACGAGAGACTCACCACAAGAGCGAGAGCGATACGCCACCACACCGGGTGCGCTGTTCCCACTGCCAATGCCGCCCCCACTAAGACCGGTACCACCGCAGCTGGCAAAGTTCTGGGCCGGGCACCCATGATCCAGAGTTTTGCTGCCGATATTTCATTGACGTGTGATTGCGAATCTGTCACCTCATTAGTGTCTCACGAATTAGAGGTCTAACCTTTGCATATGCGCAAACTCGTGGGTATCGACATCCCGTTATCTGCCGAGTTCGTGACAACGCTTCAAGACATTTGGAGTGCAGGCGGCTGCGCATTTCCCATCGATCAGCGCCTTCCTCACAAACAAAAGGAACAACTCGTTAAAGATTTCTGCGTCCAAGAAATCGTTACTACGGAAGGGCGTAGCGTTCTTAGATCACCAGAGTCAACGATCACCGAGAATGATGCAGTGCTCTTCACAACCTCTGGAAGCAGCGGCACCCCAAAGGGAGTAATACACACGCACGATTCACTGCGCGCCAACGCCAACATCGTTGCTCAGTATTTTGGCGTCACCTCGGAAATGCATTGGCTCGCCTGTTTACCTCCATCCCATGTTGGTGGGTTCGGTGTGATTTCTCGAGCACTTTTATGGAATTGCAAATTGACGACCGTTCCACAGTTTGATGTGGAACAGGTAGAGAGCCTCGCCTATAAAGGCGTCACGCACACATCACTCGTAGCAACAGCACTCGGACGCATTAATTCCGCACTTTTTGAAAACATCCTCCTCGGCGGAGCGAAACCGCCGGCTACTTTGCCGTCAAACGTCATCACCACATACGGCCTCACCGAAACAATGGGTGGCGTTGTGTACAACCGCACTGCGCTTACTGGCGTAGAAATTTCCATATCTTCAGATCAAGAAATTTTGGTACGCGGACCCGTCCTCATGAACCGTTACTACCAGCAACAATTGAGCCACCCCATTGACAATGACGGATGGCTACATACAGGCGATCTCGGAAGCATGAGCTCAGATCATCAGCTGTCAGTGACTGGGCGTCGAAACGAGCTCATCATTTCAGGTGGCGAAAATATCTGGCCAGAAGTGGTGGAAAATGCCCTCATGAATCACCCAGACGTGAGCGATGCATGCGTTGTGGGCGTAGACGACCACGAGTGGGGCCAAAGAGTAGTTGCCTTCATCGTGCCGACTATTACCTCGGCTACGCATTCTTTGGCCGAGTGGAGAGAGTTCGTGGCTGAATCACTGCCTCGATTCATGGCCCCCCGTCAGGTTGTCATCATGAACAGCATCCCGCGAAGCGCCCTCGGCAAACCTCAACGACAGGCGCTCAAAGAAACACTCACTCCATAGACCCATGGTTTTACGAGTGTGCAACTCCCGCACCGCCATCAATGACGTAGGTTTCGCCGGTAATCCAGCTTGCCGCATCTGAAACAAGAAATGCAGCCAAGTTCGCAATGTCTTGAGGTTCACCCAGACGACCCAGTGGTGTGCGCTTCGCTAAAGCATCTCCAAAATTGTCAACCAACACTGCAGCAAAGTCTGTTTTCACTAATCCCGGAGCGATTCCGACAACGCGGTTGGGTCCGATCTCGCTAGCGAGTTGCCGAGTGAAGTGAATGAGCGCTGCTTTGGTGAGGTTGTAAATACTCAAGCCCGACTCTGTACGCATTCCCCCCACAGAGGCAATATTCAAAATAACGCCTGGTTTTTCTTTGAGCGCCATCTCATAGGCCATTTGGGTCCAAAACAATGGACCTTTTAAATTCACTTGAAACGTTTTGTCGAACCGGCCTTCATCAACACCGAGCGAATCGCCGTAATAGGGATTTGTAGCAGCGTTGTTCACAAGAATGTCAATTCCACCAAAGGTTTTGATGGTTGCTGCAATGCAGTCACGACCTGCGGAAATGTCTCCAGCATTTGCTGCAAATATCTCTGTAGCGCCATTGATTTCTGATGCCGCCTCGCGCAATGCATCTTCTTTGCGAGATGACAACATCACTTTTGCGCCACTCTCAGCAAGTGTTTTCGCAATCGCTTTTCCGATGCCCTTAGAGGCTCCTGTCACCAAAGCGACTTTGCCTTCAAATGAAATTTCCATTTCCCTAAACTAGCCCCGTTTAGGGCTGCTCAAAAACTTCACTTCTCTACTGCATCTTGCACTTGGGCAGAAATCAGTATGGTGCGTATTCGACGACCAACTAGTTCTTCTACCGTGAATCTCCAGCCTTCAGCCTCAACGCTCTCGCCTGGCTCAGGGACATGTTCAACCATGTTGAAAACAAAGCCGGCCAAAGTATCCCAATCAGAATTGGGTAAGCGGGTCGCCAATAACTCATTGACATCATCTATTGGCATCTTGCCATCGACACGGTAATCACCATTGGGAAGACGCACGACGCCAACTTCATCATCATCGAATTCGTCGACGATTTCGCCAACGAGTTCTTCCAAACAATCCTCCAGTGAAATAATGCCAACGATTGAACCATGCTCATCGGCCACAACCGCCAGATGATATTTTTCGCGCTGCATTTCTCGCATTAATCGATTCACTGGCTTTGTTTCAGGAACAATTACTACCTTACGAATGAGTTCAGTCATGACGGAACTACCCGATCCATCACGCTCGGCGCGCATCAGATCTTTTGTATAGGCAATACCCACGACATCAATATCTTCTTCGCCTTCTTGGATGACCGGTAAGCGGCTGTACCCCTCGGCAATTGCAACATCTAGCGCCTGAGAAATGGTCATATTGTGATCGACTGTCACCATGTCGGGACGAGGAACCATCACTTCACGTACAACCGTGTCGCCAAATTCAATGACCGACTCAATCAACTCACGCTCTTCATGCTCAATGACTTCGTCTTGAGCGGCTGCTTCAACGATCCCGAGAAATTCCTGTTCACTAACAAATGGCCCCGATTGAAGACCTTTACCGCGCACAATGACGTTCGTGAGGGTAATAAGACCTCGAGACACAAACTGAAGTGGCCAAAAAGAAACGATAAAACTTGTTGGCCTGGCAATAATGAGCGCTGCTCTTTCCGGATACAAAACTGCATAAGTTTTCGGCACTGCTTCAGCAAAAACGTAGAACACTACGACGTTTAGTAGAACACCAACGGCAACTCCTGCAGCTCCAAAAAGACGACCCGCAACTACCCCAGTCAAAGTGGCTTGAACTGTTTGGCAAATGTTGACGCTGAGCAATAATGGATTTACCCAGCGCGCAGGGTCGGAAACGAGTTTTGCCAGTGATCGGGCCGACTTCACTCCTTGGTCGGCCAAAGCTGTGGCCTTTGGTTTAGAAATTCTCGATAGCGCCATTTCAGCAACACCGAAAAAGATGAGAAAGACAAGCAAGACGAAAATTGCCACCAACATCCAATAGTCGGCACTAGTTGGCGTGGAAGCAATCATTGTTCGTCCTCTGCGTGATCTATACGGAATTGCGCTGGGGCGACAGATCTCCAAAAGAACTGCTCTAAGAGTTCCTTTTCGCGACCCTGCATCCGATCTCGCTCGTCTGGTTCGGCATGGTCATATCCCAATACATGCAAAGAACCGTGCGTCACCAGTAATGCAATTTCATCGTCAAAGGTTCCTGCATGTGTTGGAGCTTGAGCAAGAGCAACTTCTGGACAAATCACCACGTCTCCGAGCAGAAGTGGCGAGTCTTCAATGTTCTCTCCAGCTCGATCAGGGCCGCGCGAAACGGTTCCAGGACCGCTAGCGAATTCAGGCACAAAGGCATCGATAGGAAAAGCAAGGACATCGGTAGGCCCAGACTTGCCCATATGAACGCTATTCATTTCAGCCATTACGTGAGACTCCACGAACAAAATACTCATCTCAGCTGCGCCGCGAACTCCCTCGGCTTGCAATACATCAGTAGCAAGTTGCTGCCAGCGACCTAGATCGATGGCAATTCCCGATTGCTCTGACGCACAAAAAACCGTGAGTTCTCCATCGCCACCAACACGCTTTGGTTTTTTGAACCTACCTAAAAAGTCAACCATTCAGATGTCAGCGCTGTCTTTCTTCATATGCAGAAACAATATCTGCAACGATGCGATGCCGCACGACATCTGATTTAGTCAAATGCACGAACTCAAGGCCTTCGATGCCTGTCAGAATTTTTTCCAAACCCACAAGACCACTTTTACCGTTTTGCACATCGATTTGAGTGATATCGCCCGTGACAACAACTTTTGAGTTAAAACCAATTCGCGTCAGAAACATTTTCATCTGCTCTGGAGTCGTATTTTGTGCCTCATCAAGGATGATAAATGAGTTGTTCAATGTACGCCCGCGCATAAATGCCAACGGGGCTACCTCTATCGTTTGTCGCTCAATCAATTTCTGGGCACCTTCATGATCGACCATGTCGTACAGCGCGTCGTATAAAGGTCGCAAATACGGGTCGATCTTTGCCATGAGATCACCAGGAAGAAATCCGAGGCGCTCGCCTGCCTCTACCGCAGGACGCGTAAGAATAATGCGCTGAACCTGTTTTGCTTGAAGTGCCTGCACAGCCATTGCAACAGCTAGCCAACTTTTACCCGTACCCGCTGGCCCCACGCCAAAGGTGATGACGTTTTCACGAATAGCATCGACGTAGCGTTTTTGCCCAGCGGTTTTTGGTTTCACCGCACGGCCTCTCCCTGCTCGCATCACTTCATCAGTCAACACGTCGCTTGGGCTCTGATTGTTGCGCACCATGTCGATAGACCTATCGATGACCAATGAGTCGAAGGCCTCACCTTTTTGAAGCAGTACCACCAACTCTTCAAAGAGTCGCCCTGCCTTTGCCGAGTCTGTTCCTACCAACGAAACCACATTGCCGCGAACAGAAATTTTCGTTGAGGGAAACGCGTCTTCAATCCGACGCAAATGCTCATCGCGCATCCCCAGGAGATCTGCCATCAAATGAGAATTGGGGATGACCACGTCAACCGTGGGAGAAGTGGTACTCATCTCCATGAAACGTAGCGTATTCACTAGTGCGTGAGCATGGTCGATTCGTTGATTGCTTCCTGTGCAGGGCTTGAGTCCACTGCACTTGCGAGCGGACCAACGAAATCTATGGCGTAGTACCGCTGTGTTGTAATGGGAATCAACTCAGCCCGAGAGACCATTCGCGCTAGGCGCACCATCAATTCAGCCGCCCCGCCGGTGGCTTCAGGCTGATTACTCTCAGGGGTGTCAAACACCAGCAAGGCACCCTCAGAAGCCTCTACAGCAAGTGCGTGCTTCCCAAGATGAATGACCGCACCCTTAGCGACGTACTCAGGGTCAACCACCGCCCACACCACATAATGCACGAGCCCATGACGGAAGCGCTCGGGATAATGCTTGGCGAAATACAATTCCGATAGCCAGCGGGTGGCCCGCACATCGGTCGCGATCAGAGTCATGGCTACTGGAACTCCGTCGTCCCACACCACCCACGCCCGATTGCTGTGCAAAGACAACTGATCGTTGAACTCCAGACGATCCAACATTTCATGGGTTGCTGTGAGTTCCGCCTCAGGCAAATAAGCACGCACGTAGAGATTCCATAAGGAATCTTGTAGATCGAGGTCTACGACGTGAGAGTGGCGGGTGACATACATGAGAAGTGGTACTCCAAAAACGAGGCACTCCGCCTGGGTCCATGGTAGTTGATCCACCCCTCCAATTCGGGTCATGTGTAGCCTGAAAATCCAGTGCGCAAAAGCTTTTCTCAAATGGCATGGCTCGTCGGGGCCGTGGGAGTGGTCCTAGGGCTCGTCAATATATTGACCCCTTCGTCCGCGGTGGGAAACACGTTCTATTTCATCGCCGCAGCGCAACTTGCCGTGGGCGTCATCATTGGGTTCTTTGCCCACCGACCAGACCCTCGAACATGGCTTGTCATTTTAGGTGTATCAATATTCACCGTTGCCGGGCAAATATTCGCCGACAGTTCACAACCTTCTGAACCACTACGCATCGTTTCGGAATCTCTCTTTCTCACCGTGCAAATACTTTTAGCTAGTGCATTACTGCTCGTCACTCTGCGACGCAATGGAACCGCCATTCTCAATTCGCTCGGAGATGCTTTAGTTGTGGCACTCGGAACATGGCTCATTATTTGGGTTGGGCTACTGCAACCTTCGCTCAACATCACTGGAGAACCTACGGTAGTGAGTGTGCTGCGCGGCATCACGCTTGCAACAAGCACAATTGTTTTGTTCCTTCTTGTTTCTTTGCTCTTTAGCGAAGCCAACCGTACGCCTTCCATTTGGTTTCTCTTTGGAGCAATCTCATTTTCTCTCCTCGGAGATTTTCTTTTCGCCCTAGACAAATCGGGGCATGCAAGCATTTCCGACCGGTTTCTCAACTCCCCGTACGTCATCAGTCTCTTTTTGGCATCTGCGACTTTTCTGCATCCATCTGTGCGCAGCCTGACCCATAGAAGCACCACGCGACAGCGGCAACCGTTGCTTGGCCGTTTGGTGCTCACCACATTTGCGCTCATTATTCCACTCATCACCATCGCACTTTTTGATCCACGGAATCAGGTTGACCGTTTAGTACGCGCAATTTCACTTTTCGTACTTGCCGCTTCAGTAACAGCTCGAGTGGTTCAAGCAGTGCGCACCAATGCGCGTACGCAGGCGATGCTTGTCAAGACCGCCCAAACCGACGCGCTGACCCTTCTCCCTAATCGTGCACTCATGTTGAAGCACATCGAGGAAGCTGTTGACAATGCGTGGAGAACGGGAAAAGTTCCTACTGTTCATTTCATCGACGTCGACCGTTTTAAAAATATCAATGACTCACTTGGGCATAGTGCCGGAGACGATGTATTGGTGGCCGTTGCTCAACGACTAACGAACGCGGTACCTCTGAACGCAATTGTTGGTCGTATCAGCGGAGATGAATTTGTAGTACTCGAGCCCGACAGCTTCAGCGATGTCGATGCCATGAAAACTGCTGAACGTATTCTTGAGTGCTTTCGCGAGCCACTAGCACTGCGGCAAGGTGATGTATTCGTCTCAGCAAGCATCGGAGTGGCTTGCTCTAGTGGCGCTCACTCCCCTTCACCAGAAGAATTGTTACGTCATGCAGATGCCGCGATGTATAGAGCAAAAGATGCAGGCCGCAACTGCATAGCCCTTTTTGATGCATCAATGCTCGAGCGTGCCACACAGCGACTCACGCTGGAAACGGCGCTGTACCGTGCTCTAGAGCGGCAAGAGCTCACTCTTGTGTACCAACCCATCATCGACCTCCAATTAGGAGATGTTCTTGGCTTTGAGGCACTGATGCGCTGGGAGCGCGAAGACGGGTCAACAAGCTCTCCCGCACAATTCATACCGATTGCCGAGGAAACAGGAATCATCGTACCTATCGGGGCATGGGCGCTCATTGAAGCGCTAACGCACCTCCGCAGTTGGATCGACGCTGGAATTTGCCCCGACAATGCCTCAATGTCAGTCAACGTGTCTCCACGCCAGCTTCATGATCCCCAATTTGTTTCGGTCGTCAGCGAGGCACTCTCTCGTTCACGCATTGCCCCTGCGCAGCTATGGCTCGAGATGACCGAAAGCATCATGATTACTGAGCCCGAGCAGGCACTCGCCGCATTACGCCGCCTCAATACACTCGGCGTTCGCATTGCTATTGATGATTTTGGAACTGGATATTCATCACTTTCGCTGTTGCAAAGTTTTCCTATTCAGCGACTCAAAATTGATCGCTCGTTCATCAGCGGCATTGCCGATGACATCAGTGCACGGTCATTAGTGAAAACAATCTTGGCCATGAGTGAGGCACTCGGACTCGACACGGTTGCCGAAGGGGTGGAAACGAGTCGGCAGTTAGAGTCGCTCATTGAATTACGTTGCGCCAAAGCACAGGGTTACCTCATCTCGCACCCAGTTGCACCAGAACAGATGCGTCATACGGTGATCTCTCTCGAGAGATTTTCACAGTGGCCAAAATATTCTGGTTAGCGATCATTCATAAACGGAAATAACTCACGCGTTGCCGATACGTGTTGTTCCGAAACATCTGCATAGAGGATTTCTTCTGTGTTGCCTCCTGTTGCAAGAGCTTCGCCTAAGGGTCCATAAATGCGGCTGTCTCCTGAATACACCAATGCCCCACCAGCACCAACACGATTCACTCCGACCACATATGCCTGATTTTCAATAGCGCGTGCTTGAAGTAGTGATAACCAATGTTCCCGGCGAGACTCTGGCCAGTTTGCCGGTAAGAGATACATGTCAATATCTTTTGCAATATTCCAAAATTCTTCGGCAAATCGCAGGTCATAACAAACAAAGAGGCCTACTCGTACGCCTTCAATGTTGAGCGTCACAATTTCTGACCCGGCTCGAAACCATTTGTCTTCACCGCTATAGGAAAATGGGTGAATTTTCACGTAACGGGTCAACTCACCAGTCGGAGAAGACATGATGAATGTATTTCCTGGTAATTGACCTGCGACCTCTGGCAATTCAGCACAGGTGCCACCTACCCACACTCCAAAATTTCCTGCCATGCGTTGCAGAAATTGCGAGCTTGGCCCATTGAACGGCTCTGGCAATTCATTGATCCACTTCTCGCCCATTGCAAAACCTGTGGAGAACATCTCACTCAATACAACAAGCCTGGCCCCCGCACGAGCGGCCTCTGCAATGAGAGCTTCAAGATGCGAGAAATTGGCCTCTCGATTAAGCCACTGAACATCGTGCTGAATTGCGGCGATTTTCATTGCACCCAGCTCCGCAGCCGCTGTGCTGCTTCTGAGATTACAGTTTCTTGTTTGCAAAAGGCGAAACGCACTAGATGTTTTCCATGATGCGCATGTTGAGGAGTATAAAAAACAACATTTGGTATAGCAACAACTCCAGCCTCGCGCGCCAAGCGGAGACAGAACTCACGCCCGTCTCCATCTGGATGCATATTGCGGATATCGGCGGTGACGAAATACGTCGCCGAGGAGGGAAAGTAATGGAAACCTGTTTCTTCCAAAACTGCACATAACTGGTTACGGCGATTTTCTAGATTTTTTGCCAGTTCAAGAAAGTAACTGTCTGGCATGGACAACCCATGTGCGATGGCTGGTTGAAAAGGAGCTGCGTTGACATAAGTAAGAAATTGCTTGGCAGAGCGCACTCCCGCTATGAGGTGCTCTGGCCCAACTGCCCAGCCCACTTTCCAACCTGTTGTATTGAATGTCTTTCCACCACTAGAGATCACCACTGTGCGATTTCGCGCTTCTGGAATTTCAGCAATAGATGCATGCCGATACCCATCAAAAACAAGATGTTCATAGACCTCGTCGGAAAGGATGATCAAATTGTGTTTCTCTGCAATACGCGCAATCAGTTTTTGCTCTTCACGTGTGAGCAGCATCCCTGTGGGGTTATGCGGAGAATTAATGAGCAAAATTTTTGTTCTCGGCGTGATGGCAGATTCAAGGGCTGAGATATTGGGCCGATAAGTAGGAGGTTCGAGGAGTATGGGTACGGAAACTGCACCCGCAAGCGCAATGCACGCCTGGTAACTGTCGTACATCGGCTCAAAGAGAATTACTTCGTCGCCCGGTTCTAATAGCCCCAACAAAGCCCCTGCTATTGCCTCTGTGGCTCCTGCAGTAACGATTACCTCTGTGTTTGCGTTATAACTCACCCCGTAGAACCGTTCTTGATGTTGCGCAATTGCCTCGCGCAAAACCTGCATTCCGTTTCCTGGTGGATACTGGTTGAGTCCACCATTGATGGAGTTGATAGCAATGTCGAGCACTTCCCGCGGGCCATCAGAGTCGGGAAATCCTTGACCAAGGTTAATTGCCCCAAGTTCTGCTGCAAGGGCAGACATCTCTGCGAAAATAGTGGTTCCAAATGGCCGCAACCGCGATGCAACTGCGGAAACCGGCACGGCGTTCACAACTCTCGGGTCAGCGTCTATTTGCCAGCGAGAGCTGCAACAACGGGAGCCATTGCTGCAGTTGCATCTTGCTGAAAGGCGATGTAAGTAATGCCCCAACGTTCGCGCAACATGGTGATGTTCTCAATAATTTGCTCCACACTTCCAATTTGGAAATACGGTGCCTGCAACACCACTTCTGGCGGCAGGCCGAACATCGGAGCCATTTTCTCTGCAACCGACATGGGGTCGTCGGTAACAACTGTTGCGAAAACTTGGAGTTGCAATTCAAGCTGGTCGAAACGGTCACCTGCCGCTGCTTTCACGTAACCAATTTTTTCATCAACCACATCTGCAGCTGCAGTAGCCATCGAGCGAGGGTTAATGGAACGGCCAACAATTTTTGGGTTAATTCCAATGACATCCGCTTTGCGTGCTGCCATGGCAAGTAACTTTGGCCCGCCACCACCGACGGTGATGGGAATATTCGAGATCGGTTTTGGTTGAGCGTCAATTTCAGAGACGCTGTAAAACCGTCCTTGGTGCGAGAACGGACCAGCACCCCACAAGCCGCGCATCACAGTAATTGCCTCTTCAAGACGCTCAATACGTGTCATCGCAGTGTCTTGAGTGATGCCTGTGATGGTGTAGTCCTCTTTCATCCATCCTGCACCCAAACCCATCATGAATCGACCATCAGACAACAGGTCAATTGTTGCTGCTTCTTTGGCAAACACCACTGGGTTGCGGAAGTCATTGCCTGCAACCAACGTTCCTACTTGCAGAGTCTTTGTTGCAGCAGCTGCAGCCATCAAGGCCGGCACTGGCGCGAACTGTTTGGTGTAATGATCGTCCATCTGCAACGAGACATAACCCAAGTCTTCAGCTTGCTTGGCAATATCTGCCCATTCTTTACCGCTGCCTGCGGTTTTTGCTTTTGCGCCGAATTTGAAAGGTTTGAGAGTAGCCATTTACTCAGACTACCTATTTCGCGTCGTCGGCAACGAGTACAACCTTGCCAGCTACTCGCCTCTCCTCTAAGTCTTTTAATGCCGTGGCTGCTTCGCTCAGTAAATACACCTGTGGTTCGACGGG
>CANFUE010000034.1 GCA_947450115.1 Acidimicrobiaceae bacterium | reverse complement strand
GAACAACAACTGCAGTAGTAGTGACAAATTTCCCAGTACCAGCGACGTTGACTGCTGCGACGCGCACCAAGTACTCGGCACCCACCGTGAGGTTTTCCAGAGTTGCCGATGTTTGAGTGGAAGCTTCATGAACATACTTCGTCCACACACCGCCATCTTTTTGGTATTCAACGACGTAGTCAGTAAGCGCAGCGCCACCATTTACTTCGGGAGCTACCCATGACACATCGAAATTTGCAGCTTTATCGGGAAGCACAACGAGATCGGTTGGAGCATCGGGAACCGTACGTGGCGTAATGGCTGGTGAAGGAAGTGAATACGCTCCAGTGCCTGCTTCATTAGTTGCAGCTACACGGAATGTATACGCAACACCATTAGTGAGACCAGCAATGGTGCGTGATGTCTCGGCAGATTGCGCATCAGGCGCAACAACACACTTATTGAGTGCGCAGTATTCCACGGTGTAATTCGTAATTCCTGAGCCACCAGATACTTCAGGTGCCGACCAAGAAAGTGCCACTTCTGCGTTGCCCGCTTCGCCAGCAACATCAACTGGTTGGCCAGGCTTGACGCGTGGTGTTGTGGCTTTAGTGATGTCGGAATAAGGCCCGGTTCCAGCGGCATTTGTAGCAGCCACTTGGAAGGTATACGCCTTGCCAATTTCTAAATCGATGAGTGACAGTGTTTTTGTTACGCCGTCAGTTTCCTGTGTAGAGCATTGTGTGCCTAAACACGACTTCACTACGTAGGCAGTAATAACTGAACCACCGTCAGACGTCGGCGCATTCCACGAAACATCTACTCCACCTGTGGCATCGGGAAGCGACTTCACATTGGTGGGAACACCAGGAACTGTGCGTGGAGTGACTGCGTCAGAAGGTGCCGAGTCGTCACCAGGGCCAGCTGTGTTGACAGCCGCCACTTTGAAGAAATAAGGAGTGCCATTTTTCAGGCCATCAACAATGGCAGGGCTCTTGGCAATGGTGTTGTCGTCAACCGTGAGGTATGCACCATCAACTGCGGTGGAGTACTTCACTTCATAACGAGTAATTGCCGTATTGCCCGTGGCAATTGGCGCAGTCCAAGAAACCGTCACCTTGCTATCGCCAGGTACACCCGACACATCGGTTGGCGCACGAGCAATGGTTTTAATAGCAACTGCTTCTGCACCTGCATCAGTTTGCTCATTGGTTACATCTACATAGCTAGGAGTAACGCGGAAGTCATATTCCGAAACATCATCGAGTCCACTAACTGTGATCTTGGTGTTTGTTGTTGGTGCATGTTCATATGGCTTCCAAGTTTTCTTATCTGTGGAATATTCCACAATGTAGTCATCGAGGTTTGTTGTATCGGTAGGTGCTTTCCAAGTGAGGTCAATTGACTTTTCGTCTATTTGCTTTGCCTTAATAGCCTTCGTACTCAAAATACCAACATTGACACCTGCGGCATTTTTCCCTTGCAAGCCGTAAGTACGTGCAAAATAGTTTTCCATCTGTTGAATTTGAGCCAACGTGAGTTCGCCTTTGTACACCAGCACTTCAGCTACTTGCCAATCTGATGCTCGCTTGGGCTCACCATTGCTTCCGTTCACTGTGAGTGGACCACTCAATGACATGCCGTTCGAGTTCGTGGAAACCTGCACGCCATTTGCGCGATATACGGTGTTCTTGTCGGATGACAATAACCAGTTGCTATGTGATTCCCCACCATTATCTTTCATCACCGAGTTGTGCTGGGCAACACCTACTTGTCCATTGTCGAATCCTGAGTACCAGTCACCAGTTTTCCCTGCGATGATGCGACCTTGGTTTTCACCGGCATAACGCGATACATGGAACAAGGTGTACTTCTCTGGCAGCACTTCACTTGGGAAAGTGATTGCATCTTCTGTGCCACCTGCAACAGCAACAATATTTCCTGTTGCCCCGTTGCCGGTTCCCACTTCAATCTTTGGTACTCCAGTTACATCAACCGCATGGCGATCGCTGCCTGAAGAATCGACCCAGGTTTTACGTGCACTATCTTCAGATTGATAATCACCTGCCACATAACGTGCAAACGGAGTTCCGAACGATGCGGGGAATGCATTGAGCGGGTCTGTTGCATAACGAATAACAACGACACCTGAACCGCCAGCGCCGCCTGCAGTATTCCCAGCTACGGCGCCGCCACCATTACCAGTTGAGGTTGCCGCAGTTGCAGCCGTGGTGTCGGTGGCAACAATGCCGCCCGCACCGTAAACAATTTTTTGTCCACTGAAGTAGTTGCTGTATCCAGCCTTACCAGCATCGCCACCAGCAAAACCGTGAGTTGCACTTCCACCCTTGGCAGCCTGACCACCATTGCCAACAATTTCTGTTTTGTCGATGAGTAGCGAAGAATCAAAACCGTTTCCTGCAGCAACATCTGGCCCACTTGTGGCGCCAACGCCACCTTGGCCAACTGTGGTCACAATTTTCGCTCCTGGTTCAACCGCAATGCCATTGAGCATCGATCCACCTGCACCGCCGCCTGCGGTTCCACCTTGGTTGCTACCGCCAGCTCCGCCACCAACAACCAACGTGTCAATTGAAGTGACTCCTGCGGGAACAATCCAAGTACAACTTTCTTCTGCACTAAAGGTGAGCACGGTATTTGTGCCCACTTCAGCAGATGAAGGCGCACACGGTGCCAACTCGGTACGAACCTGTTTTGATGGCTCAGAATATTCACCTGTGCCCATTTTGTTTACTGCAGCAACTTTGAAACTATATGACGTTCCGTCTTTCAGGCCAGTAACAACTTTGTCTGCACCAAGAACACCGGGAATCCAAGTAGAACCACCATTTGACGACTGCAAAACTTTGTAGCTAGTGATTGCACTACTTCCGTTCGGAAGTGGTTCTGTCCAGTTCAATGCAACAGACTTCGTTCCCGATGTTCCTACAACATCGGTTGGGGCTGCTGGCAAAGTAGAGAATGCACGAACGGGGCGCACGCCAAAATTACTGGCGCGATCTGCAGCTACAGGTTGACTCTCGGCTGTTGCAAAGTTCAGCGCAATTGGTTCACCCTTAGTTGAGTACGTTGAACTCCAATAGTTCTCTGCAGTGAAATTAGTAGAGCACAAGCCATTTGCCGGACAAACGAAGAGGTCTTTATTTTGGTACAGAGCAACGAGTTCATCTTGTGAAGGCAAGAACCAGTCGTCAAGACCATTGAACACCAAATCGCTTGCCAGTTTGATTGCATTGAGCACTTCACCGTCGTTGCATGATTTCCCTACGCCCAGCGTATTGCTCTTTCCCTCGCCTATTCCAGTGCCTTTGCTTCCTTCTGTACAGTTTTCTGCTGCCATCCCATTGAGTGGTGCAGCTTCGAGATAATAGTCACTGCGCGGATTTCCCTTTGATTGTGGAGTAATAAAAACGATGCCGCCACCTGGGCCTGTATCGCCAATAACGCATGCACCACCGTCGGCACAGGCAATATCGGCAGGGGTAATTTCACTATTACGTTGACGACTATCGGAGGATGAACCGCAACCAGCAAGTCCCATTGCCATTGCGGCAACGATGCCAAAGGCAACAAGTGCTAACGGTTGACGTAACGATGAACGCTGCGAGGTGTGGTCGAGAATTTTCACTTGAATGACCTCACTGGGCGTACGAAATGGATTGTTTTTTGCGGTTCATTTACCGGGTCGCTGCCTGCGACAAAGTTGATAGCTACGGCATCGCTTGCGCCTCCATGCGATGAACTCCAATACGTGCTCGCGGCAAGGTCTGCCGCGCATTTACCTTTTCCACAATCTGCAAAGAGTTTGCGCTGCGTATACAGCTCTTTCAGTTCGTCTTGCGATGGCAAGAACCAATCGTCTTTGCCTCCCGCGCGAAGTTGATCAGCAAATTTCGCTGCAAACATCGTGGTCTGATCTTCTGCTGCCGCACAAGACGCAATAATTGCCGAAGTGTTTTCTTTTCCAGTGCCAATAGTTAGATCTTCTGTCACCAACATTGTGCTCGCACAACCCCAAGGCAATGCCCATGTTGCTGGCGCGGCTTCAAAACACACACCAGCAGCATTGCCAGCAGTTGACGCATCGATGAACACAAGTCCACCGCCGGGACCGGTGTCGCCAACCTTTGCAGTGCACTTCACTTCAGGCGCAATAAATTCAGTTGTTGTTGTGGCCTCTGCAGGAATTGTTGTAGCGCCAAGAGCAGTTGTAGTGGTTTCACCAAACACGGTGGTTGTTGTTGCACCAGGCACCGTTGTAGTGGTTTCAACTATTCCAAATGCCGCCGGGTTATCTGGCAATGGAATGGAGTCACCCGTTGGGTTGAGCCTGTCGACATATTCAATTGCGCCAGGATCAGTTGATTGGAGACCCTTTGGAGTTGGCATCAAAATATTGGTGAAGAACCAACGACGTTTCCCTTTGCTATTTTTCCCACAGACCGAAAACACGCCAACCTGTTTGCGATTGCCGCCAAGTTTGATGCAGACCCATGGCTTTTCTTTTGCGACTGCATACCAAAATTTTCCGGTAGACATGGTTGCACAAATAACCTTCTGCTTCGAGATGGTCTTCACCTGACCAGGAGAAGTGCACTTCGTTCCGGCTACCAAGGTGGCGTTGCGTTGCCGAGAGTCAGATGAAGAACTACCGCAACTCACCACTCCAAGGCCCAGGGCAATGAAAAGTAAAAATGTCAGCGCCGCACGAGATGCAGAGGGGCCCTGATGGACAGAATTGCCATGATTAAACATGGATTCATCTTACTTCTGAATCTCATGGTTACCAGTCGGCCCTATCTGGGGCCAAAGCCCGAGTTACAAGGCAGCGATGAGGTCGACCACGAGCACGAGGTCGGTTTTTGCTGGCAATTTCATTTCTGAGTTTCCATCTGCCCCAAAGGCATCGGCAAAAGGAATGGTCATTTGACGACGTCCTCCCACTTTCATTCCTGGAACACCTTTAATAATGCCCGGCAAAGAGCCACCCTCTTCCAAGGTGAGGCTGACCGGAGCACCTTCTGGCCAAGTACTGGTAATTTTCTCGCCCGTATCGCCGCGGTACGCCACAATATGAAGAGCAACTGTGTCGCCAGCGGCAATGGCAGCGCCCTTACCAACAATGAGGTCTTTACTCTGCAAAGTTGCAGTGGGCGCTGCGCCCGCAATAGTGATTTTTGGTTCATCGGCCGGATTCGTGGCCGGAATGATGCCTACCATTTCCACCACAAATGACAGGGCAGCTCCAGGCTTAATGACTGCACCAGAACCTGCATCTCCATAAGCCAGGGCAGCAGGAATATCTAGTTGACGTACGCCACCAGTTTTTAAACCTACGAGGCCTTCGTCCCATCCTTTGATGACTTGGCTTTTGCCGAGCGTGAAGCTGAATGGACTTGAGCCGAAGTTGCCGTCGAATCGAGTGCCATCGGAACTCAATACACCAACATAGTGAACTGCAAGAAGGTCGCCCGCTGCCGCGCCAACACCTGTGCCTTCTGTGATATCGGTAATAACCAACTTGGTAGGAGCAACTTTTGGCAAAGTTACTTTTGGCTCTTTGGTTTGGGCAGAGACAGTGGTCTGTGTTGCCCCACCTGTTGAAGTGTCGGCAGTTGCGAGCGCCGTGTCGCTACTCGGCGAACTACTGCCACATGAGACAAGGGTTGCCCCACCTGCAAGAAGAGCTACTACAAGAAAAATGCTGCGGCGATTATGAAAACGTGACATTCGACGACGCTACCCGAACACAACTGTGAATAGGGACGTCCGTGGCCAAATTGGGCTCATTCTTACGTTGTGAAAAACCCATGTAACGCTCGGGCCATTTCTCGCCGATGCGGAGCCCCCGAAGGCAACATGTCGACCATAGTGATTGAAGTGTGAATATGGCCGCGTGCTTCCACGTGCTCTACCTGTACTCCTGCTTGCATCAGGGCACGGGCATACGCGTTGCCCTCATCGCGCAAAGGGTCGAATTGGCATGTCACCAACATTGTTGGCGGCAACCCTACGAGTGACGCAGCAAGCAATGGTGAAGCTTGCGGGTTCTTGCGTTGCTCTGGTGTGGCGTAGTGATTCCAAAACCATTCCATGAGCGACTTGGTAAGAATAAAGCGCTCTCCATTTTCACGGTGCGAAGCGTGTTGTTGCGAACCATCGGTCACGGGGCACAACAAAAGTTGCCCGCTGAGTTGTGGCCCACCTGTGTCGCGAGCCATTTGTGCAGTAACTGCAGCAACGTTGCCACCGGCACTCCAACCAGCCACTGCGATTTTTTCTGGAATACCACCCAGTGCTGCAGCATTCTTGTGCACCCACTTCAGTGCAGCAAAACCATCTTCTGCCGCTGCAGGAAATGGTGCCTCTGGAGCGTGGCGATAGTTCACTGAAATAATGAGCGTGTTCGACTGCATACACAGGTCACGACACAGTGGGTCGTCTGATGTATGGCTACCAAATACCCAACCACCACCGTGGAAATACACAGCAATAGGGTGCGGGCCAGGGGTTGCTGGGCGATACAGGCGATATTCAAGGTTGCCACCGGCACCTTGCAGAACTCCGTCGGTGATTTCGCCAACTTCAGGGCCACTCGGGCGCATTGCCGACGATGCTTCGGAAAATGCACGAGCCTCGGTGGGGCTCATTGTTTCCATTGCTGGCAAATTGAGCGTTGAAATAAAGTCGAGCACCATGTCAACGTCGGGCTGCACTTCTCGTACTAATCCATCGTTGCACTGCTTCTTTGCTCCACTAGCAAGTTCAAAGCCCAGATAACCCTTCGCCACTACTTCTTCGCAGGCCATGCGATAGCGACCCACACCTCCTATATAGGGGAACATCACGCGAGGTTTGCCAGGAACGTTTGCACCCATGTACCACGAGTTGGCTTCTTGGAAAATGGTGATATCGGCACAATCGGTGCAATGCACACGCCAACCTTCTTCAGCAAGAGGAGTTGGCTCAATAGTGTCGAAGCCGTTGTCGCGCATATGCACCAATGTGTCGCGAATCCAATCGACGTGTTGCTCAATAGACACCATCATGTTCGACAACACCGACGGGCTGCCCGGCCCCGTGATCATGTACAAGTTGGGGAAACCAACAGAGGTGAGACCAAGGTACGTGAGTGGGCCATTTTCCCACTTGTCCTTCAGAGTTACTCCGTCTTTACCAGCAATATCGACATTCACAATTGCGCCGGTCATTGCATCGAACCCCGTGGCGTACACAATGGCATCGAAGTCTTTTGACTCATTGCCAAAGTCAATTCCGGTTTCCGTAATGCTGCGAATGGGCTGAGCATTTAAATCAACGAGTCGTACGTGTGGTTTATTGAACGTTTCGAAATAGCCCGTATCCATGCATGGACGCTTTGTGCCGTACCCGTGTTTGTATGGGCTGAGCAGTTCTGCAACTTCAGGGTCTTTCACAACCGAGCGCACCTTCATGCGCATGAACTCGGCAACAACATCGTTTGCCTTACGGTTAATTGCAGAGTCCATAAAGGTATTACCCAACGACAGCAATTCACCTTTTTGCCATGCTGCTTCCAACATTTCAAAAGCTTCTTCTTGTGTTACCGACAATGCAGAAACGGTGGAATCTTCCAATGGCACACCCGTACCCGAATAGCGAGCCTCACGTTCATACGTCGCACGATCGGCCTTTAAACGTTCAACGCGATACTGCGGAGCAGGCCCATTGAATGCAGGCATTGAAAAGTTTGGTGTGCGCTGAAAGACCACAAGTTCTTTGGCTTGGTCAGCAATGTGGGGAATTGATTGAATACCCGACGAACCCGTACCAATGACTGCTACTCGCTTGCCAGTGAAGTCGACGCCTTCATGAGGCCAACGGCCAGTGACGTACACATTCCCAGTGAATTTTTCAGTGCCCGCGATATCGGGTTCTTTAGGCACCGACAAACATCCGGTTGCCATCACATAGTGCTGACATGTAATTGTTTCGCCAGTTGATGTGTGAATGCTCCATCGTTTTGTTTTCTCATTCCACTGTGCTCCATTGACACGTACCTTGAATTCGATGTCTGAATACAGGTCGTGTTTCTTTGCGACGAATTGTGCGTAGCGCAAAATTTCTGGTTGGGCTGCATGTTTTTCCGACCACTGCCACTGCTCATGCAGTTCAGGGTCCCAGGTGTATTGGTAATCGGTGGTCGAAACATCACAACGCGCTCCGGGGTACCTATTCCAGTACCAGGTGCCACCCACATCGTCGCCGGCTTCCAGCACCCGATAGCTAAAGCCTGTTTTGCGTAGTTCATGCAATAAGTACATTCCTGCAAAGCCAGCACCCACAACCACTACATCGACATCTGATTGCGCCATCACTGCCCCCTCATATATAGGCCAAGGCGTATCCCCCGATGCGCCTTCCCTATTCTCTCAGATCTGAGGGGGGTACTCAACATGGACTAGCTTCATGCTCGCATGACAGGCAATGCCAGGCCCTAGTGCACCTCATGACCCCGCAAGAGGCGCCTAAAGGGTTCCTTCGGGCAAAGCTGCCAGAAATACCGCGACTTGTGTTCGATTGTCTCTTCCGAATCTTCTCAACAATCGAGACACTCGATTTCGTACGGTTTGAACACTGAGGAATACAACAGCAGCAATGTGCTGATCGCTGGAGCCTTTCGCCAACTCTCTTAAAATGCTGCGATCAGTTTCATCGAGAGTTTTAATGAGATTTAGCCCTGTTTCATCGAGTCTCTTCATTGCATGAAGTACTTCCCCAGAATCAAATGGCCTCTCACCCTTTGCGACGTTGCGAATTGTCAATAGCATCTCATCTAAGTGGGCAGATTTCAATAGATAGGCCGCTGCACCAGATTCGTATGCATCAACTAGAACAGAATCTGATTTAAAGGTGGTCAGCATGATGACTGCCTGCGAAGCATTAAATTCACGAACACTGCGCAAGATATCTAGACCAGACTCATCAACAAGTTGCACATCAAGAAGAACAATGTCTGGTCGAGTACTTTTCAATAGTTCCAAAAGTACTTCGCCATTATGTGCAGTGCCCAATACTTCAAACCCTGGAACCTCAGACAAATAGAGCGATAGCGACTCTCTTACCAACTCATGGTCATCACAAATCACAATGCCTATTTTTTCGGTTGTCATTATTCCCGCCAGTTCATATTGTTAGAAGGAACCGCCCAATTTAATGTGGTTCCTAAATTGTGATTTAAAACATTCATTGATCCACCCAAACTCTGTGCGCGGAATTTCATATTTTCTAAACCGTTTCCTGCCTTTGGAGTATTCCCAAATCCGATTCCATTGTCGGTGAATTTCATGCTGAATTGCTCATTATTCTTTTCAAATGAAACATCGATTCTCGAGGCCTTCCCGTGTCGAACCGCATTAGAAGTTGCTTCTTTCAGTACCAAGCGAACGTGAGCAGCTACGCCGGAAGGAATATGTAGCTCACCCTCACAAGTAACGAAAACCGCTAGATCGCTGTTTCCCGTGTAAATCTTTGCGATTTTTCTCACTTCATTTTCAATGTCATCAATGGGTCCCTCGGATATTCCCATTACTTCTTCCCGAATACTTACGATTACGTCTCCCAACATCTGAATGACTTTCTCGATATTTTCTTTTGTACTCAGATCTTGAATACTTGATATTGATCTTTTCAAGCCAATTGTTGCGGCATAAATCTGCTGGATAACCGAGTCGTGGAGGTCGCGGGAAATTCGATTTCGCTCATCGGATAACTGCGCGCGAGTTTCTGTATCATGTTCAATTTCTATGACTTCTAATTTTGCGTCAACACTCTGGTGCGCCGATGAGTGCGGTCCACTGAGTTCAACAATATGACCTGCAATTTTTTGCCAAAAAACCTCAACGACATAATTTTCTGATCCGCAATAATGATTGTTGCTTCTGGTCTGCGACGGATTAAACTCCTGCTGCGCACTGCCTTCAATCCATACTTTGTTGACCACTTTCAGGGCTTCATCTGGATCAGCATAGAACTCCACCATTGATTGACCATGACGAACTTCATAGTTTCTTTTGTCAGCAAAAAATGAGTTCCAAGCAAGAAGAAGACAATCGATAATCTGACCACTGGAGTCAAATACCGGTTGGTGTACTGCACAGTTCTTTTCCAGTTCTTGAAATATATTAGTTAAATCATCAGCATCTAATTTAACTAAAGGCATTTCTTACATTACCACCTTTGTCGAATCCTATTTTCTCATTAGATCCGTGTCATTCCTTCCAAAATTTCCTAATACTGACATCAAAAGCTATTTAACGTCACGCTTGATGACTATTGAGCCGATCATCATCAGAAGTACTGCTATCACTAATAGCGATCGAGAGTTTCCAGAGCCCGTTATTGGAAGTGCATCAACTTGTGGCTTCGTTTCTGCGCTAGCAATAATTTTTGACTGAGTACTGACCTTTGTTGCGTAAGCGAAATCGGCTTCAGCTGTTTCAAGCGAGACTACAGTCACGGTCAATTCTTCCAGGCTAGAAGCTTTTACAAATTTACTCAGTGTCACGTTTTCGTAATTATCTCCTAAGAGGGTCGTAGACTCAACAAGCCACTTTCCAGGCTCAATACTGTTCACCAGATAATTACCATCTACATCTGTAAAAATAGAATAGGTACTGACACTCGAGTTTCCTGGCGCAGCACGTACTGTGATGACTGCCAAGTAGATTGATTCCTCATCTCGGTCGTCGAGTTCGTTTCTATTGGCGTCGATCCACAGATGTCCTTTCAACTTTCCGTTAGAGCGCACCAATATTTCCGGAACCGGCTCTTTGATTGCACTCAACGAAGGAGCAATTGAAGTAGACGGCGTAGTTGGTGAATTTGTAGGTGCTGTGGTGCTACTAGATGCAACGGTCGTAGTCGTGGCAAATATTGCAACTGTTGACGTAGTGGTAGTTGAATCTGCAACCGTCGACGTTGTAGTTGTTGAATCCGCAACCGTCGACGTTGTAGTTGTTGAATCCGCAACCGTCGACGTTGTAGTTGTTGAATCCGCAACCGTCGACGTTGTAGTTGTTGAATCCGCAACCGTTGATGTGGTTGTCGTCGAATCGGCAATCGTTGACGTAGTTGTAGATCCGTCTTCGTCTGTTGATGAAGAAGCGCACAGGCCCGCATAGTCTCCTATTCCGTCATAGATGGCACGTCCCTCATCGAAATAGTTCAAGCCGGCAGCATCTGCAGCTTCGTCGATGAGTTTGTTTCCACTGACATCGGTTAACGGGATGATGTCTCCCCACAGTTTTTCCGAAGCTGGTTCATAGACCATTTTCAAGTTAAAAACATTGGGAAAGGGTTTTCCATCGGGAAAAAGTTTTTGCGAGTATTCATCGTGGGATTCTCCACCATGCTTGCCATGCCCAGACCCGATGCTCGATTGGGCAACGATGATTCGTACGTAAGGTTTTTCCACTGAATAGGTTCGATGGCAAATCTCCACTTCATCGCTTATCGGTTTAGCGGCCGCGTGATGTGAATCTTTTACTGCAAATAAGACTGATACCAACATGAATGAAATGACAATGAGCTTTTTCATAGAGCAAAAGCTAAGCGCGCAGCATTGCTATTGAAAGCAGATTCCATCCCTCTTAAATCGGTATGAAATCTGAATTAGCTGACTTGATATTTTCCTATTTGGTGACTCTATTTCGCAGTAAGCCTTTGCGAGATCACTAATAAAACTTTGTCGAGCGCAGTATTCAGTACTTCAACTTCATCTGCAGAGAAGCTACTGACCTGCTGCGTTGCATGTTCTGAAATGCGTTCAATTGCTATATCGGCAATTTTTCTACCTTGAGGAGTGAGCCGCACGAGTGAACTGCGTCGGTCATTTGGGTCGTTTTGTCGAATGATATGACCCATTTTTTCAAGTTGCGTCAGACGGTGAGTAAGGCCACTCGGCGACACCAATGCTGCAGAAGCAATTTCAGTGGGCGTCAGCACTCCGTTTTTTCCGTTGCGTCGCAAGGTGGCAAGCACATCAAATTCACCGAGGTTGATGCCAAGTTCAGCTATCTCCTCGGCTGCCAAACCCATAGTTGCTGTGGCAATGATGTCGAATTTCAGACCAATGCCCATTGCTGCGAAATTCAGGTCGGGGCGCTCTTTGGCCCATGTTTCTAAGGTTTCGCTGATGAGTTGCTGGTGATCCACACCGCCACTGTACCGATTTACTTTGACATCAAACAATTTGAAGTCGTACTATTCGACATGGCATTCATTTTGGGGAACATCAATAACCGGGCAGTACTTATTCAAGGCGATCACTACTTCGACACCGAAGGCGCGAGCAAGGGAACTGTTTCGAGCAACCCAATGCACGCCATTGCGCAACTTCCCGAGCTGCATGCATTATCTGCACAACTTCAGGCATTGACCCCAACGGGAAAACTTGCCGAGGTCACACTTGGCCCGCCAGTACCGCAACCCAAAAATTGCTTTGCCGTTGGTCTCAACTACAAGAGCCACGCTGCAGAAAGTGCAATGGAATTGCCAACGAATCCTTTGGTCTTCACCAAATTCCCATCGTGCCTTGTTGGCCCTACGGCAGATGTTGAGCTACGTTCCGATGCTGTTGACTACGAAGTAGAACTCGTTGTTGTCATCGGTACTGCAGGAAAAGATATTGACGCATCTGACGCATGGAGCCACGTTGCCGGAGTCACCATTGGTCAAGACATCTCTGACCGCATGGTGCAATTTGCAGCACAACCACCGCACTTCGATTTAGGCAAATCGTTCGATACCTTTGGCCCTATTGGCCCCTTTGTCTACTCCACCGATCATTTCTCAAACCTCAATGATTTCACTTTAGAAACTCGCATTAACGACGACGTGCGTCAAAGCGACAACACTAAGAATCTCATTTTTGATGTGCCATTCCTCATTCAATATCTCTCACACATCACCACGCTTTCCCCAGGCGACATTATTTTCACGGGCACACCCGATGGTGTTGGAGCTGCCCAAGGAAAGTTTCTCCGCGATGGCGACGTCATCACCACCACTATTAACGGAATCGGCACTATGCGTAATGTTTGTCGCCGCGTCAGCAACTTCACGAAGGGAAGCTAGTTATGGCACTCAATGGTCTGCTTGATATTGAACTGGCGGTCAAGAATCCGCAAGAGCTGAAAGATTTTTGGCTGAAGAACGGTCTTCTTGCCGATGCTTCAGGTGCTCTTGGTACTGCCGACAGAAAAAAACAAATCAGCATTGTTGAAGACACATATCGGCACCTGTCTGCAATGCATCTCAGTTGTGAAAACGAAAGTGACTTGGCACTTATTTCTCGCAACCTCACCGACATGGGCGTGTCGTCAGTAATTCAGGGAACAACACTCACCTGCATAGACCCTATTTTTGGGCATCAGATTCTCATTGAAGTAGGCACACCCACCCCGTTGACGGCTCCTCCAGTGCGCACTCTCAATGGGCCAGGCAATCCACTACGTGTCGGTGAACGAGCCGATGTATTGGGCGAATCATCACCCCGGCCGCCGCGTCGCTTAGGGCACGTAGTGCTTGGTACTCCACACTTTGAAAAAGCTACCGATTTTTACGTCAATGGTTTGGGCTTTAAGGTGTCTGACCAAGTGCTCAATGGCTTCGCAACCTTCATGCGCGTTGAGACCGACCACCACAACCTTTTTATTCACCCTGGTTTCACTAGTCACATCAATCACTACGCATTAGAAGTTGACGATGTTGACGCCATTGGCAAAGCAGGAATGGCAGTACTTGCCGACCGCCCCGACGCAAACGTGGTGGGCATTGGGCGCCACAACTTGGGTGCAAACATGTTTTGGTATCTCACCGACCCTTCCGGAAATATGTTTGAGTTCTTCTCCGACATGGACCAAATTACCGACGACGAAGACTGGGAGCGCAACCATTGCAAGCGTGACTGGGAAGGCGCCGATGGCCCTGCAGGATTTTCCGTATGGGGTCCAAAAGAGCCCGAGAGTTTTATTAACCAACCCGACTTGCTTGAAATTGCGGCTGCCCGCGAAGCTCGCGGACTCATTTAGGAGTTGTTATGGACCTAGGAATTCGTGGTCGCCACGCCATTCTTCTCGCATCGAGCCGAGGCCTCGGCAAAGCATGTGCAGAAAGCCTCGCTCGCGAAGGCGTCAATGTTGTCATTAATGGACGAACTGAAAAAGACGTGCACGATACGGCAAGTGAACTTGCTGCGAAGTACGGCATTTCTGCGAGTGCTGTTGTAGGTGACTCATCAACTGAGAAAACACAAGTACTACTGCTTGAAGCTTGCCCCCAGCCCGACATCGTTTTATTAAATGGCGAAGGGCCATCACCAAAGTTTTTTCAAGATATTGCAGAGAAAGACTTTTCCGAATCACTACAGAAGACACTTATTGGGCCGCTGATGTTCGTTCAGCGCGTCACTCCTGGCATGTGTGAACGACGTTTCGGACGCATCGTTGCTATTAGTTCTGCAATGGTGAAGTCTCCACACTCGGCAATGTCACTTTCACACGGGCCGCGACTTGGCCTTACCGGTGTCTTAAAAGGTCTTTCCAAAGATCTTGCACAATTCAATGTCACCGTTAATCAATTGCTACCTGAACGCTTCGACACCTATCGACAAGAACAAATGGCGCAAGTCATGATGCAAGTGCGCGGCATGACTTACGAAGAAGCACGTGCAGACCAAGTGAAATCTATTAAGGCTGGCCGCCTGGGGCGCCCAGAAGAGTTGGGTGATGCGTTTGCCTTCTTATGCTCTGCGCAAGCGGGGTACTTGAGCGGGCAAAACATTCAACTCGATGGCGGCAGCTACGAAGGTGTTTTCTAAAGGTCCATTCATGACAACCGACATTCTTATTGTTGGCGCTGGTCCTGTTGGGCTCACCGGCGCGCTTCTTGCACACGAGCTTGGGCTCTCAGTGCGCATCATCGACCGACGACCTTCTACTCAGCGCGCTCCTGCTGCTCACGTCATTAATGCCCGCACGTTTGAGATTTGGCGACAAATAGGGCTTGATGTCAACGGCATTCGCTCACATGCACAAACTCCAGAAAAAGCAGGGCACGTACATTGGGTGACGCGCCTTGGTGAAACCATTATTGGAACTCTCCCCTATGAGCAACAAGGTGACGACAATTTAGAAGTCACGCCAACACCCCTGCGGAACCTTTCGCAACATCGCCTTGAGCCACTACTCACCGCAGAGCTTCAACAACGCGGCATCAACGTTGAGTACTCCAGTAGTTACATTTCTCATGAAGCGACCGACTTTGGTTTCACTTCAACAATTCAAGTAGGCGACGCACTCAGCACCATTGAGAGCGCATGGCTCATTGCTTGCGATGGAGCATCGAGCTCTGTTCGGCACAACATTGGCATTGCTATGGATGGCCCCGACAACTTGCAGAAGTTCAACATGTTCCATTTCCAAGCCAACCTCAATGCTCTTGTTGGTGCGCACCCCGGAATTTTGTATTGGATCTGTGACCCATATTCAGGAGGCGCACTCGTTTCCCACGGTGGAGACAATGAATGGGTGTACATGATGCCCACCGATGAGGCAAACCCCGAAACATTCACCGATGAAGAATGCTTCACTCATATTCGCCGAGCACTTGCCCCAACCGACAGCACTATTACATTGCTACGCCAATCAACATGGACAATGACTTCACAGTTGGCTCAGTCATATCAACAAGGCCATGTGTTTCTCGCTGGTGACGCAGCACATCGTTTTCCGCCCACTGGAGGCATGGGTCTGAACACAGGCATTGGCGACATTCATAACCTGCTGTGGAAAATTGCAGCTGTTCACCAGGGTTCGGCCAGCGAAGAGTTGCTCAACACTTATGAAGCAGAGCGCCGCCCAATCGCCGAACGCAATGCTCAAGCAAGCCTAGAAAATGCCTTCAAAATGTTTGATGTATTCATGGCGCTTGGCATCGACCCCGACAAAGAGGTTTCAGCAAGAAATCTTGATGCCGCATTGATCTCTGATGAGTCTCTTGCCTCAATTGAGACCGCCATTAACAACCAAGCGACACACTTCAACATGATTGGTTTGCAAGTGGGTTACCGCTACACCACCGAATACTCCACAACACCTCTAGAAGTACTCTCCGACGAAATCATTACCTCATATCGCCCAAGCGCTGAACCCGGCAATCGATTGCCTCATGGCTGGCTCGTGCGAAATGGCGAAACTATTTCGTCTCTCGATCTTGTTCCGCTTCATTCTCACGTTGTGATAGGTGGGGCGCAATATTCGGGAGAACATTGTGATGTTCGCATGGAAACCGAAGTGACAGACCCTGACAATTGGTGGGTTTCCACTCTTCAACTGTTGCCGCACCAGGCACTAGTTGTGCGACCCGACCAGCATATTGAACAG
>CANFUE010000033.1 GCA_947450115.1 Acidimicrobiaceae bacterium | reverse complement strand
GCGAACAATAGAAACTGCGGTGAAGGGTTCTTGAGGCTTGGCCGTAAACCCGAGTGCGTGGCGCCGCACTAGCGAGTGGTGATTTTGGAAACGGTGTTCGACGAGTAGTTGGTGGTGTAGATGTTGCCGTCTTTGTCGATTGCTATCCGGAACGGGTTTGAACCGGTAGAAGCCAGAATTGTGGATGTGCCGTTAGGTGTGATTTTTGAAACGTTGTTCGATTGGTAGTTGGCGGTGTAGATGTTGCCGGCGTTGTCGATTGATATCCCGATTGGACCTCCATCGGTAGAAGCCAGAATTGCGGATGTGCCGTTTGGCGTGATTTTTGAAATGGTGCAAGAGAAGTAGTCGGTGGTGTAGATGTTGCCGGCGTTGTCGATTGCTATCCCGATTGGGCCAGAACCGGCATATCCCAAAATTGTGGATGTGCCGTTAGGTGTGATTTTTGAAACGTTGTTCGATTGGTAGTTGGCGGTGTAGATGTTGCCGGCGTTGTCGATTGCTATCCCGAATGGGGCGGAACCGGTAGTTCCTAGAATGGTGGATGTGCCATTTGGCGTGATTTTTGAAACGGTGCCAGCGAGGTAGTTGGTGGTGTAGATGTTGCCGTCGTTGTCGATTGCTATCCCGTATGGGCCTGAACCGGTAGAAGCCAGAATCGTGGATGTGCCGTTTGGCGTGATTTTTGTAACGTTATTCGCGCCGGTGTTGGCGGTGTAGATGTTGCCGTCGTTGTCGATTGCTATCCCGATTGGGGAGTTGCCGGTCTTTCCCAATATTGTTGATTCACCTGTTGGTGTGATTTTTGTAACGTTGTTCGCGCCGTCGTTGGCGGTGTAGATGTTGCCGGCCTTGTCGATTGCTATCCCGATTGGGTATGGACCGGTTGTCGCCCAGCTGACTATGGACACAGGCTGAAAAGGAACTGTTGTGTCGGGTGATGTGGCTGCGGGTGTTGAAGTAACTGGTGTTGTAGTGGTTGCCGTCTGATCGACATTTTTTGTGTCGTCGAGTGAGCCATTGTCAGCAACAACGGGCTGCGCAGGTGTGGCCACGTCGGTTGATTCAAGTGTTGGCAACAAAATGGGCAATGCTGGTAATGAGTTGGATGATGCTTCAAGAACTTTTGGTGGAAGCGGTGCAGTGGCTTGCCAGAGTTTTTTGCCTTTTGCGAGTCCGCATACCCAGACCACCGCTTTTTTCTTACGCACGTTTCCGGGGGTGGTGCATGCAACCGACTTTCCACGAGCCGAAATAGTGGCGTACCAAATGTTGCTGTTGGGGGTTTTTGCGCACACCACTGACACCTTGGAAACCTTTGTTACCTGGCCAGCTTTGGTGCAAGCAGTTCCTGCCACCATTGTCGCGTTACGGGTTTTTGAGGTTTCGTTATTGCCACACGCCGCCGTTGTTGCTACCAATGCAATAACAACAACACTTGTCTTCCATAAGCGATTGACGTGACCCACAGTTTCCACCTTTGACCTCATAGGTACCCATCAAGATGGATACTGAATATGGATTCATTGTAGGGATGAATCCGCACCTATACCAGTCACTTTTGTAGTGCGAACAATAGAAACTGCGGTGAAGGGTTCTTGAGGCTTGGCCGTAAACCCGAGTGCGTGGCGCCGCACTAGCGAGTGGTGATTTTGGAAACGGTGTTCGCGCCGTTGTTGGTGGTGTAGATGTTGCCGTCGTTGTCGATTGCTATCTGTTGTGGGTGAGTACCGGTGGTTCCGAGAATTGTGGATGTGCCGTTTGGCGTGATTTTTGAAACGGTGTTCGCGCTGGCGTTGGTGGTGTAGATGTTGCCGTCGTTGTCGATCGCTATCCCGAATGGGTTTGCACCGGTGGTTCCGAGAATGGTGGATGTGCCGTTTGGCGTGATTTTTGAAACGGTGTTCGCGCTGGCGTTGGTGGTGTAGATGTTGCCGTCGTTGTCGATGGCTATCCCGATTGGGGCTCTACCAGTTGATCCGAGAATTGTGGATGTGCCGGTTGGCGTGATTTTTGAAACGTTGTTCGCGCCGAAGTTGGCGGTGTAGATGTTGCCGTCGTTGTCGATTGCTATCCCGATTGGGTATGAACCGGTAGTTCCGAGAATGGTGGATGTGCCGGTTGGCGTGATTTTTGAAACGTTGTTCGCGCCGAAGTTGGCGGTGTAGATGTTGCCGTCGTTGTCGATTGCTATCCCGAATGGGGCTCTACCAGTTGATCCGAGAATGGTGGATGTGCCGGTTGGCGTGATTTTTGAAACGTTGTTCGCGCCGTTGTTGGCGGTGTAGATGTTGCCGGCCTTATCGATGGTTATCCCGATTGGGTATGAATCGGTAGTTCCCAGAATGGTGGATGTGCCGTTTGGCGTGATTTTTGAAACGTTGTTTGACGACGAGTTGGCGGTGTAGATGTTGCCAGCGTTGTCGATTGATATCCCGAATGGATATAAACCGGTTGTGGCCCAGTTGGCTATGGACACAGGCTTGAAAGGAACAGTGATAACTGGTGTTGTGGTTTTTGGTGCTGAAGTAGCTGGTGTTGTTGAAGTGGCAGGAGTTGGTGTTGTTGGTGTTGTGGCTGATGGCTCTGGTGTTTGGTCAATAATTTTTGGGTCTGCAAGAACACCGTTATCTGCAACTACTGGCTGCGCGGGTGCGGCTACGTCGGTTGATTCAAGTGTTGGTAACAAAATGGGCAGCGCTGGTAGTGAAACAGATGTTGCTTCAAGTACTTTTGGTGGCAGTGGTGCTGTAGCACGCCAGAGTTTTTTGCCTTTTGCGAGTCCGCATACCCAGACCACAGCTTTTTTCTTACGCACGTTTCCCGGGGTGGTGCAAGCAACTGACTTTCCACGAGCCGAAATAGTGGCGTACCAAATGTTGCTGTTGGGGGTTTTTGCGCACACCACTGACACTTTGGAAACTTTTGTTACTTGACCGAGTTTGGTGCAAGCTGTTCCGGCAACGAGTGTTGCGTTACGAGTTTGTGAGGTTTCACTCTTGCCGCACGCCGCTGTTGTTGCTAGCAATGCAATAACAACAACACTTGTCTTCCATAAGCGATTGACATGACCCACAATTCCCGCCTTTGACCGTATGCACCCCACTTGAGGGACACTGAATTCAGATTCATTGTAGGGATGAACCCGCGCCGATACCAGTCACTTATTCGATAAAAACTTGTGGCACCATTCTGACGCTGGCGCACACATTGAGGTATGCAAACACATACGCAATCACATGAGTCATTACATCCGGTCGATCTTGCTGCAATGGTGGAAGATCGCATTCACGAATCGCTGTTGAATTCGCCCACAGCCTTTCATTTGGAAAGCGCACGGTTGTACGGGGTGAACATTGGCCCTCATGCAGGCACAGACGAATTAATGCTCAGCTTCATTCTCGACAACGGCGATATTTATGACCTCTTAGATACTCCGGAAAGTGCATGTGCACGGTTGTTCGATGCTGCCGCATTGGTCACGTGTGGTTGGGCGGCGCCATTGCCTGCGGGTCACGACGACGAGAGCAACGACAAAGAGTTATCGGCGCCTAGCGAGCACCCCGAGCGCCGACGGGTGCGCTTAGTTGTTGTGGTGAGCGATGTTGGGGTGGGTTCGGTATTGCGATTTGAAGACGACAGCGATCACCCCATACTCGATGCGGGTGCGGCACGTGGCCCTTTGGCCGATGCGGTGAATAGTTTTTGGGTGAGTTCTTCGCCTCATAGGGCGTAGCCTTATGTCGTGAGCGATAGTTCGTTTGTAGCCAATTCAGACTGGGCAAAAGAGGTGCGGGCGCTTGCCGCCGAGCGCGATGCCGTCATTTTGGCTCACAACTATCAGATGCCTGAAATTCAAGATGTTGCTCACCATGTGGGCGACTCACTTGCGTTGTCACGTATTGCTGCGAATTCAAAGGCCAGCACCATTGTGTTTTGTGGCGTGCACTTCATGGCCGAAACCGCAAAAATTCTGGCGTATGACAAAACCATTCTCATTCCCGATGAGCGCGCAGGTTGTTCACTTGCTGAAACCTTGTCGGCCGATCAGTTGCGAGCATGGAAAGCCGAGCACCCTGGTGCAGTAGTGGTGAGCTACGTGAACACCACGGCTGCGGTGAAAGCAGAAACCGATATTTGTTGCACTAGCTCGAATGCGGTGGAAGTTGTTGCTTCCATTCCTGCCGACAAAGAAGTGCTCTTTGGTCCCGACCAATTCTTGGGTGCACACGTGCAGCGCACATTGCAGCGCGACAACATGCACATTTGGATGGGTGAGTGCCACGTGCACGCGGGCATTAATGGTGCCGAGTTGCGTGAGCGCGTGTTGGCCGAGCCCGATGCCGAGTTTTTCATTCACCCCGAATGTGGTTGCGCCACTAGTGCGCTGTACTTGGCATCGAGTGGTGTGATTCCTGAAGGACGCACACGTATTTTGAGTACAGGTGGCATGGCTGAAGCAGCTGTAACCACAACGGCGAAAAAAGTGTTGGTAGCAACAGAAACAGGAATGTTGCATCAGCTGCGCAAAGCAAACCCGCTCGTTATTTTTGAACCCATTAACCGTGCTGCGGTGTGTAAGTACATGAAAATGATTACGCCCGAGAAGTTGCTCATGTCGTTGCGCGAAGGCCGCGATGAAGTAACGGTGCCACTCGACATTGCGCAGCGTGCGCGCCAGTCGGTAGAGCGCATGATTGCCTTGGGCACGCCGTCGCCCACGGGGGAATAAGTGCAAGCGTCGCCCTTTGCGGCATTGTTTCCCACACAACTTGCTGCTCCTGCGCCCACGTGGGAACGCGATGTCGATGTGGTGGTGCTGGGAAGTGGCGCTGCTGGTTTAGCAGCGGCGTTGGCAGTGCGCCCGGTGCGCGATGTGTTGCTGGTTACTAAAGGAACGCTCGATGCGGGAAGCACGCAGTGGGCGCAAGGTGGTTTGGCTGCAGTGCTCGACCCCACCGATTCACTGGAAGCACACGTGGCCGACACGCTCACTGCTGGTGCTGGTTTGTGCAACGAACAAGCAGTGCGCACGTTGGTGGAAGAAGCACCAACTGCTATTCGGTATCTCACTCGTTTAGGCGCAGCATTCGACCCAGGTGCCGATGGCGCGCCCGACCTCACACGTGAAGGTGGGCATTCGCATCGCCGCATTGTGCATGCCGGTGGCGACCAATCGGGTGCTGAAGTGCAACGCACGCTCGACCAGTCGGCGCTGATGGCTGGTGTTGAAGTAATGGAACACGCCTTTGCGATGGATGTGTTGCTTGGTGTGGGCCGCAATGGCGAAAAGCGTGCAGTGGGTGTGCGCGTGGCGCGGCTCGATGCTGCAGGTTTGGTGATTGACGTTGGTTATGTCACTGCACGTGCAGTGGTGGTGGCAACAGGTGGTCTTGGCCAAGTGTTTGCTTCTACTTCTAACCCACCAGCAGTAACAGGCGATGGCCTGGCGCTGGCTTTGCGTGCTGGTGTTGCAATGGCCGATATGGAGTTCATTCAGTTTCACCCCACGGTGCTGTGGCAAGGAGTAGAAGCAAAGGGTCAACTCGCGCTCATTAGTGAAGCCGTGCGCGGTGAAGGTGCAGTGTTGGTTGACGGTGCGGGCAAGAGTGTGATGGAAGGTATGCATCCATTGGCCGATCTTGCTCCGCGCGATGTAGTTGCTGCAGCAATTTCGCGCCGCATGAGTGAAGCACCGGGTGGAATTGACGACCACGTGTTTCTTGATGCCACTTCTATTGGTGAAGAGTTTGCAACGCGCTTTCCGAGCATTACGGCGTCGTGCAAGTCGTTTGGCATCGACCCCGCAACCGATCTCATTCCTGTTGCACCCGCTGCGCATTACTTTTGCGGTGGCATTGTGGCCGACCTCAACGGCACTACATCGTTGCCAGGTTTGTATGCAGTAGGTGAAGTGGCATGTACTGGTGTGCATGGTGCCAATAGGTTGGCATCGAACTCGCTCACTGAAGGTGTGGTGGCAGGTACCCGCGTGGGTCGTGAACTCAGCTGGAAACTTCCTGAAAAATGTGCAGTTGTCGATGAAGCAGTACCGGCGTTGCTCGATGTGTCGTCACGCACATTATTGCGGGCAACCATGAGCCGTCACGTGGGTGTGTTGCGCCAACCCAGTGGCTTGGGTATTGCTCGTGAGGTGTTGAACGACATGACACAAAGCGCTCATGTTGATGTGGTGCCATCACTGGCAAGTTTTGAAACAACGAACTTGTTAATGGTTGCTGCTGCAGTTGTGGGTGCAGCGGAAATTCGCACCGAAAGCCGCGGATGTCATCGCCGCGTAGATTTTGATACCGAACGCAGTGAATGGCAACAACATATTGCTGTGCAGTGTGACAATGGAGAAATGATCTTTCGTTACAACGAAGTTGGCTAAGGAAAAACTATGACAACGCACTTTCACCAAATTTCACCTGAACTCGACTCTTACTTACACGCTCGTGGTTTGCCACCTGCTTATGTAGAGAACATCGTTCGCGAAGCGGTGTTGGAAGATCTCGATGGCGGTATCGACATCACTACACATTCCACCGTGTCGGCCGACCTACGTAGTGAAGTGCAATTCACTTCGCGTGCGCCGGGTTGTATTGCAGGTATGCCTGTATTGGCGGCAGTTTTGGAAATGATGTGTGGCGAAAGCAACCTCACTTACGATGTTCTCGTGCGCGATGGCGATGAAGTGCAACGCGATACGCCACTCTTGCGTGCTTCGGCTCCTACTCGCGACTTGTTAACGGCCGAACGCACTGCGTTGAACCTGCTGTGTCACCTCAGTGGCATTGCAACGGCAACACGTAACTGGGCCAACCAACTTGCAGGTACAAATGCCGCAGTGCGCGACACGCGCAAAACCACACCAGGCCTACGCAAGCTCGAGAAGTACGCAGTTCGTTGTGGTGGCGGGCAAAACCATCGCATGAGTTTGAGCGATGCTGCTTTGGTGAAAGACAATCACATTGCAGCCGCCGGCGGGGTAGCTGCAGCATTCCAGGCAGTGCGCGAACATGCACCCGACATTACGGTTGAAATAGAAGTCGACACGCTCGACCAGTTGCGTGAAGCACTCGGTGCCGGAGCCGACCTGGTGTTGCTCGACAACATGGAGCCGCATGTATTGCGTGAGGCCGTTGCCATTGCTCAAGAACACACGTCACGCACGGGTAAAAAGGTTTTGCTCGAGGCAAGTGGCGGGCTCACCCTTGCTACTGCAGGGGCTGTTGGTGCCACGGGAGTGGACTTCATATCTGTAGGCGGGCTCACGCATTCCTCGCCCATCTTGGATATTGGTCTCGACTACCTACGCACGCTCTAAAACATCTCGCACTGCACTTTGCAGAAAAGGAATATCGGTTTTCGCAATGTCGAGTACTTGAGTTCCACTAATGCGAAAGTACTCATGGGCAAGCATGACTCGTGAATTCTTAATGAGTCGCCATTTGACTAATGGCATTTGGCTGGTGGTTTCCTCTGATAATCGAGATGTTGCCTCGCCGATGATCTCGATGAGTCGTTCTAACGCACGCAACTTCACTTTTTCATTTGCTGGCGCAGAAAGATCTTCGCTTATAATTTCTTGGACTTCAGTGGTGGCGCTCAAAATGTCGAGCAATCGATCTTTGTCGCCTCGTGTCATATGAAAATTTGCTCGTGAAGAATTGAAGTGTCGGTTGCTTTTAAGCCTCGGCGGTCAACAATGTCGACCTTTTTGCCAACGATGGCCGAAAGTTCTGCCATGCAGTCTGGAAATGTGCCGAGATGTGCCCCGGGAAGTGCATCGACAAGAAAATCGATATCGCTGCTTTCAGTGTTATCGCCACGGGCAACTGAGCCGAAGAGAGCCACGTTGGTGAAGCGATAGGAGAGTGCTGTATTCAAAATTCTGCTTCGCATTGCGAAGATGCGTTGCTGTTCGGGGGTCCTACTCATCGCTTCTAGTGTGTGCCGAGATGAGTGGAGAGGTGCCACACCTTTCAGTTTCCACAAGCGCTTCGCACTCGCATAGCCACATTCGCCCCCGTATTCCGTGATGTCAACTGCTGAAAGCTTCGGAGGAGCGAGGAATGCAGACTCTGAAAACGCTTTCTCAAATTGTGATGCAGAAACCGTTAGCAAAACCAAGTTGCCTGAGGCCTGTGGCGTTGCATGATGTCGTTCAATCCATTTGTCGCGGTGTGCATGTGAAATGTAAGCAACGACGGGGTCAACAAGTTTGCGCGGGAGAGACTTATTATCGAAGTAAGCAGCAGCATCCCAGCCACCCATACGCAGTTGTGCATCACGCATCGCCTCTGGGAGCTGCGGAACATTGAGGCGTAGAGATGAGGCGCGCTGGCGATAACGCGAAGACATGGTGGCGACATCGGGGAGTGGAGTGGAAGTATTCACTAGCTCGTTCAGGGCATTGACCGCAGTCAATGGTCGCCCACTTGGCCGATTCTGAGGGAGAAGTGCAATGTCTTCGTTGCGAATGGCCCAGGTTTTGCCAATGAGTTGGGCGGGAATGCGGCCGTCGGCGATGAGAGCACGAACACGTCGTGAACTGACATTGAGCAACTCGCTGACTTCCAGAACGCTGAGCATTTCATAACTATACCGTTATCGGAATAGTTGTTTGAGCAGTTTTCCAGTGACTTCATGTGCTTCGTCGAGCCGTAATCTGCAGGTAGGCACGCGGGGGCGTGCAGCAACGAACGGGGACAACATGAACACATGGACATCGGGGCTGCTGTTTCCTGAAGGGCCAGTGCTCATGCCCGATGGTTCGGTGTTGTTGAGTGAGCTCACGGGAAATCGCATTACGCAGGTGTGGCCCGATGGAATGAAAAAAACCATTGCGGAACCACTGGGTATGCCTAATGGTTTGGCATTTGGGCCCGATGGCTATTTGTATTGCGCGAACATGGGCGGGTTGTCGAAGCCGAGCATTATGAAAGACGTGCCGGGGGTAAATGTAGAGAAGCTCGCGTATCGCGGTGGCTCTATTCAACGCATTGATATTGCAACTGGCGAAGTGGTTGATGTAGTTACTGAGTGTGAAGGCTTTACATTGCCTGCACCTGACGACCTTATTTTCGATGCGGAAGGCAATTTCTATTTCACCGACATTGGCGTGATGGATCATGATGATCGCAAGGGTGATGAAACAGGAATCTATTTCGTGTCGCACGACCTGCAAACGGTGAAGCGGCTGGTGCGTTCGATGGTGCCCACCAATGGCATTGGCATTTCACCCGATGGCAAGAAGCTGTATTGGACCGAATATCTCACAGGCCGTTTGTTTGTGCGCAACATTGTGTCGCCAGGAGTGCTGGAAGACCCTGCGGTGCCATTTGGTGACTGCATCTTTACGCACCCATTGCCTGTGACGTGGTTCGACTCACTCACCGTGGGTGCTTCTGGCGAAATATTGGTAGCGGTACATAACGGCACGATGGAAGGTCGCAGTGGGGTGATTACCTTCAACGCAGAGGGTGATGAAGTTGATTTTGTTGCTTTCGACGATGCATGGACCACGCATGTGATTCTCTCTACGAGCGGCGAACCCACCGCATATGTAACTCTTTCGGGGACGGGGCGTTTGGTGGAATTGCCATGGGGCTTTCACCAACTTGCACCGTTGTATGGCCCGCGGTCATAGTTCTCTTGCATGAATGAACTCGATCTTCTTGAAGAACACCTGCATGCCCTCTTGCCAAAAGAGTGGTTTGAAGTGGTGCGCAAGGAAGATTGGACTGCGCTGCGTGAGTTGCATGTAGCACTGGGCGGGGCACACATTGTTGCTGAAATAGGTAAGCACGGGTGGACTGCACCGCACTGGCCGCGTGAACACGGTGGGCGCGGGGCCGACGATGCAACGGCACGCAAAATTATTGAACGCCTCGATGAGTTAGTAGTACCTCGCATTCCGCGCGGTACAGGTTTCATTTTGGCCGCACCTGCTATTCGCCAGTTTTCCAGTGAAGAAACAAAGCGACTTTTTTTGCCGGGCATTGCTGCAGCAACACAAATGTGGGCGCAGCTCTTTAGTGAGCCAGGTGCGGGAAGTGACTTAGCCTCGTTGGCCTGCAAAGCAGAACGTGATGGCGACGAGTGGGTGGTGACGGGTCAAAAGGTGTGGACCACGCTTGGCCACGAAGCCGATATTGGCATGCTCATTGCGCGCACCGACCCCAATGCGCCAAAGAACAAGGGCATCACGTATTTCGGGGTCGACCTACACGCACCGGGCGTAGAAATTCGACCGCTGGTGCACATGACTGGTGAGCACGAGTTCAACGAAGTGTTTTTAAATGAAGTGCGTATTCCCGACCTGTGGCGCATTAGCGATGTGAACGATGGATGGGCAGCGTCAACGGCGTCGTTGTCGGCTGAGCGTATTACGTTGTCGGGTCAAAAAACAGGCGGGCCACAAAAGCGCAGCATTTTGGGTGGAAAAACCATTGATGAACTCATTGCGTTGGCGCAGTCACGCACGCTCACTGCAGTGCAACGTGAGCGAGTGGTGAAGTGTTATATAGAAGCGCGCGTGTTGGGGCTCACCGTGCAACGTGTGAAGGGGCCAGCTGGTTCTATTACGAAGATCATGAAAGCGAAGTCGAACCAAGAGGTGCAATTAGTGGCGCTCGATATTTTGGGAGCACACGTGACTGCTTGGGAAAGCACCGACGGCGAGATGTTGAAATATGTGCGCGAGTTCTTGCGTACGCGTGCGAACTCGATTGAGGGTGGCACCAGTGAAATTCAACGCAACATTGTGGGCGAGCGTGTGCTGGGTTTGCCGCGCGAACCCGATGTGTGGCAGGGCAAGGCGTGGCGCGAGGTGCCGCGGTCTTAGTTTTTGGCAGCGAGCCAAGCGGCTTCGGCTTCGCCAAGTGCACTTGAAGGTCCGGCGTTGACCATGGGCCACAGTTCTTCTGCAATGCGGCGGTAGTTGCCCACGGCACCGAGTTCACCAAGCAATGCATAGAGACCCAAGTTGATGCGCTGAATGAAAACAAACGAGCGTGGCACGGTGGAGTACTGCGCAATGGGGCTATTGCGGTCGAACGTGTGGCGCACAATAGAAGAGGAATATTCAGGGGTCCATGTCATGACATGCGATTCACGCACGGGCGCATAAAAGAGGCGGTAGTACTCGCCGGCAGTATGCGTGTCGACCGGTGCATCTTTTTGCAAGAGGCCAGCGTCTTCAATGACCACACGAAAAGCGTCGTAGTCGTGGTTAATGGCGGCAGCAGTAATCATGTTTTGAAACACGTTCATTTCATCGACGGTGAAGTGTTTTACTAAGCCGTAGTCGAGGAAACTGATTTTGTTCACGCCGTTGTCGCCAACATGGAAGATGTAGTTGCCGGGGTGTGGGTCGCCATTAAAAGCGCGGAAGCGATACAGCGAGCGAAAGACGAAGCGGAAGAGTGCTTCACCAGCAAAGTCGCGGTCGGCTTGTGAGCGCTCGAGCAGCTCGGCCCACGTAATGCCCGATACCAACTCGGTCACTAATACGCGAGTGGTACTGAGGTGCTCAATGACTTCAGGAACATGAACGAATGGGTGATTGCGGTAGTAGTTGGCGAAGTCTTTTTGGTTTTCGGCTTCAAGCGTGTAGTCGAGCTCTTCAGTGAGGCGTTCTTTGATTTCTGCAACGAGTTCATCGGGGCTAAAGCTTTTGAAACCAAACGACAACAATGCACCCAGCAGGTCGGCATTTTTTAAATCGGAAGCAATGGCTTCAGCAACGCCGGGGTATTGCACTTTCACGGCAACGGCACGCTGTTGTTGAGCAACGGGGTCAATAATGATGGCGCGATGCACTTGGCCAATGCTGGCTGCAGCAATGGGCGTTGGGTCCCACTCCACAAAGAGTTCACTTATGGGCTTGCCAAGCTCTTCTTCCACCACTTGCTCGGCGAGTGCGCTTGCCATTGGTGGTGCTTGTGATTGCAATTCGGAAAGTGCGAGGCGTAATGGTTCGGGCAGGCCGTGGTCGAGATAGCTTGCCATTTGGCCAAGCTTCATGAGCGCGCCTTTCATGTTGCCGAGGCGGTCGGCAATTTGCGCAGCGTTTTTCAATTCACGTGAGTGGTCGAGTTCTTCTTTGCGTGCTGCGGATACAAACAATTTGCGTGCAGCAGTAGTGGCGTAGCTTGTGCCCACTGCAGCACCGAGTTTTGCTAATTCGGCATTGCGCCCGAATCGCTTGCGGGAACTGAGTGCTTTGTCGGTCATGGTTGCTCAGTTACTGGCTCTGTGCGTTCAGCAGCACTAATGCATGCTTCTACAAGTTTGGGTACAAATACATCGGCCATGGCATACACGGCATCGTGGTCGCCATCGACATGGTAGGCAATGGCGTTGGGAAGCGATTCAAATAAACGAATTTGACGCTTGGTAGCAACAACACGATCGCGAGTAGTAATAACAACACTTGCAGGAACATCAATAGAACGAATCCAGTCGCGCGAGTTGAATGAACCCAGTGCGCCACCGGCTTCCAAAATAAGACGCCAGTCGTGTTGTTGAAGTTGTGCCGCAGCCCACGGTTCCCAGTTCAACACTTTGCGCTGTACATACAAACGCTCGGTGATTTTTTCTCGTGCATCAACAGGAGTAACGCGTGCGAGTAAACCAAGACCATGTAGCCCAAGAAACGACAAGCGTTCTTGACGAGTAGAAACGAAGAACCCAGAAGTGGCGCACAGCACCACTGCTCGTACGCGTTGTTCGTGGCGATGGCAAAGCAACTGCGCAATGGTGCCACCCATGGAATAACCAACCGGAATAAAAGTGGAAATGCCTAAGTGGTCGGCGAGTGCGGCCATGTCGTCGGCGCAGGCGGCAAGGGTAAAGGGTTTGCTGCTGCGAATACCGCGGCCATGCCCGCGTTGGTCGGGGGCGATGACACGAAAGTGTTTGCCGAGTTCTTCATAACACGTGAAGTAATTGAGGTCGGCTGTTGCGGTCCAACCATGTAACAAGAAAAGAACCGGCGCATCGGGTGGGCCAGGAAGTTCGCGAAAGAAAATGGTGCCGCGACCAGGAAGCGTTACTTCGCGCCCCGGTGGGAGGTGCGGTTCTGGGGCGTTGAGTTCAGTCATGGGGCCACCTGAACTGAATATGCACTAGGCGAGATGTTCCACCGCAATAATGCGCACGCGCAACTTGCCGCCATTAGGTGATTCATACTCCACCCATTCTTCAACACGACGTGAGATGAGTGCCTCACCGAGCGGAGCTTTGGGGCTCATCATTTCCACACCTTCACGGCGTTCTTCCATATGGCCAATGAGGTAGGTCTCGGCATCAGATTCGTCGTCGCCCTCATAAAGGAACGTCACGATGGAGCCTGAACTAACGACGCCTTCCACGCCCGGCGGAAGAATTTCGTGATCTTCAAGAATGTCTTCAAGTTGGCGAATGCGGCCTTCCATGTGGCCTTGTTCGTCTTTGGCGGCGTGATAGTCGCCATTTTCCTTGAGGTCGCCCATTTCGCGGGCACGTTCAATTTTGTCGGCCACTTCATGGCGACCACGGGTGGTGAGGTCGAAGAACTCGGCGGCGATGCGGTCGTGAGTTGCCTGGGTGATGTAATGACGAGCCATAACAAGCCTAAGGCTATCGGTAGGCTTAGCGCCCTATGGCACATCGCATCGCAGTCATTGGTGGAGACGGAATTGGCCCAGAGGTCACCGCAGAAGCATTAAAGGTGGTCCGCGCCGCGGGCGTGGCCATTGAAACAACCGATTTCGACCTCGGCGGGCAGCGCTATTTGCGCGACGGGGAAATCTTGTCCGACGCCGTGCTCGAGCAGTTGCGCCACTTCGACGCCATCTTGCTCGGCGCTGTGGGCACCCCCAATGTACCCCCTGGCGTCATTGAGCGTGGGCTGTTGTTGAAGATGCGTTTCGAGCTCGACTTGTATGTCAACCAACGTCCATTCGTCGGTGTGGCTCCGGGTAAAACCGCAGTGCACGACTTCGTGGTCATTCGTGAAAACACCGAAGGCCCATACGTAGGTGAAGGTGGCGTATTGCGCCGCGGCACTCCACATGAAGTGGCAACACAGGGCAGCACCAATACGCGCATGGGTGTTGAGCGTTGTGTGCGTTACGCATTTGAACTTGCCATGAAGCGCGAGCGCAAGCACGTGACCTTGGTGCACAAAACAAACGTGCTTACTTACTCTGGCGATTTGTGGGAGCGCACGTTCAACATTGTTGCCAAAGATTTCCCGCAAGTGAAAACTGCATACAACCATGTCGACGCTGCCTGCATTTACTTTGTTGACGATCCGTACCGTTACGACGTCATTGTGACCGACAACTTGTTCGGCGACATTCTCACCGACCTTGGTGGGGCAGTGAGTGGTGGCATTGGTTTGGCATCGTCTGCCAACTTGAACCCTTCGCGCACGGGGCCTTCTATGTTTGAACCATCACATGGTTCAGCCCCCGACATTGTGGGTACTGGCAAGGCCAACCCCACAGCGGCCATCTTGTCGGCAGCCTTAATGCTCGACTTTTTGGGTGAAAATGCCGCTGCAGAGCGTGTTCGTGGCGCTTGTGAGCCTGCTGTAACAGGAACCACCGTTGAAATCGGAAACGCCATCGCCGCCCGCTTGGCGAGCAAGTAATCTAAGAACGTTCTCGAAAGGAATCGCCATGCCTACCTTGATCCCTACACCAAAAATCTGGATGAACGGCACACTTGTCGACTGGGATAAAGCTCAGGTGCACGTGCTCACACATACCTTGCATTACGGCACCGGTGTGTTTGAAGGTATTCGCGCATACGAAACTTCAAATGGCCCAGCAGTGTTTCGCCTCACCGAGCACATCGAGCGCCTGTTGCGCAGCGCAAAAATTTTGGGCATGGAAATTCCTTACACCGTTGCTGAACTTGTACAAGCAACAAAAGACACTGTGGCTTCAACTGGTTTGCCTGGTTGTTACATTCGCCCCATTGCGTATTACGGATACGGCGAAATGGGTTTGAACACATTGCCATGCACAGTTGATGTGGCAATTGCATGCTGGCCATGGGGTGCATACCTGGGCGAAGAAGCACTCACCAAGGGTGTGCGCATGAAAATTTCTTCATGGAAGCGACTCGACCACAACATGTTGCCACCAGCGGCAAAAACAGTTGCTAACTATGCAAACTCTTCGCTGGCAAAAGTTGAGGCATTGAAGGCTGGTTACGACGAAGCCATCTTGTTGAACAACGAAGGCCTCGTCAGCGAGTGCACCGGTGAAAACCTGTTCGTTGTGCGCAACGGCAAAATCATCACGCCGCCGTTGTCGGCTGGTGCCTTGGAAGGCATCACGCAGTGGAGCGTCATCAAGATTCTGGAAGACCTCGGCTATGAAGTGGTGAAGGGCGACCTTGCTCGTTCCGACCTCTATATTGCAGAAGAGATCTTCTGCGTGGGTACAGCTGCTGAAGTGAGCGCCATCAACTCGGTCGACGACCGTTCGGTACCATGCCCTGGGCCCATCACCTTGAAGGTCGCTGAAATCTACGGAAAGGCCGTTCGTGGCCAAATTCCGGAGTATGCCCACTGGTGCGAGCTCGCCAAGTAGGTTTTCCCAACCTTCCCCACAGGCTTATCCACAGGTAATCCTCAGGAAAAATTTCTGCTAGAGAGCTTGCAGGTATTGACGATGGGCGGGGGACAAGGCAGACTGTTCCTTGTGATGTCCACAGCAACCCCACAGTTTTCCGGCACCAGCCGCATCGCTGTTATTGCTGTATCCATCATTATTATTTCGTAGCGCACGGGTTTCCCTCGTGCGCGGCCGCCGAACTTCGGCGGCTTTTTGCGTTCTAGGGCCCGTTTGAAACGACGTAATTCCAGCGAGACTAAACGAGTAGAGAAAGAAGAAGTACATGAGCACAAAGAACGAGAACTTTGTTGAAGTATTCGATACCACCTTGCGTGATGGCATGCAGGTGGAAGGCGTGTCGGCAACTGTAGAAGACAAACTTCGTATTGCTGAACAACTCGACTATTTAGGCGTGCACTTCATTGAAGGCGGCTGGCCAGGTGCGAACCCCAAAGATATTGAATTCTTTACTCGTGCACGCAGTGAATTGAAGCTTGCCAACTCGGTGTTGGTGGCATTTGGTTCAACGCGTCGCCCGCGCGGCAAGGTAGATGACGACGACACACTGCGCAACCTCATTGAAGCGCAAACTCCTGCGGTGTGCATTGTGGCAAAGTGCTGGGACTACCACGTAGAGCACGCGCTGCAAACCACTCTTGAAGAAGGCATTGCCATGGTTGCCGACTCGGTGGAGTTTTTGAAGGGTAATGGCAAGCGCGTTCTTGTTGACATGGAGCACTTCTTCGACGGTTTCAAAAACAATCAAGAGTTCTCGCTACGCGTTTTAGAAGCAGCCGTCATGAAAGGTGCAACACACTTGGTGTTGTGCGATACCAACGGTGGTTCATTGCCAAGTGAAGTGGGCGAAATTGTTGCCGCAGTACGCAAGCACATAGGTGGCGATGCAACGCTTGGCATTCACTGCCACGACGACACTGGTTGTGCTGTTGCCAACTCAATGGCTGCAGTGCAAAGCGGCGTGCGCCACGTGCAGGGAACACTCAATGGTTTGGGCGAGCGCACTGGT
>CANFUE010000032.1 GCA_947450115.1 Acidimicrobiaceae bacterium | reverse complement strand
TATTTGGCAACGTTCGCTGCGGAAAATGCGCGCTTCATTTCTGCAGCACAGGCCAGTGGGTTCAATGCACCTGTGGCCAGTTGCCCAGGGTGGAACGTGGGCGACCTCGTTTTCCATGTAGGCAAAGTGCAGCGTTGGTTTCACTTCATGTTGTCAACCAATGGCGCCGACCCGAAGGGTTCGCCGCGCCCTGCAAAACCCGAAACCGATTCCGCCATGGTGGAGTGGTTTCAAGAGGGTGCAGCAGTTATTGAGAATTACCTTGCTGATGTGAGCGACACTGAACCAGTGTGGACCTTTACTGGTGGCGATGTGGGTCGTTGGGCAAAACGCCGCCAGGCACAAGAAGTTTTAGTGCATCGTTTTGATGCAGAACTTGCAGACGGAGCAGTAGGTGCAGCCGATGCAACCATGTGCGCCGATGGCATTGATGAATTGCTCACTGTGTTTGTGCCGCGGCTCAAAGAAAAAGCACAACTGCCTGGCACTGTTCATTTGCATTGCACCGACACCGATGGTGAATGGATGCTCACTTCGCAGGTTGCAGGCATTGAAGTAACCCGCGAACACGGCAAAGGCGATGTTGCCTTACGTGCGCCTGCTCAAGTACTACTGCAAGTGGTGTGGCGGCGCATGAGTGTTGATGAAGCAATTGCAAGTGGTGCGGAAGTGTTTGGCAACCGCAGCGTACTTGACGCTTTTATTGACCTGTCGCAGTTTTAAAAACACGGCTCTGCAAGCGGCGCATGCCGCGCAGCCAGCGCTCGTGTTGAGTAGCGCGAGTGGTCATATAAGTCACCACTTCGTCGTGCGGCAAAATGAGGAAGCGCTCTTCTTGAATTGCTTGAACAACTTCTTCTGCAACTTCTTCAGGCTCTAAGACTGCACCTGCCATTTTCACAACGTCACCTGCGCTGGCAAAGCCGCCAGTGTCGGCACCCGGCGGGTTCAACATGTTGGTGTTCACGCCTTGTGGGCATAAGCAGCTCACGCGAATACCGCGGTCGTGGTACGTAATAGAAAGCCACTCTGCAAATGCAACAGCTGCATGCTTGGTTACTGAGTATGGGCCAGAACCAATTTGGGCGAGCAAACCCGCTGCAGATGCGGTGGAACAGAAGTACCCACTTCCTTGTTCAAGCCATTCGGGCATGAGTGCTTCTGCAGCCCAACGATGCGCGTGCACGTTGATGTTGAAACTGTTTTCCCACGCTGCTGGTTCTGAAAGTAAGTCGGCGCCAAGGCCAACGCCGGCATTGGCGAAAAACAAATCGATGGGTCCAAATGACTGACGTGCAAAAGCAATGAGGTCAAGATTTCCTTGCTGAGTGCCAATATCGGCAACAAAGAAAACAGCGGAATCGGGGCGCAAAGCGTTGAGTTCAGCACACACTTCGTTGAGGCGAGTTTCATCGCGATCGGACAGGGTGAGACGGGCGCCACCGGCATGGAAACGATGGGCGAGGGCTTGACCAATGCCACCAGCTGCGCCGGTGACCACTATGTGAGATTCGATGAGTTTCATGTACTACTGATGGTAGGCGAAATGATGGAAAAGACGGTAATGCGTTATGAAGTGTCGTACAGTCAGTGGTAGACAAGAGTGATTTAGTTCGCTAGATCACAGACAAGTTCACTACCAGAAAGTAAGGAACCACAATGACCGAGACCCATGACGCAGAAGTAATCGTCGAAGCTCTCTCGGTAATCGACAAGGCTCTCGCCGAGATGTTGCGACGTGAATTGGTTTCTAGCGGCGAAGTAGCCGATCTTTTGCTCGACGTTCGTTCGCTGCTCACAGCGAAGCCCGTTGTTGCTGCAGCTGCTAGCGCTGAATAAAACGTTTTATTGAACGAGCACTCACATCGGTATTGATGTGTGCTTGAACTCATTGAGTATTGGCCACTCCAAGTTGTCAACGATGCGGTTGACCGTGTCTATTGCGAGTGCAGTATTGCCTAGTGCTGGTTCGAGTAATCGCACAAATACCGCTGCCTTGCCCTGAATAAACGTAGGGACGCCCCACACTTCATGTGAGCGCACGTATTGCATGTGTTCCTCGGCAATAGCGCGTAATGGTTCGCCGCTTTCCACCTTGGCGAAAATGTCGTCGCTATTGAAGCCAGCGTTGGTGAGTAGCGATGCAAGAGCTTCGCGGTCGTTCAAATTGCCTGCACGCGTATGGCGAAACTCAAAGGTATCGAGGTGAAACTGCCAGAACTTCTCTGTGTCGGTGTCACGTGCTGCCATGCCCACTTGTAATGCAAGGAGCCCTGAGTCGCGTTCTGGTGTTTCCCAAATAGGGGGAAAGCCTGGTTCTACGTGGCCCTGACCGAGGCAAAAGGGGAGAAAGGTGACATCCCACGGGGCGCCAGCTTGCAAACCAGTGACAATGTGGTTGTGGGCTATGCGGCCGTACGGGCAGCGGTAGTCCCAAGTAACGGCAAATGAGCGACGATCAGAAGTGTTTGGCACGTTTTTAAACTACAACGACAATGGCGAAAACGCCGAGGGCAGTGCCCACAATTGCACCACCAAGAATGTCGGACAAGTGATGCAAGCGCACCATCACGCGGCTGAGCGCAACGCATATGGCAATGCCAAACCATAAAACTGCCCAACTCGCTGGGCTCCATGCGCACAAAATGGTTGCGGCAAAAAAAGCCGAAGAGGCGTGACCACTGGGAAAAGAAGAAGTAATTGGCGTGCGCACGTTGAAACGTTCATCGCCACCAGTAGTGGGTCGTGAGCGTTTGAAAAGACGTTTCACGCCCTGGTTCACTATGAGGCTTTCTGCGCCGAGCAAAAGTGACATGGCAAGTGCTTGACCCGCACGGTGGCCACTTCCTATGGCGCGCACCCACACAATGGCGTGCCAGATGAGGCTGAATTCACCGATACGGCTGAGGAGCGAGAAGAACGCTTGCACTGCTGGCTGGTGACGCACGGGTTCGAGAAAAGCATCGAACTTCTCGTCGTATTTGGTTGCGGCGTCTGGCAGTTGCATAGCGATGCGTACCACCGTAGATGGTGACCTGGCCATTTCGTGGGTTCTCAGTTGTAACGGCTTGTACCCCGGTGGCGGGAAACGTGTTTTTTAGTTATCGGGGGTACAACCTGTTTTGGCAGCAAATTCACTGGAGCGATTTGTCGACCAAATGGCGCACAACGACATTTTGCTGATTTTGCTACTGACCTGACCTGGTGACAACGAAGAGTATTGATTGAAGTTGCCAATTTCTTTCCATGTGCCGTTATCCAAATGAGCAATGGTGACGCTCTCGCAATTCTCGCAAGTCTGTGCGTAGTCCTTAGTCATGTAGGAAGCCCACTCTGTATCGCATACAAAAAATCCAAGTGGTTCCCCAACAAATTCAGTAAGAGATTCTTCAGTTCCGGCACAGTTGCTTGCTGGAAGCGCAATTGTGCTCGTTGTGGTTGTTGTGAGCTCCGTTGTGCTTGGAGCGCTGATGCGTGCTTGAGGAGCAGCCGTGGTCGATGTGGCTTCGCTGCTGTCGCTCGATGAACAGCTGGCAAGAAGACCGAGAGAAAGAAGTGCGGCGATGCTCAGGGAACGGGTTTTGGTGAAAGTCATGGGGTCAAACTACTTGGTTCAAATATGAATGGTTGCCCCATAGCGCTACGCAGGTATAGCCGAATTGAGGTGTAGCGTGGGCACGTTCAGCGAATCGCTTGCTGCCATAAGGAGATTTCGGGTGAAAATTCCTAGTGTTCGCGCTTTGAGTGTGTTGGTGATGTCTTGTTTCATCCTGCAAGCATGTGGTGGAGCATCGTCTTCAAGTAGTGATATTCGTAGTGCGGCGCAAGTTCCTGCAGAATCAGTTGCGAGCGGACTCGAACCCCAAGCGAATGGTTTTGCGTTCCCCAACTTTGGGGCAGGAGCAACTCCTGAGGAATTGAATGGCAGCGATTTAGTGAAGATGTTCGGCAAATCAGCCAGTGTTTGTAAAGGCGGCGTAACGCCTTGTGTGCCCACCTCAGAAGCGGCAGTGTGGGCGCGTATGGCCAACCAAGCAAGGCAGTCGGGTCATTGCGAAGGATTCGCAGTGGTATCTGCTGCTCGGTACTTAGAGTCTGCGTCGCCTCGCTCCATTGAATTGCTGAATTCGGGTGATGTTACCCACGACCTCATTCGTGGATTTTCAACGCAATTTTTTCCCGAAGTACAAAAAGTAACTTCACAATGGCAAAAGGCATCCCTCGCGAAGAAAGTGAATGAACTTGTTTCCACACTGGGGAAAAAGAAACTTGAGTACACCCTTGGTGTCTATGTGAAAGATGGTGGTCATGCCGTTTTGCCTTACGCCATTGATTTTCCAAGCGAAAATATCGCAAAAATATGGGTTTATGATTCCAACTGGCCGGGTCAGGCTCGTTATGTACTCGTTGATCTGAAAAAAAATACTTGGACTTTTTCATTTTCGGGAACCGACCCAGCAAAAGACGACGCTGCATGGACGGGAAAATCTTCAGACCTCGACATCACGCCATTGTCCTCTCGTCTTGCAGCAAAGTGTCCATTCTGTGGCGACAGCACCGGTGTTGATAAAACTCTTTTGGTATTGCGCAGTGCGGCCCCCGACTGGACAATTAAAACAAATGGCGAAAACTTGTCACCCACCAATCACGATGTGGGTGAGAGCTCCGTTCGCCCCTTGAAACTTGCTGCAGATGGCACGGTCTCTGATTATCTCGTGGTGCTCGACTCCACTCAGCCAGCCACGTTCAGGCTTCCTTCGGCAACGCATGTCACCGGTATTACCCCGAATGCTGCAGTTGAATTCAGTACGCCTGGGTCTACATCGGGTCAAGTGGAAGTGACATCGAATGTCATTTCAAGTAACGACCCTGTCATTGAACTCACCATGGCGTCTGGAGATCTCGCAGCTACGGGAAACGGTGCTGAAACTGCTCTGACGGCAGCTGGTGAAGGGAATAATTCAAACATTCAGGTCAATGTTGTAACAGCAGGTGGCGACAAGATTGATGTTGTCGTGAATAACGATTCTCCTGCCACCGAGGTGCGAACTGAGGGTTCTCCAAAACTGGCGGTTGGCGAGAAGTATGTAGTGGTTACAGAAACTGGCGACAATGAAGTCACCACACAAACTGTTAGCTCGAAGGGTCAATCGACTACAGCAGTTTCTACAGGAAACCTCGGGTTCAGCGATGTCACACAAAGGTTGCAGCCTGATCTCGTTGCGAACACTGTCAGCGCGGAACTTCCGCCTGCCACCGAGCGAGTTTTCGTTGACACTGGCACTCGCAACACGGCTCTCGATACAACAACTACAACAGTTGCCGAAACAACAACTACAGAAGCACCGACGACAACAGCAAAGAAAGTCACCACCACAACGAAGGTGCCGTCAACCACTACAACATCAACTTCAACAACAGTTGCTCCGTCAACATCTACATCTTCGACAACAACTACGTCTACGTCAACCACCACCACAACAATTCCTTCAGCTACGCCGATGGTGCTCGGTGCAACGGTTTCTACAGGTGGGGTCAGCGCAGCGCGCGATATGACGACGGATTCCTCTGGCAATACCTATTTGCTCGATACTTTTTGTGCCACCTACTACTCCATGGGCGGTATCACGGTGACTGGAGGAGGGGCATCGAACCATTGCAACATCGCTGTGGTGAAAATAGCTGCCGCAGGAAGCGTGGTGTGGATCAAGACACTGCAGAGTAATGGAACCCAAAATTGGGGAGAGTCAATTGCCGTGAACGAAAGTGGAGATATTTTCGTAACGGGCTTCTTTGATGGAACAGCCTTGACTTCTGGAACATTCGTTCTGAATCAGGAATCTGTTGGTACAGCAGATTCGTTCCTTGTTAAATTCGATGCTGCAGGAGATATCAAGTGGGGCAAGATTCTGGGTGGAACCACCACTCAATATCTCAAATATGACTATTCAGTTGACCTCACCGTTAACGGAAATAATATTTTTGTGGTTGGCCGCATTGATGGCGTCCATACGGTGACATTCGATGGTGCATCAGTAACGGCTACATCGTCAAGCGATTTGTATGTAGCAAAACTGAACACAACGTCGGGTACTGCAGAATGGTTGCGTTCGTACCCCACTTCGAGCCCGTATCTGAAAAATAATGCGGTGGCAGATGAGTTGGGGAATATTTACATCGCAGCTACTTTTGACACGGCGACCTTGACTTTCGGATCGTTGGCCCCCATTGCAAATGCAAATGTGGGAACCACCAATGTGGGATCTACGATTGTGCCCACGACTGATATTTTTGTTGTCAAAATCAATTCAACAGGAACCCCTCAATGGGCCGTTGCTGAAGGTGGTGTAGGAAATGACACAGTTGCCTACATCAGCAAAACATCAACGGGTGTAGCTGTTGCCGGTTCCTTTATGAGTTCAACTTTTACATCTGGCACAACAACATTGACGCGAGTCGGTTCCTCTTCTGCGTTTGTTTCGCGCATCAGCGCATCAGGAACAATTGGTGCTGCAGCAATAGTAGGTAATTCATTCGACATGGGCTCGGTGTACGGAAACATGGTGGAAGACTCTTCGGGGAACTTGTATCTGTCGGGAACATTCACCGGAACAGCAACTGTTGGGTCAACTACGTTGCAGACTGCCTATGGCGACTACGATGCATACGTATTGAAGTTGGCGCCATCGGGAAGTGTTCAATGGGCGTTACGAATTGGTAACTCGTCATTTGTGTACGGGGCATTTGTTGGGCTAAATACTGGAGGCATTGCCCTCTATCTTGACAACCCTGGACAAGCTCCGTTGGTCATTGGCTCGCAAACATCAACCATTGAAACATCATTTTTTGTACGCATTGGTCGCAATGGCGAGTTGCCATGACTTGCTTGAGTAATGCTTTTCCTCTTGTAGATATTCAAATTCCTGAAGATGGGGGCCGCTGCTCATAGTCCGATCTATCAAGGATATGCAGGGTGAACTACCTGGGAACGTTTAATGTGCACTCGCACAGAGTGTTTCTTGTCTGGAAATCGCCATTTTGGGCTTGCAATCGAGACGGTGCAACGGTGAGTTGTCGTAGCGCCCATGACATTATGAACTCATGGCTATTGAAGATGTGAAGTGGCAAGAGCGAGTCACGCCCGAGTTGGTGCAGCAGTACAAGCGCGATGGCGTGGTGTTCATAGACCAGTTGCTGCATCCGTTGTGGTTGCAGTTAATTGAGATGGGAATCACTCGTGTCTTAAACAATTCCACGCGTAAGCAAACTTTCTTTGCAGGAGATGAAGGACAGTTCATTGACACTGTTCGCAACTGGGAGTTCACTCCTGAATTTCAACGCCTCACATACGATTCGCCTATCGCCGATATTCTCGGAGCCTTCATCGATTCACCACGGGTCTGGCTCTTGTTTGACCATGTATTTGTGAAAGATGGCGGTAATTGCCGGCGCACCCCATGGCATCAAGATCTCACGTATTGGCCTGTGGCCGGAACGCAACTGGCGTCAATGTGGATCACCATTGACCCAGTACCTCAACATGAATGTCTTGAATATATTGCGGGTTCGCATCGTGAAACGCTGTACGACGGGTTCGACCCGCCGCGTGCGGCAGAAGATCCCACCTTGCCGTTCTACGGAGAAGGTTTCCCGAGGCTTCCCGATATCGAAGCCAACCGATCACAGTGGGATATTCGCTCGTGGGACATCACCCCCGGAGACGTAGTTATATTCCACCCAGGCGTGTTGCACGGTGGTGGGCCAACTTCTGAGGGGCGTCGCCGGCGAACCTTGTCGGTGCGTGTGTTTGGTGAAGACGTTGTCTTTGATGAACGACCAAAAAGCCGTCCAACAGTTCCGCGCACACCTGGCCTGGAGTTGGTCTTAAAACCAGGTGACCCGCTTCGTCATCCGTACTATCCGCGGTTGCGTCCACTACCTGAAAATCAACGCCAAAATTTCTTTGAGTAGAGCGCTAAGCAGCAGGGCGCGAAGCGAGAAACGCTGCGAAACGTGCAGGGCGCTGACTCTTAACTGATGTAATGGTGAAATTGCACGAGCACACATGGCGTTTTTGTTATAGTTTGAGTTAGCCAGTATTTATAAATTCAGATTTTAGGGGTCGATATGTTCGCGGTTGATGTGTGTGCTTTGCCTACCACGGGAAGTTCGGTCAAATTTGCATTCGTAGGTCTCGTGTTTGTGGTGGCTGGCCTTTTCGCGGTGCGTTGGGTACGTCAATCATCAACACGCTTGTCGGTTGTGCTAGCGCCACTGGCATTGCTGGGGGCATGGGATTTGCACCTTCGGTCAATGCTGAGTGTGAATCAACAACAACAAAGGCCGTCACCGCAACGACAACAACTTCAACAACGGTTGCTCTCGCAACAACAACCACAACAATAGGTGCGTCAGCTTCGACGACTAGTTCAACAACGAGTAGTACTACTTCCACAAGTTCAACTACGAGTAGCACAACTTCTACATCTTCAACTACGAGTAGCACAACCTCTACAACTGCGGCACCGATTGTTTACACGGTCGGCCAAACTGGCCCGGGTGGTGGCAAAATATTTTATGACGCCGGCTCAACACAGCCTTGGGGCAGATATTTAGAAGCAGCTTGTGCCGGGTGGTCTGATGGCACGTGTGGCGGTACCGATACCGACCAAGTTTCCCCAAACTGGGGTTGCTATGGAACAAACCTTTCAGGTGCAGAAGGAACAGCAATTGGTACGGGTGAGCAAAATACTGCTGACATTGTGGCTGGATGTAGTACAGCGGGAATTGTGGCACGACTCGCTAGTGATCTAGTTCTCGGCGGTCAAACTGACTGGTTCTTGCCATCGATAGATGAACTTGCCGAAATGTATACCCAAAGAATAAACGTGGGAGGCCTGTCGCTCGCTGGGTTTATGGGGTCAATGTATTTCAGTTCTTCCGAAATGACTTTAGCTCCCACCACCAATGTTCTGATTTACTCCATGGGTAATTTCAGTGGCTTATCCAACAACCAACCAAAGAGCCAGACCAATCTTTACATTCGCCCCATTCGCGCTTTTTAAATTGTCTACCTAAGCAGCAGGGCGCGATGCAAGAAATGCTGCAAAACGTGCAGGGTCTTCGAGTGGGCCAAAGTGTGAAACTTCTGGCCATTCTTCGTAATGCCCGTTGGGTAAAAGCGATGCAATTTGTTCAGAAATGGCTGATGGTTGGTATTGCTGTGGAGCGCTACCGAGTATCCACGTAGGTGTTGCAATGTTTGCAAGTTGGTTCCACGTTTCGTGAATGCCACCGGTGTCGTAAGTGCGAGCTTCGTGTTCGGGGTTGCACTTCAGTGAAACGCTGCCATCGGGTTGTGTGGCAAAGCCGTAGTCAACGTAGGCATGTAGTGCATCGGGGTGGAATGCATTCATGGGTGGCTTTGAAGAAAAGTTGGTGAATGCTTCTTCGCGTGTAGGAAACGATGCGCGGCGTTTGCGTGTTGCTGCGGCAAGTGGGTTAGGCGGCATGTCGGCGGGGCGGAAACCGCTTTGCGGAAACACAATGGGTTCAAATGCGGTGATGCCGGCAAAGAGTTGCGGGTTTTTCACGGCGGCCATGAGCAGTGTTGCGCCACCCATGGAATGACCAGCAGCCCATACTGGAGCGCTGTTCACATGTGAGGTGAGGTACTGCACTACTGCTGTTGCGTCTTCGCCATAAGCAGACCAACGCACTTGCCAGTCGTAAGGGACAGTGGAGTCGCCATAACCGCGGTAGTCGAGCGCCCAACAATCAAATATTCCTGCAAGGTGTTGTGCAATGGGAAGCCAGCAATGCCCGTGAAAACCCGTTGCGTGCGAGAGCAACATGATGGGAAGAGTTCCTGCAGCGGTGTCGCTGAGGTGATGCAGTGCGAGTTGCACGCCATCGGTTGATGGCACGGTCACAGTGGTTGACATTTGTTACTTCTCTTTTGTTGGTTTTGGTTCGCGAGGCAAACCAAGAAGACGTTCGCCAATGATGTTGCGTTGCACTTGGCTAGTGCCACCTGCAATACGACCACCAGGTGCCGAGAGCATGCCGAGTGCGTCGCTGCCTTCGAGCATTGCTGCTGCACCAGAAAGATCGCCGCGCAACATGGCGGTGTCGAACATCATTTCGGTGATGCCAAGCTTCATGAGTGACGCTGCAGTGGAAGCTTCGGGGCCTTGACGCTTACCCATTGCTTTGAATGCGTGACCACGCGACAAGAGTTGCGCGAGGCGGTCGCGTTCAATGGGGTTCAGTTCGCGGTTGTTGCCCAGAGCAGCCATCGACTCCAAGCGACGCTCTAAACCAATCACACTGGCGCCAATGTGGCCGCGTTCGCTGGTGAGTACTGCCATGCCTACGCCCCAGCCGCCATGCAATGGGCCAAGAAGGGAAGTAGCAGGAAGGTGCACGTCGGTGAAGAACACTTCATCGAATTCCGATTCGCCAGTCATTTGTTTGAGTGGGCGCACTTCAATGCCAGGAGTATCCATGGGGCATAAGAAAAAGGAAATGCCCTCGTGCTTTGGCGCATCGAAGTTGGTGCGCGCCATGAGAATGCCCCAGTTGCTGTAGCGACCACCGCTGCACCACACTTTTTGACCATTGATGATGAAGGTGTCGCCATCGAGTTCGGCTTTGGTTGACAATCCACCTAAGTCGCTGCCGGCACCAGGCTCGCTAAAGAGTTGGCACCATACGTGTTCAGCAGCGAGGCTCTGGCGCAAATGTTGCGACTGTTGTTCGGGTGTTCCGAATTTCATAATGGAACCGCCAGCAAGAACAAGACCCACCATGTTCAACACAGGTGGAACACCGTGCAATGCGCACAGTTCGATCCATGTTGCTGTGTGTGTAGAAGTGAGGCCTTGTCCGCCGTGTTCAACGGGCCAGTGAATGCCTGTGAAGCCTGCGGCGTGTAAACGTATTTGCCATGCCTTGCCAGCATCAATGAGATGCGGTGGGCAAATGGCGCCGTAGTCACGAGGAGCGTGAGAAGCGTTGTCGTGCAGCCAAGCCTCGGCCCGTGAACGAAACGCTTCCACGCTCTCTGACATGGTTACTTCAATTTCTCGAAGAAGGCGCCTGTTTCATCGGCCAAGTTTCCTGGCACGAAGTAGCCGTCTTGGCTCATGATGGCATCCCAGTTGTCGCGCAGGTCTTCAAGTGTGTGACCAGGCTTGGTGTAGCCCTGTGTTTCACCAATGAAGACATTGGCAACGCGACCGCCGCCAACACTGAAGATGTTGCCGCTCACTGGGCAATCTTCGTGCGCCAACATGGCAACGATTGGAGTGACTTGTTCTGGCCCCAACTTGTCGGCAAGGTTGCCCATGAGTGTTTCGGTCATGCGGGTGAGTGCAAGTGGTGCAATGGCATTCGCCTTGATGTTGAACTTTGCACCTTCAACTGCAAGCACGCGTGTGAAACCAACAAGGCCCATTTTTGCAGCGCCGTAGTTGGTTTGGCCGAAGTTGCCGAAGATACCTGCAGCAGATGAAGTGGAGATGATGCGACCGTAACCCTGCTCGCGCATGATGAGGTACGCAGGTTGTGTGACGTGGAATGCACCTTTGAGGTGAACGTCGAACACGGGGTTCATGAGGTCTGGGGTCATGTTGTGGAATGACTTGTCGCGCAAGATGCCGGCGTTGTTAATAACGATGTCAACTTTGCCGTATGCGTCAACTGCAGTTTTTACAATTGCTGCTCCACCTTCTGGTGTAGCAACAGAGTTGTGGTCGGCAACGGCTTCGCCGCCAGCTGCCTTAATTTCATCGACAACTTTTTGTGCAGCTGAGGCATCGGTGCCGCTGCCGTCGATGCTGCCACCGAGGTCGTTCACTACAACGAGTGCACCGCGCTTGGCGAGCAAGAGAGCGTGTTGACGACCAAGACCGCCACCTGCTCCGGTGATGATTGCTACTTTGCCGTCGTATCCGAGTTCTGCCATGGGGAAACCTTTCTGGGGGCACTCACGTGAGTGCAGTCATTGTGTAGACGCGAGTTCAGATCTTACTTGTGGGCGTTGGTGTTGCCCAATAGAAGGGGTTATGCCTTGAGCGAGTCGATGGCTTCTTGCTTCAAGCGCTTGTAGTCGAGCTTGCCGTTGGGGGCGCGGCCAATGGTGGCCACCATAATGACCGATTTTGGCGACTTATAAGGGGCCAAGGTGGAGCGCACATGGGCAATGAGGGTTTGGGCATCGATGCTTTGGCCGGGGCGAGCCTCCACCAAAGCGGTAATGGCTTCACCAAAGCGCTCGTCGGGCAGGCCCACTACAGCGGCGTCGAGTACCGAGGGGTGGGTCTTCAAGACCTCTTCTACTTCTTCGGGGTAGACCTTTTCACCGCCAGTGTTAATGCATTGGCTGCCACGGCCCAACAGGCGAACGGTTCCATCGGCATCTACTTCGGCGAAGTCGCCGGGAATGGAATAGCGAATGTTGTCGATGGTGATGAAAGTGGTTGCCGACTTTGCTTCGTCTTTGTAATAACCCATTGGCGTGCGACCACGAAGTGCAACACGACCACGCTCGCCGCTGCCAGGAACAACATCGCGACCATCTTCATGCACCACACGTGTGTTGGGGCCGAGTTTGAAAGTTGCAGTGCTCGATGCGCTGTCGGCAGTGGTGGTGGCTGCTGCCATACCAATTGCTTCTGATGAACCCAGGCTGTCGATGAGAATAAGTTTTTCATTGTGACGCAACAGGCCGGCTTTTGTTTCTGCCGACCACATGACACCACTCGACACAATCATTTTCAACGAAGAGATGTCGTACTTGCCAGGGTTTTCATCGAGCGCGCGCAAGATGGGTTTGGCAAAAGCATCGCCAACAATCGACACGCTGTTCACTCGTGCTGAAGCAACAACAGCGAGAAGTTCTTGCGCGTCGAATGTGCGGCTGGTCATGGTGGCAATAGAGCCGCCTAAGCACAAGTTCCACATTGCATTAAATGCGCCGGTGCCGTGCATGAGTGGAGCTGCTGGCATGTTGACCGCACCAGGCTTGCTGACGCGCGCACCAAGTGCGTCGTAATCTTTGAGCGCAGGAAGTGGGCGCTTTGATGGTGCATCGAGGCTGGCAATGATGTCGTCTTGACGCCACATCACACCTTTGGGCATGCCTGTGGTGCCGCCGGTGTAGAGAAAGTACATGTCGTCGCCGCTGCGTGGCCACGGTGCAATAGCTGGTGCTTGGTTGCTTTTTGCGGCGGTGGTGTAGGGAACTGCCCACTCGGGGCAAGGTTGTGAACCATCGTCGACCCAGATCCATGTTTTGACATTCGGAACACGTGCGCGCACTGCTGCACAGCGGTCGGTGTAGGAAGCATGGAATACAACTGCAACAGCGTCGGAGTTGTCCCATAAGTAGGCAAGCTCATCTTCGGTGTAGCGATAGTTGGTGTTCACAGGAACAAGGCTGATTTTGAAGAGGCCAAACATTGACTCTAAAAATTCGGGGCAGTTGTGCATGTACTGCGCCACTTTGTCTTGCTGCTTCACGCCTGCTGCTAAGAGCGTGTTGGCGATGCCGTTTGCATTGGCGTTGAACTCGGCCCAGGTGCTGGTGCGATCGCCATGTGTTTGTGCGGTCACTTCGGGGAAGCGTGCGGCGTGGAATTCCCACATCTCGGCAAAGTTCCAGCCGTTGTCGTTGTAGGTCGGGGTCGAAGATTGAGTCACGAGAGGAAACACTACGCTGTGAGACGTGGATCAACTATTGCCAGGCGACACCGACGAGCGAAGAATTTCCATTCGTACATGGCTGGCAGAGCATCCGCGGCCCACACCACGTCAACTTGCGCACGCTGGCTACGTGGCTCCGCATTGGCCAACTCCGTGGGGTTTGGCTGCCGACCCTATTCATCAACTCATCATCGATGATGAATTGGCCCGAGCAGGTGTACAGCGTCCGTCGAATGCCATTGGTATTGGCTGGGCAGGGCCCACCATTGCTTATGCCGGAAGCGAAGAACAAAAAGAGCGTTACCTCTTTCCCTTGCTCACCGCAGAGGAAATATGGTGCCAACTCTTTAGTGAGCCAGGCAGTGGCAGCGACCTAGCCAGTTTGTCAACCCGCGCCGAGCGCGATGGCGACGAATGGGTAGTGAATGGTTCAAAAATTTGGACCAGTGGCGCTCAGCATTCGCAGTTTGGCATTTTGTTGGCACGCACCAACCCCGATGCAGCAAAGCATAAAGGCATTACCTATTTTATTTGCCCCATGAACTTACCGGGTATTGATGTGCGGCCCATTCGTGAAATGACGGGTGGCGAAACCTTTAATGAAGTGTTTTTTACCGATGTGCGTTTGCCGCCCAACTCTGTAGTGGGCGAAGTGAATGACGGCTGGCGCTTAGCAAAAGTAACACTGGGTAATGAACGCGTGTCGCTCAGCACTGGTGGTGTGTTGTGGGGTCATGGGCCAACAGCGCTCGACCTGCTCGCACAAATTAAACGTGCGCCAGTGACCGACCCTGTGATGCGTCAAAACATCGCCAAGGTTTATATTGAACATCAGATTTTGGAGCTCATTCGTATGCGCACACTCAGCGCGCGCATACGTGGTGAACAACCTGGCCCCGAAGCAAGCATTCGTAAAATTCTTGCCGACGAACATGGGCAACACGTCATGGACCTCGCGTTGTCGTTGCAGGGTGCGTCGGGAATGATTGCCAATGCTCATGAGGGTGGACTGACTGGAACGCAAGGGGCTTCTGCAATGGAAGCTGCCGTGTGGTACTACGGCTTTTTGTTTGCGCAAGCGCTCACCATTGGTGGTGGCACCGGGGCGGTGCAGCGCAACATTGTGGGGGAACGGGTTTTAGGCCTGCCCCACGAGCCCGAAGCTCGCCCGTAGTTGCGCCGACGCTAACTCGCTGGACCTCGCCCACTAGTTTGGGGGTCACACGTTTTTAGAGGGGGACCCCATGAAGCCTTTCCGTTTCGCCGTTCAGTCATATAGTGCCGAGTCGCCAGCCGCATGGCGCGACCGTGCCAAAAAAGTGGAGTCGCTTGGTTACTCGGCATTGCACGTAGCCGACCACATCATTGGCCCAGGTGCAGCACTCGACCGCTGTCATCACCCAGTGCAAAACATTGCTGCAGTTCCTGCCATGGCAGTAGCTGCTGAAGCAACTTCTACCTTGCGTGTTGGTTGTCGCGTGTTTTGTATTGACTACCGCCCAGCAGCTGTGCTCATGAAAGAAGCAGCAACACTCGACTTCTTCTCAGATGGTCGTTTGGAGTTTGGTTTAGGTGCGGGTTGGTTGGCAGCAGAGTACGAAGCCATTGGCATCACTCTCGACCCCGCAGGTGAGCGTGTCACACGCTTGGAAGAGTACGTGAAGGCCGCAAAGATGATGTTTGCCCCAGGGCAAGTGGAGTTCAATGGCAAGTACGTTCACCTCAATGAGTTTGAAGCAGTGCCAAAGCCTGTACAAAAAGGTGGAGTACCCATCATGATTGGTGGCGGAAGCAAGCGTGTTCTTGGCATCGCCGGCCGTGAAGCAAACATCATCAGCTTCAACTTCGATAACTCAAGTGGAATGATTGGACCAAAGGGCGTACAAAGCAGCACCGCAGAAATGACTGCACAAAAAGTGCAGTGGGTGAAAGACGGTGCAGCTTCAATTGGTCGCAGCATGGACGACATCGAATTAGAAATTGGTGCCTACTTCACCATGGTGGTTCCCGATGTTGAACAAGGCGCTGCAACACTTGCCAAGATGTTTGGCCTCACTGCCGAAGACATGAAAGTGCACCCACACGCACTCATTGGTGATGTCGATCGCATTTGCGACACGCTCATTGCGCGTCGTGAGCAATACGGCATTAGCTATATCACTGTGGGTGAAAGCAACCTCGACGCATTTGCGCCAGTTGTTGCTCGCCTCTCAGGCAAGTAATTCTGCAACAGCGCTCACAGTAGACACGCGCACCACTGCGGTGGGGCGGTCGTGCCAGTTGTCGTTCCAGCGGTCTACCCAAATGGGGGTGAGGCCTGCAGTTAATGCGCCTCGTGCATCGGCACGAATAGAGTCGCCCACGTACCAGGTGTTTTCTGGTGCAACACCAAGTTGTGCGCACGCATCGAGAAATGCATTGGGGTGTGGCTTGGGCGTTGTATGGGCTGCGCTCATGCACGCCTCAAACCACTCATCAAGACCGAGGCGATTTTTTTCGCGCTCAAGATGTGGGTTGTTGGAGAGAACTGCGATGCGATGCTTTTGTTTCAATACATTCAACGTGGGAACAATGTCGGGGAAGAAGTCAACGCTGAGTCGTTGAGAAAAAGTGGCCACATGAGCATTGCGTTCATCCGGGTGTAGTTCGGGCAACGCACGTTCCCATTCTTCATGGCGAAACTCATGCAGTTTCCAGGTGTCGCGCTGTTCTACATAGCCATGGTGTTCATTGCGGTGCCACAAGCGTGTAGCGCAATGGTTCTGTAATGCGGTGGTGATTTCTGTGGAGGCAAACGTGCTGAGGCAAGTATGGATGGAGCCCCACCAGTCAATAAGTGTGTCGTCGAGGTCGAAAAGAATGGCGTCGGGTGGAGTGGGGGTCACAATGTCACTATTGTTTCTGTGATGGGGAAAGCAATTACTACCGTAAGCGACATTATTCGGGTTCATGGTATTGAACGCGCCGAACAAGCAGCGCTTGTATTAGGCGAGACGAGCCAAACGTGGGGCGAGTTATACGAGCGGTCGTGCCGAGTTGCTCAATCACTACGCGCGCTCGGCGTGAAAGAAATCGACCGCGTGTCGTTCCTCGATAAAAACTCCATTGAGCACTTTGAGGTGTTTTATGGCTGTGCACTCCTCAACGCGGTATGTGTCGATGTGAACTGGCGCTTGGCTGCTCCGGAAGTGGAGTACATCGTGAATGATGCGGGCTCCACTGTATTTATTGTGAGTGAAGATTTTCGTGCAATTGCCGAAGCAATTGCCGACCAGTTGAACCCCGCAACAGTGGTTGTTGTTATTGGCGGTAGCGGAGCACCTGTTGGCAAGTTGCGCACCATTTCCTATGAAGCATTTGTTTCGTCGGGCAATAACGAAGACCCAGAAGTGATTTCAGAACCAGAAGATGTTGCCTTTCAG
>CANFUE010000031.1 GCA_947450115.1 Acidimicrobiaceae bacterium | reverse complement strand
GCCGTTACAGGTGTCGGCACTGACGCCAGCGGAATACTCACCTTTGTAAACCCCGAGTATCAACTACTCATATAGAACTGCGCTTTACGCAATAACTATCGTCGCCAACTTTGTCACCGTTTTCCCGTTGGGTCTTGTCATTGTGATCATCACTCGACACTTACCCGTTTTAAGTCCGACCAGATTCGCCCCTACCACCTTGCAAAATCTTGCCGAAGTGGGCAATACCCGCATGACCGTCTTCACGGATCCACCCAGTTTCATCTTGGCCGATTCTGCAACTTCCTGAATGGACTTCGTTTGCATCGTCGGCAATGAATGAATGATTGGCAATGTAGTGCCAGCAACACTTGTTGAAGTTGTTGTGCTTGACGTTGAACCACTTAAATTCATATTTCTCGAAATTGGGTTTGGCGGAGTGATTTCTACTGCTCGCGGCGCGGGAACCTCAACAGAAGTAGCAGGGTCCTGAACAGTCGAACTCGTGGAAGAAGTTGAGCTTGATTCGGCAACTACAGAAGTAGAAGGAAGGGCGGTAAGAACCGAAGTACTTGGAGAAACAGGTAATGAAAATAAGAAATGAAGGTCTATTCGCTTCGCAATGATGCCGGTGAAGTTATGAATTGAGGGAACCGATGTTGCCTGGAACGCTGCCACAACATCTTCCACCGATTGAACGCCGTATTTAGAGCGATACACCGCGAAAGCCCCTGCAACAAATGGCGCAGCCATCGATGTACCGGAAGCCACTCCGTAAGATCCGGACAATTTTGATGAAGTGATTGCGTATCCAGGTGCCGACAGAGTGGTGAATTCAGAGACATTCGAAAAATCTGTCACTTGATTCCTCGCCGTATAAGTAGCCGCGACACTTACCGCTTCAGAAATACATGCCGGTGCAGACATTCCGTTGGAATAGTTATTGCCCGAGGCTATTACTGTTGCAACATTTTTCATTCTGAGATTATGAATTTCTGAAGTAACAGCAGGAAGATAAGTGTCACACGGCTCGCTAAATGGCTGATTTCCCCCCAACGACATATTCACTGCAGCGATGTTGTAGTCGCCAACGAGCGAGCCGACATAAGCCAAGGCCTTTGCCATATTCTCATCTAGTGCGCCACCATTCTTGTCGAAAATATTGATCGCAATAATTTTTGCATCTGGAGCAATGCCGTGAAATTCTTTATTTTCTCCAGCAATAATTCCAGCAACATGCGTTCCATGCCAGTGCACCGGCGTTGCCGAGCCAGGCCCGTACATCTCCGTTTGTCCGTTCGGGCACTCGCTCGAGAAACATGCTTCTAGGGCAACTTTGCCAGCCAAAAAGGGGTGGTCTGCTTCGACTCCTGTGTCGATGACCGCAACATAAGTTCCCTTCCCCGTAAACCCCAGCTCATAGGAGTTATTCGCTCCAATAGAAGGAATTGCCTCTTGGAGATCAATATGAAAAACAACTTTCCCCACAGCCGGGGAAACCTTGGACTTTGCCTTGAGCACAGATGCGAATGGCAGTGACTTTCTTGCATCATTACTCACTGCAAGTAGTCCGGCTCTGCTGCCCCCTGAATTCATTCCTGCGAGACCTACAACAAAACTCAATGCGACCAGCGCTGGAACTACTCGTAGATTCCGCATCAGTAATTAAGCCGGAAGTGATTCAGCATATTTTTCATTGCGAATAACACTCTCTTCCTCGAACCAGCGCCCCCGGCATGAATCGAACATGCGACCTGCGGATTAGAAGTCCCCACGAAGACGTCCATCCCGACTTGACAGATTCTGGAAACCCTTGTTTTGTGCAGGTCAGAGTCCATCCACTCTCGGCAGGTACATAGCGTCACCGGCAATCCGTGAAACAGAATGTGAAACGGCTAGAACCCATTCGGTTGCGAGGGCGGCTATTCCATTCCGTCCAAGTCAGAAGAATTCAAAAGTATGGGGCGAGGCTTTGCACCTTCGGCTGGCCCGACTACACCCATGCCTTCTAACTCATCCATGATGCGAACAGCACGAGCAAAACCAATTTTCAATTTCCGTTGAAGAAGAGATGTGGACCCGATTCCCGACTCAAGCAAGATTTCAATTGCCTTGGCAATCAGATCTTCATCAATCAGTGAATTAGCCAAAGGGTGACCACTCACCCACTTCTGAATTACGAGAAAATCTGCGTTACCGAAATCAGCATCAGATCGAAATTTCGACCCGCCACTTGGCATCAGGGAATCTAAATCGGAATCATCTGATGGGGTCAGCCCCATCCACCCCCGCAGACCTGGCTTACCGACACTTTTAGGAGCGGTTCTAGTTGATCTACTCGACTGTGTGTGCCGCTTCGTCTCAGCCTTGCGATTGTCAAAGACAGTTGGGCGGAATTCCCCAGTTTTTTCGTAGTACCGCCTATCGGCAATCATGATCAAGACACCGACAAGAGTCAAAATGATTGACCCAATTAGAAACAACCAATATGCAATTGGAGGACGAAATCCCATCGTTCCATAACGATCAGGTTTGTCAAAAAAGACTGTACTGATGGCCGTAAGCCCGAGAAGAAGTGGCCCGTAATATGCGAGAAGTGCGCCCCATGAATCCTCAGGATGTTCATTCTTTGCTGCCTGATATTCCGCAGCGGATGAGTCATTGTCGTGCGAAGAACCTGAACGATTCGACGTCTTCGATCGACCACCTGTCCCTCCAGTAACTCCAATTGGACCAGCTCCTGCCCCCCAACCGACTCCAGAACGACCAACAGACACGCCAGCCCTAACCGGACCTATCTTTCCCCCAATTTTCAAACGCATGAATCAACAATAACTAAGAGCAATAGATGAGAACGTAGCTAACAGGGCACTCCTTAGGGCTGAAGATCCAAGGAACCAGTTTCTAAGAGGTTCAAAAATTGAATCTCATCAATTTGCGGGATTCCAAGCTTCAAGGCCGATTCCTGCTTCTTATCACCAGGCTTGTCCCCGACCACAAGGGCAAATGTTTTCCCGCTTACTGACCCCGGACTCTTACCCCCACGAGCTTTAATCGAGGCTTCGCCTTCTAAACGTGTGAACTTTTGAAAGTCTCCTGATAGAACAACTGACTTGCCAGCTAAAAGGCTCGCAAGGTCAGCGCGTTCTTCCAGTTTCTTCGCATCAGCTAGTTCAAATTCACTTGGAACATGAGGTGCATATGCTCCAACCTTGCCGACGCAATCACGCCAGTCTGTTACAAATCCCTCAAAATCAATCTGAGTATCGTCGTAGTCAGTTGAATACTCACTCTCAGCAATCATCTCTTCGCAAATATTCAACAGAGACCCTTTGGTCTCATCCATGTCAACATCATCAAGCGCGAGCGAATGCTGATAGAGAGACGCAACAAGCTTCACCATTTTTCTAGCTTGGCTTCGAACTCCTGCCACAGTCTCGGGATACAACTCCTCTAAAGCAAGAATTGAATTTAGGGTTTTCTCTATTTGAGAGTCACTGAGACTTTTCCCCGTCAATTCACTCACATCAATCGCTATTTCATTCGGCCGGTTCAATTCGACTCGAATTCGGAGACCGTCCTTGCTTGAGTAAACCTGACAAGTGCCCACAATCTTGCACTTATCCTGTGCAGCCTCAACTGCTCGTTTGCGCCATTGCGGCCGTACGTACTCACTGACATCAGCCAGCCAACCAATTGATGAGTGAATACTCAATTCAGTCTTGTCATTATCAACGTGTTTCAACTCAACAGGAAACCCGCCCGTGATACCTGTCGCTAGTAATCGTTGCAAATTCTTTTGGTGGCCATTTCCATCCGTTGGTATCGGTCGGCCCGAGCCAGCAAGGACCTTCCAGCCGGGCGGAATCTGAATCTGCAAGTCCGCAGAGGTCAAAATTTTTGGAGGTGACTTTTTGAAAAAACCCATGCACTAGTCATATCAGGACGTTGTGTCATCCGGTTCAAAATAAACTGATCGTGAAATTACATGAGTTGCGAGTCAAGACTCAGTTAGCCGCAAAACTCTTTTGAATGGCTACGAGAGCTCGTTCTACTTCAATCTCCGGGTTTGCAAACCAATGATCAGACCAGATGCGATGGAAATCCCATCCACGTGCTCTTAATGCTGCTTCTCGAAGCCGATCGCGTTCTCTGGCGGTTGGGAACGAATGATAGGAACGTCCATCGCATTCAATAGCCATCACAAAGGCTCCCGGCGTATTGGGGTTCTGAACAGCGAAATCAAGTCGATAATTTCCAACTCCGTATTGAGGTAACAACATGATGCCTCTTCGGGTCAATTGGTCATAAACAGACTGTTCGAAAGGGTTCATCTCAACTCTGGTTGAACCTTTATCTGGAAGTTTTCTGCCTTCACTTTCAACAAATGCAAGGTATTCCCGCAGAAATGCTGCACCACCTTTAGACGTCTTAGTTACGTCGAGATCGCCTGATCCAAATGTCGCAACCGTGCACATACGCAATTTGGCTCTCGTCGTAGCAACGTTTAAACGCCTCTCCCCCTTTGATCCAAGGATTGGACCGAAGGTGTATTTGACCTGACCAGAATCACCCCGTCCGTAACCAATGCTCAAAATGATGCAATCGCGCTCATCACCTTGAACTCGTTCCAGGTTCTTAATGAAGAATGGTTCCCCATCATGTTCCTCCGACATAAATGCATCTAGAGCCCCATGAGTAGTACGCAAGCTACTCAATGCATCTTCAATGGCAGCTGAGTGTTTCAATCCAAGGGCTATCACACCAAGTGATTCTTGGGGCCGAGTTTCCACATGACGTACCACCAGGTCAACAACAACAGCCACTTCGGCGGCATTTGTGGCACCTTTACCGATTGACTTCTCGGAAAACGGAATTGCAAAATGTTCCAAAGTTGTATCCGCTCCGGAATACGGAAACGCAACAAGCGACTTGTAAAGCTTGTAATTAGAAAACGCTATTAGACGCTCATCACGGCTTCGGTAATGCCAACGCAATTGTCGATACTTGGGAATCTTCATTTTTACGAAATCCAAAATTGATTCATAATCAGCTGAAATGGAAGTCTCTGCGAAATCCTCGTTGTCAAAGGAATCACCGGAATCGCTGTCACCTGCAGCAAAGAACGGTGTGGGAGGCAACTGCAATGAATCTCCAGCAATAACCATCTGTTTCGCAGCCTTGATGGATGTCATCGCATCAGCTGGAGGGATTTGGCTCGCTTCGTCAAAGATAACGACGTCAAACCATTCAGATGGTGGACGAAGCATGCTGACCGACAATGGACTCATCACCCAACATGGCTTCAAGGCACTTATGACATCAGGAGCTTCACCAAAAACCCGACTTAGCCCCGGCAACTTTCTCTTACGATTGATTGAGGTTAAAAGTGCCTGTTCCTGTTTAGGGAATTCCAATCGGGTCTCTTTGAATCTGCTAGCCCACAGTCGAATAATCTGATCTGGTTTCTGCTTCAAATGTCGAACATCATCAGAAGCAAACGTTCTAACAGCTGAATCGAGTCCATCTCTAGTCGTTGAAGACAATGACGGTGTAATCGTTTGCAAGTGTTCTGTTAGAGACTTCGCCCATACGTAACGAAGAACTTCACCAGGAGTTATTTTCTCAAGATCCATATTCTGAATCTCTGAAATCAACGGCAGAAGTCCAAGATCATCAAATCCATCTCGCAATTTCAAACACTCGACTACACCGCGACCGACAGACTCAAAATCCAATAATTTTGAAGCCATGTCTATGGCAATTGCCGAATTGCCATCCACAGCCATCAGAAGGTCCGGGAATCCAGACAAGTCTCTCTTTAGTTCATCTAACTGACGTGCACTGCTCATCAGGTCCTGAAGCTTGACCGACCGAGACACAGTTAGTGGTTTCTCACTGCCAGGCAACAATCCAAACCAAGCTGAACGAATTCTTTCCCGCTCCAAAAGAACATCACGAAGCTTTACAAGAGATAACTCCGTTTGAATAAGCTTCTTCGCTTCTCCAACAATTCTTCGAAAACCAGGATTGATCCATCCAGATAATTTCAGATTCAATATCGAACTCTTCTGAAGAAAAACCTCAGCACAATTGTCTAGACCTGTACCTAGAACTTCATGGCCATAAGCCTTCTGAAACGAATCCATCTCACCAAGCAAAGAAATCAAGTTTCGCCGCATCGAAAGATCATCAAAATCCACGCCCAACAATTCAGTAGCTTCGCGATATGCAAGCAAGAAACGGTCTACATTGCCAGCCTTAATGCCACGTAATGCGTTTAGTGCGTCAGTGACATTCTCTTGAGACTTCAATCCAGCATTTCTCCAAAGGTCAGCCTGGGGCGACTTTACAAATCCTCCATATTGCTGATACAAAGCAAAATTTGATTCGCATTCACGTAATTGAATTGGAAGGATTCTTCGAAGTTCGGTGAGTCTCAAACGGAAACCAACATGCCCGATATCTGAAGTAGGAGAACCGACAAGCAAAATGTCGTACAACGAGAGACCCCAAGGTTCATAAATATGAAACAGTGCCTCATTGTGATCAATTAACGATTGACGAGCATCTACTAGCGACTCAAAGACTTGTTCAGGCACTCCCAGCTGAACATTGCTGACAGAGTTGATGGTTTGTCCAAGTTGGTCGAGCACATCGCGTCGTTTCTTACCGGTCCCATGAAAATCCATGACCAGTTCTTCAAGACCAACGCCAGACAATCTCCGAACAACCGCATCAATTGCTGCTCTCTTCTCCGCCACGAAAAGAACCTTCTTGCCCTCAGCCACAAGGCAGGCAATGGAGTTAGCGATTGTCTGAGACTTACCTGTACCGGGAGGGCCTTCAAAAACAAAAGACTGCCCCGCAACCATTGCATTAATCACTTCATTTTGGCTTGAGTCTGCGTCAAGAACAAGAAATTCATTCACCGGCTGCACCAAGTTGGGTAAACCGAGATCAATGTCTGTTACTTGATCTCGCACAATTTCTTGTGCCTTCGCATCACCTGCGAGAGCCAACACCAATTGATGTTGACTTAGATCATCTAAACCGGCCTCAAGATCTTGAACCATCGACAATTTGGCATATGAGAAGTTTGAAATAACTGCCGAACTATCGATTGACAAACCCGGGACATCAGACCATTGACGCTTGAGTTCTTGAAGCACTGATTCAAACGATCCACCTTCTTCATGCGAGTCAAACTCTGACAATTGCGCATCGACACCAAATTCACGCTTCAAATAGATTTGAAGAACAGGATTTAGTTCAGGGTCGCCTGAGGTTGAAACAGTTAAATCCCCTTTTCTTCTCCCAGGCTTAATGTCAAGTCCAAAAATAAAAATAGGAGCCCGTGGCGATCTTTCGTCTTGTGTCGCATCTGGAATTTGCCACGTAGCAAAACCTCTTCCCAGAGACAAGGTTCCGATCGAACGTTCCTCAAAGTTCTCTTGCGCCTTGCTACGTATTTTCTGTATACGCGAAGCCACTTCTTTTCTGACAACGTCTCCCTCGCTGCCAAGCAGGTCAAGGCGACTAAAAAGATCTTGGAAAGAAACAGACTCACCGGCATAGAGTTTGGCTAGTTGTTCCGGGTCAGCATGCGACAAATCCAAAGTTGTCGTCTTCGTATCTCTATAAAAAAGAAGATTGTTGTTTCGACTAAAGTCAACAAGGTTCTCAACCCAGCCTTTGACAGCAGCTTCAACAAATGATCGCATGACCGGATCAATTACTTTTTGAGGAGCCACAGGAGTAACTCTTTCACGGCTGGCACTCGGAGCCCTACTTTTAGAAGATGGTTTTGATGCTGACTTTCTTGGAGGAGAGGTGCCAGCAGATTTGGACAGTGTTCCTCGACACTTCGGGAAACTCGAACAGCCATAGAACTGGTTACCAGAACGACTACCTTGGCGAGCAGTGCGCAGGACCATATTTTTGCCACATTTGGGGCAATTCGGCATGTTCATCTCCTTTTCCTGTGGTCCAACAATGCAAGACGTTCTGACAAGCCTAAATGCCAACTACACGTCTCATTCATTAAGAACAACCCCACACCCACCTGCGATAATTAGCACGTGATTGAAAGCCAAACTCCAGGTTTCACGTCGCTACTCAGTTCCCTCTCCACTGACGCACATACAAGAGGCAAGCAGTTCGAGCGAGTAGCCAAATGGTGGCTCACTCAAGACCCCATCCGCTCACTCGATATCAAACAAGCCTGGTTATGGGACGAGTGGCCCGAACGCTCAGGACCTGACATCGGCATCGACATCGTCGCAGAAATGTTTGACGGAACTCTTTGCGCAATTCAAGCCAAATGCTTTGACGAAACCCGCGACATCCCCAAGTCAGAACTTGACAGTTTCATTTCTGCTGCTTCGCATCGCACTTTTCAACATCGATGGCTTATCGCTACAACCGACCGACTTTCGGCCAATGCCCGCCGGATGCTGGATGATCAACACGTCACACGCATAATGCGAAGTGACCTAGAAGAGTCTCTCCAGGCATGGCCAACCTCCATTGACGAGCTCAATCCAATTCCACAGTCCAAATACTCACCTCGACCTCACCAGAAACTTGCGATTAATGAAGTAGTCAAGGGACTTGCATCCAACAACCGTGGACAACTCATCATGGCTTGTGGCACCGGCAAGACCTTGACCGCCCTATGGATCAAAGAGACTCTCAGGCCAAGAACAACCCTGGTCCTTGTCCCCTCTCTCAACCTTCTTGCTCAAACACTTTCTGAATGGGCCAAGAACACCTCATCACCTTGGAACTATCTCTGTGTCTGTTCGGACGAGACCGTCAACAAGGCGGATGATCAACCAATTTCCACTGTGGGTGACCTGCCGTTTGATGTGACCACCAACGCAGAACTGATTTCGGATTTTCTGGCGCTTGCTGGAGAGAAGATTATTTTTTCTACGTATCAATCGTCTTCACAGGTTGCCAAAGCACAAGAACAATCTGGCGTCTCGTTTGATTTAGTCATTTGTGATGAAGCGCACCGTCTCACCGGAAAGACCGACGCTGATTATGCGACTGTTCTCGATGAGAAGAAAATTGTTAGTCAAAAGATCTTATTTATGACTGCGACGCCCCGTACCTATACAACAGCAGTTAAAACCAAGGCTGAGGAACGTGGTGTTGAGATCACATCAATGGATGACGAACACGTTTATGGTCCCGTCCTGCACAAACTGTCTTTTGGTGAAGCAATCAAGCAAGACCTGCTTTCTGATTATCGAGTTCTCATTGTTGGCGTAACTGATCCCCAGGTTCAGGATTTGATTGATCGCCGCGAACTTGTGTCAGTGAATGACTCTGTCAATACAGATGCCAAGGCCCTTGCGTCACATATTGGTCTTGCAAAAGCCACCAAGGACTACAACCTCCAACGAACAATTAGTTTTCATTCTCGGATCAAATCAGCAGACCAATTCGCAAAAGACCATTTAAAGATTCTTGATTGGTTGCCAGAAACCCACAAACCATCAGGCGATACATGGACAGGAACAATCTCTGGGGCAATGAACACCGGAGACCGACGCCGACTCATCAAACAACTCAGCCTCGACGGTGAAAATCGACACGCTCTTCTAACCAACGCACGATGCCTCACGGAAGGTGTAGACGTGCCAAGTCTTGATGGCGTCGCTTTCATTGATCCGCGGTCTAGTCAGGTTGACATCATTCAAGCAGTTGGTCGAGCCATTCGTAAATCAAAGAACAAGGAGATTGGAACCATTGTTCTCCCAGTTCTTATTTCAACGGAATCAAATGCGGAAGACGCCATTGAAGACACATCTTTTAAACCAATCTGGGCAATTCTCAATGCATTAAAGGCCCACGACGACGAGTTTGCAATCGAACTAAACAATTTGCGAACCGAGTTAGGCCGAACTGGAAACCCAGGTAATTTACCCGGTCGTTTAGTGGAAGACCTCCCAGCAGATATTGATTCACTTCTTCCTGGGTTTTCTCAAAAACTATCGGTAGCCATTTTGGAAAGATCTACTGCATCTTGGGATTTCATGTTCGGACGACTCCAAAGATATGTCGCAGAAAACGGACATGCCAGTCCACCAGCTTTGAAAGTTGGTCGCGACTGGCTTGCACAGTGGGTTGCAGACCAAAGAACAAAGTTCAATTCCCAGACGCTAGATGCGATAAGAATTTCTAAGCTCGAATCCCTTCCAGGTTGGACTTGGGACCCCCTCGCCGAATCTTGGAACTCATTCTTCAATCTCATTGTTGAGTTTTCAGAGGAGTTCGGACATGCAGCAGTACCTACACGTCCAACGCATTACCGCGGACGCCAATTAGCAGGATGGTTAAACAACCAACGGACCAGATACAACAAGGGAACCCTTGATCAAGAAAAGATTGATCGCCTTGAAACTGTCACCGGCTGGTCTTGGGCTCCTAAAGACGATCAATACCAACGAGGGTTCCATGCGCTAGAGCAATACGCAATACGAGAGGGAACGTCGCGAGTGGCGAGAGGACAGGTTGAGGTTTTTGAGGGAGTGGAGATAAATCTCGGCAGTTGGGCACAAACTCGTCGTGGAGATTTCAAACGAGGCTGGTTAACTCAACCGCAAATTGAAGGCTTAGAAGCACTTCCCGATTGGTCATGGAATCCCAAAGACGAAGACTGGATGTCCTGGTTTCAATCGTTAACCGAATTCGTAGAGGAAAGTGGTCATAGCCGTGTTGCCCAACGTGGCGATAAATCATTATTCAAAGGACGGAACCTGACTTCCTGGGTCAACGCACAGCGAACGCACTACAAGAAGGGCTCGCTACCAGCTGATCGGATTCAACTTCTTGAATCACTTCCAACTTGGTCTTGGAAGCCACACAACGACGCATGGGAAACTATGTACCAGCGAGTAATTCAACTGTCTAACTCTGATAAGGAAGGACCGTTTGTAAGCGTTGGAGAAGTAGAAGCTGAACAAATCAGAACATGGACAGCAAGACAGCGCTCGCAATACTTTAAAAATAACTTGGATGCGGAAAAAATTCGAAGAATCGAGTTAATCCCCAATTGGGAATGGAACCCACACGAATCTAGATGGAGGTTGTATTACGACGCACTTGCAGACTTTGCTGAGACAAACGGCCACTCCCGTCCAGTTCGTTCATTGATAGTTCATGACTTGGAATTGGGTGAATGGGTAAAAGCGCGACGATCAGAATACAACTCGGGGAAACTAAGCGCGGCAAGAATTCGCGAACTCGAAACCCTGCCAGGATGGACATGGGATGCTTCCGAAGATACGTGGCAAACATTCTTTAAGAAGGTTCAACTAGAAGTTGCGCTGAACAACAACGTAATGCCGAAGTCCTGGAGTGACAAGAAGATTTCGGATTGGATAACTCGTCAACGAAGTCTCTTTTCAAGAAATCAACTCGCCGAAGACAGAGTCAAAATTCTTAATGAAGTTGAGGGCTGGTCCTGGAACTACGAACTAGTGAAACAGTCCTCATGGGATGGTATGTACAAAACATTGTGCGAGTATGTCCAGGAGCAGGGACACGCCAGGGTTCGAGACAAGTCGTTATTTCATGGAGTCAAGCTTGGAACATGGGTCTCCGTCCAGCGTCGACGCAAAGCCGAAGGAACCATTACCCAAGACCAAGTTCAGAGACTTGAGGAATTGACCCGATGGAGTTGGAACCCCATTGAAGATGACTGGTATGAAACATACGAAGAACTTCTCAGCTTTATTGACACCAATGGGCATGGGCGTCCGAGCAAGCTAGATCCACAAGAGAGTGAGCTTGCTCAATGGATCGGAATTCAACGAAGTGCCTACAAAGACAAGAAAATAAGTGCCGAACGTGTGGAACTACTCGAAAAAGTTCCAGGGTGGTTATGGTCAGCCCGGAACGAAGATACTAAATCGGAGCTTTGGAACCGTTCATTTGAAGCAGTAAAGAAATACTCCGAACGAACAGGAAATATCCGGCTACTTAAAAGCCACAGAGAAGATGGAATTGCCATTGCAGCTTGGATATCTACTCAGAGAAAAAGTCATAAATCTGGAGAACTTTCAGAGGACCAAATGCGACGACTTGAATCCCTTGCAGGTTGGTCATGGATGGTTCACAAGGACTCTTGGGAAACGAAATACGCGTTAGCCGTTCAATTCGCAAAGCGGGAAGGCCACGCAAACATCCCCCAACGCCATACCGAAAATGGAATCGAATTAGGCTCCTGGATAAACGGGCAACGAACCAACTACGCCAATGGAAAGTTATCTCAGTTCTATATCAAACGTCTTGAAGAGCTGCCTGGCTGGGTGTGGAATCCAAAACAAGCAGCGTGGACTGCCAACTATTTGATGCTGTGTGAATTCGTGCAGGAGCATGGCCATGCAAAGGTTCCAGATCACTATCGTCATCTAGATACTCAGCTGGGCAAGTGGGTAGGCAAACAACGACAGAAATTCAAAAATGGTCAACTGGAAGCTGAAAGAATTGGCCTCTTAGAAAAGTTGCCTGGATGGATATGGTCAGCTCGCTAACTTCAAATGAGTCGGAAATTTGTTGGACAATGATTTTTATATAGGTTCAGCAAAACCCTCTCCTATTTATCTATCTTGTAACTCAACAAACAAAAAAGATAATAAAAACATTATTTAGAGTGTTTTTCAGCTGTTTTTTTATATGCCTTTATACATCTTCCTAAGAGTAGAAAATGATATGAAAATTCTGCTTAACCACCTATCGCTTCTAAATGGGTGTCTTATTCTCTAACGAGCCCACCGGGGTATACCTCATCGCTCGTGTGTATCTTGCTGAAGAGCATTTGTCAGGATTACCACATGTCTTCTTGTGGCGTTCTCTCCCAGTAGTAAGTAATGCGACCATTGATGCCTGGGTAGTTCGATGTGTAGGCGTCTATGCCTTCTGGTAACTGTGAGTTGGCAACATTGATTGCCTCATCAAGCGAGCTTGCATGAATGACCTTCTTCTTTGGGCGACCACCACGTGAAGCTCGAAATCTGGGCTGATCACCTGTTGGTCTTTCAAATTCCTTCGAAACATAATTTGCGACACGTCTGATTGACTCATCATTTGGATTGATGCCCACGTGTATATCTCCGTGTGGCCATTGTGACGCCACCTTGTGCAGGTTTGAGTTGAATGGAAGAAGCACATGATGGTGTGGACGGTGGTCAGAACCTTCCTGCACCCCTTCGGTCACGATTATCCAATGCAAGGGAGGTGGATAGAAGCCCCGGACGTCGTCTATGAAGGCGGTGACGTCACTGTTTGGATCATCAGTGACGTCTCTGTACGTAAGAGTCATGCAAATTCCCAAACTTCGACTGACTGCATGGTTCCGAAGCCTTGCTCGTGACTGACGTGCAGCTGATTTGATTGTTTGCGGTAGGCGCTCATCTCTTTTCACATGTTCAGAAAGCTTTGTTTGATGGTCGGAGCATTCTTCGGGGACGATAGTGAGGGTGCCGGATTCTTCTCGTATGTAGATGACGTACGTGTCATCGGTAATGGGCGGTAGTTCATTATTTTGGTTATGTGAATTTAAGGTCATCTGAGTTAACGCCTGTCGTTATCAAGAGGAAGTCCCAGGTAGAGCCTGCGGACGATTGGAAGAGCACTGCACGGCTCTCACGAGAAGACACGCTCTTCGTGAGAGCCAGCAGCACATGATTGCCAATATTGGGCGATACGGGCTTGTAACGCTGGTTGATTAACTCTGTTGAGTCAGCATGCGATACAGAGGCAACGCGAGCACGCGCTTACGACGTCCTAGACAGATAGTTGGCAATTCGCCCCTATTAACTGCGTCATATGCAGCTTGACGACTAATGCCGATCAGCGTTGAGGCCTGCTCGACGCTGATGGTCGTCTTTTTGGCTAATTCCTCAAGCGTGATTGTGCGTGATTGTTTCTTGGACATGTTGAATCCTTTGGGATGAAGAACGCCTCTTCGGGCTCAAGCCCAGGATTTTGATACAAGTCAGATTTATTGGTACGGCGTTTGTTTTTTGTTGAGCCCTCAGTTTATCTGAGGTCTTGAGGTCTGTGAAGGGCCACCATCTAAGTTTCTTTGAATGTCAACGGCGTCACGTTGAGTCTCGATTCGTTCGTATATCCCAAGGACAGCTTGACGTGCACGTTGTTGATTAGCTGCCCGATAGTGACGAGCCGTAGTTTGAGGTGTATCCCTGAGAATTGCCGCAGCGATTGTTTGATCTTCACCCTCGCCGTACAGGTCGCTGGCTGCGTATCGACGAAGCCCCTGCAAACAAACATATGGGAGCTCTGGATGCCTTCTGCGGTGCTTAGAAAGCATTTTGGTAACAGTGTCTGGATGAAGTGGAACATGCCCTAGAGGGTCATTTGAGAAGAGGTAACCATCCGAACATTTCAACCCCTCGCACTTCTCTACACGCAATTCAAAATCTTCTCGACGCTGTTTCAGACGGTTAACAAGATTGGCGTGAATCGGAAATACTGCGAACCCATGTGAACCGGTCTTTGTCTCTGTCGTCTCAAACTTACTTCCGGGAACCTTCGTGATCCCTTCATGAATATGAAGGACTTCACGTACAAGATCAATATGAGACCATCGCAAGGCAATTAGTTCCGACCGTCTAAGACCAAGTGTGGCTGCGAATGTCACCATTAGTTCCAACTCAGGATCTTCTATCGACAAGATCTCTAAATGAGTGCATAGCTCGTCACAGGTCAATGAAACAGGAGGGCGAAGTGGTACTGATGGAACATCGACGTTGATCATTGGATTCACATGCACCCCACCACGTCTTATCGACCAGTTGATCATCGCCCGCAACTCGGCCTTGATACGACTAACTGTTGCTGGTGAAATCCCGTATCGCACCATCAAAGTGTCAAAAAGACGAGTGATTTCAGTGCTTTCTAAAGTCGATATTGGCCGGGAGCCAATTGCAGGTTGGACGTATCGATAGAAACGCTTCCGAGTGTTATAGAGACTGACTGAACTTCTCTTTCTTCCACTCTTCGTAAGAGAAACTGCCCACTCTTCAATCAATTCATTCAGTGTCAGAGTTGACGGACTGGGCATCTGATTCCGAATACTGAACTTCAATTCATCTAACCCACGCTCAGCAGCCTTTCGATTGCCCGTTACGGTCTTAGAAGCCTGAATCCGCTTCCCTGTCAGAGAATCTCGGCCTTGGTCAACCCTCACCAGCCAGTAGTTATTCTTTAATTGTCGAATGGATCCGCTCATGGTTCCAACGTAAACCCAGATACCAGATGGACAACTTGGAGATAATCCCCCTGGTGTGAAACTCGCGTGAAATTGAAACAAGGGCCAGAAGGATGTTTTCCCTCTGACCCTTATCTCATAAGCACCCCCGGCATGAATCGAACATGCGACCTGCGGATTAGAAGTCCGTTGCTCTATCCAACTGAGCTACGGGGGCATTACCCCTAATCTACAAGTAGAGACGCCGCAAATAATTGAGTGCGGTAATCACCGACATTTGGCGCATTTGGTCGCGGGCAGTTGCGAGGCGAAAGTGTTCTGCGTATTCGGTTCCGTCAGCAAGGCATACCCCAACCCACAGCGTTCCTACAGGCTGACCTTCTTGCTCGGATGGCCCGGCAACCCCGGTGAGAGCGAGCCCAACCGACGAATGCAATGCCGCTTTAACCCCTCGCGCCATGGCAATGGCTGCTTCCCCACTCACCACTGGGCCGCGCGGCACGTTGAGTACCTCATACTTCACTGCAGAGGCATACGACACCACTCCACCCACAAGCACATCACTTGCACCTGCGATGTTGGTGAGACGGCCCGTTACTAAACCACCTGTCACCGATTCTGCAACTGCCAACGTGTGGCCATGCGAGCGCAGCGTTTGCAGAACAACCGACTCCATGGTGTCGTCGTCAACACCAAAGACGATGTCGCCTACCACGCCACGCACGCGCTCCTCCCAAGTTGCTAAAACCTGGTTCTCCTGATCACTCGTGGCGGCACGTGCGGTGAGACGTACTTTGATTCCTTCCCAGCCACTTGCCAAAAAGGCAAGTGTCGGCAAAGACCCATCGGGGTTGTTTTCAAGTTCTGCAATAATGCCGTTCAAACGTTCATTGAGAACGCTCTCGCTTTCGCCCCACGTACGCAACACCTTGCTTGCGATGACCGCCTGTACTCCACTGCGCGCCACGAGGTCGGGAAGAATGGCGCGGTGCATCATGTCGTGCATTTCATGTGGCACACCTGGCACCGCATACACCATTTTTGTTTTGCCGTTCATATGCACGGGACACATAAGCCCAGGGGCCGTACCACGCGTTTGGGCAATGATGCTTGCGCCTGTGGGCACCATTGCTTGTTGCAAATTGTTCTGCGCCATGGTGCGACCACGTGAGGCAAAGAGTTCACGAATCACTTCAGCAATGCTCTCGTGAAATTCCAGCTCAACGCCCATGACCTGCGCTATAGCTTCACGTGTGAGGTCGTCATGCGTGGGGCCAAGGCCTCCACACATAATGACGGCATCAGCTTCTTCTAAACGTGCACGCAAGGCTGCAACAATACGCTCAATATTGTCGCCCACTTTTACTTGCAAATGCGAGGAAATGCCATGAGCAGCTAGCTGCTCTCCGATCCATGACGAGTTGGTGTCGACAATTTGCCCCAAGAGGAGTTCAGTGCCAACGGCAAGAACATCACAACGCATTTTTATGCCGAGTGCGTAGCGGTATTTGCGTCGAACTGGTGACCGCGGTAAGCGCGCACTGCATATTGACCACCACTAATGAGCGTGAGACCCACAGAAAACCACAACAGAACTTTCCAGGTGTAGTCATAGTTGTTCACCGTGAGCGGTGCTAGCGCACAGGCCACGGCGAACTGCTGACCAAAGGTTTTCCACTTTGCCAGTTTGCTTGCAGGTATTGACACGCCTTTGGAGCCAGCAACAACGCGATACACACTGATGAGCACTTCACGCGTTGCAATGATGGCAACTGGCAGCAGCGGGAAAAGCCCACGACTTACCAAAGTAAACATGGCTCCAAGCACTAACACCTTGTCGGCCAAAGGGTCGAGAAATGCTCCCGAACGTGTGGCGCCGTGACGCCGCGCGAGATAACCGTCAACGCCATCGCTCGCGCACAATACAAACCACATAACCCAAGCCACCCACGAACCATTGGAATCAGAAGGGATGACGGCAAACAAAATGGGCGACACCAAAATACGCATCACCGTCACGGCATTAGCCCATGTGGCGATGGCGTTGGGGTCGACTGGCATGCGCTTCTACTCTATTCGCCCGGCGTTACTAATTCTGCGACAAGGTCGGGGCCAATGGCGTCAATAATGCGCACATTGACAAATGTACCCACCTTGCAAGATGTTGGGATGTTCACAATGCCATCGATTTCTGGCGCTTCACGATGACTGCGGCCAACACCTGGCGAGTCGACAAGAACGCGATGTACTTCGCCAATTTCATCGTCACGCTTACTGGCCGTAATGGAATCTTGCATCTCTTGAAGTTCGCCATGGCGCAACAACATGAGCTCTTGAGGAACTTGGTCGGGCAGGTCTACTGCATATGTGCCGTCTTCTGCGCTGTAGGTGAAAAAACCACACCAGTCGAGCTGTGCCTCTTCAATGAAGCGCAACATTTCATCGTGGTCGGCTTCGGTTTCACCTGGATAACCCACAATGAAGTTACTGCGGAAAATGGCCTTGGGGTTGAGCTTACGAATATCGGAAATGCGCTGCAAGAACCGATCGCCATCGCCCCACCTGCGCATTTTGCGTAACAATGGCTTCGATACATGCTGCAGTGAGAGGTCGAAGTACGGAACACCTGTATTCAAAATGGCATGAATAAGGTCATCGCTTAAATCACTTGGGTAGAGGTAGAGCAAACGCACTCGGTCGACCAACGACGCAACTGAGTTCACCAACGGCACTATGGAGCCGGCACCCATTTCGTCGG
>CANFUE010000030.1 GCA_947450115.1 Acidimicrobiaceae bacterium | reverse complement strand
GTTCTGGGCTGGTACGACAATGAATGGGGTTACTCGAACCGACTTGTTGACCTCACGTTGCACGTAGGCAAGAAACTCAAAGGTTAACTATGGCGCGTTTGCCACTATTGGAAGATTTGGGTGACGTTTCGGGAAAGCGCGTATTGGTGCGTACCGATTTCAACGTTCCCATGGAAGGTCCCGACAACGCACGCGTCATCACCGACGATTTTCGTATTCGCGCAGCGTTACCCACTATTGAATGGCTCACGTCACGCGGGGCAACTGTTGTTTGCGCAAGTCATCTTGGACGTCCCAAAGGTCAGGTCGTTGAGAAGTATTCCATGGCCCCAATTCGTCAGAGGCTGCAAGAATTTGCTCCTGGTGTTGAACTGCTTGAAAATTTGCGCTTCAACGCTGGTGAGGAAGCAAATAGCGAGGCATATGTCGCGCAACTTGTGCAGGGTTTCGATATGTATGTCAACGATGCTTTTGGTGCGGCGCATCGTTCCCATGCATCGGTGTCTGGCCCGCCGAAAACCTTGCCATCAGCTGCAGGGCGACTTCTTCAAAAAGAGGTAGAAGTTCTCGGCGAAATGCGCAATCATCCGAAGCGACCATTCGTAGCGGTTTTAGGTGGCGCGAAGGTGAGCGACAAACTAGGTGTTATTGAAGCCTTGTTGGCAACTGTCGATGCACTTGTCATTGGTGGGGGAATGTGTTTCACCTTTCTCGCAGCCAAAGGCATGCCTGTGGGGAGTTCCATCTGTGAACTTGATCAAGTAGCCGTCTGTAAGCGTCTCCTCGATGGGCCCAAGCCCATACATCTCCCAGAAGACATTGTGGGTCTTGACGCCGAAGGAAACTACGCCACCTTTGGTATTCGTTTGCCCGACGGTGCAAAAGGTCTCGACATAGGTCCTGGGTCAGCAGCGGCTTTTACCGACGTCATTATGGATGCGCGAACAGTTTTTTGGAATGGCCCGATGGGCATGTTCGAAGACCTGCGTTTCGCAGCAGGAACCAAGACAGTTGCTCAAGCTGTTGCAGACACGAAGGCTTTTACCGTGGTTGGCGGTGGCGACAGCGCTGCAGCTTTAGCGCAATTTGGTTTAGACGATGAAGTAGATCATGTGTCTACTGGGGGCGGGGCGTCTTTGGAATATCTAGAACTTGGCGACTTGCCAGGTCTAGCCGCATTACGAGGAGCACCAAATGTCCGTTAACTCTCGTCGTCCACTCATTAGTGGCAACTGGAAGATGAATCACAACCATTTTGATGCAATTCAGTTTGTGCAAAAACTTGCGTATCTCGTTACCAAGGAAGATTTCGAAGTGGTCGACGTTTCGCTGAATGTTCCCTTTACCGACATTCGCAGTGTGCAAACGCTCATTGATGCTGACGAACTGCGGTTCCAACTTGGCGCACAACATTGCCACTTTGAAGACAACGGCGCATTCACTGGCGAGGTTTCGGCAGCAATGTTGTCGAAGCTCGGAGTGAAAACTGTCATCGTTGGGCATAGCGAGCGTCGTGAAATTTTTGGTGAACCTGATGACATGATCTACAAGAAAATTTCAGCAATAGTGAAATACAACATGACACCCATTGTTTGCGTGGGTGAAACACAAGCTGAACGCGAATCTGGTGCAACCGAAGAAAAGGTACTGGGGCAGTTGCGTTCTGCGCTTGCTCAGCGTTCTCCAGAACAGGTGGGCAAGTTCGTTATTGCTTATGAACCTATTTGGGCCATTGGTACTGGCCTCACAGCAACTGCCCAAGATGCTCAAAGTGTTATTTCTGCCATCCGTAATGAAGTTCTTGTACTGGCTGGAGCAGAGGCTGCAGAGAGCGTTCGCTTGCAATATGGCGGATCAGTGAAGTCGAGCAACATCGCTGAAATTATGGAGCAGCCCGATATTGATGGAGTTTTGGTGGGTGGAGCCAGCCTCGACCCGGACGAGTTCGCTCGTATAGTGCGCTACCGTTTGCTTGCATGAATACAAGCGCCGTTGCTGTGGGAGAGCCCGAGGTTCATGGGCTCATCGAAAGTAAATCTCCATCGCGTCTTGCTTGGGAGCGTTTTCGTCGCGATCGCGCAGCAGTCATTGCCACGTTTGTTGTTTTGTTTTTCGTGTGTATTGCTTTGCTGGCCCCTTTGGTATGCAAAGTTTTGGGCATCAACCCGTTGACGCTCGATCGCAAAGCATTGAATGACTACGGTCTGCCGAATGGTCCTTTTGGTGCAATCTCGCGCAAGCATTTACTCGGAGTAGAACCAGGTACAGGGCGCGATATTTTGGCCCGGCTCATTTATGGTGCACGGATTTCATTGTTAGTGGGTTTCGTTTCTACATTTCTCACCACCGTCATTGGAGTTGTGCTCGGCATAGTTGCTGGTTACCGGCGTGGAAAAGTAGATGCAGTTATCAGTAGGTTCACCGACCTCACTTTGGCTTTCCCTTCACTACTACTCATCATCGCCCTCACGCGGCCCTTTACGCAGCGATTAGAGTCGATGGGAGTGCCAGAGGGGAACCCGGCGCGACTCACTTACATTGTTCTCGTATTGTCACTTTTCGGTTGGGTATATGTGGCGCGTATCGTGCGCGGGCAAACTCTGTCATTGCGTGAACGAGAGTTTGTTGAGGCTGCTCGGGCTAGTGGCGCCGGGCATTGGCACATGGTGTTTAAAGAACTGCTTCCCAACATTTGGGCGCCAGTGATTGTCATTATCTCGCTCAGCTTGCCGGGCTATGTTGCAGTCGAGTCAACGCTGTCGTTCCTGGGTGTGGGGTTACTACCTCCAGATGCGTCGTGGGGAGTCATGCTGGGCGATTCGGTGAAGTACTACCGCGCCGACCCCACCTACCTTTTTGTGCCAGGAATCGCCTTGATTCTGCTTGTCATGGCCTTCAACGTGATGGGTGATGGGATGCGCGATGCGCTTGACCCAAAGTCCGACCGTCAGCAATTGGGGTAAATCAGCCGAGTTGTTTAACGGTTGCAACCAAAAGGTATAGGGTTACCAATTAGTAGATTCTTCATAACTAGGGGGCAAACATGAAACATCGCATCATTGGTGTGCTGGGAGTCGCGCTAGCCGCTTCTCTCGTTGCAAGCGCCTGCGGAAGTAGTTCAAGTAGTAGTTCCGATACTGCTGCCTCGAACGACACTGTGGCCGCGGGAGCAGCAGATACAGGAACGCCTACAACTGGTGGCACCATTCATATCTTGAGTCAGCTTGAGCAAATTACTCACCTCGACCCACAGCGCAACTACACCGGTTCCGACCTTGCCTTTGTTGGTTCCACCATGCAGCGCGCGTTGACTTCGTATGCCTATGCAAGTGGCACCGAAGGATCAAAATTGGTAGCCGACCTGGCAACCGACACAGGTACACCAACAGAGGGTGGAAAAGTATGGTCGTTCACTTTGCGTGGCGGCGCTACCTATGAAGACGGTTCAGAAGTGACATGTGCAGATATTGCATACGGTGTTTCGCGTGTTTTCGCTACCGACATCATCGTTGACGGACCAACTTATGCAATCACCTATCTCGATATACCGAAAGATGCCGATGGCAACAGCAACTATCCAGGTCCGTACAAGGCAACTGCTGATCAGCAGGCGCTCTTCGACAAGGCCGTGGCATGTTCAAGTGATGGCAAGACAATCACCTTCAATTTGAATCGTGTTGTTGCTGACTTTAACTACACAACGACATTGCTCGCATTTAGCCCAGTGCCGAAGGCAAAAGACACTGGCGAAAAATACGACAATGCCCCCGTGTCTTCAGGGCCGTACAAGATCAAGTCGTATGAACCCGGTAAATCACTTGTGCTCGTGCGCAACGACAAATGGTCAAAGGCTTCTGACCCTGTCCGTCATGCATATGTAGATTCCTATGTATATGAGTTCGCATTAGACCCAGCTGTTATCGACGAACGTCTGATGGCCGATGCTGGCGACGATCAATATGCAGTGAGCGATGCTGGGCTGCAGCCTGAGAATTTGCAGACCGTTTTCAACGACGACAAATTTAAAGATCGCCGTCAAGATAGCTATGACCCGTACATCTCTTTCACGGCATTCAATGCGAAGACTGTTTCGTGTGTTGAGGTGCGACGTGCTGTGTACTTGGGTCTCGACCGTGAAGCGTTGCGCACTGCTGGTGGCGGACCCTACACAGGAGACTTTGCTGACGGATTCATTAAGCCAGCACTGGCAGATGACTACGCACCAAACAAGATGCCAGACGGCCTCAATAAAGACGGAACTCCTAACATCGAAGCAGCAAAGGCCGCTTTGGACGAGGCGAAAACCAAATGCCCTGATGTTTATGCCAAGGCAACTGGTGATGGCTTGAAGTTCTTCCACCCAGATACACCAACCTGGCAAAAGAATATTTCTATCTGGATCGAATCGATGAAGGCCGTTGGCATCGTTATTAAACCAACAGCTGTTGAACCAAGTAAGTACTACCCAACGGTTCAGAACGACAAGACCGATTACGACATTGCGCGCGGTGCATGGGGTCCAGACTGGCCGAATGCTTCCACGATGATTCCTGAATTGTTCCTCACTTCAGGAGGCTTCAACCTCACACGTAACGGAGACGACCCTGCTTACAAGCAATTTGAGACCGATACAAAAGCAGCTTTGAATGAACTTGATCGCACTGCGCAGGGTACGAAATGGAAAGCGCTCAACCAGTTCTTGGTCAATCAGTTGTGGTCATTGCCCGGTACCTTCTTGAAGGCTCAAGATATTTGGGGCTCAAAGGTAGGCAATGCTTACAAGTGGGCTTCGAGCGGTTCGTATCTCTTCGGAGAACTATACGTAAAGCAGTAATTTGATAAAGGGGGGTGTCAGCTGCGGTTGACACTCCCTTTTTTTATTTCCCCGTCGCGCGACTACTGAGGATTGCATTGACAAGGTTTATTGTTCGTCGTATTTTTTTCGCTTTGGTGCTACTGGCTGCAGTGTCGCTATTTACGTATCTGCTGTTTGCTCTGCTTCCTACCGACCCGGCAGCTTTAACGTGCGGTAAGAATTGCAAACCCGAACTCATTGCTGCGAATAGAGTGCGTTTGGGCTACGACAAACCTATCTACGAACAATATTGGCAGTTTGTGCGAGGAATTTTTGCTGGTCGAACTTATGGATCTGGCGATATTGCCTTCAAGTGTCCGGCACCATCCCTGGGATATTCCTTTAATCAACATGAATGTGTTTCCACGCTCATAGGAAAAACTTTTCCCGTGACCGCCTATCTGTCGCTTGGCTCGTTTGTTTTGTGGATGCTGCTGGGAGTGGGAACGGGAATCATCGCCGCTTTGCATCGAGGGAAGTGGCAAGACCGTTTGACATCGCTCGTTACTTCTATAGGCGTCAGTTTGCCCACATTTTATGTTGGTTTGCTGGTTTTGTTCTCGGTCGTTATATGGCTGCAGTGGCTTCCATTCCCGCACTACGCGTCGCCAACAGACAACTTGCATGATTTCCTCACAGCCATGATTCTGCCGTGGATCACACTTGCGGTACTTTCTGCTGCCTCATATACGCGCCTCACTCGTAACGGCGTATTGGAAGCAATGAATGAAGACTTCGTTCGCTTTGGAGTAGCAAAAGGGCTCAAAAATCGAACAGTGATGCGCAAGTATGTTTTACGTGCTGCCCTGATTCCAATTGTGACTATTGCAGGTTTAGATTTTGCGGCATTGCTTGGTGGCGCAATAGTAACGGAGAGCGTTTTTTCATTACCCGGAATGGGTCGACTTGCGATTCGATCGGTGACCGACTCAGATTTACCGGTGCTTGTGGGAACGACTTTGGTGGCAGCAGTTTTCATTGTGATGGCTAATGCCATTGTTGACATCATTTATGGTGTTCTCGATCCGCGGGTGAGGTTGAAGTAAATGGAATCAACACCGCTGCTGTCTGTAAACAATCTCAGCGTTGAGTTTTCTACACCCGATGGAATCGTCCATGCTGTTAACGACGTTTCATTTTCTATTGAGGCTGGTAAAACCCTCGGAATTGTGGGGGAGAGTGGTTCAGGAAAATCTGTCACCGCTAGCTCAATTCTCAAATTGAATTCGGGTGTCACCGCTTCAACAAGCGGATCGATTTTATTTAAAGGCGACAATATCCTCGGCGCTGATGACAAGAAGATTCGCCAACTTCGTGGTAGCGAAATCGCAATGATTTTTCAAGATCCCCTGTCCGCCCTCAACCCTTACTACACGGTGGGTCATCAAATTATTGAGGCGTATAAAGTTCATCACCGCGGTGTGAAGAAACCAGAAGCTCGGAAAGTTGCTCTCGAGATGTTGCGCAGAGTTGGGATTCCGAACCCAGAAGCACGTATTGATGAGTTTCCGCACCAATTCTCCGGCGGTATGAGACAACGAATAGTAATTGCAACGGCACTCATTAATTCACCGAAACTGCTCATCGCCGATGAGCCAACTACTGCTCTCGATGTAACTGTTCAAGCTCAAATTTTGGACTTAATGAAAGATATTCAAAAAGAAAATGGTATGGCCATCATTCTTATTACACATGATCTAGGTGTGGTCGCTGAGACCTGTGACGATGTGGCGGTGATGTACGGCGGACGTATTGTCGAAAAGACATCGGTTAACGAGTTGTTCACTACACCTACTCATCCGTATTCATTCGGGCTGCTTGGGGCGGTGCGTAGTCTCGACAAGAGCGCTAGAGGGTCATTGCGCACCATTGCGGGCGCCCCTCCATCGCTTCTGCATTTGCCAAGTGGGTGCTCGTTCATGCCTCGGTGCGTATTTGCTAATGACGGACACAGCAAGTGCTCGTCTATCGTTCCGGAACTAGAACTTGTACCGAGTACGCATTCGCTTTCCGCATGTCATTTACGCAAAGATGCTTTGCTAAAGTTGACCACTAAGGATCTGCTGTGAGTTCTGAAGTCTTACTTGAAGGTAAAAACCTTGTAAAGCATTTCCCTCACGGCACTAAAGGGCTGATGAGCAAGCCAGATGGTTTAGTGCAAGCGGTTGACGGCTTAAATATTGTTCTGCGCAAGGGTCAAACACTGGGAATCGTCGGTGAGTCTGGTTGCGGTAAATCTACTTTGGCCAGAGTATTGGCCCGATTAATTGAACCTACTTCCGGAAGTATTTTCCTTGAGGGTCAAGATATTACGCACGTCGGTGGGAAAGATCTGCAGCTGTTGCGCCGAGACATTCAAATGATCTTCCAAGATCCATTTTCAAGTTTGAATCCTCGCCACAGTGTTGGTGAAATTATTGCTTCGCCGTTACGAATTCAAAAGATTGTTCCCAAGGGAGGCGAGAAACCCCGAGTGCAAGAACTCATGGATCTCGTTGGTCTGAATCCTGAGCATTACAACCGGTATCCGCATGAATTTTCAGGCGGTCAACGCCAACGTATTGGTATCGCTCGAGCTCTTGCGCTCAATCCCAAGGTGATTGTTGCCGATGAACCAGTATCGGCACTTGACGTTTCGATCCAAGCCCAAATCCTGAACTTACTTGAGCAGTTGCAACACGATCTCGGATTGTCGTATGTATTCATCGCTCACGATTTGTCGGTGGTGCGCCACATTGCCGATGAAGTGGCTGTGATGTATCTCGGTAAAATAGTTGAACTTGCCCAACCGGCGGGGCTGTATTCCAGCCCTGCACATCCATACTCAAAAGCACTCCTGTCGGCCGTGCCTTTAGCCGAGCCACGATCCACCCACATGCGCGGGCGCATTGTTTTAGAAGGAGATGTACCTTCTCCTATCAACCCGCCTATTGGCTGTCGCTTCGCGGCACGTTGCTGGAAGGCCCAAGATATTTGTCGTGCGCAAGAGCCACCCCTGGGCCCAGCAAAGTCGCTTCTGAAGCCCGAAGACAGCCTTGTGGCCTGTCATTTCCCAGAAAACAGCAACTAGGCTCTACTACCGTGCGTGACATCATCACTATCCTCACCGTCATTATTAACGTAGTGGCAATGTTCTCCCTCATTGCTGGGGTTCTGTTACACAGCGGTCAAGGTGGTGGACTTTCCGATATGTTTGGTGGCGGAAGTGGTGCTGGGCTCGGGTCGGCCGCAGCAGAGCGCAACCTCAACCGCATCACCACAGTTATTGCCATGGTGTGGTTGCTTACCGTTATCGCGCTTGCACTTCTCCTTTCCCACTAAGAGAAGGTATTTAAAGATATCTCGCTCCTTAGTTGGTGCTGAAAGTGCATCAATGTAAGATGAATATCCACGTCGAAGTGGCGAAATAGGCAGACGCACCAGCTTAAGGGGCTGGCGCTCGTAAGGGCGTGGGGGTTCAAGTCCCCCCTTCGACACCACGTAATAGGGGGCTATATGGCCGTAATGGCGCGAAACCTGTGGAGGGTTGCCGAACCTTTTCATCAGCTTGCTTATCGCTCTCCGGAGGCTGTGGCGGCTTACCAGGCAATTGGCCTGGAGTTGGCTCCTCATCAGTATTTCGCGAGCCGCCTGGCAGCGGCTGGGGAAGTAACCCATGGGGTGGCTGTCGCGTTGTTATTTGGCTTTGCCCCCGAATACGTCGCCCAGGCCATTCCTGAAGTGTGGAACATCGTTGACGCCGAATCTGTGGTGAATGCGAGAACCCGGGGAGCAGATGCAACCCTGAAGCGCATTCTTGGCGAGTCCTGGAACGGTGCTGAAATAGAGCGTGCCAACCTCATTGCTCAAGAAATGATCGCGAGTCTCTCTTTTGCGGGCAAGCCTATGGCTGCAGCACATAACGATGCAGCTCAGCCGAGCGAACCTGGCCTTCAATTGTGGCGTGCATGCACCATCTTGCGCGAATACCGCGGAGATGCACACTGGGCAGCTACTGCCGCCGCAGGCGTCGATGCGGTGGAGTGTCATATTTTGCACGCTGCCGATGGTGCGATGCCTGAAGACCTACTTCAGCGAGTTACCGGATGGAAAGATTCAGAATGGGCAGAAGCGAAAGCGCGATTGAGTGCACGAGGCTTATTACATAAAGACGTTAACGACTTACGCATCACACCTGCGGGGGAAGAAGTCAAATTACTCATTGAGCGCTCTACCGATAGTGGGTCTTCAATTCCTGTCAGCATCGTTGGCGAGAAGAAGACCGAAGAGCTGATTTCATTAATGAAACCCTGGGTGGCGGCCATTATGGATGCAGATGTCATTGGAGCTTGGAAAATGCGTGAGCAACTGTGGCGAGATCTTCCGTCAGAGAAGAATGTCTAATCCGCTCGCTTTAGTCGAAGACATTTTACGATGCCCGGTTTGTGGCGTATCAATGAGAGTGAGTAATGCGGAACTGAAATGCGTGACTGGTCATTCATTTGATATTGCTCGACAGGGGTACGTCAATTTACTAACGAACAAAACCTTCATTAAAAATGCAGATACTGCGGCGATGATCAACGCCCGCCAACATATGCACGCGCGGCCATTCTTTCAAGATCTCGCACGTCAGATTTCAGATATCTGCGTTGAAGTGTCACAGAGTTCTCCCGCAGCCACGGTTGTAGAACCTGGTGGGGGAAGCGGGTTTTACGCGAATGCACTGATCAGGCGAGTTGACGCTGCTCGGGCTGTGAGTTTTGACATCAGTGTTCATGCGGCAAAGGTTTGTGCTCAACAATCAGAGCGTGTCGCAGCGGTCGTCGCAGATGTTTGGCAGAAGTGGCCTGTTACTGACGATAGTGCTGATGTGGTTTTGTCGGTCTTTAGTCCACGCAATTTCATGGAAACTGAACGCGTATTGAAAACGGGTGCTGTCCTTATTCTCGTCACACCGGAGGAAGACCATTTTGTGGAGATACGAACAAAGTTCAATGCGATAGGAATCCAAAATCATAAAAATGAAAAGATCGCCGCATCGTTGGAAAACTTTACGAACATTCATCAATTGGTACACAAATCGACTGAATTACTTGACGGCTCAGAAATGTTTAACTCATTGATCTCTGGGCCAAATGGGCACCATATTGCTTCCGCAGATCCACAGATGTTTACCAATATAGAACCCATTCATGTGACACATTGCGTAAACATCTCGGTGTGGAAACTAGTTTGAAGATGTCTTATGTATTCCTCTAACGATCTTATTGCTATTCAAAAGAAGACTCTGCGTACTTTGGTGTCGGGGCAAGTTATTGCCGCAGCTTCGCTCGCGTCTGCGGTCACAGTAGGTGCTTACGTCATCCAGAATATTTTGGGTGCAGATACTGCCTGGAGTGGCATCGCCAGTGCAACGGTAACTATCGGAACAGCTTTCATGGCCCAAATGCTGAGTCTGGTCATGATGCGTAAGGGTCGGCGTGTTGGCTTTCAAAGTGGTTACCTTGCTGCATTCGTTGGCGGCGTGATTGCAGGTGTCGGCGCTGAGAAATCACAACTCGTCATGTTCTTAGTAGGACTTTTTCTTTTCGGGAATGGACAAGCTTCCAATTTGTTGTCGCGTTATGCGGCTACCGACCTTGCCGATGTGAAAACCCGAGCATCAGCAATGAGCAGGATCCTTTTTGCTTCAACTTTTGGTGCGGTCTTTGGTCCGATTCTTGTGGTGCCTGCTGAGCGAGTAGGTGAGTCGGTGTTTGGTTGGCACAAATACACCGGGCCCTGGATTTTTTCTGCATGCTTCTTCGTGTTTGCAGCAATCAATGTGATGGTGAGGTTGAGACCAGATCCACTCGAGGTGAGTGGCGGTCTGAAATCTCAAAATGTTGCAGGAGTGCAGCCCCCGAAGTTCCGTATTGCGATGCAGACAATTATCCAGTCACCATCGGCCAAAATTGCAATCTTCGCGATGGTGGTTTCTCAAGTCACAATGGTGGCGGTGATGACCATGACGCCAGTGCATTTGAGGGCACACGGTCACGAGAGCGTCAGCCCATTTGTGATTTCACTGCATATCGCGGGTATGTATGCGTTTAGCCCTTGGGTGGGGAAGTACTGCGATCGTAAAGGGCGATACTCGGCCATAGCAGTGGGGTCAATACTTCTCATTTTGGCCACGGTATTTGCCGCCTTAGCGGGTGAATCGGCGTTGCTTCTCTTTCCCGCACTCTGGTTGCTAGGAGTGGGTTGGAGCTTCGGACTCATTGGTGGTTCAAACCTATTGGTCGATTCAGTACCTCTTGAGTCGCGTGTTCAAGTGCAGGGAACTGCAGATTTCCTCATGAGTCTCTGTGGTGGCATCGCGGGCTTTTCTAGTGGGTTCATTCGTCGAGCTGTCGGCTTTCACATGCTGTCGAACATTGCATGTTTGCTCGCCTTTGTGATGTTCCTCGGTGTGCAAAAGGCGCAGAGGAACAGGGCCGCTAGTTCTGCTTCGGCCCTATAGCCACTCGGTGCCGAATTGACCGTTCACTGCAACGATTAATAGCTTGGCACCATTTGGTCCAGCCCACTCGGGTCCATATGCGTGGCCTTTGGCAACGAATCGCACATCTCCGGGGTAGTACACGCGTTCTCCTTCAATGTGGAATTCGCCCTCTTTGACGATGTACAAAGTGTCGGAACCATGCTCATGCTTGCCAAGCCAAGTGTTGGGTGGAAACGTATTTTCGAGAACAGTGGGATTACGCGATAAAACTCGAACAATGACATGACCTTTGATGTGCTCGTTTTCGGCAGTAATTGGTTCGACCGTGTCGGGATGAACGGCCCATACTTTGTCATTATTTTCCATTGAATCACTGTAATTTATTTAAGACATTGAACGGAAGTCGCGCTGCGTGGCCATCACCGTGAGTACCAATACAAGCATCATTGCTCCGGTAATAGAAATCGTTTCAGGTAAAGAATGCAGGTGTCTCGCTGTGTATCCAACGAGTAGCGCGCCCATTGGGGCGATACCCACCATCATTAGGGAATGCACAGACATCACACGCCCCATAATTTGCGCTGGCGTGTTGTGTTGTATGAGCGTCTGGTTCAAGTTGAGATAGAAGCCACCTGTTAAACCCCAAGCGAAGAGAACGAGTGCTAGATACCAATAGTTTGTAGCTGGCCCAATAAAGATTTGTACGGTTGCCCCGGTGCATAGGCCGCACATAAACCACAAGCCTTTGCGAACAATTTTATGACTATTGCGCAAGATCCACATTGATGTGCAGAACTGACCCACGCCAAGGAGCGAGTAGAGAATTGTTGCTTGGCCACCGGTAGCTCCGACCTGTTCACGCACAAATTGTGGACCAAGAACCATCCACGGCGACATCATGAAGAGCACAGACCCAGAAAGCAAGATGAAGAGCACGCGGATGTTCTTGTTTGCCCAGATGTACTTCATGCCAACTTGAAGCTCTTGCTTAATATTTCGATCTTCCGGTGAATGCGTTGGTGGTGGCAGTCTTAACGGAAGCAATGTCAGCATTCCTAGTCCGTACAAAATTGCCTGCACCCAGAAAGCGCCTTCAATGCCCCAACGGGAAATGGCAGGGCCAGCTAGTGCGGGCCCAAAAATAAGTGCAAGATTTGAAGCGACCGTCGAAACGATAATTGCATTCATGAGTTGTTCTTTAGGCACCAATGTGGAAACGGTGGCGGTACGAACAGGTTGTCCGATGGCTATAAAGAGCCCAAGTATTGCTGCGCTCAAGGTTGCCGAATGCGTGGTGATGTGCCCAGTGCTCACAAAAATTGCGGTGCACAGCGTGATGCTGAATGCACCGATTTGGCTCGAAATGAGAAGAACTCGGCGATTCATGCGATCAGAGAAAACTCCAATAGGTAATGAGATAAAGAGGGCCGGCAAACCCATGACGAAGAGCAACATGCCACTGACGTCAGATTTTGCACCCAATTCCAAAATGAGCCAGACGAAGGCGAATCGTTGTGTCGATTGAACAAGTGTGAAGCCCAAAGTGTTGAGCCACAGTAGACGGAATGATTTGAGACGAAGGACGTCGAATGAACTATCGCTCACTTTGCTGAGCTAACGCTGTATTTCACGGGAAGACGCTTGTGACCGCCAACAAAGATTGTTTTCATTAATGCTGGTTCGCCGTTCAATTCAATACTCTCCAAACGCGGTATGAGTTCTGTGAAAAATGCCTTGAGTTCCATTCGGGCAAGCATTGCTCCAAGGCAATAATGAACGCCGAAGCCAAATGAGAGATGTTTGTTGGGATATCGGGTGATGTCGAACTTGTTGGGGTTGTTGAATACTCGCTCGTCACGATTCGCCGAAGGGTACGATAAGAGCAGCGACTCACCAGCGCGAACAATGGTGTCTCCGACCTCTGCATCCTCTACGGCGGTACGCATGAAGTGTTTGACGGGGGTGACCCAGCGAATCATTTCGTCTACGGCACTACCGATGAGATCGGGGTTTTTCTTCAAGAGTTGCAACTGATCAGGATGCTCAATGAGTGCAAGCATTCCTCCGGCCATCGATGCAGAAGTGGTGTCGTGCCCCGCTGTTGCCGCAATGACGTAGTACGAAATGGTTTGCATGTCGGTCAGCGGCTGACCGTCGATAATTGCATTTGCCACCACGGAGGTGAGGTCGTCTTGAGGATCCTTTCTGCGGGCATGCGTGAGTTCAGTGAAATATGCAAAGAAGTCGCTGATAACGGCAATGAGGTCTTGTCCAGACGGGCCACGCTGCATCTCTTCATCGGCACTGCCAAAGAGTTCCTGAGTGAGTTGCAACATGCGTGAGTAGTCAGACTCAGGAAGCCCGAGAATGGCCAAAATCACATTGAGGGGGAGTGGCATAGCGATGTCTCGTGCAAAATCACAAGTGTTACCCATCTCTGCCATCTTGTTCACCGAAGCAAGCGAGAGTGCTGATAAACGACTTTCCAAACGCTGCAGACTTTTGGGCAAGAACCAATCGGAGGTGATGCCGCGCAATGCACGATGTTCAGGGTCGTCAACGTGGATGAGCGTACGGAGAAGGTTTCCTTGTTCGGCTGCTCGCTGGTCGCTGGCTTTGTCTCCTAAGACAGGACGCGGCTCGTTGATAAATATGGTGTTGCGTGCTTCAATCGACATGACATCGCTATGGCGGGTGATGGCATAGAACGAGTTGAATTTAGGGTTTTCCACGTAGTGCACAGGGCTACTTTTGCGCAGCACAGCGCAAGCTTCGTAAAAATACTTCTCATCGGCATAAGCAGACGGAGTGACAAAAACTTGTCCGGCTTCGTGTACTGACAACATGCTTACCCCCTGAGGGTAAACATTAGTTGATGAGGTGGCTTATTCGTTACCCACCAAGAATTGAGCAACTTCATCTGCGGAACGACCTGCTACTGCGAGTCCTTGCAAAATGAACGTATCGATGGTCTTGTGCATGTGGCGCAAACGACCTTCTTGGTAATTGCCGAATGTGACGGTCTTTTTGCCAGTTGACTTCAAACCTTGCTGTACAAAACCAAAGTTCGACATGTCTTGTTCAAAAACGTCGGCCAAGCCTGCCATGCCAGGAGCTTCCTTCCACGCCTGATCTAAGCGCAACTTCGTCGTGACTGCTGGTTCTGGAATTTCTTCGCCATCTGGCAAAGGAGCCATACGGTACACATCCATGAAGCAGGTGTCGGGCGTGCGCCCTGGACGCCAGCGGTACATGAGTGGCTGACCAATACCAGCCCATGGGGCAAATGCTGGGAAGAGGTGATACAGAATTGCATCGATAATTTCGGCATCGGTATAGGCATCGAGGTCGGCGCGGAACATACCCGACATCCGCTCGCGGAACGTTTGCGCCACGTAAGCACGTGCTTGAATGCCGTCTGGTGGCTGCACTTGGCTCTGGTCGGAGTACCCGCGTGAACGGCTAGAGAATGCAACAAATTCTGCCGCAACTGTTTGCTCGGTCAGTTGTTCAACAATATGTGGGCTTTGCACGCCAAATGGGTTGAAGAAACGTGACACGAATGGCGACTCTGGATAGATGGAGTATTCGCTGTTCTCATCGCCACAGAATGGTTTGATTTGCGGGTGGGTTGCGATGACGTGGTATCCCTCGCTGAAGGCTTCCATCACAACTTTCCAGTTTGCTGGCACTTCTTTCACGGCATGGAACGCCTTGTAACGCTTCGAGAGTGGGAAATCTTTGAAGTGTTCAATGAGCGTTGATGCAACCTTCTCAAATGGCTCACAATTTGGATCCATATTGATGAATACAAGTCCATCCCAGAGCGCAACTTTTGCTTGAGGGAGGCATGTGGGCTTGCTTCCGTGTGTGAACTGTGGGAAGTCCCATTCTCCGGGAACATTCTTCAAGTCGCCCTGGACATCCCATTCCCAACCGTGGAAGGGACACACGAACGAAGCAACGGTTCCGTCATCATCTTTGAGGCGGGTACCGCGGTGCATGCAAGCATTGTGCAAAGCGCGTACTACACCGTCGTTGCCACGGGTAACAATGAGCGACTCGTCGGCAACATCGTAAACAACGTGAGATCCTGGCTCTTTGATTTCAACTTCCAAGCAAGCGAATTGCCAGGTTTTTGACCACATGAATTCTTTTTCAAGATCAGCAAATGCTTGCGAGGTGTAGCGAGCTTTTTTGACATCTTCTGAGCCGACGTAGGGGCTAGCAAATTCGGTCAGGGCCTTCGGCACTGGGCGAGTGTCGGTCTTTAGAATTTCTTGAACTTTGGGTCCACGTGAATGTGAAACGCCTGGGTCGTTATCAAGTGTTGTCATGACTGCCTCCCGTTTGGATCGTGACGAATCACGACACCGATTTCTCTATATCTCTAGGGTAAAGCATAGGGCTTGCACTCATGCGAGGCGGAATATGCGTGTGAGGCCAAAAAGGTATTTTTTGACACTGATACGGTGGTGCGAGAGGTATTGATATGCGCAAAAAATGGAGCAACTGGGCGGGGAATCAGCAAGCAACTCCTCGGTCTTGGGTGAAACCACAAAATCTCCACGAAATCTCTGCTGCCGTCAGAGACGCAAGTGCACAAGGTAGGCGAGTCAAGGCTGTTGGTTCGGGGCACAGTTTCACAGGGGCGGCCGTAGCGCAGGACGTTCTCATCGATATGTCCTGTATGTCGCGGGTGCTGACAGGGCCAGACGAGAACGGCATTGTCGAATTGGAGGCGGGCATCACACTCAGCGCCCTCAACGAATTCCTGTTTCTTCATGGGAGAGCGTTAGAGAACCTCGGTGATATTTCCTATCAAACAATTTCTGGAGCGATTTCGACGGGCACCCATGGAACGGGGCAAAAGATCGGTGGTCTCGCACAGCAGGTGGTGGGGCTCACGTTGATTGACGGACGAGGAAATATTGTGGTTGTTGAAGAAGACGATCCACTTCTGCAGTTTGTCCGCGTTGGTGTGGGCGCAGTGGGAATCATTGCTCACGTCAAAATTCGTACAGTAAACAAATTTGTCTTGCATGTAGAGGAAAAGCCGATGCGACTGTCGTACGTGCTGGAGAATCTCGAAGGTCTCGCTAGTCGTAACGACCATTTTGAGTTCTTTTGGATTCCGCATACAAAATGGGCATTGACCAAACAGAACAACCGAACCGAGTTACCTTTGCAGCCGCTACCCCCGTTCAAGAAGTGGTGGCAGAAGTCGTTCATGGAAAACACTGCATTTGGTGTGGTATGTCGAGTGGGAAAACTATTGCCAGCTTTGATTCCCCGATTGGCCACAGCGCTTCCTGGCTCGGGTAGCACCAGCTATATAGACGAGAGTTTCCGGGTATTTGCCTCGGAACGACGAGTGAAATTTGTTGAAATGGAGTACGCGATACCGCGGGAGCACTGTCGAGCTGCTCTGGAAGACATAGTGCGCATGATTGACGAGAAGAACTTCAAGGTGAGTTTTCCTGTCGAGGCACGTTTTACGGCAGCAGACAACAATGTGCTTTCTACTGCACATGCCCGACAAAGTGCATATATCGCAGTACACATGTTCAAGGGCTGCGACTACCTTCCGTACTTCACCTCAGTCGCAGAGATCATGGCTCACTATTCAGGTCGACCCCATTGGGGGAAGATGCACTTCCTCACACATGAGCACCTGAGCGTTCTTTATCCACGCTGGACTGAATTTCTTGCGGTGAGAGACCAGTTAGACCCATCGCGAACATTCGACAATGATTATTTAGAGCAAGTATTTGGCAAATAGTCTGCTCAAAAATGTAAAGTTCATTAGTTCCTAACGTGAAATGAGTACCTATGGCCTCGATAGCAATTCCCAAGAATCATTTAGAAGTAACAGCGCAGTGGCTTGAGACTGCCCTGAAGGCTGGTTCTGAAAAGAGTCTGGGAAGCATCGCATCTATCGAGTTGAAACAAATTGGTGAAGGCATCGGCGTCATGGGAGAGCTTTTCCGAGCTTCAATTATCTATTCATCCGGAACTGGACCCTCTGCAGTCATCGTCAAATTGCCATCACAAGCCGATGCAAACCGTCAGCAGGGAATAGACCTCGGCATGTATGAAGCAGAAGTGAAGTTCTACGACTCACTTGCAGCGCAGACCACGGCACGTTTGCCTATTTGCTACTACACAGCATCGGAAGCCGGAACAGCAAACTTCGTCATTGTGATGGAAGACCTCGGTCACCTGTCAATGGTTGTGCAGATGGACGGGATGAACGCTGCTCAAACTTCAGCAGCCATTCGTTCTTTAGCTGCTTTGCACGCCAGCTGGTGGGGAAAAGTGGAAACCACCGAACTGGAATGGGTACCCAGTGTTATTCACGATCGCATTGTCAATTTTGGTGCGATGTGGCCAATGCTGTGGGAAATGTATCAACCAAAGTTCGGACACGTTTTGCCAGAAGGTGGAGTGGAGTTCGGAAACTGGTTGAGCGTCAATTATTGGGAAGCGGTGAAGGAATTTGCTACAAGCCCATGGACTCTATTGCATCTCGACTATCGCGTTGACAATTTAATGTTCGACAAAGATCTCAACTCTCCCGATGCAGTGGCCGTTATCGATTGGCAAAGTGTTGGCAGAGGCCCCGCTGGATACGACCTTGCCTACCTGCTGGGTGGCAGCGTGACGGTGGAAGACAGGCGCAAATATGAAGACCAGTGGCTGCACGAGTACCACGATGAAATTACGCGTCTTGGTGTGAAGTACGCCTTTGAAGACCTCTACAAAGACTATGTACGTGCCCACGTCATTGGCGGAACATCAACTGCGGTGTTGACCGGTGCAACATTTGATTTAGGCAACGAGCGTGGAGTAGCTCTGATTGCATCGATGGGCGAGCGCCATTTCACTGCGCCACTCGATCACAACGGACGTCAATTCTTCTCTGTTTAGTTCCTTTGGTTACAGACAAATATCTTGAGGTCGTACTGGAGTGCGCTTGAGGTCAACGCCAGTTGCGTCTCGAATTGCGGCAATGATGGCTGGAGTAACCGATATGCACGGAGGTTCTCCTACGCCTTTTGCCCCAAGAGGGGCTTGAGGATCTGGTTCTTCAATAGGTATGAAGAGAACATCTGGAGCATCGAGCGCAGTAGGCAACAGGTAGTCGGTAAAGCTCGGATTTTTTACGATGCCATTTTGCACGATAATTTCTTCCATCACGGCTAAACCGAGACCTTGGGCGATGCCGCCTTC
>CANFUE010000029.1 GCA_947450115.1 Acidimicrobiaceae bacterium | reverse complement strand
TTCACATCAACACGTACCGAAGCACGCGCTACTTTCGCCACAGTTGTTGCTGTTTGCGGAGCAGTTGTTGCTGTTGGCTTCAACGTGCTCGAGGTTGATTTCTTCGCGGTTGTGGTTGGGCCACCTGCTACCGAAGTAGTTGTTGACGCTGCAGTGCCGGCATCGAATGCGCGGCTAGCAGCATCGGGCAATCCGCCCTTTACTGCAGGTGCCTTCAATGCATCGGGAAGAGCAGTTTCTACCTTGGTGCTGTCGAGTTGACCATCTTCAGTTTTTGTTGTCTCTTTACCATTGGTACCCACAACTTTGCGTTCCACTTGAGTATCGGAAGTTTGCGTTACCACCTCATAGCTGGTGTTCGCATCAACTCCATCGCGTCCTGGAGTACGCACGTCAACAGCTGCTGCATCTGCATTGACATCAACAGTTACTGGAGTTCCGTTTGCACCATCAACAACAATTTGCACTGCATCACCAGAGGAAGTGACAGAGTTGTTGTCGCCGTTTGACGAACCCACCAAGTTGCCATCAGCAAGCGTGAGTACCACTTCTGGGTTGTTAGTTGACACTGCATCACTCGAGAGGCTGACGGTGGTGTCAGCAGACCCTGGTGTTTCAATTTGCACTGCAACCTTTGAGGTGATTCCCGAGATGCGCGTTGCCGATGGCAACGTGAACTTTGCGGGCTTGTCATCGGGAATAGACACCACATAGTCAGTTGGGGCACCTATTGAAGGACCCGCAGCAGATGAACGCAATGGGCGCACACTGCTATTGCCGATTTCATTTGAACCTGGGGTGAGCACGCCATCGGCAGTTTCGATTTTCCAGTTCGGCAATGCCGAACGCACTACCAACAATGACTTCTGCACTGCGCTCTTATCGCCACAAAAAGGGCATGTGCCCGAAGCACGAGTGTCCATTGAGGTGATGTCGAGGTCTTTTGATTTCCCTGTCCATGCATTGGGGTCATTGTTTGGGTCGGCTCCAGCAAATGAGAACTCCCATGTGTTCTTCGCAAGGTCTACCTTCACGAAGCGGTCTTGACCTGGCCAGTTGGAGTCGTAAATTTTGATTTTTACTATGTCGGCAGTTTCGTATTCCACTGCGTAAGGCAACACTGCATGCCCGCCTTCGTCGGTGTATACACCCAGGCTGTAGCCAACGATTTTCTTAGCAAATGATGCTTCAAGTGCAGCGACTTTTTCTTTAAGAGACTTCTTCGCCCATTTACTTGTTTCGTCTTGTGTTTCTTTCAAGAACTGTGTCGCGAATGCGCGCATAATGCCGTGCGTTACATCGCCTTGGTTCAACAACTCCACAGAGTTTGGTTTGACGGCTTGCGAAAAACGTGCTGCAGCCAACACAGCAAAACCCTCGCAATGACCTGCCACGCGGGCATCGTTCACCATGCGTGCCCAAGCCGCGGCTTCTGCAGTTGGCTTACATGGGTCGGCTACGCCGCCAACACAGATGTCGGGGGTTGCACCAAACATTGAAACAAGATCTGTTTCGCCAAAAACTTCAGGAGAAGCCGCAGAACCAAAGTTGGGGAAGGCAAAACCGTTGGGGTTGGGGGCGAGGCCAGTGTCTTGAGATGTACCAGTTGCCGCAGGAACCGTCACGTCGGGGCCCGCAGTTGAAGCACCGCCTCCGCCACCGCCACATGCAGCTAAAACGACAACGACAGATGCTGTGGCAATCACCTTTAAATTAAGTTTCATTGTCATACCATAGATCAGGAAGAGGCTGCGCGCAGGTCGCGTAGTGCCTGAAGGTTGGCTCCCCCTCGGGCTGCCACCGGTGTGCGGCGTTCGGAATGGCTGAGATGACACAGTTCTTGACCATCAGCATCGGCGAGAAGCACACCGGCTTCTTGGCAAATGAGCAGTGACGCCAAATAGTCCCACACCCCGTGTGTGTCGCAGTCAAGGTAACCATCGAGGGCCCCTTCGGCCACCAAGCACAAGTCGAGTGCCGCCGAACCCAGTGCCCGAAATTGCCACCACGGCCGCACGGCCGGCGGTGGGCCAGAAATGCCGATAACCGATTCACTCAGTGGGCGTTCGGCTCTGCTTACCAGCGGTACCCCATTACGCCATGCACCTTTGCCGCGAATGGCAATGTACTCAACATGCGGCGCACACAGTTGCGCAACCACTGCTACCCGCGGTCCGAGATGATCAACAGCGCACAGTGCTGTTGCGAACCAAGGAATGCCCCGGCTCGCGTTGGTACTGCCATCGATGGGGTCAACCACAACTACTAACCCCTCGCCGAGTTCTTTGTAGTTGCCTGGCACCACGCCCGTTGCGCCACTTTCTTCGCTCAACACCCCGCATCCAAAACCGCTCAGTGCTCCAAGAACAGCGTCATTCACCGATAGGTCGGCACGATATTGACCGCTCACTGCACCAGAAAATGACCAATCGGTCACGGTGCTTGCTACTGCTTGGGCAATTCCTGCACCCTGGCGCAGGGCATAGAGAATTTCTTCGTCAGAAGAGGACGACTTGAGTACAGAAGTGAGTTCAGCCACAAGGTAACGGTAGTGTCACGGCGTGGCAGTTATTGACGTTGCAGGCTTTGTTTCTGACCTCAAAAGCCATGCCGTCGACCATGGTTTCCATGTCCACGATGAACGCCATTTTGTAGAGACCTATTCGTTGCGTCAAATGTGGGAAGTCGACCTCCACCCAGAAGAAGCCTGCAGTGGGCCCATCGACCTGCACATGTCGCTCGAAGTTGACCCGCGTGTTCTGCTTGGCTTTGAAGATGTGGTGGTGAAACTCGACGACCCCGACGCAGAGCCACCAGGAGATTTTGAATTTCAGCTCATCTTTACATGGACACTTCCCCCGCTTACCCGGCCACCAGATCTTTTGGTGCTCGCCACCGAGTTAGCCGGAGTAGGTGGCATCGAGCTGCCAATAGAAGTATCTGCCATCGATTCTTTTGCCTCGGTCACCGACGCCCCAGAGCGTTCACTGAGTTTGGTATCACGGGTACCTGTTCCACTTGCTGATGTTTATGCCGTGCGCGATGAAGCTTTCTGCAAAATTCTCGACAAATGTCGTGAAGTAAGCCTCGACCTGCTTGCACGTGCGCCGCAGTGGATCGACATCGATTAGTTCAAAGGAAATGATGGCTCGTCAACAACGCGCAAAGAAAAGCGTGCTTCTCATTAGCGCACTCCTTGTACTCACAGCCGGCACTTGGGGCCTCGGACAATGGAAGCCATTCGCATACAACTGGCCCAGCAAGTGGGATTCTCGGCTCGCGCCTCTTGCTACTTATATAGAAAAGCAAACCGGCTATACGTATCGGCACCCTGTGCGCGCTCGGTTTCTCAACGACAAAGAGTTCAACACACTTGTTGTCAACGAAGAAACCACGCTGTCGAAGACCGACAAGCAGTACTACGTCGACCTCAGCGCGCTATTACGAACACTTGGTTTGGCAAATGGAAAATTCAACGCATTCACGGCACTGAACGACTTGAGTGCGGGGAACACGCTTGCCTACTACTCGCCTTCTGACCGCGAAATGGTTATTCGCAGCAACGCTACGGCAATGAAGGGCGGAAAACTTTCTGCCTCGCTACGTGCCGTTGTGGTGCACGAGCTCACCCATGCCATCCAAGACCAAGAATTTGGGTTGGCGCGTATCGACCGCCACAACACCACCTCAGAAGAGTCGGTTGCCATGACTGCCTTTCTTGAAGGTCATGCGAATTCCGTCGAAGATCAATATGTCGATGAGAAATTCAATGACGCTGAACTTGAGCAATACCAAAATGCCACCACTGCCTCTTCTGACCCGAAGGTCGCCGCAGTTCCTGAGGTATTGAGCGCCCAACAATCGGCTCCGTATGTTTTTGGACCTCCGTTTATTGCGGCACTTAAGAAAAAGGGACCACAAGCCATAACGAATGCATTTCTCAACAAGCCACCACGTTCCCTGGCGCAAATCATCTTGCCATCGAAGTATTTTGCTGGCGAAGACCCCACCAATATTCCGGCCCCGCGAGTTCCTCATCAAAATGTCTATGCATTGAGCGATCAGATCAATCAACTCGACCTTTATTTTATTTTGGTGCGCACACTTGGGGCTCCTCATGCACTACGCATCAGCGATATGTGGGGAAATGGCTACTACACCGCTTACCGCGAACGCGATCACAATGGAAATGGAAAATTCTGCACCGCAATGAACGTCGCAGGCTCAACGAGTGCCGATACAAAAGAAATCGGCACAGCATTTTCCCGATGGGCAAAGAACCCCACCCTCGCAAATGCACAGGTTCGCCAAGTTGATGACCATATAGAAATATCTGCATGTGACCCTGGGGTGAAAGCAAAAAATCTGCTTCCCACCACTGATGACACTTCACAAATTTTCTGGCGCGCAAGTGATATGGCCTTCGTGATGCGTTCTGAGCAAAATACCGACGCTGAATGCGTAGCAAAAGCTCTGTACACCGAATTCACTATTGCTGAAATCGCCAACAGCGACAAGGTGGTTACCCGCTATAACGAGCTCTTGAATGAGTGTTCACTCAAGTAATTACTTGTGATGAATTGCTTTGCGTAAAGACACCGAAGCAATAAGACCAGTTGGAGCATTTTGCGACAACTCGACAGTGCCACCGCTTGCTGCTGCCAGTTGAGCAACTATTGAAAGACCAAGCCCGCTTCCACCAGGGCGATTTTGACTTTCTGCCCCACGCCAAAAACGATCAAATGCATGCTGACGAACCTCGGCAGGCATACCTGGGCCTTCATCGACCACCGAGAGTTTTACTTCGCGGTCAGAAACGTCGAGTTTGAGGGCAATGGATGATTGTGCCGGCGCGTAGTCGAGAGCGTTGTCAATGTAGTTGTCGAGAATCTGTTCCAAACTTCCGTCGATTGCCTTCACAAAAACTTTCTCTGGAACAGCAAATTTCAGCGTTACTTCGCGTTCTTCGGCAAGACTGTTCCACATTTCAATTCGCCCAATAATGACTGCAGCCACATCGACGTCAACGAGCACATTCTTTTTTTCTGTTCGCGCCAGAGCCAAAAGTTGTTCCACCAGTCGTTGGAGCCGTTCAATTTCACCCGTAGCTGCCTCAAGGTCTTCATTGAGCACCTCTACTCGCACATCGGGTTGAGCAGCGCTAATTTGCGCCTGTTCAATACGTAAACGCAATGCAGTAAGTGGAGTACGCAACTGATGAGAAGCATCTGCCGCAAACCCACGTTGCTCTGCGAGCATCTGCTCAACACGCGCTGCCATTTCGTTAAACGACACTGCTAGTTCACGAATTTCTGCTGGACCTTCAACTTCTGCACGTGCCGACAAATCTCCATCGGCAATGTCTTCGGTACGTGCCTTTAATCGACGCAATGGACGAACAGCACTGGAGGCAATAATGAGAGCGGCGACAAATGCCATGAGGAGCGAGATGATTGCCACGAGCAAGATGCCCTTCAATCGCGAAGCCACTCGCGCATCAACTACAGATTTTGGATACGTGAGTCGCACAGCCCCAATGACCGAGTCGGCGGTCAGCACTGGCACGGCGGCGTACACCAGATCGGCTTTCAAAGTTTCAGAGCGGCGCACACCCACAGTGGAATTACCCAACAACGCAGAGGCAATTTCTGGTCGATTGAGGAACGACATACCGACGAGAACGGTTTGATCTGAAGCAATTTGCACAGTTCCTTCACCGCTCACAATGAGCACATCTGCAGTACTTATTGACTTGTAGTCATTAACGAGGGTTGCCAAACTGATGCCGCTCGGTGTTGCATCGGTACTTGGTGATTTACCGGCAAGGAGCTGTTGCGACTTAGCGGCCAAGGTAAATGCATCGCGTTCCAAAGCGGTAATCACTCGGTCTTGCTCGACGCGCTTCAAATGACTCCGTAGCGGCACATCGTGTACCACCAAAATGATGGCAACTAGACCAACAACTGCAAGAACTAAACGACGCCTCACTTTGTTGGATCTTTCAACCGAAAGCCCACCCCACGCACCGCTTCAATCCACTCTTGATTGCCAAGTTTTTTACGCAGTGCAGCAACATGTGCATCGAGCGTTTTGGTGGGCCCGTACCACTCGGTGTCCCAGACATGTTCCAAAATATCGTTACGACGATGAACTACATCGGGGTCGGCCGCTAAGAAAGCGAGCAAATCAAATTCTTTAGGCGTAAGTGCAAGTTCTTTGCCGTCAACTACAGCACGACGCGTTTTTTCATCGACGCTCAGAGCACCAACGGAAATGATGGTGTCGTGACCTCCTTGGTCAATGCCACCACGACGCAGTACAGCCCGTATGCGAGCCACTAATTCACGCATACCAAATGGCTTCACAACATAATCATCAGCCCCAAGCTCTAAGCCAACAACACGATCAAATTCATCGCTGCGAGCAGTGAGAATAATGATGGGCACTTGCGACTTCAGACGAATGGCTTTACAAACGTCGAAGCCATCCATATCGGGCAAACCCAGGTCGAGCAGTACAAAGTCGTAGCCCTGCGCAGCAACTGCATCTTTCCCATTGCCCACGTGCTCCACAGCAAAGCCCGCATCGCCAAGCCCACGGCTCACCACCGAAGCAATAGAGGGGTCATCTTCAACAAGAAGAACTTTCACCAAGCCATTGTCGCCCACCTGAGAGCAAATCCTCGGTTTTTCTCTGTCATCACCAAAATCTTGGATGTTTCTTGGATATTCCCTCGCCGTTACTGAGAAATCACTTCCCTATGGTGAGTTACATGAAATCAGGACTTGCCACATCGCTTTCCATCGCTGGTGTACTTCTTGCCGGCGGCTCCGCCCTCGCACTCAATTCGTCAGTGCTACAAAACTCCACCACTGTTCGTGGAACTCCTGCACTTGCTGCATCTGTTTCTGCAAATGGCTCCGACACCGCTAATGGCGGAGTTACCCCGTTGGGAAATTCTGACACAGCAACAACACCTCAGACGCCCTCGGTTCAGGCCAAAGGCCTCGCAGATGTCATAGTCGACCCAACCACCACCGTTGCCGAAACTCCAAGCACCTCAGTTGTGCCCACAACATCGGTTGTCGCACCCGAGCCCAGTGTTCCTTCTTCTACGGTTGCTAGCCCCCCAGCAACTGTAGAAAAGGCGTTCAAGGTTGAGAACATCGCCATCATCACTCTCAACTTGAATGGGCGTACCCTCACCGTGAAAAGTGTTGAGTTCACAGCTGGTTCTTTATACAAAGTAACCAACACCTTTAGCCACGACGGCGACGATGTGCGTATTACCTTGGCATCTCCTACACGCACCATTGAGTTCTCTGCTCGGGTCATCAACGGGCAAGTAGTTGCCGCAGTGGGCAACCCTGGCAGCGGGAATCTTCCACCGCGACTGCCTCATGGCGACAACGATGGCGACAACGATCACGCCGCCGCACCAAAAAATTCTGCACCAGCAAATCAACCAACAAGGGAGAACGACGATGACTAATCGACCACTCATTCGGCGCAAGCGCCACGTAGCAAAATCAGCTCGCATCTTGTCAACCGGCCTTACCGCCACAGCAATTCTCACGATGACAGCTGCTTATGCAGCAGCAGAGCAAAGCACTACTCAAGCAGTAAGTGCACCAGTAGCAACTGAGCAAAATGTGTCTCAGATGCAAACTGTTGCGCTGGTGAACACAACTCCAGAGTTGGCACCCCTTGGTGGCGCCAATACACCGGCGGTTGGTGCATCTACCGCGCAAGCAGTTGCTTCAGCTGTTCGCCAGGCGAGCAACACCAGCACCCCTGCAGTTGGTGCACCTGTTGCAACACCTGCACCAGCAGTTGTTGTTCCAGTGGCCACCGCACCAATGGCAACTGCAGCACCAGTTCCCGTAGCAACCATTGCCCCGGCACCAGTGCCTACTCCAGTGCAGATCCAAGCACCGCCAGCCAAGACTGTTAGCAACAGCGGTGGATCCAGGTAATTCTTCGTACCCAACTCGCACGGCAGTTTTCCCCGCCATGGGGAATACTGCACGTGTCATCGTTGTGGCAGAACACGAAGAAGATCTTGATCATCTCATTGCTGTCTCGCAATCTCGGCTTGCTCAACTCGAAGCACGATGGAGTCGCTTCATCACTTCGAGTGAAGTGTCGCAACTCAATACAACACTGCGCTCCACTTGGACGCAAGTTTCTGACGACACCGCACTACTTCTGCACTATCTCGTTGAAGCATTTCATGCAACGAATGGGGCCTTCAACCCCTTCCTTTTGCCGGCGCTCATCGATGCGGGCTACTCCCATTCGCTCTCTGGAAACAATGCTGTCGCAGTTTCATTACCTTCCCATTCCACATGGCATGCCACTGCAAGCGATTTAGAATTGCAACAGACCACATCTGGTTGGCAAGCACGATTACTCAACGGAGCAACTGTTGACCCCGGCGGAATTGGCAAAGGTCTTGCCGCCGACATCGTTGCTGAGCAACTCATGTCACTTCATGCGCATGGCGTGTCAATCAGTGTTGGAGGAGACCTCAGATGCATGGGCACACCTGGTGATGCCGAAGTATGGCCTGTTGATATTGAAGACTCTGAAGACCCATCGCACATTGCTGCCTCAGTTGTCATCCCTTCCGGCGGAGTTGCCACATCGTCTACGCATGCAAAACGTTGGCATGCAGGCTCAGATGTACGCCACCACGTCATCAACCCAACGTCGGGAAAACCTATTGCGCAAAACGAACCCGATGCACTTCATACCGTTAGCGTCGTTGCCTCAACGGCAGCATGGGCAGAGGTGTTTGCCACTGCAGTGCTCGTCAGTGGAGCAAAAGCAGGTACAGAACTCATCACTTCATTTCACCTAGCCTCACGTGCCACTCGCACCGATGGCTCTAGTGTAGAAAGTACGAGCTGGGCACAATATGCCTCAACCACCCTCGTCTAAGGAAAATGTAATTCTATGAACTCACATTTTTGGTGGTATCTCTCGAGGTCTGCGGGCACAGTTGCTTGGGTGCTCGTTTTAGCATCATGCGCTTGGGGCATTTTGCTCGTCACACGACTATTTCGCGGCTACGACCGGCCAGCATGGTTGCTCGATTTACATAAATGGTTCGGCACACTGCTTCTGGCAGCAACCATTTTGCATATTGCTGCATTGGTCGCCGATAACTACTCGCATTTCGGACCAAAAGAAATATTGATCCCGTTTGCCTCGTCATGGCACCCGCGCGGCGTTGCGCTCGGCGTACTTGCCATGTACATGATTGCTGCCATTCAAATCACTTCTTGGGCAATGAAGAAACTGCCAAAAAAATTCTGGAGAGCAGTTCATCTCTCAAGCTACGTCGCTTTCATATTGGTTACTTGGCACGCCATCACCACCGGTACCGATATGACATCGCGCATTTATGGCGCACTTACCATCATGATGGTTACTCTCGCTGCGGCCCTTGGTGCCGCTCGCCTCGTTACTTTGCGCACACCCACAAAGTCTCCCCGTCTCACACAAATACCTACCCCTGACACCACGAAAGAAGAAGACATTGTTAGCAATTGATCGCATTTTCGGAGTACCTGCTCATCCACTTTTTGTACACATACCGGTTGTGCTTGTACCACTCGCTGCCATTTTGGCAGTCGCAGCAATTTTTAAAAAGTTTCGTCAACCACTTCTCATTGCAGCCGCTATCACCGCGGCAGTAGGTGGAATAGGTGTACTGCTCGCAGCAAGTTCCGGTGAAGGCTTGCAAGATTCAGTGAAGCACACCGCTCTTATACGTGACCATGCAGAAAAAGGTGATGCTGCTCAAACTCCAGCTGTTATTTTTGGTGTCATCGCAGTAGTTGCAGCAGCCGAAGAAGTGCTGCGACGCAGCAAGTACGCAAAGAAAATTCCGAAGCTCCCCAAATGGGCACCTGCGGTACTTCTCGCCGCAACGGTTGCTTCTGGCGCCGTTGCTACAGCCTTCGTCTACGATGCAGGACACACTGGCGCAAAAGCCGTGTGGACCGGCGTCGACGGTCGCGTTACCAAGTAAATACTTATCGAAAGCAGTTTTCCATGGCATTTGGCCAACCCTCAGGCCCACCCGCTCCCATGCAAATGATCAAAGAGCTATTGAGCCTGCTGCAAGCAGCTGGCCATAGCGATTTTCGTGATGCACGCGGGCCGATGGGTTTCAACCAACGCCAAGCAGGTGGAAAATTCACGCGAGCTGAAGCAGAAGCATTCATCACTCAACTCACCGACGCTGCAGCGTTCCCCAACAGCGAACCCGCCACCCCACAACACATGTCATTTCAAAAGAAATCGGCAAGTGCACCAGCGAAAAATACCCCCGAACAACGTGCGTTGAAAAGGGCTAGCGACGACGACCTCGCCGCGGAACTACAAAACCGCGGCTGGGTGGTCATGAAGCCCTAGCTAACGCGGGCGTTGCGGGTCATCTGCAGGAAGTAAGCGAAATACTTCTTTGAAAGGCAACTGGTCGCGTGTTGCCACAACATAAACAACAGTGCTTTCCGACTCCCCTTCAATATGCAATGCACCCGCAGGAATAATGAGTTTGTCGCCTGCCGAGAGCGACAACCACTGCCCAGTTTCTCCATCGAGAATGGTGGAGTTACCGCTAATGACGTATCCGTGTACATCACATGCGTGCCAATGCACATCGGGTGGCGCAGAGGGTTCTGAAATAAATGTTGTCGGCCAAAATTCATCGCGCGCAATATCTTCCAGTGCGCCGCGCAAGCCGTTGAAATAGTTCTTTTTGACAGAAACGCCCATGCCCTCAATGTAGAACATTGTGGGGAGGCGATTTACGCCTTTGCCCGCGTGCGACGCAGTACAGGGTCGGCAATACGCAACACGTTGTCAGCAAGGCGCATTACTTTGCCTGCAGCACCTGGTGTTGATGAGTCGATGAGGTTTCCCATCAGTGCAAGGGTGATGTCGGCAGCACTTTGAGTACCCACGGCAATACGCAGGCCTGGCTTCAACAACCAGGGGTGCCCGATGATGAGGCTGAACCTGCGGCCCGTGCGCAAGAAGTCGTCGAAGCGTTCGCCCACGAGGCGGTCGTATTGCTGAGGAGCAGTTGCTGGGTTTTCGAGGAAACAATTCACTGCGAGCATGCCCGACTCCAAGGCATAGTCAATGCCTTCACCATTCATGGGGTTCACGAATCCGGCGGAATCGCCAATTGCTACCCAACCAGGGCCAGAACGTTTCAAGCAACTCATGGGCAAGCGCCATGCGCGTGGCTTTTCTATGTATTCGCCAAGTGACCATGAGTCGCGCACAAGAGATGCGTACTGGTCGAGCAATGTATTGAGGTTGAGTTTCTTAAAACCCTTCATGGTGCTCAATGCACCCACGCCAATATTGACCGTGCCGTCACCTGCAGGGAACATCCACCCGTACCCCGGCACTGCAGTGCCGTGTTCATCTTGCAAACTCAAACACGCTTCCAAATGCCGCTCGGCATGTCGTGGAGTTTGCGCATATGCCCGAATGGCTAAACCAAAAGTTTCATTGGGGTCACGCACAGCCCCCAACATTTTTGCTGCGGCTCCTTGGGCGCCAGCGGCAAGCACCACGAGTGACGCATAGAAAACCTCGCCAGCCACTTCCACACCCACCACTTTGGTGCCCTCAAATACAGGAAGGGCTTCTGCATCGAAACGCACATTGGCACCTGCTGCAATGGCTAGGTCAACTAAGTGTTGGTCAAATTTCTGACGCGGCCACACTGCTCCATGGTTGGGGAAAGCCGTGTTCGAGGGCCACAGCAGTTCGCGTTCTTTTTTTCCGGCAATCATGCGCAAGCCATCAATACGGTGCGCGACTGAAAAATCGACCTGCAGTTCTTTTAACGCAGCAATTGCTCGTGGAGTAAGACCATCACCACACACTTTGTCGCGACCATAGCTGCCTTTTTCCAACAGCAACACCTTGAGACCGGCGCGCGCCGCGGTGATGGCCGCAGAAGAGCCTCCAGGTCCCGCTCCGATGATGGCGACGTCGAATTGCATGCATCTACCCTGCCACTCAATGCAAGGCAACGCCAAGTAATGCAAGGAAATGAAGTGGGCCCAGCAGGACTCGAACCTGCGACCAAGGGATTATGAGTCCCCTGCTCTAACCAACTGAGCTATGGGCCCGCGCGAGTTCTCAGGCTATCGTTCATTTCACTCCCCCGAAGCGAAAGGTCACTGTGAGCAAGGTTCCACTCTCTCTTCTCGACCTTGCTTCTATTGGAGAAGGCGAAACGGTTCATGAGAGCCTCAATGGTTGCGTGGCCGTTGCTCAGAAAGCCGAGCAATTGGGCTACACGCGTGTGTGGTACGCAGAACACCACAATTCACAATCCATTGCGTCGTCGGCGCCCGCAGTTCTCATTGCTCACGTTGCAGCAAACACTTCCACTATTCGTCTTGGTTCAGGTGGCGTCATGTTGCCGAACCATTCACCTCTCGTTATTGCCGAACAATTTGGCACGCTGGCAGAGTTGCACCCTGGTCGCATCGACATTGGCCTCGGCCGTGCACCTGGTACCGATCAAAACACTTTTCGCGCATTACGACGCGACCCACGTGCTGCAGAACATTTCGCGCAAGACGTTGTAGAGCTTCAAGGCTTCCTCTCGCTCACTTCACGAGTAGAGCACGTGCAGGCAACACCGGGTTATGGCACATTCATTCCGCTATATATTTTGGGCTCTTCGCTCTTTGGAGCACAGCTCGCTGCAGTGTTGGGTTTGCCCTTTGCATTTGCCTCACATTTTGCGCCTCAGCATCTCCAAGAAGCGCTCCACATTTACCGTGAACGCTTCACGCCATCGGCCCAGCTCGACAAGCCACATGCCATGGCAAGCATGAACATTATTGCTGCCGACACCACGGCCGATGCCGAGCGGCAACTCGAGCGCCGGCGTCGCGTGTTTGCCAAGGCCCTGTTCGGCGGGCCAGGCAACAAGTTGAGCGATGAGGAAGTCACTGATCTCCTGAACTCACCACGAGCGCAGTACCTGAACCAGATTTTTACCTACAGCGCCGTAGGCAACACACAGCTCGTGAAAGAGAAGGTCAATGAATTCCTTCGCGCTGTAGAACCCGATGAATTGATGGTGGTTCACCATTGCGAGAACACGCCGGCTCGACTGAGGTCGATGGAGCTGCTTGCCGAGGCAATGCAGTAGCTCCGGGGGAGGGGCTCGAACCCTCGACAAACGGATTAACAGTCCGTTGCTCTGCCAACTGAGCTACCCCGGAAAGGCGTAACGCAGGTTATCAGCGCAGGGTGCTTTTAGTCATCGAGAAAGCCCCGAAGACGAGCAGAATTATGAGGGTGACGCATCCGCGCCAGCGTTTTTTGTTCAATTTGACGAATACGTTCACGCGTGACACCAAATTGCGAGGCCACTTCGTCGAGGGTGCGCGGCTGACCATCGGCGATGCCAAAGCGCATCTCGAGAATTTCTCGATCACGTTCGGGCAGACCATCGAGCTCGGCCTTCACCAAGTCGATGAGTGCATGGCGCTCGGCCACTGAATTGGGTGCTTCCATTTTCTCATCGGCAATAATGTCGACCCAGGCTCCCCCGTCGCCATCGTCGCCAAGCGGAGTATCGAGGCTCACCGTGCCAAAGGCGTACTGCATAAGCTCGAGCACCTTTTCCACTTCAAGCCCGCAGCGATGAGCCACCTCTTCGGGGCTGGGGTCACGCTCTAGTTCAGCGGTGAGTTCACGCTCGGTGCGCTGCACACGATTGACGAGCTCCATCATGTGAGTAGGAATGCGAATGTTGCGTCCCTGGTCGGCCATTGCACGCGTCATAGCTTGACGAATCCACCATGTGGCATAGGTAGAAAACTTAAAACCTTTTTCATAGTCGTACTTATCGACTGCGCGCATGAGGCCAATATTTCCCTCTTGCACGAGGTCGGCAAGTTGCAGATCTTTACCGTCGTAGCGCCGTGCGATTGATACAACTAAACGCAAGTTAGCTTGCACCATTTGTGTTTTTGCTGCTTGACCTTCTTGTGCCGCACGTCGCAGAGTTCGTTTCTCGCTTGCTTCGATGGGCTGGTCGCCCGACAAGAGGTCGACAGCAACTTGACCTTCTTTAATTGACTTACCCAAACGGCGCTCGTCTTCAGACGTGAGCAAAGTGTGCTGACCTATTTCATTGAGGTACAGACGCATTGCGTCGGAGCCACGTTCAGTTACTGCCACGGCTACAGCCTAGATTCATTCTGTGACATGAATTACCGCTCGCTCACTGACCCACTCCAAGAGAAACGCAGCGGCATTTTCGCTCGCATGTCGGTCGTCAAGTAGTTCAAGTTGCAAACGAGCATCGCGGTCAGACAACAACATCTGCGGGTCGGTGACACCCCGATGCCCAGCGAGCTCCCTGCGCACTGCTGCTGAGAGCAGGTTCATTGCCTCACGGCGCCCATCGGCCTCAATATCGGCCACAGCAGCCCGCTCGAGCACCTCACGGGCCTCAGGGTCAGCTAGTTGCAAGGCTTGCTCCAAGTTTCCGCTGCTCTCGGCAAGGGCAAGAAAGGCACGGCGCATGATGTCGGTAGGGAAAAGTCCTTCCACAAGCCACGGCGCAATGGTGTCCCACTCATGTAAGAGCGTGGCCACGGCAACGAACTCGGCATTTTCACGTGCCGAGCGCTGTTGGTCAACTGGAGTAAAAGAAACATTACGCGTGCGTGTTTCCACTCGCTTCACCACGTCGGCAATGGGAAGACCCGTGTGGCTCGCTACCTGGCCAGCGTAAATTTTGCGCACGTTGATATCGGGATGTTCGTTAATAACCCCAACAGCTTTCTCTGCAGTTTTTGCTCTGTCTTCAGGCGTACGAATGGAACTGGCATCGAGCACGCGCTGCAAACGAAAACCGAGGAAAGGTTGTGCGTTGTCGATGGCCTCGCGCAATGCGGTGGGGTCGGTTAACGACAGTTCACCTGGATCTTTCCCTGCAGGGAAATGTGCCACGCTCACGCTGACGGAGTACTTCGATTCCCATTCATAAAACCGTTCGGCGGCGCCTTGGCCCGCAGCATCGGCATCGAACGCCAATACCACACGATTCGCAAAGCGTTTTAAAATACGCACGTGCTCTTCGGTGAGCGCAGTTCCGCATGTTGCTACTGCGCGCGCAATGCCGGCGCGATGGAAACCAATGACATCGGTGTAGCCCTCGCAGATGACCACTTGATCGCTAGCCACAATGTCGGACTTTGCCCAGTTCAAGCCATAGAGCGTGCGTGACTTGGAATAAATGGGAGTTTCTGGTGAGTTCTTGTACTTCGCAGGGTCGGTACTGCCTGGCATGATGCGCCCACCGAAGGCCAGCACGTCGCCAGTGTCGGAAAAAATAGGAAACAGAATGCGAGCGCGAAAAGCGTCTTGCAATTTGCCGCGTTTGTTGGTGAATGCAAGACCTGTTTCGCGCAGATCTTCTACAGATGCCTGCTTGCCCTGCGACAAGCCAACACTCAACGCATCCCAATCGTCTGGTGCCCAGCCAATACGGAATTGTCGAGCAATATCGCCGGCCAGCCCACGTGAACGCAAGTAGTCGCGTGCTTCGCGAGCATCGGGGCTGTTCAACAACCGCTCGTGATACCACGTTGCAGCATTGTCCATAACCCCAACGAGTTTTTTGCGACGCTGACGATCTTTCGACTCGGTGCCAGAGGTGTAGTTGAGTTGCATGCCCACTTTGGCAGCAAGAGCTTCAACGGAACCAACAAAATCGACGTGCTCCATGTCTTGCACGAATTTAAAAACATCACCCGATGCACCACAACCAAAGCAGCGGTAACGGCCAGTTTCTTCACGCACATTGAATGAGCCCGACTTTTCTGCATGGAACGGACACAAACCCACCCAGTTGCGACCCACCCGGCGCAATGCAACTGAAGCCTGAACAACGTCGACAATGGACACGCGCTGGCGCAGTGCCTCGATGTCGTCGTCGGAAATAGCCATATGCGAGAGGCTACTGCCTAGCCTTCGCCCGATTCCCCTTGAGTCTTTTTCACCGACCACAGCACTGAAGCTGCGAGCACTCCGGCAATGACAATGAGAGAAGCCGAGGTGGGGAAATGGAACCACAGCGAGAGACCCATTTTGACTCCGACAAATATGAGAATGACCGCAATGCCCTGCTCGAGGTATTCAAAACGGTGACGAATATCGGCGAGAACGAAATACAACGCCCGCAAACCCAAAATCGCAAATGCATTTGATGAAAACGCAATGAATTGTTCATGGCTAATTGCCAAAACAGCCGGAACGGAGTCGACCGCAAAAATGAGGTCTGTTACTTCTACAAGAACGAGAACTGCAAAGAGTTGCGTTGCAATACGTCGTCCATTGCGACGCGTAATGAGTTTTTGCCCGTCGAGCTCTTCGGTGCTCGGCACAATACGACGAAAAAGCGCCAGTGGCTTACTTTGTGCTGGGTCGAAGTCGTCATCTCCACCGAATAGCTTGACCCCGGTGTACACCAAGAATGCTCCAAAAAAGAGCATTGTGAAATCAAACTTTTGAATGACTGCTACCCCAGCGAAGATGAACCCAAAGCGCATCACCAAGGCCCCAAATATTCCCCAGAACAACACACGATGCTGAAACTGTTCGGGCACTCGGTAATGAGTCAAGATGACCGACCACACAAATACGTTGTCAATACTCAAGCTCTTCTCAATGAGATACGCGCTCAAATACTCACCAGATGAACTCGCTCCAAACACCGCCAATACATACAACGAAAAGCACAGCCCAATGCTGATCCACACCGCCGATTCCACTGCAGCGCGGCGAGCGCTCATGACTGAGGCTTTTCGATGCACCACCAATAGGTCGACAAGCAACAGACAAGTAACTAAAGCGGCAAGCACCAACCACGAACCGACACCAACATTGACATTGGCAAAAGATGCCGAGGTTTTTGTTGCAGAAACGAAAATGGTTTCTACTTCGTTTCGCTGTGTGTTCCGCCCATGACCGATTGTGCTGCAGACAAGCGCGCAATAGGTACACGGAACGGTGAGCAACTGACGTAGTTCAAGCCAGCTTTGTAGAAGAGCTCGATGGATTCTGGGTCGCCACCGTGTTCACCACATACGCCCAGTTTGAGGTCGCGCTTTACTTTGCGGCCACGTTGAGCTGCAAGGAACACCAATTCACCAACACCATCTTTGTCGATGGTTTCAAATGGGTTGCGCTTCAAGAGTCCGGCTTCAAGGTATGCAGGCATCATGCGGCTTTCAATGTCGTCGCGGCTAAACCCGAAGACCAACTGTGTGAGGTCGTTGGTGCCAAAGCTAAAGAAATCGGCTTCTTCGGCAAGTTCATCGGCGCGCAAGGCTGCACGAGGTGTTTCAATCATGGTGCCGATAGTGACTTTTGGACGCGACACTTTTTTGCCCTTGTTCATAGGTGCAGGACGTGTGGCGTTTTCGCGCAACACTTCTTCAACCCATGAACGAGCAAGTGCGAGTTCTTCACGAGTAACGGTGAGAGGAATCATCACTTCTGCAATGGGCTTGAAGCCTTCGCTCGACACTTGGTCGGCTGCTTCCATGAGCGCACGCACTTGCATGGCATAGAGACCTGGCTTAATAACGCCAAGTCGCACACCACGAGTACCAATCATTGGGTTGAATTCAGCCCAGCTTTCGGCTGCTTCCAACAACTTCTCTTCTTCATGAGTAAGACCAACTGAAGCTTTTTTCACTTCGAGGTCGAGCACGCGTGGCAAGAACTCGTGCAATGGTGGGTCGAGCAAACGCACAGTGACAGGAAGGCCCGACATCTCGCGGAAGATGGCAGCAAAGTCTTCTTTTTGCACTTTGCGAAGTTCTTCAAGCGCTGCTGTTTCTTCTTCAGGTGTGTCGGCCAAGATCATGCGGCGCACAACTGGTAAACGATCGGGAGCCAAGAACATGTGCTCGGTACGGCACAAGCCAATACCTTCTGCACCAAGTTCACGAGCATTTTTTGCATCTTCGCCTGTGTCAGCGTTTGCACGCACGGCAAGCTTGCCCTTACGAATTTGGTCAGCCCACTTCAAAATAATTTCAAACTCTTTGGGTGGCTTTGCAGCTTCAAGCTTTAATTCACCGATTACTACTTCACCTGAAGCGCCATCGAGCGAAATAACATCGCCTTCTTTCACCACAATGTTGCCAACAGAGAACTGCTTGCCTTCAATGCGAACTGCTTCAGCGCCAACAATTGCTGGCGTACCCCATCCACGAGCCACAACAGCTGCGTGGCTCACGAGTCCGCCACGAGCGGTGAGAATGCCTTGCGACACCATCATGCCGTGCACGTCTTCTGGGCTTGTTTCGTTACGCACCAAAATGACTGCTTCGCCACGATCGGCTGCATCGGCTGCTTCGTCGGCGGTGAAATAGACCTTGCCTACTGCAGCACCCGGTGAAGCGGCGAGACCCTTGGTGAGCACAACACCCTTGTTGGCGAACTGTGGGTGCAGTACCTGGTCGAGGTGGTCGGCAGTAACACGCATGAGCGCTTCTTTTTGCGAGATCTTCCACGCGCCTTTGCCTTTGCCGGTGCCCTTGGTCATGTCGACAGCCATCTTCAGTG
>CANFUE010000028.1 GCA_947450115.1 Acidimicrobiaceae bacterium | reverse complement strand
TCCCTTTCAAGCTTGGTGACCTATTGGGCGCACGACCATGTTGATTGGCCAGTTGCATTGTTTTTAGCAATAGGAGCAGTAGCGGGAGCTTTGCTCGGGACAAAACTTTTAAAGACCGTGAAGCATGAAATTTTGAGCATGGGTTTTGCATCGGTACTCATCATTTCAGCGGTGCGTTTGTATTGGAGCACTTCTGGTATGGGTCGCGATGACCTCACTCTTCTCATGTGCATTGCGCTTGTGGCTATCGGCGTTGCTACTGGAGTGTTGGCAGGTCTGTTAGGAGTGGGTGGTGGAGTAGTGATGATCCCCGCAATGATGGTGATGCTGGGCTTGCCCAACGTCATTGCAAAAGGCACATCGTTAGCGGTCATTATTCCGACGGCAATTACTGGTACCTTGCGCAATAGATCTGCAAGCAATGTCGATATTCGTGCAGCGGTCATTGTGGGAGTCGGCGGTATTTTGTCTGCTGTTGCAGGCGGCTGGATTTCGGCACGGCTCTCTGACTCGTTATCGAACGCATTATTTGCCACATTGCTTGTTGTGGTGGCAGGGCGTTTAGTTATTCAAGAGTCGCGTCGGCGATGGAGCAAAGCGCCAATCCAATAACCCAGACCGGTACTTAACCCGCCGCCGAGAGCAATGCTGAGTGCTGCAGGGTCACCACCAGACACAACAGCTACGACTGCTCCGATGAGTCCGATACCAAGTGCAAGAGCATGTCGCCATTTAGCCATGCCCCCACCGTACCTGTTTAGCGTGGTCCGCGAACCAACTGCCCAGGAAGTGCACCAGTGAACTGATCGGAGTCAACAATTTGTGTTCCAGCAACAAAGGTGGCGTCGTAACCAATTGCTTGTTGCACTAGACGGCGACCTTGTGCTGGTAAATCGTAAGCCATGTACGGCATGGTGAAATTCAACTTCTCAAAATCGATGATGTTGATGTCTGCGCGTTGACCAGGCGCAATGAGTCCGCGGTCGGTGAGGCCGTAAAGTGCGGCGGTCTGTTGAGTTTGGCGGTGTACTACAAGCTCTAGCGGCAGTTTCTCGCCACGGGTGCGGTCGCGAACCCAGTGGGTGAGCATGAACGTTGGTGTACCTCCATCGCAAATTGCTCCGCAGTGAGCACCAGCATCGCTGAGGCCCATGCGCGTTCCTGAGTGTTGCTGGGCTTCGTAGTTGAACGACAAATCTCCATATGCGTAATTAAAGAAGGGCATGTAGATGAGCCCGTGGCCATCGTTAGCTATGAGTTGATCGAGAAGTACTTCCATCACTTTTTTATTTGCATTCATTGCGATTGCCGTTGCGCTGGCAGAGGGGAGTGGCTCGTAGTCGATGTTTGCCGTCATGACGGGAAACATATGCGAGGCATTGTCGAGAATTACTTTTTGGAAAAGCCCGCCATCATTTGGCATTTCATTGATGATGCGTTCACGCAACTGTGGCTCTTGCAGTGCTTTGCAACGTTCAGCAAGAGGAAGGTGTGCTACTTCGTTATATGCGGGATGGAAAAGAAGTGGGTGAGCGCTTCCCTCTAAACACATGAGTACACCAATGGTGCGACCAGCAACTTGCGCAACAATAGGCACGCCGTCGTTTTGAGCTTCAGTGAGCAATGCCAATACGTTTCGCCAAATTTCTGGGCCATCATTTGGTTGGCTCAAATTAACACTCACTGTTGCGCCAGTAGTTTGAGCAAGTTTGCGCATCCATGACCATTCTTCAACAGGAACTTTGGCGTGTTCAGGGGCAAATTGAAATACACCGTGCCCCACACGTTTCATTGCATCAGCAATGCCGAGGAGTTCGTGTTCATTTGCGGTTGTTCCAGGCACCAGTTCGCCGTCTTTGCTGCGATGCAGTGGAGTGCGGCTGGTGCTGAACCCGAGTGCGCCAGCACGTAATGCACTTTCCACCAGTTTGCTCATTTGCTCAATATCGTCGGCGGTTGCGGTTTCATTAGCAGCGCCGCGATCGCCCATGACGTAACCGCGAAGTGGCCCGTGGGCGATTTGAGCAGCAAAGTCAATGACGTGTGGGTGCGATTCAAGTGCAGTGAGGTACTCCTCAAATGAGGTCCATTCCCAGGTGATGCCTTCCGTCATGGCGGTACCAGGAATATCTTCCACTCCTTCCATGAGCGCTATGAGCCAGTCGTGGCGATCGAAAGATGCAGGCGCAAAGCCCACTCCACAGTTGCCCATTACTACTGAGGTGACACCGTGCCAACTGCTCGGAGTGAGCCAGGGATCCCAGGTTGCCTGTGCGTCGTAGTGCGTATGAATATCGACCCAACCCGGGGTAACTAGGCGCCCATCGGCATCGATTAATTGAGATGTAGCGGAAGTAGAAAGTGACCCAGCTGCGCCTACTTCTGTAATGGTGTCATCTACGAAAGCGATGTCTGCATGCCGAGCAGGTGAACCTGAACCATCTACTAAGTAAGCATTACGGATCACAGTTCGTGTTGGGGTTCCCATGTGACTACTTTAGACAGTAATGAAGCGCCCAAATATTTTGTTCGTGACCCTCGATCAATTTCGGGCCGATTCTCTCTCGTGTGCAGGGCACGGCGTAGTGGAAACACCTCACCTCGACATGCTTGCTGCACACGGGGTTCGATTTGGTCGTCATTATTCGCAGGCCGCCCCATGCTCCCCGGGCCGGGCAGCTCTCTATACGGGCACGTACATGATGAACAACCGCGTGGTGGCAAATGGAACACCTCTCGATGAACGTTTCGACAACGTTGCTTTGGCGGCAAGGCGGCAAGGTTACAACCCAGTTCTATTTGGTTATACCGACCAAGGCGTCGACCCGCGCACCATTACAAATTCAGATGACCCGCGCTTGTCTACTTACGAAAGTATTTTGCCCGGATTTCAGGAGGTCTTGCATCTTCCTGAACCAGCCGTTGGTTGGCTGCAGTGGTTAGACGAGCTTGGCTATAACGCAGTTGGCGATACGCAACACGCGCTGTCGAGTGAAAATGACCGACCTGCACAACACAGCATTACTACTTTTCTCACCAACACTTTTTTGCACTGGCTTACTGAAACCGATGGATCACAACCCTGGTTTGCACACCTTTCTTATTTGCGCCCGCACCCACCATTTGTGGCTGCCGGTGAATGGTCTAAGAAGTACGAACCGGCAAGTTGTGCTGATGCAATTGGCATACCAGATAACAGGCATTGGCTGCACGAGGTTCTTTTGCAGCACGAAGCAACGCGCGCTCCGCAAACTCGGGCTGAACTTCAGCAAGTGAAGTCGCAGTACTACGGCAATATCTCTCATGCCGATGAACAACTAGGGCGAATATTTGAAGAATTGAAACGTCGTGGCGAATGGGAAAATACGGTTGTTGTTCTTACTTCAGATCATGGTGAACAACTTGGCGACCAAGGCCTACTAAACAAGGCAGGTTTCTTTGAGTCGAGTTATCACATTGGTTGCATCGTTCGTGTTCCACAACTCAGTGATGCTCATGGGCTAATAGTTGAAGAATTCACGGAAAATGTCGATATTTTTCCCACCTTATGTGAACTCATGGGCGAAGGAATTCCTACTCAATGCGACGGGATGTCGTTGAGTTCATTTCTGCACAACGAAATACCATTGCGGTGGCGCGATGCGGCCACGTACGAATGGGATTGGCGCGATGTGCTCATTGGTATTCACCCTGAGCACGATGCGTACAAGTGGCCTTACGATCGGCGACTTGAAGAGTCGCACCTTACGGTGCGTAGAAGTAAGGACTATGCCTATGTGCACTTCGGCGATGGCACTTGGTTATGTTTCGCACTTGCGGTAGACCCCACTTGGCATACAACAACGCAAGAAGCAGCAATTGTGTTACGTGAAGCTCAAGCAATGCTTACATGGAGAGCAAACCATACCGAACGCACGTTGACAGGAATGCTCCTTGAAGATGGTGGCATTGGGCGAGTACCCACACGTTTCAGCAGCGAATAATGTTGAGCACATCTGAGTGCAAATGCCCATTGCTGGTGACGGCGCTTCCATTGCGAAATGAGGCTGCACCAAGACGATCGGTGAATGTGCCGCCGGCTTCGCGAACAACAAGACATACTGCTGCGGTGTCGTAGGCCTCTAATCCAATTGCGTCAACTGCCGCATCGATGTTTCCTTCGGCTACCAACATGTGTTGCCAAAAATCACCAAATCCACGTGATCGATAGGCACGCCTTTGGAGTTCAACAAGTTTTTCTGTTCCGCCCACATGGTCCCATGCGGCATGGTGAGTAACGCTCACTTGAGCTTCATCAAGTGCACGTACATTGCTCACTTGAATTTTGCCACGAGCATTGAACGCTCCCATTCCGCGGCCTGCCCACCAACGTGCGTGTAGCGCAGGTGCGCTGACGACGGCAACGAGTGGTACGTCGTTTGCGTCGACCAAAGCGATAAGAGTTGCCCATACAGGAATGCCGCGTGTGTAATTGCTGGTGCCGTCGATGGGGTCGATGATCCAGGTGAGCGGAGCAGATGAAGTGCCTGCTGCACCAAATTCCTCGCCAAATATTGCATGTGGTGCGCGGTGTCGCATAATTTCGTCGGCCAAAAGTCGCTCGGTAGCACGGTCGAGTTCCGTGACTTCAGTTTTATTTTCTTTCCAGTCAACAGAAAAATCACGGCGGTAAAAGGGCGTCAGAGTATGTGCATCTGCAAGGTTGGCGAGATGCAAAGCAAATTCAAGCTCAGTAGCGATGTCGACGAGATTGCTCATGAAGGCAAACTATTACGAAAATCAGGTGGACGCTTCTCTATTAATGCCGAGAGCCCTTCTTGTGCGTCTGGGCCAAGGAAATTCAACATTTCATAAGCCAATGAGGCTTCAAAATTGGGCAGCGCCTGTCGCAACCAGTGGTTCAGGCTGCGTTTGGTGAATCGAACCGCATCGCGTGGGCCGGTGGCAACTTTTTGTGCAACAGCTAAAGCAGTAGAGAGGACTTCGTCGGCCGGTACCGCTTTTGTTACCAGCCCAATGCGTGCTGCTTCTTTCCCATCTATGAAATCGGCGGTGAGGAGGTAGTACTTGGCTTGAGCCATTCCACACAGGAGAGGCCAAATAGCAACTGCATGGTCACCGGCGGCAACACCAAGGCGAATATGCCCGTCAGTTATGCGTGCATCTTCGTTCATGATGCTGATGTCTGCCATGAGGGCCACTGCTAAACCCGCGCCAACAGCCACTCCGTTGATGGCAGAGATGATTGGCGTGTCGCAATCGATCATGGAGCGAACAATGTCGCCCGCTTCGCGCATGACCCGCATTGTTTGTGTGTAGTTACCTACTTGTTCTTTGATCCATTCCAAGTCGCCGCCAGCGCTGAAAGCTTTTCCTGCACCAGTAACGACCACTGCATTGATATGTGGGTCGGAATCAACATCGCGAAAAATAGTGGAGATCTCTAAATGCATTTGTGCATCGGTGGCATTCATTTTGCCGGGGTTGTCGAGGGTGATGAGGAGTACGCCGTTATCTTGCATCTCGCATTGGAGGCGTTGGTACTTTTCGGCGTAGTTCATTGTGTCGTGTGATTCTTCAATGCATTTTTCACCGAAGCGGAAATGCCGATTGGGTCGAGATGGAGTTGGGCTAAAATTGCATCGGGCTTTGCTTGAGCAATGAATTCTGTAGGAATACCAAAGGTAAGTACACGCGAAGAATGTGGAATTGCGGCACATTGAGTATTGATTGCATCGGCAATAGATGAACCAATTCCACCATCTCGAATGCCGTCTTCAAAAGTAAGTACCAGCTCATATTGGGCTGCCTCACGAATCATTGCGGGGTCAAGTGGCTTGCAACTACGTACGTCCCACACCGATGTTTCGATGCCGTCGTTGTGGAGTATTTCTGAAGCTTGCAATGCATTGCCAACCATTTTGCCAATTGCCAAAATACATATTTTTTTGTCGGGCGAAGTGCGCAGTTCGCGAGCGAGAAGCCCGCTACCGATGTCGGTTGCTTCTACATTGCGCACAACACCTTTGGGATATCTAATAACTACTGGTCCGTCGTTCACCAAAGTGAATGCATCGTGCAGCATTTGTTGCAGATCTTGTGCACTGGATGGTGCCAATACTCGCATCCCCGGAACTTTTGACAGGAGTGCCATGTCGTAGACGCCGTGGTGGCTTGGGCCGTCATCGCCAGTGATGCCAGCACGATCGAGACAAAAAATAACGGGAGCTTTGTGCAGCGCAACGTCGTATACCACTTGGTCCCACGCGCGTGACAAGAAGGTGCTGTAGAGCGCAACCACAGGGCGAAGGCCTGATAACGCCATACCCGTTGCTGCGGTGACTGCATGTTGCTCTGCAATGCCTACGTCGAAGAATCGATTGGGAAATTGTTGCTGAAAGGCAATGAGCCCGGTGGGGCCAGGCATGGCGGCGGTGATTGCCACAATGCGGTTGTCGAGTGATGCCTCTTTTACCAAAGTTTCTGCGAATGCTTGGGTATAGCCCGTGGGTACAGATTTTGGTGGCCCATTTTGTGGGTCAAAAACGGGTGCATCGTGAAGATGTTTTTCATCATCATCTTCTGCTGGAGAGTAGCCACGGCCTTTTTGCGTGATGACATGCAAAAGAATGGGTCCTTCGGCTACGCGCAGTTCTGCAGAACGTAATGCTTTCTCGAGAGCTTCAATATCGTGGCCATCGATGGGGCCGATGTAACGAATGCCCAATGCCTCAAAGAACCCTGGCGGCTGAAGAAATTCACGAACTGCTGCTTTGACTGCCTCAACACTGCGTTCAGCTTGTTTACCCACTGCAGGCAGACGGCGCATGAATCGTTCCAAGCGGCGTTGGCGGCGAACGTAGGTGGGGTTGAGTCGAATTTTGGTGAGGGTGTTCGACATGAGGTCAGATACTTTGTCGACTGCAGTTAAAGATTCTTCTGCAATGCTGAGCGCTGAGATGGTGGGTGCATAACTTCTGCCGTTGTCATTTAAAACAATGATGACCTTGCGGCCAGAGTGGCCCAAGTTGTTGAGCGCTTCGTATGCCATTCCGCCTGTCATGGAACCGTCGCCAATGACCGACACGATGTGTCGATGCTCGGGGGTTTCTCCTGCTAGCTCTGCTAGGTCTCGCGACACTGCCATACCGTATGCATAAGAGAGCACAGTTGAGGCATGGCTATTTTCAATGAAGTCGTGTTCGCTCTCTTCTCGATTCGGATAACCCGAGAGTCCACCTTCTTGGCGTAGTCGTGCAAAGTCGGGAGCGCGGCCAGTGACGAGTTTGTGCACGTATGCCTGGTGGCCGGTATCCCACAACAGCGCGTCGCGCGGGCTTTCAAAAACCCGGTGTAATGCCAACGTGAGTTCTACTGCCCCCAAGTTTGACCCTAAGTGCCCGCCGGTTTCTGAAACAGAGTGCACAATGAACTCGCGTATTTCCGATGCCAATGCATTGACCTCATCTGTAGAGAGGCCACGAAGGTCGAAGGGGTGGTGGATATCGGCGAGCGCCATAGCACCACGACGCTACCGCCCCACATTGCGTAGGGCATATTTGGTAGTGATTCTTTATGACAAAGATGGCTACCGTGGCGTTATGAACCCATATTCTTTTTCCCTTGCAGGCAAGACCGCACTAGTCACAGGTGGTAACGGCGGAATTGGTCTCGGTATGGCAAAAGGTCTCGCGGCCAATGGGGCAAATGTGGTCATTTGGGGAACCAACCTCGAGAAAAATACTGCTGCAGCAAACGAACTCGCTGAGTTTGGAACTTCGGTCCTTGCTCTTCAGTGCGACGTCGGTGATGAGGCTCAGGTACGCGCCAGTTTTGAAGCCACAGCCAAACAATGTGGACGTATCGACGCGTGTTTTGTGAATGCAGGAGTCGGCGGAAAGGCGCCAAGCTTTGCCGAGATGAGTACTGAGGAGTGGGACCGCGTGATGCGAGTGAATCTTGATGGTGCTTTTTTTACCGCTCAAGAAGCGGTGCGTCATATGGTGCCAAACGGTGGCGGCTCCATTGTCTTCACGACCTCGGGGTCGGCATTTTATGGTCAACAAAAAGGTCAGCACTATGGCGCGTCGAAGGCTGGGCTTGTTGCAATGTCGAAAGCCATCGCTGTGGAACATGCCCGCCATGGCATCCGCAGTAACGCCATTTTGCCGGGATGGATAGAAAGCGAAATGACCGCGCCTTCATTTGGTTGGGACAAATTCGTGAACAATGTATTGCCACGTGTGCCAATGCGGCGCTGGGGTTCACCGAGTGATTTTGCGGGTCTTGCTGTGTATTTGACGAGCGACTTAAGCGCGTATCACACGGGTGATGTCATCACCATCGACGGTGGATATCACTCATTTTGAGTTCTGGCTAACTCGTGAGTAATTGCGCATCGTATTTTGCATCGAGACGACGTTGATTCCACTTGTGGAAACTCGTACCCAATAGAAAACCAACTGCCAACGTGAGTTGGCCTCCCACTCCATCAATCCAGTAGTGGTTGGCGGTAACGATGATGCACATCAGCGTAAATGCTGGGTACAGCAGAACTAGTGCGCGAATCCAGCGTCGTCGGGCGAGTGGCCACATGGCAAATGCGCACCAACTTGCCCAGCCAATATGCAAACTGGGCATAGACGCGTACTGGTTTGAGATTTTTGCGCCAGCACCTGAACTGAAATCCCACGGACCGCCGTACACCTCAAGAGTGTCTACAAAACCAAAATTTGTTTTTCCTTTGTCGAGCCCACGCTGTTCTACGTGGATGCATGCAGCGCCGTGCCCTTGAGGCGGACATGGTTGGTCGAGTAGGCGAGGAGGCATCAGTGGGAAAAGTGAGAACCCGACAATTGCAAGAGCTGTTGTTGCTGCCAAGGTGTTGCGCCATTGAGGAAACACATCAGGGCGTTTTTTGTAGAGCAAAATAAAAACAGTAATGGTGATGATGAAGTGAGCAGTTCCGTAATAGGTATTGAGCAGTTGAATAAACCAACGATGCGACAAGAAAAATTCTTGAACCGACTCCTCGTGGTAGAGGCCTATCCAGCGCTCAAAACGCACCACACGAATGGCGTTGCGAAATGCCTGAACCGGAATATCAACGCCGTTGACACGGTCTGAGCCAAATTGATTTCGGGTCCAGGTGTAGACAGAGTAAAACGCAACAATTAATGCGGCCTCTTTCCACCACAGCGTCTTGTGCGCGCGAGCAGGTGCTGCGCCCCCCAAATCATTTGTCACGAGGGAGAGGTTAGAGGTTCTGGCAAGTAACGTGAAGTGTCATGGGCACATTGAGCGAGCTTGTTGGCAAAGAAACCATAGAAAAGGTGCTGGCCAAGGGCCGCAGCACGGGGGCAGGGTTCTCTGAGATCTTCATTGAAGACAAAAGATCTACGTCGGCCGGGCTCGACGATGGCCGTATTGAACAAGTCACTACTGGGTGTGACCGAGGAGCAGGAATTCGAGTAGTTCACGGTGAAACAACAGGTTTTGCTCATACCGCCGACCTGTCTGAAGCAGGTTTATTGCAAGCAGCCGAGGCAGCTGCCGTTGCGGCGAAACAAGGTTCTGGTGGTGTAGTGACGGTCGCTCTAGGTGGTATCGATACGCATCAGGTGAATGATGTGCAAATTTTGCCAAATGAAGTTCCCAAAACACGCAAAGTGGAGTTGCTGGAGCGCGCCAACGAGGCAGCGCGCAGTATCGACCAAGCAGTGGTGCAGGTGTCTGCAGGTTATGGCGACAGCGTGCGTCGTATTTTGGTGGCAAATAGTGAAGGGGTCTTTGCCGCCGACGATCAAGTGCGCACGCTCTTTCGGGTCAGTGTTGTGGCTTCTGGAGATGGTGGAATGCAAACCGGCTACGACTCCATGGGTCGCACCATTGGGTTTGAACTCTTCGATCTTTACGACGTGGAAGAACTTGCCGCAGGTGCAGCGCGTCAAGCGGTCACTAAGTTGAAGGCTCGCCCTGCTCCTTCTGGTGCCTTACCTGTGGTGATTAAACGAGGGAGCGGCGGAGTTCTTTTCCATGAAGCCTGCGGGCATGGTTTAGAAGCAGACCTTGTGGGCAAAGGCGCAAGTGTGTATCGCGGCAAAGTGGGCGAGATGGTTGCATCATCGCTTGTCACTCTGATTGATGACGGCACCATGAGTGGTGAATGGGGTGCAATTGGCATTGACGACGAAGGTCATCACAGCCAGAAAAATACTCTCATTGAAAACGGTGTTCTCACCGATTACATGTGGGACTACTTGCGCGCACGTAAAGAAAATCATCGCCAAAGCGGCAACGGTCGTCGGCAAAGTTATATGCACCTTCCGATGGTGCGCATGACAAACACGTTCGTCATCAATGGAAGTTCTGAGCCCGACGACATTGTGAAGGCCACAAAAAATGGTGTCTATGTTGCAAAACTTGGTGGCGGAAGTGTGAACACCGCAAGTGGAGACTTTGTGTTTGGCATGACTGAGGCGTACCTCATTGAAAATGGTGAAATTACTGAACCATTGCGTGAGGGAAACCTCATTGGCAACGGGCCACAAGTACTGCGCGATATCGACATGCTCGGCAATGATTTTGCGATGGGCAACCCAGGTACATGCGGTAAAGATGGGCAAGGAGTACCCGTTGGCGACGGGCAACCCACCTTGCGCGTGAAATCACTCACTATTGGAGGAACTGCAGCATGAGTTCTGACAATGCACTGCAAGATCTTGCCGATCGAATTGTTGCGCAGGCAAAGCCAGGTGAACAGGTAGAGGCATATGTTTCTCGCGGTGGCGAAACGTCTATTCGCATTTATGAAGGTGAAGTGGAGCACTTTGTTTCAGCGCAGTCAGAAAGTGTGGGAATTCGGGTTATTAAAGATGGCCGCACTGGCTACGCATATGCAGGAACACTCGATGAGTCGGTATTGAGTGAAGTGTTTGCTGAGGCACGTGACAATGTTCAATTTGGTTCTGCCGATGAGTGGGCAGGTCTTGCTGAACCAGACGGTGTAGAAAAAGTGCCACAAGAATTGTGGAACGAGGAACTTGCGCATTTCCCTACAGCAGAGAAAATTGCCATTGCAAAAGAACTTGAAAAACTTACTTTGGCAACCGACTCCCGCATTCGCATTGACGATGCAAACTATGACGATGCATATGGCGAAACTGCATTTGCTACAACAAGTGGCATTCGGGCTCATGGACGCGAAAATGGTTGTTACGTTTCGGTTGGCACGCTTGCTGACGATGGCGATGAAACACAAACAGGTTTTGGGTTTTCAGTAGGACGTACTCCAACCGAGTTCAACTTGGCACGCGCTGCACGCGAGGCAGCCGACCGCGCAACTCGTCTATTGGGAGCCACGAAACCGCAATCCAAACGCACAACAATTGTTTTAGACCCATATGTCACCGCGCAGTTTTTGCGTGTGTTGTCGGGCAGCTTCAGTGGTGAGAATGTGCAAAAAGGGCGTAGTTTTTTTGCCGATCGCTTAGGAGAATCGGTGGCTAACCCACTCGTAACACTCATCGACGACCCTACGAACCCGCTCGCTTACAGCGCAACCGACATTGATGGCGAAGGCTTAGCTGCACGACGCAATGTGCTCATCGAAAATGGCATGTTGAAGCAATTTCTGCATTCGTCATACAGCGCACGTCGCGGTCAAACAAAAAGCACAGGTAGCGCAGTGCGCACGGGGGGCACTCCAGGAGTGAGTTGTTTGGCAATGCAGTTGGTTCCTGGAACCGCTACTCAAGATGAACTCATTGCACAAGTGAGTGATGGCGTACTCATTCAAATGGTGCAGGGTCTGCACTCAGGTGTGAACCCCATTTCAGGAGATTTCTCTACTGGTGCATCTGGCTTGCTCATTACCAATGGCCAAGTCGGAGCTCCTATTCGCGAGTTCACCATTGCTTCAACGTTGCAACGCATGTTGCAAGACGTGGTAGCTATTGGCGGAGATGTCGACTGGCTCCCGATGTCGGCGAATGGAATGTCGTTAGTCATTAACGACGTCACCATGAGCGGGGCATAGGGCCTTCACCGTTTCACGGAAGAACGTGCATCACAATCAGTGTGGCGGTGAGTGCAAATAATGCAGAGATTCCTTGTGGAGATTTTGGGTGGTGAGCGATCACGCTACGCAGGTTGCTGAAAAGTGTCATGCACAATATGTGTGCATTGTGGCCCCTGAAGTGCCACGATTTTGCGTGTTAGGCAGAAGTGGAAGGTGCAGGCGCAGCAACTGGGGCAGGCGCAGGCGTGGCTGCAGCCGAAGAAGTGTCGCTCGACGTTGAACTTGTACTTGACCCAGGTGGGGTGGTTGCCGAGCTGCCGCCTTTGGAGTCGGTTTTGTAGAAGCCGCCACCTTTGAAGGTGATGCCTACAGGCTGAAAGACTTTTTTTACTGGGCGCAATTTGCCGTCGCTTGGGTGAGCAACTTCCGTGAGGGCATCGTCGGAAAAAGCCTGATGCACTTCAATGGTTTCACCAGAGTCGACGAATTTGTAGACGTAGGTAGGCATAAGGGCTCCTGCAGGTAGAAAACAATGGCTGTGCAGCGAGGGAAAGAGTATCGGGAGACTGGCCCTAAGCGTCGGCTTGTGCCCGAATGAACTGCTCGGGTTCATCGAGAACAAGGCCAAATTCATCGACTTCGACCTCAATGAGCTCTTGTAACGTGCTATCGGCCGGTGAGATTCGGGTGTAGCGCCAGCGGCGCTCAGCAATGCGCTCAAAGCGCATGGTACCTGCCACGACCGAAAGCTTCTCGGGGTCAACAATGGCTGTTTTGATTTCTGCGCCATGACCGACCTCAAGAGGAAGTTGGCGAATGGCAATGCAGTGCGTGATGGGTGAGCCGATGATGGCTACCAAGTGACAGCCATCGAGATCGGTGCGATGGGCGCCATTTACTTCACCCCAGCGGCCAGAGCCATCGGTGGCGAGCCACAAATCGGGGTCGTCAAGATCACGAAAAAGGAGCACCTGTTGGATTCCCCACTGTGCAGATACGCGAATGGCTACTTGTGAACGCTGTGGCCCAAGACCGCAATCGAGGGTCCAACCTTCATTTTCCCAACGAAATTTCACCGTGCTGAGAGGGCGTCCACCATCGGACAGGTTGGGGTTCACGACATCCCAAGAAACATCGTGACCGCTGGCAGGAAGTGCTCGATAGATCATGTAGTCCCATCATCTCACAGGTACCGTTCAGGGCGTGATTGCGCTCGTTGCTGCTCAAGAAAAAGTATTGAATGCGGTACATCAGGCAACTCCTCGGGTGCTGCCTATTCAAGAGGCCTACGGGTTGGTGCTCGCTGAAAACATCGTTTCTCGCGAAGAAGTACCTCACTTTGCCAATAGTGCAGTTGATGGCTTTGCAGTGCGCGCACAAGACGTTGCGCATGTCCCAGCAACCTTGCGCGTCGTCGATGAAATTGCTGCAGGTGGTATTCCGAACGTCGCAGTAGGTTCTGGCGAAACGTCGCGCATTATGACTGGTGCTCCAATGCCAAGTGGCGCTGATGCGGTGGTGATGGTGGAAGATTCAGCTGAAGGTGCAACTCCGAACGAAGTGGTGCTGCGTGCTTCTGTGCAAATGGGCCAGGCCGTACGACCACGTGGTGATGACGTGCACATTGGTGATGTGGTGTTTCGTGTTGGAGACGTACTTCATCCAGCTGCGGTTGGGGTTCTTGCAAGTATCAATGTGTCACAAGTTTCTGCAGTGCCACGACTTCGTGTTGCAGTTCTCTCTACCGGCGACGAACTAGTAGATGACGGCTCGCCACTGGCGCTTGGGCAAATTCGTGAAAGTAATCGCACCATGTTGATGGGGCTTGTTACGCAAGTTGGTTGTGAAGCTGTTGATTACGGCATTGTGCGCGACAACGAACAAGCACTCGAAGAGACGTTAAGAGCTGCAGCTAGTGAGTGCGACGCCATTGTCACCAGTGGTGGTGTGAGCATGGGTGCCTACGATGTGGTGAAGGCACTTCTCGGTCGCATTGCGCAAATGACATGGATGCAAATTGCCATTAAGCCTGCCAAACCATTTGCATTTGGACTGCTCGATGCCCCTCGTGAGTCTGCGCCAAACAGGCAGGTTCCCATCTTTGGTCTTCCCGGCAATCCTGTCTCATCATTGGTGAGCTTTGAATTGTTGGCGCGACCTGCGTTACGTAAAATGATGGGGCACTCAGCCATGCATCGTGCACAATTGTTAGCTGTTGCCGACACGCCTTTTTTACGTAAAACCGACGGGAAAATTCACTTTCTCAGAGTGGTGGCGAAAAGCCATGAAGATGGCCGAATCCATGTTTCGCCTGTAGGCCAACAAGGAAGCCATCAACTTGCCGCTTCTGCATTAGCCAACGCCCTTGCAATATTGCCCGATGGCGATGGCGTAGTTCAGGGCGCAGAAGTGCGTGTGGTCGCCTTATCAGACCTTGCCCAAGGGGCGTAGACTCACAACATGAGTGCGGCAGGGGTGCAAGGTGAGGCGCTAGTCGACCCATTTGGGCGTACTGTTCGCGATCTGCGTATTTCGGTCACTGACCGTTGCAACTTTCGATGCACCTACTGCATGCCCGCGGAAGGAATGGTGTGGCTCGACCGCAGCGATGTGCTCACCTTCGAAGAAATCCAACGGTTTGCTGGCATCTGTGTTGAACATTTTTTCGTCGATGGCATTCGCCTCACCGGTGGCGAACCAACAGTGCGCGCTCATCTGCCCATTTTGGTAAAACAAATCGCAGCGCTACGAGTTCCCGCACATGCTCCCTCTGCATTTGCCGGCAAGGCACCCGATATTGCTCTCACTACTAACGGCGCAACGCTGCGCAACGTTGCCCATGAGCTCTTTATGGCCGGTGTCAGCCGAGTCAATGTCAGCCTCGATACTTTGCAACCAGAAAAATTTTTAGCAATGACCCGCCGCGATGAATTTCACAACGTCATTGCTGGTATTGAAGAAGCCCAACTCGCAGGCTTTCACCCTGTCAAAGTCAACGCAGTAATCGAGCGCGGAACAAACGACGATGAAATTGTTGACCTTGCCACTTTTGGGCGCGAGAACAATGTGGAAGTGCGATTCATCGAGTTCATGCCGCTCGACGCCGAACAAGGTTGGGCGGGAAGCAAAGTGGTGAGCCAAGACGAAATTGTGCAAGCAATTCACGCGGTGTACCCGTTAGAGCAAATGCCATTGCGCGGGGCAGCGCCAGCCGATCGTTGGCGCTATCTCGATGGCAAAGGAACTGTGGGCGTCATTCCTTCGGTCACTAAGCCATTTTGTGGCGATTGCGATCGAGTTCGCCTCACTGCCGATGGTCAATTTCGCACATGTCTTTTTTCCACAACAGAATTCGATATGAAAGCGCTTTTGCGTAACGGCGCAAGTGATGTTGAAATTGCGGCAGAAATTCGTCGTGCAGTGGGCACCAAATGGGCGGGGCACCAAATTGGCCAGGTTAATTTCATTCGGCCTGTGCGCACCATGAGCCAAATTGGCGGATAACACTGCGCTTAAGCGCGCATTGCTTCGTACCCACCAAGTACATCTGAAACATCGGTGAAGCCGGCGCGGCGTAGCACGCTTGCTGCAATGGACGACCGATAGCCGCCAGCACAAAACACGATGGTGGGTCTGCTTGCATCGAGCTCGTGTAGTCGTTGTTGGAGTTCGGCAATAGGAATATTGATTGCATTGGCAAAAGAGCCGAGGTGCGACTCGTTGGCGCTGCGCACATCAACAATTTGTAGTGGGTGAATTGCCGATGTTCTGGTACGAAATTGCTGTGGTGTGAGCCGAGATGCCTGCAGCATCTGTTGGGGCGCTGCAGTGAGATCGTTGATGCTGAGCCACCCAACAACGTTGTCGTACCCAATGCGCGCAAGGCGAACTTTTGATTCCAACTCTTGGCCAGGCTCGGTCACAATAACTATTTTTTCTGTTGGGGAAATCACCGCGCCCGCGTATTCCGCGTAGCGACCTTGGAGCCCAACATTGATGGAACCTTTGAGATACCCAGTTGCGAAAAATTGTGCATCGCGTGTATCGATAAAACTCACTCCTTCGTGTTGAAGACTGAGTGCTTCTGCCAAGGAAAGCTGCTGTGGCGGTGAGTGTTCGTCGAGAACTGCGTGGTTTTGGCTATTCAGTTGAGCATCGTAACTAAAGTAACTAGGTGCTGAAGGTTGACCTTCGGTGACAATGTCGATGAAGGCATCTACATTGGGCGCAAGTAGCGCGTAGTTCGTGAGCCTTTGCTCGCCAATGGTTGACATTGTCTCTGTTGAAAGATTTTTGCCGCATGCAGAGCCTGCTCCGTGCGCGGGAAGAACTCTCGTTGCATCGGGAAGTGTCAGCAATTGTTGATGCAGTGAGTTGTAGAGCATGTGTCCGAGTTCGTTCGAAGTGTGCCCAACAGAAACTAAGAGGTCGGGGCGGCCTACATCGCCAATGAACATGGTGTCGCCGGTCAGCACGGCGTAAGGAACAGCATCGTTGGCGTGTTCGCGCACCACAATGGAAATGGATTCTGGTGTGTGACCTGGTGTGTGACGAATCTCTAGTTGAACATTACCGAGCGAGTATTTTTCACCGTCAGTAAAGAGTCGTGTTGGAAATTCGGGGTGCGCACGAGCGCCATAGCCAATGGTGGCACCAGTGGCATGAGCGAGTTCGAGGTGCCCCGACAAAAAATCGGCATGGAAATGAGTTTCAAGAACGAGCTCAATTTTTGCGCCATAGATTTTTGCTGTGTCGATGTATTGCTGAACATCGCGGGTGGGGTCAACGACGACTGCGCGTTGTGTTGTTTTGTCGATGATGAGATAGGAAGCTTGCGAGAGACAGTCGAGATAAAATTGCTGACACAACAATGTTTCAGACGACAAATGGTGTGCATCCCACGCGAGCATTCCGCCTTGCAGGTTCACCGCCTGAAAGCCGGCTTCGCGGAAAATTTCGGTTGCTTGACCGCTGCGATTACCGCTTCGGCACAAAATGGCGAGAGGAACTGATGTATCAAAAGTGGGCAAGCGGTGAAGGAATTCCTGTAGTGGAATATTGATTGCACCGGGAATCGTGCCGGCGGCAAATTCGTCGGGTTCGCGAACATCAATGAGTTGGGCACCAGCAGCTAAGAGCTCTGGAGTGTTGATGACATCGGTGTCGGAATTCAAGTTGATGGTCATATCTGCCTTGTAAGTGAGGGTAGTCCCAGCATGCAGTCATTGGGGGAGATCGCCCAGGGAAGTTGTCGAGCATCTAAGACCAGAGAACTCTTGTACGCTTTGCACATGTCGGAACTCACTTTTAGTCATCTCGACCCCATGGGTCACGCCCGCATGGTTGATGTCACTCCAAAAGAACCAACACACCGACGTGCGGTTGCGCGTTGCAAGGTATTTATGTTGCCGGCAACCACTGCGGCAGTTGCCAACCGGGAAGTAAAAAAAGGCGATGTGCTTGCCGTGGCCCGCGTGGCAGGTATCCAGGCAGCTAAGCGCACGTCCGACATGATTCCGCTATGTCACCCGCTCTACATCAGTGCAGTGAGCGTTAACTTTGACATTGCAGACGATCACGTTGCAGTTGAGGTTCAGGTCGACACGGTCGACCGCACGGGAGTAGAGATGGAAGCCCTGCATGCCTGTTCTGTTGCCGCTCTCACCATTTACGACATGTGTAAATCGGCCGACAAGGCAATGGTCATTGGCGAACTCGCCCTGTGGGAAAAGACCGGTGGGCGCTCAGGCACCTACCGCCGCCTCGAGGATTAGGCCTCTTTTTGCTCATTTTTGAGCAATAAATGCCTAAAACATCATATTTTCAGCGTGACAAGGGCCTCAAAGTGCGATGTTTGTGGTCAAGGTTCTTGAATGCTCCTAGACTTTTCAGGCGTTACAGAAATACCTCTCACCTACGTAAGGGCTTAGTAAATGAGCACAGTCATTTTGTTGATCGTTGCAGCGATGTGGGCTGCTGTGCTTTTGCCTCCCATCTTTCGCTCCAAGATCGACCGTCCTCAATCTTCGGTTGATGTTTTCCGCCGCCAACTGCACACATTGCAGTCTGGAGTGCCGCAACGCGGTGCCTATGGCAACACTTCTCCCTACGGTCGCAACGCCGCTCCGATGCGCGCTATGGCGCGTCCATTTGTTCCGGCTCCAGCTGCACGCCGTTCCAGCCTGGGGGGCGCACCTGCTGCTCCAACGAGTGGTCGTTCGCATCACAACACTGCATCGCAGGGGATGCCACGCCTAGCAAATGGTCAAGTGGGTTTCGTCCCGATGTCGGGTCGTGAAATGTTGCGACGTCGCCGTGCCAACGTTTTGTACGGAATTCTTGGCGTGAACAGCGTGTCGCTGTTTCTTGCATTCACCACTGGGTCGAGTTTCATGACACTTCTTTTTGGTGCAGCGTTCTTGAGCCTTGTTGGCTACTGCTACATGCTGGTGCAAATTCGTCAGCAGCAAATTAACCGTCGCTATCGCCACAGCTATTACCGCGCCGCCTAGAACTTTTTTGGCGGCTATCCTCAACTCATCGGGGTGGAGGGTGACATGGGAAATTCGTGGGATGATGCAAGTGCAGTATTAACAGCACCGGGACAGCCTTTTGAACTAGTAGATGCAGTGGTGAATGGCATCACCATGCAGGTGTTTAAAAATGCTCCGCCACATTTAGGGCATGTCTTTGCTGCGGCCCGGCAACACGGCGATATACCATTTTTGGTGTACGAAGATGAACGTTGGACCTTTGCCGAGGCAATGGAACGTGTTGATGCTCTCAGTTGCCATTTAGTCAATACGTATGGCATCAAAAAAGGTGATCGCGTCGCTGTTGCCATGCGCAACTATCCCGAGTGGGTGATGTCGTTTGCGGCCATTATTTCTGTTGGTGCTGTATCGGTTTCAATGAACTCATGGTGGACCGCCGACGAGATGCAGTTTGCGCTGGAAGACTCTGGAGCAAAGGTGTTGATATGTGATGACCAACGTCTTGCGTTGGCATATTCATTTTGCCAAAAGCAAAAGATCGCTATGTTGCTTGTTCGTGCGGAAAAAGATGTGCCTGCTGGTGTAGACCAATGGGAAAAAGACCTGCCATTAGGAAGCACGCACCCTGGAGCCGATATCTCTCCCGATGACGACGCCACCATTTTGTACACCTCCGGAACCACTGGGCGGCCAAAGGGTGCTGTATCGACGCACCGAGCAATTATTTCTGCGCTCATGGGTTTCTCTTTGCGTCTTGCAGTAGACAACCTGCGTGAAGGATCAAAACCTGACCCCAATGCATTACCGACAAGCTTTATTTTGATTGTGCCGCTCTTCCACGTCACTGGTTGCATCCCAGTCATGATGAGTTGTTGGGTGGCTGGTTTGAAACTGGTCATCATGTACAAATGGGATGCAGAAAAAGCTCTTGAACTCATTTCGCGGGAGAAAGTAACGAACTTTGTAGGTGTTCCCACGCAAAGTTGGGATCTTGTGAACCATCCTCGCTTCAACGAGTTCGATATGTCGAGCATGAGAGCAATTGGTGGCGGTGGAGCGCCGGCACCTGCTGCACTTGTTGACAAAGTCTCCAAGAGCTTCACAGGTGGAGGCCCACAACTGGGCTATGGCATGACCGAAACGAATGCCTTTGGTCCTGGCAACAGAGGAGCTGATTACATCGCGCACCCAACGAGCACGGGTCGTACATGTTTGCCCATGAAATTAGAAGTGCGCGATGAAGAGCTGCGCGCTTTGCCCGTGGGCGAACGCGGTGAAATTTGGTTCTTTGGGCCAACACTCATTCGTGGATATTGGAATCGCCCAGACGCCACAGCAGAAACGATTGTTGATGGATGGCTACGTTCAGGCGACATTGGACGTGTCGATGAAGACGGGTTCGTGTACGTAGAAGATCGTGTGAAAGACATGATTCTGCGTGGTGGTGACAATATCTTCTGTGCCGAGGTGGAAAGTGCTATTTATGAACATCCGAAAGTGCATGAAGTTGCCGTTTTTGGAGTTCCTCATGAGCGCTTAGGCGAAGAAGTCGCCGTAGCTATTTTGCCGAATGATGGAGCGCAACTCACAGCTGCTGAAGTATGGGATTTCCTCGATGGGAAAATTGCAAGCTACAAAATTCCTACGCACGTCGTAATAATGAAAGAGGCGCTGCCTCGCAATGCGGCGGGCAAATTTCTCAAGCGTGAGTTGCAAGACACTTTTGTTAAAGGTGGATTCGTGGCAACCTCTCGGAGCTAACGCCTCACGTGGTGAACAATTCCTCTGGCGGTAAAACATTGCGAAATTTATAGAGCAGCAAGAGGTCATAAATAATTTTAATTGAGCCGCCGGCAATGAGTGGCCACCCAAAAGTGCTGTGTTGAAGCATCCATCCTGCTCCAAGAGGAGGCAAGGCCGATGCCAAACTGCGGGGGACATTCGTGAGGCTCGCTGCAGCTGCTCTTTCTGGTGGGGTCACGATGGCCATGACATAGCTCGTTCTAATGGGAACATCCATTTG
>CANFUE010000027.1 GCA_947450115.1 Acidimicrobiaceae bacterium | reverse complement strand
TCACGTGAAGTTCCGAAATGGATGGAACAAGCCGATATCGAAGAAGTCATTGCGGGATTCGTTAACGCTGCACGAATTGCCGTTTCTTCCGGATGCGATGGTGTGGAAATCAATGCTGGTCAACACAGTTTGGTGCGGCAATTTCTCTCTGGACTCACGAATCATCGCAACGATGTGTGGGGCGAAGACAAAACGTTATTTGCTCGCACCATCATTGAAAAAGTGCGCGCAGCTATTGGCGATGCCGTCATTGGGCTCAGGCTTTCATGCGATGAGCTTGCACCGTGGGCTGGCATCACACCAGACATGGCAGTTGAACTCGCTCCTCAACTTGCAGCATGCGGGCTTGATTATTTGGTAGTTGTTCGTGGTTCAATTTTCTCCGTCGAAAAAACTCGCCCCGATTTTCATGAGCCAGAAGGTTTCAATACCGACATCACCCAACGCGTACAAGCAGTACTCAACATTCCTGTCTTCTTACAAGGTTCTGTTGTGCAACCACACATGGCCATGCAGGCTGTAGAACAAGGCGTGTGTGCTGGTGTTGAAATGACCCGAGCACAAATTGCCGACCCCGACTTAGCAAACAAAATGCTCAGTGGCGGCACGGCAAAGATTCGCCCCTGTATTCGATGCAATCAAACATGCCAAGTACGCGATGCACGCAACCCCATTGTTACTTGCGTTGTTGAGCCCACATCTGGCCACGAGAGCACCGACCCCGGTTGGTATTCACCAGCCTCGCCACAAAAAATAGCCATCATTGGCGCCGGCCCCGCTGGGTTAGAAGCCGCATATACGGCCGCTCGACGTGGTCACACAGTTGAAGTGTACGAAAGCAAAGAAACGTCCGGTGGCGTACCTGCTTTTGCCGGCCCTGGCGCCACTTTTGTTCAATGGCTCTACTCACAGTGTTTATCGCTCGGAGTGACGTTTTATTTTGCAACGCATATCAGCAGCACCGCAGAACTCACCGCCGATGTCGTTTTGCAGTGCACAGGTTCACGACCCGGTGTGCCCACATACACATTGCCCAACTCCTCACTTGCGTGCGATGTTGTTGATGTCATGAACGGCACTCACCTTCTTCCAACAAGTGGCGACATTATTTTACACGACCCCATTGGTGGCCCCATTGCTATTGCCCTCGCACAATGGCTTGGGCAGCGCGCCATTCTTGTCACCCCCGACAATATTGCTGGTAATGAACTATCACGATCAGGCGACTTAGCTCCTGCAAATGTTCGTTTGGCACAACGCGGAACGCGCGTGGTGAAGCGTGCCCTTGTGCGCTGCGTTTCACAGTCTGCCCAGGGCGTCAGCGTTGAAGTACAAGATCGTTACTCTGGCGAAACCACCACATACGAAGCAGCAGCATTTGTCGACTGTGGATTTCGACTTCCTACCGAACACATCTCGCCTGGGTTCCCGCTCGTTGGCGACGCCGTTGCCCCGCGCACCGTTCTTGAGGCTGTCCTCGAAGCACGACGCGCAGTGTTTATGCTGTAGGGGTGCATTACTTTCTCGTTGTTCTTCTCGCAACTGCTGGGTACTTCATAGGAACATTTCCCAGCGCCATCATGGTTGCGAAAGCAAATGGAGTCGACATCACCACAGTGGGTTCGGGGAATCCTGGTGCGTCAAATGTTGCTCGTGCATTAGGAATGAAAAAGGGTGCATACGTTTACGGACTCGATGCGGTGAAAGGTGCAGTAGCAACTGCACTTGGCTTAGCGGTGTTCGGAAATGCGGCCGCATATTGGTGTGCTGCAGCAGCAGTTGTGGGCCACGTCTACCCCATCACTCGCCGTTTCGCTGGTGGCAAAGGGGTTGCAACCGGGTCGGGGGCCATGCTGGTTGTGCACCCACTCATTGGCGTCGGACTTGCTTTTCTTTGGGCCGTGCTCAGCAAAACGACGAAAAAAGCATCGATATCTTCCCTCGTTATTACTTTGCTCCTCCCCATTTGCATTGCGTTGGCGGGCAAACCCGGATGGGAGGTTGCTGCGACTGCAGGCATTGGCGTTTTGGTTGTCATTCGACATATTCCTAATCTTCGCCGCCTACGTTCTGGTCTCGAGCCATCACTTCCCTCTAAAGCCACCTAACCTTTGTCTTTGTGAGTTACAAGTACTTGTGGACCCCGCTCCAATTGGGGCCAGTCACCACGCGCAATCGCATTGTCTTTAGTGCACATCTCACCAACTACGCACGCAATGGAAAACCCACAGAGCAACACAGCGCGTATTATGCAGCACGCGCAGCTGGGGGCGCAGGGCTCATCATCACCGAAGAACATTCAACGCACCCCACCGATTGGCCCTACGAAAAACTCATCCACGGCTTTCATCGCGACGTCATTCCTGGTTATCGCAACATCACGTCGGCAGTACATCAACATCGCACACCTATTTTTGCGCAAATCAACCACAACGGTGGCCAAGCAAGCAGCATGTACAGCCGGCTTCCTGTGTGGGCACCGAGTGCTGTTGCCGACCCACTCTTTCGCGAAGTACCCAAAGCAGTCACTCAAAGCGATATTGACGACATCATTGCTGGCTATGTCACCGTTGCCGAGAATTGTGCAGAAGGCGGATTCGACGGCATCGAACTGCAGTGCAGCCACTCTTCTATTGTTCGTGGATTTCTTTCACCAGCAACAAACAAACGCACCGACCAATACGGTGGTTCACTCAGCAACCGTGCCTGTTTACTACTCGACATTTCGTCTGCAGTACGCAAAGCAATTGGCAACGACCTTGCTCTGGGTGTTCGCTTGTGTGGAGACGAATTCATTGAAGGTGGAACCACTATTGAGGAAGCAATAGAAGTTGCCAAACTTGTAGAAGCATCAGGCAACGTCGACTACATCAACACATCAATTGGCGTGGCAACTGCAAGCTTGTTCATGATTGAAGCATCAATGCATATTCCACCGGGATACGCAACATTCATTCCTTCAGCCATTCGCAAAGCAGTCGACCTTCCCGTTGTTGGAGTTGGTCGCTTTAAAGACCCGCTTCAAGCAGAACGCGCATTGGCCGACGGGCACTGCGATCTTGTTGGAGTAGTGCGTGGGCAAATAGCCGACCCCCACTTTGCTGCTAAGGCACGTGCAGGGGCAACCGACGACATTCGCTTATGCCTCAGTTGCAATCAGGAATGCGTGGGGCGCATGGGCCTGAACCGTTGGCTCGGCTGCATTGAAAACCCGCAAACTGGGCGTGAAGCCGAATGGAAAACAACACAACATGTGAAGCTCTCTCCCACTCCTGCACATGTCTTAATTGTTGGTGCAGGACCCGCTGGTTTGCAAGCAGCCATTGCAGCTGCACGCAATGGACACCGCGTCACTGTTCTTGAAAAAGAAAATGCAGCTGGTGGGCAAGTGCGTCTTGCAGCGAGCGTGCCAAACAGAGCAGAGTTCGGCGACCTCATTCGTAATCAACTCACCGAGTGCAAACGACTCGGGGTTGCCATTGAATACGGTGTTTCCGCGTGGCCGGGTTTAGTGCTTGAACGCAATGCACAGCACGTTGTGGTTGCTACTGGTGCTGAGCCACAGCAACCATGGTGGGTTGCTGGCGAAGGCGTCACCATTGGCGTTGCCGATGTACGACATGTGCTTGACGGGTCTGCAGATCCATTCGGCACAGTGGTCATCATCGACGAAATTGGTTTCCACCATGCAACTTCAGTTGCAGAACTTCTTGCCGACCGTGGATGCAACGTTGAAATCGTGACCCCAGGAATGGTGGTCGGACAAGACCTCGGCATCACCCTCGACATGGAAAACTGGCTCATTCGCGCCCACGCAAAAGGCATCGTGCAAAGCACCGACCTTGTTCCCATGGGGCTTGCCGGCAATGAACTCACATTGCTCCATCACCCCACTGGTGTGAATGACACACGCACACCCGACTGGGTAATTTTGGCGGTTCCGCCACAACCGGTGGAGTGGCTGTACAACGATCTTTCCTCAAATGACGCACTACGCGAAGCGGGCGTCACTGTTGCGCGAGTCGGCGATGCAGTTGCTCCACGACGCGCTCACGCTGCGGTCATCGACGGTGAACGCATAGGCTCGTCGTTCTGATGTTTTCTTTTCTCAATTCAATGTTTGAATCGCTCTCCAATGTCTCTACTTCACCGTGGTTCTATCTCGTCATTTTTTCTGTTGCACTACTCGACTCGGTAGTCCCCATCGTTCCCAGTGAGTCGATGGTCATTGTTGGCGGAGTTGCAGCCGGCCTCGGCAACCTACACATATCGCTTGTCATTGTTATCGCGGCAACGGGAGCTTTTCTTGGCGACAACATGTCGTATCTCATTGGGCGCCGGGCAAGCGCTTTCATCGATCGTCGCTACCGCCGCACAGAAAAAGGTACTGACCGACTCGATTGGGCACATAGCCAAATTGAAGATCGCGGAGGCCCGCTCCTCATCACCGCCCGTTTTATTCCAGGTGGCCGCACCTTGCTTACTTTGACATGTGGCGTCACACATCAAAATCAGCGCTGGTTTGCCAAATGGGTTGGCATTGCTTCTCTTATTTGGGCATCTTATGCAGCTTTGCTTGGTTACATCGGTGGGAAAACCTTTGAGAACAACCACGCAATGGCATTTGGAGTTGCCTTTGCGATGGCATTAGCAGCAACTGGCTTTATTGAACTTGTTCGCCACTTTCGTAAACGGAAATAGACTCGTCACATGATCGCCGTTCTTGTTATTCGCCACGGCGTACTCCCTGCCGGCGCACTTGAGGCCACCAGCGAAGCAAATGGAAATGCTCTCGTTATTGGAAGCAACTGCTTGGCGGCAATAACCGAACTTTCACCGTATGCGCATCACATCACAATGTGTGAATGGGGAGACTTTGCACCTTCTGCATGGGCACATGCACTTGCTCCTCATCTTCGTCAAGATCCACGCATTGTGCTTCCGGCATCGCCCGATGGCAGAGACTTCGCCGCACACTTAGCTCACAGTTTGCAACGTCCTCTTTACGCGAGCGCATTGCGTATTGGAACAATCACCATTGAACTCGTGCGCTGGAGCGGTCAGGCTGTCGAAACACTTGTTGCTTCACCAGAGTTTGTTGCCACTTTGCAAGTAGGTGTGCGCAGCATTGAAGAAGCGCCTGGCGACGTAGTCGTTACTCCATTGCAAACTCCCGAGAACTTCACAGGTAACGATGCTGAAGTAGTCGACGTACTTCCCCCCGATGCGGCAAGTATCGACCTATCGGAAGCCCCTCGCATTATTTGCGGTGGCGCTGGCATACAAACATCAAGTACTTTTCATACTCTTTTCGATATTGCAGAAGAACTCAGTGCGTCTGTTGGCGCGACTCGTGTTATTACCGACCGCAGCTGGGTAGAACACCAACGTCAAATTGGCACCACAGGTGTTGTAGTGAACCCACAGTTGTATATAGCTCTTGGCGTGAGTGGCGCGGTGCAACACACCAGTGGCCTTGGCCAACCCGAACACATTGTGAGCATCAACACCGACCCACACTGCCCCATGATGCAACTTGCCGACCTCGGCATTGTGAGCGATGCCAACGAAGTACTTCCGGCATTGCTCGCCGCATTGGAACAAAGGAAGAGCAATGTCTGATTTTGATGTCATTGTGGTGGGCGCGGGGCCCGCAGGGTCGTGTGCGGCTCTCACCATTGCACGTACCGGGAAAAGTGTTGCACTCATCGAACGCGGACCATTCCCCGGATCCAAAAATATGTATGGAGGCGTGGTGTACCCGCGTATTCTCGATGCGCTCATTCCCGAATGGTGGAACGAGATGCCCGTACAGCGTTGGGTGACGCGTCGCAGCACCATGTTGCTCACCGACACACAGTCGTTGAGCATCGATTTCAGATCTGATGCTTGGGGAGATGCCCCTTATAACGGAGCAACTGCATTTCGCCCCGACTTCGACAATTGGTTAGCAAATAAGGCCGTTGAAGCCGGCGCAACACTGGTGTGCAGCACCACCGTCACTGGCCTCATTACCAATGCAAATGGCGCCGTCATCGGCATTCACACCGACCGCCCCGATGGCGACCTCACCGCATCGGTTGTTATTGCATGCGACGGAGTGAATAGCTTCTTGGCCAAAGAACATGGCATGTACCCGCACACCGATGCCGCTCATTTCACTCTTGGTGTGAAGGAAACCATCACACTGTCGAAAGAAATTATCGATGAACGATTCGCAGTTCGCGGCAATCAAGGTGTTGATATTGAAATTCTCGGCGGAACAAGCGGCGTTAATGGTGGAGGCTTCATCTACACCAACCTCGATTCCCTCTCTGTTGGTGTTGTATTGAAGTTGCCCAAGTTGGCTGCCCAAAGTAAACGACCTGAAGAAATTATTGCTGGCTTGAAATCACACAGTGCCATTGCACCCCTCGTCGAAGGCGGAACCATTAGCGAGTACTCCGCTCACCTCATTCCTGAGGCCGGTTTAAAAATGATGCCCACACTTCTTGATGATGGCCTGCTTGTTGCCGGAGACGCAGCAGCAATGTGTTTGGCAGCGGGTATTTGGCTTGAAGGAGTGAACTTCGCCATGGCATCGGGCATGTATGCCGCTCAAGCGGCATGTGAAGCGATCGAAAAAGGAAACACGTCGGCCAAAGGTTTGTCGCTCTATAAAAAACTTCTAGAAGACACCTTTGTTCTGCGAGATCACCGCAAGTTGCGCCGCGCACCACAACTCGTTCTCAGCGATCGCGTACAACACATGTACCCAGCACTCATTACCAGCGTTGTGCAAGGCATGTTCCATGTAAACAACCCACTTCCCAAACCAGGGCTTCGCAAAATTCTGAAAGATGAACGCCGTCGCTTAGGAATTCGCACCATTGACTTGGCAAAAGATGCAATCACGGGTTTCAGGAGTTTCGGATGAGTTTGCAGTGGCCTGACATTTCTTTTCAAGACCGCATGGCAACTGCCGAATTTCGTGTGCATGAACGCGCCCACATTGTGGTCAATAGCGATTCCTGTAATGGGTGCACCACTCGTGCGTGTGTCGTTGCGTGCCCTGCCAACCTTTTTGTCCCCACATCCGATGGAGGCATTGTTTTTAACTATGAACAATGTTTTGAATGTGGTACTTGCTACATGGTGTGCAACGAAGAAGGTGCCATTAGTTGGACCTACCCAGAAGGTGGACACGGCATCGTGTTCCACCACACGTGAGAGTTGCCACAACCATGACCCCCATTATTGGTGTTTGCGTGAAATGGATTGGAAGTCAACCCACTAGTGGCCACGAAGCCGACGCCCGCTTTGCTCAATTTTCTGCCAGCGATCAAGCCGCCTTGGAAGTTGCTCTACAACGTGCAGAGCAACAGTCAGCACGAGTGCGTGTGGTGAGTGTTGCTCCTATCGCAGCCCGCTCACATCTCGTTGCGCTCTGCGCATCGGGAGCCCATGAACTCGTACACATTGCAGCCGAAGGACAAAGCAGCAGTGCACATGTTGCTCATGAACTTGCTCAGCATCTTCGTGACTGTGCTTCTGTTTGGTGTGGTGACTATTCACTAGATCGCGGCTCTGGCAGCGTTCCTGCATTTCTTGCCAGTACCTTGGGCGCACAACAGGCACTGGGAATTGTTGGCATTTCAGCCACCAACAACAACTCACTCGATCTTCTTCGCCGCCTCGATGCTGGTCGTCGGGAAATCGTGCGCGTGATGGAACCATTTATTATTTCTGTCGAAGGGTCAATGGCAACACTGCGTCGAGCCAGCCTTGCATCAACGTTGCGCCCAACAGCCAACATCATTGATGCTTCATTGGCTGAACCAAGCACACTCTCGCTCGGAGATTTCTCACCATTTCGCCCACGGCCACGTACGGTGCAAGCACCTGCTGGCGAAACTGCCTTAGACCGCATCAAAGCTGCGACATCGGCAAATTCACCGCAAAAGCATTCCGAGATCGTGACACTGGCGCCCGAAGATGCAGCACAATACATTGTTGAGCGCCTCACCGAGTGGGGATACCTCTCTTAACGGCTACCGTTTTGCTGTGCAGCGCTACAGCCTCGACAACTCGTGGAGACGCCCAAAAAAGGGAAATGTTCTTATTGCGGGCTCGCCGCTGCGCATTTTTCGCCTCAGCGCAGCCGGGCAAAAAATTGCTGAATCACTTGAGCAAACGGGAGAGGCACCAAGTTCAGGGCAGCTTCTTGTTACTCGGCTCATTGATGCTGGAGCGCTACACCCACTGCCTTCATTAGAAAGCAACGCACCAACGCTCTCCGATATCTCTATTGTCATTCCACTTTTTGCACGGTCCGAGAACGACATTGCTCGCGTGCAGGGTCTCATCGCCGAGTTTTCTGCATTCCCGCACGTGTTGGTAGTTGACGATGCATCACCTATTGCATTTCCCGAGATGCCCAACACCAATGTCACTGTGCACCGTAGGGAGTTCAACCAAGGGCCAGGTGCAGCACGTAATGCTGGCCTCTCATCCGTTTCTACTTCACATGTTGTGTTTATCGATTCTGATGTGCAATGCAACAATGAAGATATTTGCGAACTTGCCAAATGGTGGAGCCTGCCGAAACTCGCTGTGCTCGCACCTCGCGTCAAAAGCTTGAATTGGTTTCAATATGGTGCGGTGATTGCTGCATATGAAGCAGCGCGTTCCCCTCTCGATATGGGTGCGCTGCCTGCCCGCGTGCGCGCCGGCACTCGCGTGAGCTACGTGCCATCGGCATTGTTGCTGTGCGATGTCGCAGCGCTGAGAGCGGTTAACGGTTTCGATGAGTCGATGCGCACAGGAGAAGACGTAGATCTCATTTGGCGCCTCGATGCAGCTGGCTACTCATGCCGCTATGAGCCTTCTATTGAAGTGCAGCATCTCCCTCGTACCACTATGCAACAACTTGCTCAACAGCGCATGGGCTACGGCGAATCTGCAGCACTTCTTGCCAAAAAACATCGCGGTGCGCTTGCGCCACTGCGCGTAAGTGGTTGGAGCACTGGGGTGTGGGCGTCCATTGCTCTCGGGTTTCCTCTCATCGGCGGCTTTGTTGCCGCTGGTACCGCAGTCGCACTCAGCCGGAAATTGCGTTTTCTTCCCGATGCGGAAAAAGAATCAGTTCGGCTCGCCACTCTTGGGCATCTTCATGCCGGTAAACAAATTGCCAGCGCAGTGACACGCGTATGGTGGCCAATTGCATTGCTCTTAGCATTGGTTTCGCGCCGCGCGCGTTGGGCCTTATGCATTGCTGCACTCGTTCCGGCGCTTTCCGACTGGTGGACTACCCGACCTCATCTCGACCCAATTCGTTACACGCTTTTACGTTGGGTTGATGACATGTCGTACGGCTTTGGCGTGTGGAAAGGTGTTGTGCGCGAAGGTAACTACAACGCACTTATTCCAGAACTTTCCAGTTGGCCAAGCAACATGCAACAAAAATCACCTACTGAGGTTTAGCGGCCGAGCGCAGATGAATATTGCTGCACTCTTCACAAATATCTTCAGGAATCACTCCCATACGCATCAGCACACCGAACATGATGCAACCGAGACAAATAGCAAAGAAACTTTCGAGCCCTGCTGCAACGATGAGAGCAGCAATCACCACTTGTGCAGCTCCCAGGTTTCCTGTTGCCCACAACAGCGATGCAGCACCGCTGAAAAGTAGTCCTACCCCTTGAGCAAATCTCTTGGGTGGCCCGGGAATAAATTTGTGATTACCCTTCAACCGCGGTGTTACTAGCTGTGTAGCGATTCTCCCTAAAGGGCTCATGGTGGGCCCAGTGAGCACACGAGCAACAAATCCGTATGTCAGGGGAACAAGTACCCAGCCGCTTTGCGTAACAAGAAAAAGGACGCTCATCGCAACGACCCCGCCAGCAACAAGGCGTGCCGAGGTCTCATTGACGGGATGAGGGAAGGAAAAGAACGATTTCACTCGCTTTACGATATGGACAATTCACGAATAAAAGCGAAATGCCTCTATAACTACTACCGTAGGAAGTGATGTCTCTCCGGCTCACCGTCAACGAACACGCGTTTCGCGCCCACGTCGCCAATGTCGTGGGTTCAACTCCAGGTCTCATTCCTGTCGTGAAAGGCAATGGCTACGGACTGGGGCGACCCTTTCTCATGCGGCTGGTATCTGAATTACTCGGTCCTGCACAAGCCGTTGCAGTAGGAACCGTTTTCGAAGCGCAAGATATTGCGGCCCCCACCCCCGTCTACATCCTCACCCCCATTGGTGAGTTCGACCACGTGTCCATACCCTCAAATGCCATTCCCACTGTTGCCACAGAACGTGACCTCGCGGTTCTTCAGAACAAGGGCTGGAAAAGCCCCGTGGTGGTCAAACTTGCTTCCCCCATGCAGCGCTTTGGCGTGGCCCCAGAAGATTTCCTTGCTCTCGTGCAACACATCAGCTCAGCCGGGCTCACCATTCACTCGTGTGCGTTGCATTTACCGCTGCACCAAAGCGATGAAGAAATCATTGACGAGCTCGCAACATGGATACCACTCATTCCTCAGTGCGTCGTCGTGTCGTTGAGCCATGTTTCAACAACCCAACTTGCCGTATTACAAGAAAAATTTCCTACTGCAGAATTTGAAGTACGGCTCGGCACGGCACTGTGGCACGGCGATAAATCTTTTTTTTCTTTACACACTGAAGTTCTTGCTGTACATCCAATTGGAAAAGGCAACGCAGCGGGTTACCACAGCACCCCCGTACCTGCCGATGGCCACATTGTTGTAGTGGCCGCCGGAACCGCCCACGGCGTGTCTCCTCTAGAAAACGGATCTAGCCCTTTTCATTTTCAACAGCAGCGACTCGCTTTAATTGAAGCGCCATATATGCATAGTGCAATGTGCTTCGTTCCACTGGGTCTACCGTGCCCGCAGATTGGCGATGCAATAGATGTGCAACGGCCGTTAAATAGCGTTGCCCCCGACATCACACTGTGGGTATAACCACTCATGACTAATGCAGCATTGCCAACACGCAATGGTGTTGCTCGTTTTGCCGAGCTCGACATTGCCCGCAGCATTGCTTTGTTTGGCATCATCGTTTTGAACTACCACGGTTACCTCAACGGAGCTAACGCCACAGGTGCTGTACAAACAACATGGTTTGCTCGCCTCATGGACCCATGGAATGGTTTCCTCGTTCCTAGCCCTGTCATCTTTGTAGTTGTAGCCGGAATTGGTTGTGGCCTTCTCACGTCAACAAGTCACCATGTGAGCAACACAGAATTGCGGTGGCTACTTATTCGACGTGGAACATTTCTTTTCACCATCGGAACAATGTTTGAATGGGTCTGGCACGGCACCATCCTTCCGTACTACGGCGTCTATTTTATTTTGGCAGCTGGTGTATTTCATTTAAAAACAAAACACATTGCCATACTTGCTGCAGTTATCACTGTGGCTGCGGCACTTCTTTCCCTGTGGCGTTACCGCCAAGAACTACACGGCCACACCACAAGTTGGCTGCAACCTTTTGAGCCCACCACACCCCGCAACCTCATCTTTCGCTTTTTCATCGATTACACACACCCGGTTTTGCCCTGGTTTGCGTTCTTCTGCGTTGGGCTCATCATCGGAAAGTCTTATTCCGTCTTTCGCGACAAGAGAAAAACCATCCTTTTTGCCAGTATTCCAGGCCTTTTTTGCATATATCTCGCGAGTGGTCTTGCACTTCACCACACTGGCGGTTCATGGCAACGCGTTTTGAGTACCGACCCCTTTGAACGAGGCGTACTTGCAACTGCTGGTGCTTGCACCAGCGCGGTTGTCATCGTCGTACTCATTTCTTTTGCTGCCGACAAATATTCCACGTCACCACTTGCTCAACTACTCCAACGTTCGGGTCAAATCACATTGACGTTGTACCTTTGCCATGGTTTTGTTTATAACGCAGCCGTCCACTGGTGGAACTGGGTTCAACCAGGTGGGTTCACCAACGCATTCATTTTTGCCAGCGTGGTGTGGATACTTCTCATTGCATTTGGTGCATGGTGGCAACGTTTCATTGGCAAAGGACCCGTTGAAGTGGTGTACCGCAAATTCGGCAACTAAGAGCGCAGTTAAATTCTTGCCATGCGGTTCATGCCGCGTAGTGCAAAAGCTGCTGCTCCAATCAACGAACCATCATCACCTAAGCGCGCAGGAACAATACGCGCGCCGCTGGAAAATTCGAGTCGGCATAATTCATCAAGACTGTTTTGTGCTGCTTGGAAGAACGGAGCGCCAAAACCGAGCGCCACACTTCCACCCACGACGGCAAGTGGCAAGTCGAGCAAGTTGCATACCGACGCAATTCCGCGACCCACAAGACGCCCTGTGCGCTGAATAATTTCATACGTCGGCTGCGTAGGAGGTCTGCCAGTAATGGCTTCAATTGCTGGTCCTGAAGTTTCTGCTTCCAAACATCCGCGTGCGCCACATACGCAACGACGGCCGCTTGGTTCCACAATGACATGCCCAATGTGTCCGGCATTTCCCGACGCACCGTCGAGGAGGCGGCCATTCACTACAATGCCTCCGCCAACGCCAGTAGAAACCACCATTGCTAAAAAGTTGTCGTGCCCTTTTGCTGCACCTTTCCAACCTTCACCAAGTGCAAGTGCTTTGGCATCGCCATCAGCAAATACTGGTAAGCCCGTCAGAGTGCGCAAACGCGGCACCAGTGGGAAATCACGCCAACAAGGAATGTTGAGCGGAGACACCAACTCCGCATTTTCTGTCATCGGCCCAGCACAACCCACACCAAGAGCTATTGGTTGTGCTCCATGTTGTCCGCGTGCTTTGGTGAGCATTGCATCAACAAGTTGTGCAACATCGTTGAAAAGATTTTCATCGCTTTGGTTACTGCGCACCGCGATACGACCTCGGTCAATCACCGTTCCTTCACGAGTAACAAGCCCTGCAGCAATTTTGGTTCCACCAATATCGAGAGCAAGAAGGACGTCCATACCGCTCTAGTGTCTATCGCACTGCAACATGAAAGTAAGTTTTTTCCGCGACTAATCTGTAACTACATGTTGTGCACAACACCGCCACCTGGGTGGGAAACTGTTTTTGCCGCCGAGCAGTCTAAGAATTATTGGGAAATACTGAGTATTTTTATAGATGCTGAACGTGCATCCCATGAGATCTATCCACCACACCATGAAATGTTCGCAGCCTTTGTTGCAACTTCATTGCGCAACGTCAAAGTGGTCATCGTTGGGCAAGACCCGTATCACCAACCTGGCCAAGCACATGGTTTGAGCTTTTCTGTCAACACAAATGTTGCGCCACCACCATCGTTACGCAATATTTTTACTGAGCTATTCAGCGATGTAAACGTCGATCGCAATCAACACCCAGCGAAAGGCAACCTCACGTCGTGGGCAGAACAAGGTGTGTTGCTGCTGAACACCACTTGTACTGTGCGTCGCGGTGAAGCTGGTTCTCACAGCAGCAAGGGATGGGAAAAATTCACCATCGCTGCTTTGCGCGCCGTTGCCCACACTCATGAACACGTGGTGTTTATTTTGTGGGGCAAACATGCTCAGGCATTAAGACCCCACCTCGAACTCGCTGGCCATCACCACACATTTATTGAGTCGCCGCATCCCTCGCCATTGTCTGCATACCGTGGCTTCTTTGGTAGCAAGCCTTTTTCACAGGCCAATGCTGCTTTGATTAAAGCAACACAAGACCCCATCGATTGGAGCGCGTAAAGAAGTAGTTCTACCGAGACAATGATGTTGTTGTTTTATTGACCTGCTTTGCAACAGACGTCGTTGCACTATTCACGCGACTCACTACAGAAGACGTTGTTGTGCTGAGTTGTGACGCAATTGTTGATGAGGTTGGCACTGGAATCGTGGTTGTTGCAATAGCACCTTCCTCTACATACAAAATGACAGGAGTCGTACAGGACATCTGACTTGGATTTTCTTGCTCAACGACAATGAGTTTACGAAAGTCGGTGGCGGGTTGATTCCATATGGTCTGAGTCATATTCGCTGTTGTTTCCTTGTCGTAATAATCAATTTGGTATGAGACCGCTCCAGACTCTTGCATGTTTCTCATTTCCATCACTGACAGTCCAACAAAGTTTGGAACCAAGTTGCACGGCAGGGTGACGGGTGCAGCAGAGTAACTAAACCCCTGATTTGAACCGGGCTGGTATTGCCCGGTTGTAAGGAATACACCTGCAACGACCACGCTGAGCGTGACCACATTTCGAAGACGTGATTTCTTTACTTCTCTGCGACCAAGCACAACCGACAAGTACAAAACTGCAATAAAAACTACGACCCCGAGAATTTTCTCTTCACCCCACTGCCCCACCAATACTCGAGTGTCGTCACTGTCGTTCAGCACCCATCCAAGCACCTGCGTGAGCACCCAAGCTCGCGCCAACCACCACGCTGGAGCAAGGCCTGTTGTGAAAGTTTTAGCTTTTGCAAACGCCGCACGAATACGGTCGTAATTTTCACTGACCAGTGAACGCCCTGCATTTGACTGCTTTTCGATGCTGAGTCCGGCTCCTCGTAGAAGATCGGTTGCGTACTCAGCTGGGTCAGCGAGTTTGACCCCATCGAGTAACGATGAAGCGATGTCAGATTCAAGGCCATCGGTGAGGTCTGCAACGGCTTCGGTCGGCAAATGCCGAAGTTCGCGGCGAACACTCTCTGCAAATACTGCGGCAACTTTTAAGTGGTCAGAGATATTTGACACTAGGAAACTCCTTCGTCGTTTTTGATAATTGCGTCAATGACATTCCGGAAATCAATCCATTGACCCCGTTGCTCAACAAGCCATTCACGACCGATTGCGGTCATGCCGTAGTACTTGCGGTGCGGACCTTCTTCCGATGGGACCACATAGCTCGATAAATACCCCGTGGAGAACAGGCGCCGCAACGTTCCATACACCGAGGCTTCAGCGACATCGTTGAGGCCATATGTACGTAACTTGCGCACGACGTCGTAGCCATAAGCATCTTGTTCCGCAACAACAGCGAGAACCGCTAGGTCCAAAACGCCCTTCAGCAACTGGCTTCGCTCAACAGCGCGATTTTGTGGGATATTCACGTTTCACATACTACTATGTTTTACATAGTACCGCAACTACCGCTATAGCAGTATTCGCTGAAATATCCACTGGGTACTATTTGATTTCATTGCACTTGTATCCTCACGCCATGGGCTCAGTTCGTAGGCATGCATTACTCAATGCACCAGCACAGGAAGTCTGGGAATTCATTGGCCGCCCAGGTGCCCTGCACGAATGGTTCCCCATTACCGCTACTCGCATTGAAGGCGACAAGAGGTGGATCACCTTGCCCACTGGCATTGTCTTTGAAGAAGACATCTTGTTGGTCGATCACGATCTGCGCCGGTTCCAATACGCAATTACCAATAACCCACTCATCACTAGCCACCTGGGCACCTACGACGTCATTGAACTGACGCCAACTACTTGCATCGTTGTCTACAGCACCAATGTTGAGCCAGAAGTGTTTGCACTTGCTATTGGTGCAGCAGCTGGCGAAGGAATGCGTTTTCTGGAAAAGAAATACGGCATTCCAAAGAATGAAGGAACTCGCTAATGGCACGTCGCATCTTGTTCATCACCACCGACCAACAGCGATTCGATGCACTCGGTTGTAATGGCGGAGGTGTTGCACGCACGCCCGTGGTCGACTCATTTGCAAATGAAGGCATTCGCTACAACCGCGCACTTCCTTCGAACGTTGTGTGCATGCCATCGCGTAGTTCCATGATCACAGGCCAACATGTTTCTACTCACGGTGTATGGATGAACGGCGTCACTCTGCCTGTCGATGCACCAAGCATTGCAGCCGACCTGTGGCGCAAGGGCTACCGCACTTCACTCATTGGCAAAGCGCACTTCGAACCATTCCTCGACCCCTTTGCGCTCTTCACGGAAAACACCATTGCTACTCAAGGCGTGGAAACTGTGATGCACAAAAATGCCGACGGAACTGAAGAGCCACACCGCGGTTTTGAGCATCTTGAATTCGCTACGCATAACGCAATGGGTCCGCTGCACTACGCGAGGTGGATGCGCGAGAATCACCCTGAAGGCGTCGACATGCTCTACCCCGTCATCAACCGCAAATTGCAGGTGAATGAAATGGGCGGCGGCGATACCGGTGCACCACAGGTGAAACATAACCCCATGCCTCTTGAGTGGTATCACACGAGCTGGGTAGCCGACCGAGCAATGAACTGGCTCTCTTCTCAAAATGATGAAGATGACATGTTTTGCTGGGTGAGTTTTCCCGACCCCCATCATGCATGGGACCCACCCATGTCGGAACTGCACCGCGTGAATTGGCGCGATCTCGACCTACCAGCCGGATACATCAGCGACCCTGCAGAACGTGAACGCATTTTGAGTACGAAGCCCGCGCAGTGGCTTGCTTGGTACAACGGCGAATTTGTTTCGAACTTCGAAGCACCTGCCCAATGGGTACCCAATACTCTCACTGCCGACCAGGTACGTGAAGTGAACGCAATGGTGCATATTGAAAACGAACTCATCGACGAAGCTATTGGCCGCATTGTTGGTCTCTTCAAAGAGCGCGGCTGGTGGGACGACACCGACGTTATTTTCACCACCGACCACGGCGAATTCCAGGGCGATTTTGGGCTTCTTTTCAAAGGCCCTTACCACGTCGACTCGCTCATGCGACTTCCGCTCATTTGGCGTCCGGCACCATCGCGTGTTGGTGCTACCACGCCAACTGTGGTGAATACTCCCGTGAGTTTGGTATCACTCGCTGCAACTTTTGCTCACATTGCTGGCCTGCCACAACCCGCCTACGTTGAAGCAGCGCGACTTCCACTGAACGATGCAGAAGCTATGGAGTTGAAACACGAGCGTGTACTCACCGAATGGGACAGCGTTTTGTTTGGCAAAATTGTTTCTCTGCGCACCATTACCCGTGGCTCTTGGGTATGCACCGCAACGTTGCCAGGCTCGCTGCACGATGGCACCGACGGCGAGTTGTACAACCTCAACGACGATCCGCTTCAGCACCACAACTTGTGGCACAACAGCGAGCATCGCGCTATGCGTGACGACCTTCTTGCCGACATGTGGGACCATTTACCCGAACGAAAAGGTGTTCGGCGTGAATGCGATGCCCCGGTTTAACGCTCGTTAAAGCGCTTTCACCCATTTCATTGCGTTGTCGAGCATCGCAATTTGTGCATCAACTTTGTTGACTGGGGTCATGTCACCCGTCAACATGCGATTAGCCATTGTGCTGAGCGACAGCCATGTGGTGCCCGATGCTTTCCACGCCGCCACTTCGGGTGACAAAGACTCTTCGCCGCGTTGTAAGTGCAGTACCGCATCGGTGGGAAAACTTGCTGCGTCACGGCCTTGCAAGGCAAGTTCCTCGCGCAATAGTGCAAGTGCATTTTGAATACGTTCACCAGTGTTGCCAAAAATGTAGCCATCACCCATACGTGCAGCGCGGCGAACAGATGCTTCTGCACTGCCACCAAACCAAACGGGTATTTGACGATTAGGCAAGGGAACAATTCCACCTCTATCGACACGGTGATATTTACCAGAGAAATCGTTTACCGGTGATGTCCACAACTGGCGCATTAACTCCACTTGTTCTTCCATCCGTTTTGCGCGGTTCCGAAATTCGGTATTTAACGCTTCGTATTCGACGTAGTTCCACCCGGTTCCCACACCGAGCACCAAACGCCCGCCACTCAATAGGTCGAGATCGGCCGCTTGTTTGGCAACTAATACCGCTTGTCGCTGGGGAAGAATAAGTACGCCGGTGACAAGCTCAATATCGGTTGTGATGGCTGCGATATAGCTAAAAAGCACCAATGGTTCATGGAACTCATCTTTTTCCGTGTACGGACCCCACAACTTGGGTTCACGACCGGCATGCACCGCACCAACAACGTGGTCGTAAGCAACAATGCGCTCAAACCCAAGGTCTTCTACTGCGGCCACCCACGCTCTGATGGCTCCAGGATCTTTGCCCATTTCAGTGGTGGGGAATACTGCTCCGTAACGCATGCATTTACTGTACGCCTTCTGATAGGACTAGGCGATGGCGCAGCAAACCTCCTTCGACAAAACGTACTACCGAAAGTTCTACGGTAAGTCTGGCGTGCATAATGCCGAGAAAATTGCACACCTCGCCCAGGGCGTACACGCGTTGTGTGCCTGGTGGGGTCTCCCCATTCGCAGTGTTCTCGATGTAGGTGCCGGCCCTGGTTTTTGGAGCAACTGGTATCGCACCCAGCACCCAAAGGTAAAAGTTCTCTCTACCGATATCAGTGAACACGCGTGTGCCACATACGGGCATCAACAACGCGATATCAGCACATGGTTGCCGCCACGGTCGTACGACCTCGTCATTTGCCATGGCGTATTGCAATACCCGAGCAATGCAGATGTTCGCCAGGCAATTCAACACCTAGCTACAGCTACACAACACTTTATGTATTTAGAAATACCTACCAAGAGTGACTTTGCTGAAGTTGTTGATGCATCGGTAACCGATATGGATGTTCACCATCGCACCGGTGCGTGGTATCGCAAAGAACTTGCACCACACTTTGTTCAGGTAGGTGCCGGGCTGTGGCAATCTCGTCAGAGCAATATTCCGATGTATGAATTAGAAGCGTGTCGCTGAAGCATTAACGACGAGCAAGTACGGCACCACTTACCCAACAAGTTTCAAGATGCAGCGTTGAGCGAATACGCACCACACGCTTTTCTTCATGAATGGCTTTGCCACACATGGAAAGCGCAGCCTTAATGCACGCCTCTTCATCGGGCAGAACCATAGGTAGCCTGCTGCGACGCACACCCGATGGACCTGCAGTAAAGCAGTTGAGATACGTCTTTTCCCAGTCGATGGCATTTGCTACTGATGCAGGTATGAAGTCGGCGAGACCAACACCCAATACATTTCCACCCGATTCTTCGGTGATGCTCAACAACACAATGGTTGCTGGCGGATGTGGAAAATCGCTCAGGCCATGCACCCAGAATCGTCCGCTCACATTGGGGTCAATAGTGGTACCCGAAATATCTTTTCCACCACGTTCCACAATAAGCACGTCAATATCGGTGAAAGGCAACTGCGGAACAAGCGAACGCGCATATGTGGTGAGTTCGCGCTCTGCATCTGCGCCTACTTCATCACTCGATAATGCTTGCACGCGAACAACTGCACCAGCACACGACTCCACTGTTGCAACTCCGCCCAACAAGCGCCCTGTTGCTCGCAAAGCAGTAATGCCATCTAGCAAACGCACCGCCATTTGTTCTGGACCACACGAATGAATGAGGGCTGCTCCTGGTTGCTTACCAAAACCCACCACCGCCATTTTTGTACAGCCACTTTCAATGGGACCTTTGAAGCATGTATGTGGCTTCACCCTGTTTACTGGCAAAATGTAATGAGCGCCTGCAGCATGCTCATCTAAGTACACGGGAGTGCCAGCGGCAGTGTGGGCAACCTCAAACGTTTTCATTGACGAGCGAATGTCGCAACCAATGCTTTCTTCCGTTACGCCCAATGTTGCAAGTAATTTTTTTTGACCCTCTGCAGTACCGCCGGCATGACTTCCCATTGCAGGAACAACGAATGGAAGAGCACCGAGTTCGCGCAAGCCCGCAATTGCTCCCCGCAAGGTTTCTACGCGCCCGGTGAGGCCTCTACTTCCTGCGCCAACTGCAATGGTTTTCCCCTGTAAGTCGATGGAAGCAAAGCGATCTTTCACCGCTTGCGTCACCGCAGTTTCTACCTGCTCTATTGGTGCAGGTTGTGGAACATCGAGTGCTATTTCATGGAGTTTTGGCACCACCAGATCGGAAGAATAGGGAAGCTTGACGCCCTGTGATAGTTGTTCCCACGAACTCGCCATATATGAAGAGTACCGACCGCTGCTGCACAGCCATGCCATCGGCTAGCGTCGTACTATTCAGAAAAGTTCATGAAATACCACCTCAGCGAACTTTCATCACAACAAGGAGAATATATGCGTCGAATTCAACGCCTCGGCATACCCGCAGTGGCTCTTGGTCTTTTGCTGGCGGCTTGCGGCAGCAGCAATAGTTCCAGCAAAGACACGGTTGCCGACACAGTGGCCAACATGGGCACCACCGACACGATGCTCGACAACGGTGCCTCAGCAAAAATTGACCCAACAGCTTTGGGCCTCATCAAAGATGGCGCTATCACCGTCTGCACCGATGCCCCATATGAACCATTCGAATTCCAAGATGCAACCACCAAGGAGTGGACCGGCTTCGACATGGATCTCATGAAAGTCATTGCCAACAACATTGGTGGCTTGTCATTAAATGTAACCGTTCAACCTTTTGATGGAATTTGGCTTGCGCCAAAAGCAAAGACTTGTGATCTCGTTGCATCAGCAATGACCATTACCGCAGAGCGTTCGGCGAATGCATTGTTCTCTGAGCCATACTTCGATGCCGACCAGTCACTTCTTGTTCGTATTGCAGATAAAGCAACACTTGTTGATCTTGCCTCGCTCAAAGGAAAGACAATTGCTGTGCAAACGGGAACCACTGGCGAAACTTACGCTAAGGAAAATGCAAAAGACTCCACATTGAAGTCATTTGATGAACCAGCCGCAATGTTCCTTGCCCTTGAAGGCAAGCAAGTCGACGCGATCTTGCAAGACCTTCCTGTGAACGGTGCACGTCAGGTAAAAGAGCCAACCAAGTTTGCTCTCACCGCAACCTTTGCTACTGGTGAGCAATACGGTTTTGCACTTGCCCAAGACAACACAACACTTGCCTCAGCAATCAATAGTGGTCTGAAAGCCGCAAAAGACTCTGGCGAGTACGACACCATTTTTGCGAAGTATTTCGGCGCAAAGGGCTAACAAGAAGGTTTTTACCTTTTACACATTATGAATATGAGTCGACGCCAACGCCTGCAACTGGTGCGGGGCGGCATTTATGCCCTCACCATTGCAGCGTTGGCGTTGCTCATTATTTCTGTCGATTGGGGCGCTCTTGGTGGTGCACTTTTCAAATGGGAAGTTGTTCAAAAACAATTTCCTGACATTCTCACCAGTGCACTACGCAACACCATCATCTTTACTATTTTCGGTTTCATTGGCGGCTTGTCACTGGGGCTGTTGCTGGCCATTATGCGCCTCTCCAAAAGCAAGCCCTACCGCTGGTTTGCTGCCACGTACATCGAAATTCTTCGTGGCATTCCACTTCTCGTCACACTTCTCATTCTTGGCTTTGGTATTCCTATTGCCACAGGCTGGAGCTGGCCCAACCCGTACGTGCAGGGTGCAGTTCCCCTTGCGCTTGTTGCGGGTGCATACATTGCAGAAACTGTGCGTGCCGGCATTGAAGCAGTTCCCCGCGGGCAAATGGAAGCAGCCCGCTCACTTGGCATGTCGTATACGCGAGCCATGGTGACCGTCATTATTCCCCAGGCATTTCGCATCATTGTTCCACCACTTACCAACGAATTTGTCTTGCTCATTAAAGACACGTCGCTCATTTCCGTTCTTGGTGTTACCGAGCGCACACTCGACCTCGCACGCTTTGGTCGTAACGGTGTGAACGATTCCGCAAATGCCACACCACTCGTAGTTGCAGGGCTTGTGTATTTAGCACTTACCATTCCACTCACACAGTTAGCTGCCTGGATGGAACGTCGTTCAAAAGTAGGTCGCCGATGAGTGAACCACTGGTAGAACTTCGTCAACTACATAAGAGTTTTGGCGACAATCATGTACTGCGTGGAATAGACCTCACCGTTGCCAAAGGTGAAGTTCTTTGCATCATTGGTCCATCAGGTTCAGGCAAAAGCACGCTTTT
>CANFUE010000026.1 GCA_947450115.1 Acidimicrobiaceae bacterium | reverse complement strand
TGATCACAATGACAAGACCCAACGGGAAAACGGTGACAAAGTTGGCGACGATAGTTATTGCGTAAAGCGCAGTTCTATATGAGTAGTTGATACTCGGGGTTTACAAAGGTGAGTATTCCGCTGGCGTCAGTGCCGACACCTGTAACGGCTATACGGCGACCCAATGTGATTGCACCAATGGTTCGTCGCCCTGTCCACGTGGCAATACACGTGCCCGTATCGTCGCCAATGCTCACAACCATGGTGGGTAAACCCTGCGCAGGTTTGCTTTGCATGCGCACTACCTTGCCAACAATGGTGGTGCGCTCGCGGCGAGGAGCCTCAGAAATATTGACGCCGACTACCGATGGAACTTCAGGTGCAGACGCAGACTTTTTGCGACCAAACACTGTTCCTACTTATTCCCAATGAGTGCATTGCCGAGTTCAGACTCCACATCGCCAGTAGCCAAGATAAGTACCTCGTCGGCCGCATGGAGAACTGTATCTGGCGTGGGCACCACTACGTGGCCGTCGCGAATGATTGCAACCACCGTTGACTCACGAGGAAGTGCGAGTTGCGAAATTGCTTTGCCCACGGCGGGGGAGTTCTCGGCGAGTGTGACCTCATTGAGGCCTGCTTTGCCGTGTTCTAGTGAGAGCAATTTCACTAACGACCCAACAGCAACGGCTTCTTCAACCAGTGCGGTGAGGAGGTGAGGAGTAGATACGGAAACATCGATGCCCCACATCTCGTTGAACATCCACTCGTTGTTGGGGTTGTTCACGCGAGCCACAACGCGGGGTACGCCGAACTCTTGTTTGGCGAGAAGTGAGATGACCAAGTTGTCTTCGTCGTCTCCGGTGACTGCAGCAATAACATCGGCGTCTTTTGCGCCCGCATTTGCCAAGGTGGAAACTTCACAGCCGTCGCCTACGAGACCAACAATATTTCCCGATTGATTATCGACGCGACCAACGGCTTTCGTGCTGGTGTCGATGAGAACAATGTCGTGTCCGAACTTCGAGAGTTGCTCAGCCATGTAGCGACCAACGCTTCCTGCTCCTGCAATGATGATTTTCATGAGTGGCCTCCGTTGTGGCTTGTGGCTGTGCCGGAGAGTTGCGCATCGAATGCTGCAATATCTTGCGCGGTTGCCAAAATGTGAATGACGTCGTCTTGTTGAAGAACCGTAGAACTAGTAGGAACCTCGGTGGAACTCACGCGGTGTAGCAACACAATATTTGCTTCGGTTTTTTCAATTGTTGTTCCCGCAAGGGATGCCGTAACTCGACGCTCCACAAGCTGGAAGGTGCTTGACGGGTCAGACCACTCTGGTTCACTTTCGTGGGGAAGGATGGTCTGACGAATACGGTTACTGGTCCATGCAACGGTGGCAACCGTAGAAATGCCAAGTCGCTCATAAATGGCGGCGCGGCGCGGGTCGTAAATGCGGGCGACCACATTGCTCACCCCAAAGAGTTCACGTGCAACGCGGGCAATCAGAATATTGGAATTGTCTCCGCTGGTAACAGCCATGACCGCACTGTCAGCAGTGATGCCTGCAGAAGTGAGAACTCCTCGGTCGAAGCCGATGCCGGTAATGGTTTTACCAGTGAAGTTTTCGCCGACACGGCGAAATGCAGTGGCGTCGCGGTCGATGATGACAACATCATGACCTTCGCTAGAAAGCTCTTTCGCAAGCGTTGAGCCCACGCGGCCACAGCCGACAATAATCATGTGCATTGTGTTATTCCTCTACTGATGAGTGAGACATGTGTGTAGGAACCGATACCACCGCAGTATGAGGGCGATGGAGAAGTTTGGCCTTCAAGGCGAAGGCGCTTCCGTTGTGGAGCCACTGTGTGCGCCACGACGTAACAAACTCGGGAATGACCACGGTGATGATGTCGTCGTTGAAACGAGCATCGAGTTCGTCGAGGAACTGCATCACGGGCCGTGTGAGCTCGCGGTAAGGGGAGTGCATGATGTTGAGCTCTATGGGTACCTTGAACTCAGCCCATTGTTTTTCGATGCGAATGCGATCTTCGTCATCTGATGCAACAGTGACGGCAACAAGACGGTCGGGGTTGAGCGACTTTGCATACTGGAGTCCGTGCAAGACGCCCTTGTTGATGCCTCCAACGAGCACCACCATGGTGTGTGTTTCGCGGCGCGGCCAGTATCCGGGTTCGACTTGAACAGCTTTGCGTCCCTTGTCGTAGTGATTTCCGATGGCTTTAAAAGAAATAACCATGATGGGAATAAGAAGCGCAGGAATCCAAGCGCCTTCAGTAAATTTCGAAACCACAACGATGATGGCAATGAGACCGGTCATAAATGCGCCAATTGCGTTGATGACTGCACCAAATTTCCAATTGGGTTCTTTCAACTTGAAGTGGTGTACCACCATTCCCGACTGGCTCAATGTAAACCCGGTAAAAACGCCGAATGCGTAGAGCGGAATGAGTTTAGAAATATCGCCGTTAAAGGCAACGATGAGTAGAGATGCAACTGCTGCAAGGAAGATGACGCCGTTGGAGAAAACGAGTCGGGCGCCACGATTGAAAAACTGACGTGGCAAGAATCCGTCTTTGGCAACAATTGATGCGAGACGAGGGAAGTCTGCGTATGCGGTGTTCGCAGCAAGGATGAGGATGAGGAATGTTCCAATCATCGTCGCCCAAAACATAACGCCCTTTCCGTTGTAAAGGTATTCGGCCATGAGCCCTAGGCCGTTGCCGTCGTGCTCGCCACGGAATGGTTTGAGGTGAACTGCAAGGACGGAAACTCCGAGGAAGCACGAACCCAAGATGCCGCCCATCCACATCAAGGTGATTGAAGCATTTTTGCTTTCAGGTTTTTCAAATGCAGGAACACCGTTTGACACGGCTTCAACGCCCGACAAGGCAACAGCGCCAGAAGAAAAAGCTCTCAGCAGCATGAAAAGTCCAAGTGAGCTGGTGCGCCTGCTCATGTCAATTGCTTCTTCGCTCAAGAGAGATTCAGGAATTGGCCCGACATGTTGAACAAAGATGCGATAAAAACCAGTGACAATGAGAATGACAAGCATCACAATGTAAAAATAAGTAGGTCCGGCAAACGCCGCGCCCGACTCTTTCACGCCGCGCAGGTTCATTACCGTCATTACAAAGACGCAGATGAGACACAACGGCACGGCCCAGGAACGGTCGAGCCCTGTTGCGGTGCGAATGGCAAGCACTCCACCGGCGACGCTCACAGCAACCGTGAGGATGTAGTCAACGAGAAGAGAGGAACCAGCGATGAGCGCAGGAACTGCGCCCAAGTTTTCGCGACTCACAATGTAGGCGCCTCCGCCAGAGGGGTAGGCCATAATTGTTTGTCGGTACGAGAGCACCACGATGACAAGAAGAACGCACACCACAATGGCGATGGGGAGAAGCGGCTTAAATGCTGCCGCACCAACACCTGCACCCATGAGGAGCACCACCAAAATTTCATCGGTTGCGTATGCGGTAGAAGAAATGGCGTCAGAGGCAAATACAGGAAGCGCGATCTTTTTGCTGAGCCGCTGGTGCTGCTCTTCTTCGCTCGAGATCGGACTTCCGATGAGGAATTTCTTAATTTTCGACATAGAAGGCAAGTCACAGGATAGGTGCTTTTGGCCTCCCGTGCCCTATCCTTAGCGCCGTGACTGCAGAAGTGATTTTCAAAAAAGGCGACACGGTCATCTACCCCCAGCACGGTGCTTGCATAGTGCATGGAATTAAGAAGATGAAGGCTTTTGGCTCAACCCAGGAGTACCTCATTTTGAAGACCGTCATCAATGAAATGACCCTCTCTGTCCCCACCTCTCGGGCCTCGGAAGTAGGAGTTCGCCCTCCGGTGTCGCCCGACGAGCTGGAAGACCTTGTGTCGGTCCTCTCCAAGGCCGACCCGCGCGTGCCATCTAACTGGTCCCGCCGCTTCAAAAACCACCAGGAAAAATTGAAGAGTGGCGACGTCTACCAAGTGGCAGAAGTAGTGCGCAACCTTGCTGCCCGCAACCGCGACGCATCGTTGTCGGCTGCCGAGCGCACCATGTACGACCGAGCCCGCATCAACCTCATCTCGGAAATTGCGCCCGCTCTCAAGGTGTCCACCGACGATGCAGAAATTTTCCTCGACGAAGCGCTCGCAAAGGGCGTGTTGAAGCCTGCAAAAGTAGCGAAGAAGGCTGCAGCAAAAGCTGAGCCGAAAAAAGTTGAAGAAGACGACGACTTCTAAAAATCTTTAGCGCTGTATCTCGCGTACGGGTGCTATGCCATCCCAGTTGATGTGTGCAGCGCGAATCATGTCGTAAAAACCCAGCAGCCCTGCACTTTCTTGGTACAGCTCCCAGTAATGACCCCGTTGTTGAACGTCGTCAATGAATACAAATGTCGTTGCGCCTGCTTGCGCGCTTTGAGCCACAACTTTTCCAGCGGCGGCGGCTCGTTGTAGGGCAATATCGAGATTCGGCACAATGCACGCCATGTGGTGCAGCCCGTAAGTACCTGGGCTGAAGCGTTCGGTGACTGCCGTAAGGTCGGCATTGTGCTGGCAAAAGAGTTCGACCATCACCGAACCCCACCATCCGTATGCAGAAGTGTGGTCGAACGCTGAAGGTGTGCCGCGGTGCGTCACGTTGGTGACGGGAATATGGCGATTGATGAAGAATGGGCCCGCGCCGAAATGTTGCGCCCACTCAAGAGCTGCAGTTTCGGGGTCTTCCACGACATAGGCAATTTGTACAACAGGGCCGAAGTCGGCGCCATGAAGTGGGTGAGAGGCGGGTACAGAGTTCTGTGTCACCTTGTCAGCCTGCCAAACTAAGTGCCTATGGCACGCATCGGATTTGTTGGATTAGGCGTAATGGGATTCCCAATGGCGGGGCACTTGGTGAAAGCTGGGCATGAAGTCACCGTGTTCAACCGCAACCCAGCGCGCGCTCAAGCGTGGTTAGAAGCGTTTACCGGAAAATCCGCTGCTACCCCTCGCGAAGTGGGGGCTGCATGCGATGTGGTGATGTTGTGTGTGGGCAACGACAACGACGTACGCAGTGTGATGACGGGCGCAGATGGCGTACTTGTGGGAATGGCTGCCGGGGGGATTGTGGTTGACCACACCACGACGTCGGCAGAGTTGGCTCGTGAAATGGCTGCATTATGCACCGCGAAAAATGTGGGGTTTGTAGATGCCCCTGTTTCTGGCGGGCAAGCCGGTGCGGAAAACGGTGCTTTGAGCGTGATGTGCGGTGCAAACGATGTTGCCGTATACAACGCTGCTCGCGAAGTCGCGATGGCGTATGCAAAAGCGTGTGAACGATTGGGCGATGCTGGATCTGGGCAGCTCGCCAAAATGGTGAATCAAATTTGCATTGCAGGAATGGTGCAAGCGCTTTCTGAAGGAATCAACTTTGCTCAAGCCGCTGGGCTCAATGTGGAACAACTGGTGTCGGTCATTTCTCAAGGCGCTGCAAGCTCTTGGCAAATGTTGAATAGGTCATCAACGATGTCGCGCAATGAATTCGACTTTGGCTTTGCTGTCGAGTGGATGCGCAAAGACTTAGGTTTCTGCATCGACGAAGCGAAACGTAACGGAGCATCACTTCCTGTTACTGCTCTTGTCGATTCTTATTACGCAGAGGTGGAAGCGCGTGGTGGAAAACGCTGGGACACCAGCAGTTTGATTTCGCTTCTACGGCAGTAGAGCTGGTTCAGGAGCCTTTGTTACTGGCAGCCCGGGGAAAATGACCCACTGTGCACCAGCGCTGCGTTCGGCAATGGCGGTTTGTGCAGCGTCAATTACCTGGTCGACAGTAAGAATGTCGAAACCTGTTTCGCGAATGAGAGCTTGAGATTCAGCGTTTACCAGTGGCGTGTCGACAAAGAATGGGCAAATGGCACTCAAGCACACATTGTGTTCAATGAGTGTTGGGGCCAACGACTTCACAAAGCCGAGTACAGCGTGCTTCGTGAGCCCGTAGACGGGGTCGGCTTGGATGGGGAAGAGGCCCGCCATGGACGCAGTGACCACAATGTCGCCACCGCCATTTTTTGCCATGGCGTCGGCAAGGTGAGCAACGCCAAAAACAACTCCATCAATATTGATGGAACTCACACGACGGAAATTCGCAAGGTCAAACTCAAAAACCGATTCGGTTGTAGCTGCAGCAAAGATATTTCCGCCACTTGCTACGCCGGCATTTAAGAACACCACATCAAAAGGTTGATGTTGCGAAGCGAGGTCCTTCCATTGTTTTTCGCTCGTGACATCGTGGTGCTGGTAAGTGGCGCCGAGCTCTCGTGCAAGTGCAGTTCCGAGCGCATCGTCAACGTCGGTAATGAGCACATCGTTGCCCATGTTGGCCCAGTGGCGTGCAATGCCGGCGCCAATTCCGCTAGCGCCTCCTGTAATGAGAATGCGATGTTGTGCCATAGTTTCCTCAGTTCTTTTGTTTGACGAATTCCATTGTTGTTGCAGCAAAAATATCGAGCAAAGTGGTGAGCTCTTTGTCGGAAATGACAAGCGGTGGGCAAAATGAATTGGTGTCGGCTGTTACGGCGCGCGTAATAGCGCCACGCTTCAACATGGCATCACGAACAGCAAAGGCGTCGATACCTGGCTGATGTGCTGCTGCCCATACGGCCACTGCTCCTCGAGCGTGATGAATAATGCCGTCACTGGCGAGAGACTGCAGTGTCGCTTCAAGCTGTTTACCAATGTGCACTGCGCGCTCTAAAAGCCCTTCGCGCTCCATGATGTTGAGATTGCACAGCGCAGCGGCACATGCGGTGGTGTGGCCTGAATAGGTGTAGCCATGTCGCAAAAGAAAATTCGGATCGGCTTCTAATGGTGCACAAACGCTGGGCGCCATAATGACTCCACCAAGTGGTTGATAGCCAGAAGTAATTGCTTTAGCGAATGTGAGAAGGTCTGGAGTCACCCCGTAGTACTGAGCGCCAAACCAAGTACCGAGGCGTCCGAAGCCGGTAATCACCTCATCGAAAATAAGGTACGCACCGTGCTGGTCACACAATTTGCGTAGTTGCTGGAGGTATCCCTCTTTCGGTGGAAATACTCCACCAGCACCTTGCAGCGGTTCGGTTATTACTGCAGCAAGACGATGTGCATTTTGCGACATGAGAAGCGACATTGCTTCAATGTCGTCGGGGTCAACTTGTACAACATCGGCAAGAAGTGTTCCGTACCCTTCGCGGTTCGGTGGAATTCCCTGTGCGCTCGTGCCTCCATAGTTTGTTCCGTGGTATCCGCGACCACGAGAAATAATGAGCGTGCGTTCAGGGTGTCCGGCTTGAACATGAGCAAGCCGAGCAAGTTTCATTGCCGAGTCAACACTTTCGGAACCGCTGTTGCAGAGAAATACCCTGGAGTTGACGATGGGCGAGAGCGATGCAATGCGTTCGCAAAGTTCCTCAGCCACTTTTGTGGTGAAGGGGTCAAAAGACGAGTACGCCTCGATGGTGGATACCTGAGCCGAGATTGCTGCGGCCATTTCTGCACGGCCGTGACCAATGGCGCAGTACCAGAGGCTCGCCATGCCATCGATGTATTCGTTTCCTGCGGTGTCGTAAATGCGGGCCCCATCACCGCGGGCAATTTCAATGAAATCGGTGCGAGTGGGTTTGGCAAATGGGTGAAGAAAACGCGGGTACGGGGAAGCCATCTCTAGATGGTAGATCGCCTAGGCTGTCTAGCAATGAAGGGCCTCATTCTTTCCGGTGGTGCTGGTACGCGTTTGCGCCCCATTACCCACACCAGCGCCAAGCAATTGGTGCCCATTGCCAACAAACCCATTCTTTTCTATGGCATTGAAGCCATGGCGGAAGCGGGAATTTCCGAAATTGGCATCATTACCGGCGACACCGGGGCAGAGATCCGTGCCGCCGTTGGAGATGGCTCGCAATTTGGGGTAAAGGTCACCTACATCCCGCAAGACGCACCATTGGGTCTTGCGCACTGCGTACTCATTGCTCAAGATTTTCTCGGCGACGATGACTTCGTTATGTACCTTGGCGACAACATGTTGCAGCAAGGCCTCTCCAAATTTGTTCAGCGTTTTGAAAATGCGCGAGCAGCTGGCGGTGCCGATGCACCGAGCGCACAAATTCTGTTGTGTGAAGTAGAAGACCCTCGCCAGTTTGGCGTGGCAGAAGTTGATGCTTTGGGCGAAGTGGTGCGGTTGGTGGAAAAGCCATCGAACCCACCTTCTAACTTGGCGCTCGTTGGCGTTTATCTCTTCGATAAAACGGTCAATCTTGCTGTGCGCAGCATTAAGCCTTCACCTCGCGGCGAATTGGAAATTACCGATGCCATTCAGTGGCTGGTCGACAACAAGCACCGCGTGACTCATGAAGTGTTGAAGGGCTGGTGGATCGACACTGGCAAGAAAGACCCACTTCTTGAATGCAACCGTTTAGTTCTCGAAGTACTGCAGTCGAAGAACGAGGGCAGCGTTGACACAAGTTCGCAAATTGAAGGTCGTGTCGTAATTGAAAAAGGCGCTGTTGTAGAAAATTCACGTATTCGGGGCCCTGTGGTCATCGGCTCCGATTCCGTTGTGCGCAATAGCTACATCGGTCCCTACACCTCAGTAGGAAATAAATGCACGGTGTCGAATTCTGAAATTGAACACTCCGTGTTGCTCGACGGCAGTTCTATTGCCGACATCAATCGCATGTCCGACTCTCTTGTGGGTCGTAATGTGGTGGTGAAGAAATCGCATCAACGTCCGTCTGCACTTCGCCTCATGTTGGGCGACGACAGCACAGTTGAAGTCGAATAGTTCTCGAAAGGAACAACGTGGCAATCATTACCCCTTCCGACGTCATCGCTGGCGTGCACATTGTGGAGCCTGCAATGCACGGCGACGAGCGTGGCTTTTTTATCGAGACCTACAGGCGTGAATGGTTCCCTCAGGGTCGCGAAATGATTCAGGCAAACCGTGGCGATCGCCAAGCTGGTTGCCTTGTTGGTTTGCATTATCACTTGCATCAAGCCGACTATTGGTACGTGCCGTTTGGCAAATGCCGCGTGGTGCTGCACGACCTGAGGCAGGGTTCGCCTACCGATGGCAAAACACAGGTCATCGACTTGGGTGAGCGCGCCGATGGTACACACGACCACCGCGGTATTTTCATTCCGCCAGGCGTGGCACATGGTTTTTCTGCGTTGTCGAAGATGACCATTACGTATCTTGTTGATGGTTATTACAACCCGGCCGATGAACTTGGCGTGGCGTGGAACGACCCCGATGTTGGCGCCGATTGGGGAGTCACCAACCCCATTTTGTCGAACCGCGATCAGCAAAACCCTTTGCGTCGCGATATTTCCCCGCAGTGGCAGCCGCACATGGCTTTGCGCCCTTAATTCACTTTTTAGGTAGGTAGAAACATGAAGCAGTTCATTACCGGCGGAGCAGGTTTTATTGGCTCCAATTACGTGCGCTACATCTTGAACAACACCGACGACGAAGTAACGGTGTTCGATGCGCTTACTTATGCGGGAAATTTATCAACTATGCGCGATGTTGAAAACAACTCGCGCTACAAGTTCATCAAGGGAAATATCTGCGATGCAGCAGCAGTGGCTGGTGCCATGAAGAGCCACGATGCCGTGGTGCACTTTGCAGCCGAGAGTCATGTTGATAGATCTATTGATGGTTCTGAAGACTTCATTCATACCAATTGCTTTGGCACCAACACCGTTATCGATGCGGCTCGCAAGTTAGACGTGAGCAGGGTGCTGCACATTGGCACCGATGAGGTCTATGGCTCGGTTGAAGTGGGCTCATCGCTTGAGACCGATCCGCTTGAACCCCGCTCGCCATATTCGGCATCAAAAGCAGGGTCCGACCTCATCGCGCTTGCGTATCACCACACTCATGGAACGCCTGTTGTGGTTACGCGTTGCACAAATAACTTTGGGCCCTACCAATACCCAGAAAAAGCGATTCCGCTGTTCACCACCAACTTGCTCGATGGTAAGAAAATTCCACTGTATGGTGATGGCTTGAATGAGCGCGATTGGCTCTTTGTCGATGACCATTGCTCTGGTGTGTATTTGGTGCTTACCAAAGGAACACTCGGCGAGATCTACAACATCGGTGCCGGCAATGAAACACCTAACCGAGTGTTGGTGAACAAATTGCTCGAAGCTTTCGGTGTGGGTGAAGAAATGGTGCAGTACGTAGAAGATCGTAAAGGTCACGACCGTCGCTATTCCGTCAACATCGACAAAATCACCAAGTTGGGTTGGAAAAAAGAGCGCACACTCGATGAAGCACTTGCAGAAACAGTGCAGTGGTATCGCGACAACCGCTGGTGGTGGGAGCCGTTAAAGGGTAAGAAGTAATTTCCATATGAAAGTTCTTGTTACTGGCGCAGCCGGACAATTGGGCACTGAGCTCGTTTCGGTCTTTGAACGCGGCGGCCATGAAGTGGTGGGCGCTTCACACGCCACGCTCGATATTTCACAGCCAGAAGCAGTGGCTGAGTGCGTTGCGTCGGTGAAGCCGAACTTCATCGTTCACGCTGCGGCATGGACCGCGGTTGATGCGTGCGAGTCAGATGCGGAAAAGGCATTTGCCGTGAACGGAACTGCAACAGCCTCCCTGGTGAGTGCTGCTGAAAAAGTGGGTGCGCGTGTTGCCTATGTGAGCACCGATTACGTTTTTGACGGAAACAAAAAGTCTCCATATGTGGAAACAGATGCTGTGAACCCGCAGTCGGTATACGGCGCATCAAAGCTGGTAGGCGAGCAGGCGCTGCGCGATATCGACCTCACCGTGCGGATCTCATGGGTATGTGGTTTTCATGGCGCCAATATGGTGAAGACCATTTTGCGTATTGCGGCTGCTCAACCAGAACTCACCTTTGTCAATGATCAAATAGGAAACCTCACATTCGCCGACGATGCAGCGGGAATGATTGCCACCTTGGTGGAACACGAGCAGCAGGGAATCTTCCACGTCACAAACCAAGGAGCGGTGAGTTGGCATGGCTTTGCACAAGAAGTGCTGCGTGCAGCAGGGCTCGACCCGGCGCGCGTGTTGCCAGTAGCCACAGCCGACCTGCAACCACCTCGACCAGCGCCACGACCAGCGAACTCGGTTTTAGAAAATGCAGCGTTAGTGCAAGCTGGTTTTACTTTGCTCGATGATTTTCGTATTCCGCTCGCACGCCTTGTGCAGCGGTTGAATACGTAGCAGCCCTACTTCACTATCAACTCGGTGTGCATGCCGTTGCCGTAATGGCCTGGGATGTTGCAGAGCAACTGGTAATTACCGGGCGCCAAGTTAAAGGTAAGTAGCTGGGTTGTTAGTGGAGCCCATTCTGAAATTTCTTTAACTACTTTGACACCTTTGCCCTCTTCGGAAAATTTGTTTAATTTGGAATCAATAGGTATTTGCCCATTTGCAAAGTCAGTTTTGGTTAAGAGAAATTCGTGCTTGATAGTTCCCAGGTTGGAAACAAGAAATGTGGTGGGCCCCGCGGAAACCGAAATACGATTGGCGACGACCTTCCATTCCCGCACACTTGCAATGATGAGTGTGGATCCGTCTGCGGCTGTGTCACTTGCGTTTACGCTCAGCGTGTCATTTGGATCTTGCGCACATCCAGCGACACTTGCAAGAAATATTCCAGCACATAATGCTTGGCTCAATACCTTCATGTGGATCCCTTCGAAATTCGAAAGTCGATCTCTTCGGCTTTGCCGCACCCTATACCGCTTACGAGAAAGCCTTGACCAGACGTAGGCTAGGGCGATGCGCGGAATAGGAACCCTCACCAATGTCTTCACCATCGTTGGGGGCACCCTGGTGGGGCTCATTGTGGGGCGCTACATATCGGAACGCATGCGGCTCACCGTTGAACAGGCAGTGGGAATGACCACGCTGGTTCTTGGCATCGCAACTGCGGCGAAAACTGACAACATTGTGTTTCCACTCGTGAGTGTTGTGCTGGGTGGAATTATTGGCGAGTTGTTGCGCATTGAAGACCGCTTTGAATCGTTAGGCAATTGGGTTCGGCGCACAGTGGAAGTGAAAACTCAAACAGGTTGGTTGTCGCGAACTTCGCTGACAACTTTGCACCCACGCTTCGTTGAAGGGTTTGTAACGGCAACGCTGTTGTTCTCCATAGGGCCGATGTCGATCTTGGGATCCATTGACGATGGCTTGGGCAGGGGAGCACAAATCCTCATTGTGAAAGCGGCACTTGACGGACTCGTATCTATTCTCTTTGCGGCAACCATGGGTTGGGGAGTTGCTATTAGTGCAGTCATTGTGGGGATATATCAAGGCCTGATGACACTAGGTGCCTCAGGCCTTGATGCAATTCTGACTGATCGTATGGTGCACGAGATGAGTGCAACAGGCGGAATCATGATTTTGGGTATTGCACTTCGGTTTATGGAAGTGAAACCTATTCGCGTAGGAAGCTTGCTTCCCGGGCTTTTTGTTGCGCCGGTATTAGTAGCGCTTTTTGCCCGCTGACGCGCCGTAAGGCTTACGACCAGCAGCTGCTGGACGACCCGACTCACCATCACGTGCACCGCGGAAACCACCTTCGCGTGGTCCACCTGTGCGCGGTGCGCCTGAACGAGGGGCTGCGCCGTCGCGTGCACCGCGGTAGCCGCCAGCTGAAGAGCGTGGTGATCCATCGCGTGGGCCTGCTGCGCGTGGTCCACGGTCACGGAATCCACCTTCGCGTGGTGCGCCTTCACGTGGGCCTGCTGTGCGTGGCCCACGGTCGCGGAATCCACCTTCGCGTGGTGCGCCTTCACGTGGGCTCGATGTGCGTGGCCCACGGTCGCGGAATCCACCTTCGCGTGGTGCTCCATCGCGTGGGCCAGATGTGCGAGGTCCACGGTCACGGAATCCACCTTCACGAGGTGCTGATGAACGCTCTGCAGTGCGTGGTCCACGGTCGCGGAATCCACCTTCGCGTGGTGCGCCTTCACGTGGGCTCGAGCTACGAGGAGTAAAGGTGCGCTCTGGGCGAGGTCCGTCATTGCGGTCTGTACGCTCTGAACGTTCTGCACGTGGTGCGTCGGAACGATCAGAAAAACGAGGAGCACGATCACGATCGCCACCGCGTGAACCGCCATCACGACGTCCACCACGTGAACCGCCATCACGACGTCCACCGCCACCACCGTCACGGCGTCCGCCGCCACGTGATGAGTCGAGACGCTCTTCATGCAACACGATGCTGCTTGATTCGCGGAAGACGCGCTCGCCGGGAGCAAGTTCGGCAAGGAAATCGTCTTCTGGTGTGACGCGAGTTGTTGTTGGCTCAATGCCTGCGCTCTTGGTGAGTGCACGCACGTTACGACGTTGGTTGTCGGTCATGAGGGTTACAACTGTGCCAGTTGCGCCGGCACGTGCGGTACGGCCAGAGCGGTGCAAGTACGCCTTGTGTTCTTCTGGTGGGTCTGCGTGAATCACCAAAGCAATGTCGTCAACGTGAATACCGCGAGCGGCAATGTCGGTTGCTACCAAAGTGTCGGCGCGACCTGATGAGAATGCCGACAAGTTACGAGCGCGAGCAGCCTGCGACAAGTTGCCGTGCAATTCAACGCTTGGAACGCCGGCTTTCATGAGTTGTTCTGCAAGGCGAGCAGCGCCATGCTTGGTGCGTGTAAAGACAAGTGTCTTTCCAGGTGCGGCGCAGAGGCTCTTGAGTACTCCAAAGCGGTCGTCGTTACGAATGTGCAACACATGGTGAGCCATTGCGTCGACAGGTGATTGCTCTGAGTCCACTTCGTGTGTGACTGGGTTGTGCAAGTAGTTACGCACCAAACGGTCGATGCCACGGTCGAGAGTTGCCGAGAACAACAAACGCTGTGAATCTTCAGGAGTCTGGCGAAGAATTTCTTCGACGTGCTGCAAGAACCCAAGTTCAGCCATATGGTCGGCTTCGTCGAGAACGGTTACTTCTACTTCAGAGAAGTTGATGTTGCGTGAGTTGAGGTGGTCAACCAAGCGGCCTGGGCAGGCAACAACAATGTCGACGCCTTTGCGCAGTGCGGTGAGTTGTCCGCCGTAGCCAACACCACCGTAAATGGTGGTGGTGAACATGCCAAGGGCCTTGGCCAAGGGCATGATGACCTCATTGACCTGGTTCGCAAGTTCGCGAGTAGGCACCAAAATGAGGGCACGGGGCTTGTTAGGTTGACGGCGACGGTTGCTCTCAGCCAAACGGGTGAGGAGTGGCAAAGCAAAGGAAAGGGTCTTTCCTGAGCCAGTTCGGCCACGGCCAAGTACGTCACGGCCGGCGATTGCGTCGGGGATTGTGGCTACCTGAATAGGGAACGGGGTCGTAATGCCTGCATGGTTGAGGTATTCGACTAATGATGAATGAAGCCCAAGTTGGGCAAAGGAAATAGAGGCGTTCGACGCCATGGGGGGTCTCCGAGGGACTAGGCCACGGACGCCGGAATGCACCCATGGAACCGCAGAACAACTGCGACGGGGTACAGGATAGCGCCATGTCTACGGATTTGCACGGCAATGTTCATTTCCTGTATGAGAGCCAATTTCTGATCCGTATTAAATGCTGAAAACCTGTCAGAATTGCTACACGGTGCAGCAGGCACCAACGTAACGCGAGTATCAACCAAGAGGAGTTTCCAGATGGTGCATGTACCTACACGAGGATCTTTGCCAGCGCGACTTGGCCCACAAATCGACAATGTTCCTGACTACGGCCCAACAACAATGAGCCGCAACCCTTACACCGACCCCGTGCAGTATGAACTCGAGCGCGAGCATGTGCTTGCTAAGCATTGGATCCTTGCCGGACGCACGGAACAAGTTGTTGCCTCTGGTGATTGGATTTCTTTTGAAGGTCATGGTGAGACCATTGTCATCTCGCGTCAGCCCGATGGCTCACTCGCTGCGTTTCACAACGTATGTCAACATCGCGGCCCAGCAATTGTGACCGAACTCTCTGGTTGTGGCGCTCGTCGCTTTACCTGCCCGTATCACGGCTGGGTGTACGACACCACCGGCAAGCTTGTTGGTGTTCCTGAGCGCGAAGACTTCTCCGACGAACACTTGAAAGATGTTCGCGCCAAGCAAGTAGCCGTGGGCGAATGGGGTGGCTGGGTATGGATCAACCTCTTGGGTCCCGACGATGCACCTTCACTGATTGAGTCCATTGGTCCAGAAATTTCTTCTGACCTTGGTGCATACAAAATGGAAGACATGATTTTGTACGAAGTAGTGGAGTGGGATGTTCCCGTCAGCTACAAGGCAATTGTCGACGGCTTCAACGAGATCTATCACGTTGCTCAGCTGCACCACTCACCACCAGAGTTCGTGAAGGCATGCCGTAAGGCTTCGTTCCATTTCGTTGGCGACAACTACATGTGCTTTGTTCCTCGTCCGGAAAACATGGACAAGTGGAATGAGTCGTACGATCACCACAAAAATGCAATTTGTCACTACACGGTCTTCCCGAACACGGTGTTCAACTGCAACCCAGAACACATTCAAGTGTTCAACCCCATCCCACTGGGAGTAGACCACACTCGCTTTTTGTGCTGGCAACTCATTTACCCAGGCGACATGAATGACCCTGCATATGCAGCGTATTTCGCAACGATGCAAAAGCATTGGGACGGACTCAAGGTTGTTGTTGGTGAAGACATTGCCATCTACGACCAGCTTGCACGTACCAAAAAATCAAGCGGATACACCGAGCACATTTTGTCGGAGCGTGAATGCAAGATTCACCGTTACCACGAAACCATGGCGCTCAAAATTCGCGGAAAAGGCTGAGTTTTACAGGCCTAAAAGTTCACGTGCTTCGGCAATTGCTGCGGCGTGATCGGTGACGTGAATAACCTTCATGCCTACTTTGCGTGCTGCTTCTGCCATCGGTAGAAAATCATCGAGGTAGACAATTTCTTCGGGCGCATAATTGAGTTGCTGCGCTGCAGAAACGTAAATAGATGAATTGGGTTTACGTAAACCCACGGCGCAGGAATACAGAACGACGTCGAACAACTCGTGCGAGGGTGTGAAGTTTTCCCACCAAGGCAGCCACTCGCTAATAACGTTTGAAATGATTCCGGTGGAGTACCCGGCGTCACGTACCTCTTGAACAAAGTGGTGCATAACTTGCGCTGGCTTCAACTTTGCCATGATGAAATGCTCTGAGTCGGGGTGCAATACCTTGCGAATCTCGGTTCCCATGTCGCCCATCAGGTTCACGAAGTGATCCATGGAAATTTCGCCGCGTTCCAGCTGATGTCCGGGGTTGTCGTTGTCGCCTTCGGAAATGAACATCTCCATGAAGATGGGTCCGAGAGCCTCGAGGTCGATGCCGGCATCGATAGCCGCTTGGGGCATCACGGTGCTCATGGAATGCGTGAGTACTCCGCCGACGTCGAAGCACACTGCTTTATAGGGGGAAGTCATGAAACGACTTATCCAATTTTTTCAAGAAGGACGAGCGGTATCTCACGTTGTGTACGCGATTGATAGCCGCCGTAGTTTTTGTAACGTTCAACAATTTGTGGCCACATTGCATTTCGCTCATCGGAGGTGGCAATACGTGCTCGGCGTTGGTGCTTGGTTTCGTCTTGGGTTGCCACTTCAACGAGTGGTTCATCGCGCAAGTTGAGAAACCATGCAGGGTGGTGATCGTCGCCACCACGCGAAGCAACGATGACCATTGTGGAATCGAATTGCAGCGGGGAAGTCAACATCACTTCGCGCTTCTCTCCGCTTTTGCGACCCACCGTGGTGAGTTTCAAGACGGGCATGTTGCCGGCGTTCCACCCTTTACGTCCACCGCTTACTTTCAAGATAGTGCGGTGAATGTTGTTCATTGATTTTAAGACAAAGTCGCTTGGCATGGGGACTACGGTACTTGCTACTCCCAGCCACCCTTGCGACGCTGATCTTTTTTCTCACTCTCGCGTTTCTTGCTGGTGAGGCGACGCTCTACGGAACCCTTAGTTGGTCGTGAGGGGCGCCGCGGTGGAGCAGGAGGAGCTGCTGCAGTATCGATCATGTCTGTTGCCTGTGCAATACAGAGTTGCCGGTTGCGCCATTGGCTACGGCTCGTTTGTTGAGTGACGCGAATGGTCTCGGGGTAAACACTCAACAAACGGGCAAGTGCAGCTCGGGGTCCTGTAATGAGAGGCGTGGAAATGGTGAGCGATGCCTTGCTGGAGGTTTTGTTGACGTTTTGGCCACCCGCCCCAGCCGAACGGGCAAAGGTCCAGGAAAGTGCTGGTTCGGGGATGCAGAGTCCGCGTGGGGTGCGAATGTTGTCGTCCGAGTCCATGTCTCATTATGTCTGTTGGGTACTCTTACAACAGATCATTCATATAGGGGTAAGGGGCACATATGACGCACACTGCACGCAACGAGGTTTCTACAACCCGTACAGGAATTAACATTTTTATTGGCGAAGGCGCAGCACCAGTTGTTTCCGATACGTGGGGCGTGGGCGGCTGGAATATTCAGTTCGTTCGTCTCGATGCTGGCCAAAGTTTTGCTCTCAATCATTCTGCGGGTGCAGTTCACATCAAGGTCGTCACTGGGCGCCTCGTCAATATCAATCGTGGGGCGTATGCCGAAGACAAAGTGGTGCGTAACACCAAGGTGACTGAGGCAGAAGTAGTGGCTGGCCCCGATGGTGCAGTGTTCACCATTTTCACGGGTACTGCTCAAGTGCCAAACAAGGTCACTTCAATGAGCCAACTTGCCTACAGCGGTCCACATGCCAATGAATTGTCATGGATCACATTTGAAGAGCGATATCACGATGTCATTCCTTTCTTCGATGGTCTCGATTGCTATTTGTCACCTGGTTTCCACTTGCTCGATGCAGACGGTGAAGAAATCACCTACATGTTCGTGTGGACTGCAGGTAAAGGTGTTGACTTGTCGACACACAACCATGGCCACGACCCAGCACCAACACGTCCGGCGTTTGCTGAAGTGCACTGGGTGTTGCAAAACGGCACCGGTAATGGCGGCATGTATGAAACATCGAAGCCAGGAGCACCCGACCGTGCGCGTACGCCATTGCAGCAAGGTGATGAGCATGGACCATTCTTTATGTGGGACAAGAAAACTAGCCGTCCGATATTGCGTGAAAACGGTGCAGTGGAATACCCATGGCACGGTTGGCAAGGTGGCACCGATACAGAAGCAGGGCAGTCATACGACGTTGTAGCTGCTTTTGAAATTACTGCGCCATACGCAATCATCGCGCCGTAACTGTGACGAACTCATCGGCAACATCAGGGTTGCGTTTCGGGTGGCTTTCACCTGTCATTGGCAATAGGTGGAGCGACCATCAACCGATCGTTGTTTTTCAAGAGAAAAACATCTTGCCTACTGCGTTGCCACATTTTGATTCGCTGTGGATTGCCGACCATTTCTATGGCATGGATACGCATACCGACCCATTTATGGAAGCTTGGACCACGCTCACATGGTTGGCAGCGAAGTTTCCCGATGTGATGCTGTGCCACCACGTATTGGGCCAGGGTTATCGCAACCCAGCGCTCACCGCAAAAATGGCAGCCACCTTGCAGGTGTTGTCGGGCAATCGATTCATTTTGGGCATTGGCGCAGGCTGGCGTGAAGAGGAATACCGTGCTTATGGCTACGCATTTCCTCGCCCTGCAGTGCGCTTTCAGGAACTCGAAGAGCTCGTACATATTTGCCGCTTGATGTGGACGCAAGAAGCACCAAGTTTCACGGGTCGGCACTACAGCATTCAACGTGCCGCGGCTCCGCCATTGCCTGAAGTGGTTCCACCGGTATGCATTGGTGCATTCGGCGAGCAAATTGGTTTGCCGCTTGCGGGACGCATTGCCGATATATGGAACTCTCCCATATTTGGCAGTGACGAAAAGTGGTTGAGAAAACGAGACATTGTTTTTGCCGCTGCTGTGAAGGCTGGGCGCGAAACGAGTGCAGTTGAAGTGTCGCTCACCGTCGAGCACGCATTGCCTAATACAGGTGCCGAGTCGCAACAGTTATTTGATGAGCTATCTCATTTGGCCGAGTTAGGGGTACAGCACTTCGTCATGGACTTCGGGCACCCGCAAAACACTGAGCCAGTTCTGCGCTTTGTGGAAGAAGTGATGGCGCCACTGCGGCGTGGTTAAAGCAGTATTTTTGCTGGGGTAAAGTTTTGTTATGGCTGGACTCGCACACGAAATTGACCCACGGGAGTTTGACTCTCCAGAGTTTCAAAGTAATCCGTTTCCGTTGTATCAACGGCTCCGCGATCACCATCCTTTATTCCGTGATCGTTTCCACAATCGTTGGATCATCAGTCGCTATGACGATGTCAATGCTGCTTTTCAAGACAATGAAAGCTTTGACCGCGCGATGTATCAGCCCGATGGCCCGTATGTGTTTGGCTCGTCGCATGTGTTTGGACCGAACATCTTGGAATACGGAAACAGCGACCGTCACCGCTGGTTGCGCAACGTAGTTGCCGGGCAATTCGTGGGGCAGGGTCTCGTCTCATTCATTCCGTTCGTTGAGCAAATTGCTGGAGAACTTGTAGAGCGTTGCTCGGGTGAAGGGGAAGTGGAACTTGTACAGCAGTTCTCGAATCAATTCCCCATTCGAGTGATCTCAAACATTCTGGGACTTCCACGAGCCGATGAAGAAAAGTTTGTTGTGTGGTATCAGGCCCTCATTGCCGGCTTGGGTTTTGGTGGTGAACACTTAGCTCGCGGCATTGCTGCACGCAATGAAATGTGGCAATACTTGGAACCTCTCGTCGCAGATCGTTTGGCGCACCCCAAAGACGACCTGCTCTCAAAGTTGTGTTTGGCCGAGCTCGACGGCGTACGCATGAACATGGATGAAGTGAAGGGTTTCATTGCTCTACTTCTTGCTGCGGGTGGAGACACAACCGACAAAGCAATTGCCAACATGTGGTATCACATGCTGTACACGCGTCCCGATCAGTTTGAAGATGTGAAGAAAGACCCAGCGCTATGGGACAACGTTTTCTCGGAAATGATGCGCTTTGACCCGGTGGTGCATGTCCAGTCACGTTTCACTACACGAGAAGTTGAAATGCATGGTCGAGTGATTCCTGAACGGGCGCAAGTGATCCTTTCTCTTGGTGCGGGCAATCGCGATGAGCGGGTGTTTAAGAACCCCGATGTTTTCGATATTCATCGAGAAGATCTGCACATGGGTCGCGAAAATCGTTCAGCTCGGTATAAGTCCGACAAACAGGGTCACTTAGGTTTCGGTGTTGGTCAGCACTTCTGTATGGGCTATGCAATGGCACGTCAAGAGGCGGTTATCGCCTGCACTCGCATGATGGAAGTCATGAAAAATCCGCGTCCGAAATTTGCTACACACGAAGGAATTACTTCGCCGAATATTGACTCCGGTGGTTTTCGCTCGCCACGTGAACTTTGGATTCAGTTCGACAAGTAGGGCTTCATGAAAGTAGTGATTGATAAAGAACGCTGCATGATGGCAGGCGAATGTTGCTACAACCATCCATGGTTGTTTGCTTTTGGAGAAGACGACTACCCGGAAGTGCTGGTGAGTGAACTGACCACCGAGCAGCAACGCAAAGAAGCACGCCAATCAATACAGGTCTGCCCCAGTGGAGCAATCTCCATCATTGAGTAGCTACCAGTAGTGTCTATGTATGAAAATCGTGCGTGAAGTTCAAATCTATTTGCGCTGGTTATCCAGTCATCTGTTGCCGCTGTCGCTGGTGTTTAGCCTCCTCTTTGCAATTTGGGTTGTTCTTAGCAAGATTCCCGACACTTCCATTGAGGCAATGGCGGGAGTTAAAGGAGCCTATTTCGAAACAGCTTCGAAGAGAATTGCGACACAAACAGAAAAAGATGGATTCACCCTCAATATTTCAAATACTGATAATTCGAGTGACATCATCAAGGAAATCGTTGATCCGAAGACAAAGACGGAAGCTGGCTTTGTTGCGCAAGATCTCAAGGGAGTTGACTTATCTTCGGTTGAGTCGTACGGAGTGGTGTCGGTGCGAGGAATGATGCTCTTTGCGAAAGGACTTCCCGCCGGATCAGATATCACCTCAATATCCGGGCAGTCGGTTGTGATGTTGCCGGAAGGGTCAGCATCAACTCAAGTTTGCATGCAGATTCTCAATAGTTATTTTTCTGCTGCAGCGCGACCCCGCTATTCCTTTGCGAAGTCACAACCCGACGCAATTGATCAATACCTTCGTAGCGCAAGTGGTGCTATCTGCATTTTTGATGACTATCAGAGTCCATCAATTAAACAGGCAGCACTCGCTCCGCAGTCTGTCTTATTGCCCGTACCAGACGCACTGGCGCTCGCACATGACTCTGGTTGGTTGACCACGAAGAAAATTCCTTCGGGAAGTTATTCAACAAACCCACGACTTCCGGATTCCGAGTTAACAACCATCGGTCTGCCGGTTCAATTTTTTGCGAAAAAGGGATTGCATATTGGTGCAAAGGTGGCATTGAGTCGTGCCATTTTTTCAGAGTTTGCTGCAGATGATGCAGTAGATGATCGAAGCTACCCGTACTTTCCTGAAGGAAATATTCCGCACTCTCATCGAGCAGAGTCAATTTATGGAGGCGGTTTGCCATGGATGTACGGAATGATGTCGTTTAAGTATGCTGTCGTTGCAGACGCTGTTTTATCGGCGTATGGGGTGTGGCTGGCTTTGTTATATTTCCTCACCAACTTGTATATGTTTGCCGGTTTCGTTACCCCCGCCGATGCTCTGCAGCGACGCCGAATGCGTTCAAACGAACGGTTTATTGGGCGAATGGCTGCGCTGACTGAAGATGGCGTACACATTCGGAAAAAGGACGTGAAGCACCTCGAGCGTTTGCGCTCCAGCCTTGGCCGCAGCATCGTGAACGAGACGCATGTTGTTGAATCTATAGATTCAATTTTAAGCGAAGGTAAAAAACCAGGTTCAGTGGATTCGTAACGTGTCATTCATGGAATTACGCCAGCCTCTCATTGTTTGTGATCGGCTTGACCTTTTCCATCTCACAGGAACCGAATTGATTCGCCTATACGAGATGCGTAACGACGAGCACATCTTGCGGAATGTGTTGTTTCACAATCCTCATCGGATACTTGTTGAGGGAGCATCACCTCTTGCTTGGCGTGTGCCGCAGGTGGTGAGTAACCCAGAAGTGAATATGTGGTTTGTGCGTTTTTTGGTAGAGCGCGCTTCTGGCAATGTTGTTGGAAGTGCGAGTTTTCATGGTCCACCAGATGATCGCGGAATGCTCGAGATAGGGCTCGGGGTGCACGAAAAGCATTGGCGTCGCGGCTTCGCCCGTGAGGCTTTACTGGGCATGTGGCAGTGGGCCAGTTCGCAGCCTGGAGTGGAAGTATTCAGGTATACGGTGAGTCCTGAAAATGAACCCTCGGTTGCTCTGGTGCGCAGTTTCGGATTTACGCTTGTGGGTCAGCAAATCGATGAGTCAGACGGTCCAGAAGACATATATGAGATGACACGATCGGCTTTCGCCGCACGGTATGTCGAGTAGGGCAGTGGAGCGGGTGACGGGAATCGAACCCGCATAGCCAGCTTGGAAGGCTGGAACTCTAGCCATTGAGCTACACCCGCGTGTAGCGATTTATTGCCTCTTGAGCATACCGAAAAGCTGGGAAGTCCGGCAATGCACGCCGTAGCTGGGCTGTGATTAGAGAATCTTGCGGAAAATCTTCGCCTTGCGAG
>CANFUE010000025.1 GCA_947450115.1 Acidimicrobiaceae bacterium | reverse complement strand
GTGAGTGTGCCTGCAATGGACATGTTGTGGGAAACGGGCGTACTTGAGTTCGATGCTCGGGTGTGGGTGTACTAACGAGGCCTGGCTCTCGTGTTTTAATGGTTTCAATTTCATGGGGGAAATGTGGCTCGACGCTTAACGCATAATGGGGCACTCGATGGTTTGCGCGGAGTAGCCGTGTTGCTGGTGCTCATGCGCCACTCGTTTGAATTGGTGCCAGGTGGTTTTGGGCCGCAGTGGCTGAATGATTTTTTGCACGGTGGCTATTTTGGCGTCGACATCTTTTTTGTGTTGAGCGGTTTTCTCATTACCTCGCTGCTCATTGATGAACGCGAGTCGAGTGGTGCGGTGCGGATGCGCTCGTTTTATGGGCGTCGTGCACTACGGCTGATGCCGGCACTGGTGGTGATGCTTGGTGTGGTGAGCATTGTGTTGGTGCTCGATGGTTCCACGTGGTCGAGTTTGTGGCCAACGGTGAGGTCGTCACTTTTTTATTATCAAAACTGGCACAGCGTGTGGGATCCAAAACATTTAGCTACTGAGTTTGGGCACTTGTGGTCGCTGTCCATTGAAGAGCAGTTTTATATTGTGTGGCCAGTGGTGTTGTTGGCCATGGTGGCGCTGTGGAAACGCCAGTGGGTGCGCGTTGCTGCTTTGGCACTGGGTGTGTTGTGGGTGGCGTGGTACCGCTTGCATGTGTGGAATAGCGGTGTGGGTTGGGCATTTGTATTTGTGCGTACCGATACACGACTCGATGCATTGCTGGTGGGTTGCTTGGTTGCCTTCTTGTTCCAATGGCAAGTGGTGCGGGCACGAGTATTGCATGTTGCTGCGTGGGGTGGCCTTGTGGTGGTGTTGGCAACAGTTGCGCGTACGAACCCTTTGCAGGCGTATTTGTATAAGGGTGGTCTCACACTTGGAGCAATTGGTGTGGGTTGCGTGGTGTTGGCCATTGCCGAAGGTTCGTGGCGAGGTGCACGACTCTTCAACGTGAAGCCGTTACGTATGGTGGGCAAGGTTTCATACGGTTTGTACTTGTGGCACTTTCCTATTTTTGTGCTATTAATGCGACACAGTGCGACGTGGAGTTCTGGTGTGCGCGTTGTTGTTGGAGTGGTGTTGTCGGGTGTGGTCACGACGGTGTCGTGGTTTGTGGTGGAGCGCCCAGCATTGAAACTAAAAGCTAAATGGTTTTCGCGTTCTGAAGTAACACAAGTTGACGTTGCAGATGACCGTCCGAATTCGTTTGTTGTAGCCGTGCGCCAACGTACAGCGCGCATGCTCATTGCCATTGTCGTGGGTGCAGGTGTGACCACGGTGTTCACGAATATTTGGCCAGAGAAGCCATTGCCCATGACTGACCGCATGGGTTATGCATTGGTGTACAACTTCCCACTCGATAGGTATTGGCAAGTTTTTTTGTTGTGGATGTTTCTTTTTCCTGCGGTGGTGTTGGCAACGTATTTGGTACTTCCCAAACTGTTTGCACGCAGCGAGCAGATGCGTGAAGTGGTGGGCGCGAGCGACACCATTGCAGTACACGTAGTGGAAGAAGAAATAGCACCGGTTGCTGGTGTGATGCATTTCTGGCGCGTAGCTCTGGTGGCGGGAGTATTTGGTTATGAATGTGCTGTAGCGGCAGGGCGCCAGAGCACGAATGGTTGGTGGATTCTGGGCGCTGGTACCGCTGCGTATATGGCACTGGTTTATGGTGTGTCGCACTTTGGGAAACGCTCGCTGAGTGCAGTGAACTTATTTGGTACCGCATTTGTGCTTCTCGGTGCGTGGTGGGTGTCGAGCACAACTGAAATGCTCGTGGCTTCTACGGGTCAGCATCGTGAGTTTGCTTGGTTGCCATTGCCTGTAGTGGCAGTTGCAGTGGTGGCGTTATTGGTGAGTGACGTGATGTGGGGCAAGCGCGACTTTGTGCGCCGAGAACGCCAGCGACTGGCCTTTATGGTGGTGCCGGTATTTCTTTTCATTTGGACAAGTTATTTACCTAGCACCATTGGGTATATCGATATTTTTCACAATGGTGAATCGTTGAATGGTGGCTGGCTGCTGAAGAGCGGGTGGATGCCGTGGCGAGACTTCTTTTTCAACATCGGTTTTTATGGTGCGGCAGTAGTTCCGCGGGTGAGCTTTGGACTTTTTGGTACGTCGTATTGGGGCTTCAGTGCCGGAACACAAATGATTTTCATTCCGCTTTTGGTGGTGGCTATTTATGTGGCGTGTGCTTCGCTCGCGTCTCGGTATTGGATGGCCTTGGTGGGGCTCACTCTGACGCTGATGTTCCCATTTACTGCAATGGGTGGGTTCACCAAAATACTTGCCGGAAACTCAATGCTCTTTGTGTATCGCTTTGCTTCTATTGCTCTTGTCACTGTGAGCGTTTTGCTCTTTGTACGTAAAACCACATGGGTACGAGCGATCTTCTTTGGTGTTGCTCTGGCGTACTCGGTCATTGCCGGTTCCGAGATGGTGGTGTTTGCTACAGCAGCCTGTGCAACCATTTTCTTGCGCGATGCTGTGCTGTTGAGATGGAAGCGATATTCACTGCGTGAGTGCGTTGTCCTCTTTCGCTCCACTTTGTATGGCGCAGGTGGAGTGGTTGCAGCACTTGCTGCAAGTGCCGGCGTGATGTGGCATTACGGCGTGTTGAAGGGGTATATCAATTGGTGGCGTATCTTTCCGTTTCCATGGCACATTGAAACTGGTGTTCCACTCAATAGATGGCCAACATTGGCAGAGTTTGGGTGGGGTACGGAATGGACGGTGCTTTTTGCCATTGGCATTGCCATTCTCTGTGTCATTTGGTTTGTGGTGTGGCGCATTCGCTCGCACCGCGCGTTGCGCAATGAAGATTGGGTAGCGGTTGCTTTGGCGCTGGGCAACTTGCTCTTTATGCAAAAGACACTGAACAGGCCCGACTCGCATTTTTATCAGTCGCTGATTGTGTCTTTGCCGTTGCTCTTTTATGTAGTGACGCGAGTGGTGGGAACCATGAGTGATTCTGTGCAAAAAGCAGTAGTGAATACGCGGCGTAAAACTTCGGTGCACACGGTTGCATTTGGTGTACTCACCATGGCATTGTTGTTTCCTTTTATGACCACTGCTGATGTATTGAATGCCCATGTGCACAATGCTGGTGCTCAGGTACAGCCCGTGACAGCACAAAAGCCAGAGTTCCCACGGGTGGGGTATTCGCAAGAATATGAATTCGTTGAAAATTATCGCCAGTTGCGCACGTTCTTGGAAACCAATATTGGCATGCAAGCAAAAATTTATGACTTTGGCAACATGACCACGGTGTACAACTTCTTATTGAATAAAAAACCACTCACTCGATATAGCTACGTGCTCCAAGCTTCTTCGGTGGCCGCACAAAATGAAGTGATTACTGCACTGCGTACCAAAAAACCTGAAGTGGTGTCGTATGGATGGGACAGCCCACTCGACCAATGGGATGATTTGTCGAACTCAGTGCGGCACTGGGCCATTAGTGAGTACCTACTGCGTAACTATTCTCCGTGGACCACTGTCGGCGGAAAAAATTTTGGCGACGTACTCTTTTTACGAAAGGACCTTGCTCCTGGTAAAGGATTACCTGTTCATGCAGTACCTGCACAAAGTGGAGCCGAGAAACTTTCCTCATTGCGTTCTTTGAACACGTGCAACTGGGGCGTGTCATCGAACTATCTCACTTTTGCTCCGAAAAAACCAGGTGTACCGATGAAGAGTGAACCCGTGAAGGGAATGCTCACTGTCTTTGGATGGGCACATACCAACGATGATGAGGCAGTCACTGTTGAAGTGAAGTACAACAACACACTGCTTATTTCTGGCCCAAGTTCTGGTGAGCGACCCGACTTAGCTATTCGTGGAGTAGTAACCGGTAAAAAATCGGGATTCCGTTTTGATATTCCTGTCACAGGAAGTGTGAGCAATACGAGTTTGGTGACAGTAGAGCAAGTAGATGCAGCAGGAACGCGAACCGCTATTCCGTATGTAGCGGCCCCTGGTGTAAACGACAAAGTGGGTGAATACGGCGTACAGCTTGACTCATCGCCTGATGGCAGGTTGCAGGTGGGTGCCACGCGTAAGTATGTGGAGCGAGTGATTTTGCCGGAAAATTACCTGGGCTATAACTGGATTGTTGCTTACTCAGACTTTGGGTTTAGCAACGACCATTATTCTCTGTACGACGTGGGAAGTGACAGTAACCGGTCCATTGACTTTGCCACCCTAAAGGCAAAGCACCTCGCTGCGGCGCGGGTGGGGTCATGCCCCACTTGGTATGGGTGGGAAAGCAATGTGGTCTACTTACAGCACGACAAAGAACAGGTAAACGTTCAACTCTCTTTAGTGAAGTAGTAACATAAACGCAATGTCAGGGCTTTTCGGTGGACTCCGTATTGGTGTTGTGGTTGTTGCCTATAACGCCGAAACAACGCTCGAAAAGGTTCTCGACCGTATTCCTCACGATGTAGCTGCTGAAGTTGCAGCCGTATTGGTGTGTGATGACGCGAGTGCCGATGCCACACACGAAGTAGCACTTGCCTACCAGCGCTCGAACGACCACTTGCCATTGCACATTGTGCGCCACCCGGTGAACTTGGGCTACGGGGGTAACCAGAAGGCGGGCTACCAGCTAGCCGCCGAGATGGGCCTCGACGTGGTGGTGTTGCTGCACGGAGATGGCCAGTATGCCCCCGAACTGATGGCCGAGATGGTGAAACCCATAGTGGAAAATGGCGCCGACGCCGTTTTTGGTTCACGCATGATGAACAGCGGTGCAGCACGTGAAGGTGGCATGCCGCTCTACAAATATGTGGGCAACAAAATTCTCACCCGTTATGAAAATACCATGACGGGGGCAAGCCTCACCGAATGGCACAGCGGTTACCGCGCGTACCGCGTATCGAGCTTGCAGAAAATCGCACTAGCGAAAAACTCTGATGGTTTCGACTTCGATACACAAATTATTTTGCAGTTGCTCGACATCAGCGCAAAAATTGTAGAGATACCCATTCCTACGTACTACGGCGACGAAATTTGCTACGTCGATGGCATGAAGTACGCCAAAGATTTGTTTAAGCACTCCACGCAATACCGTTTGCGCAAAATGGGTTTTGGGTACGACGAAAAGTTGCGAGGCGATGTTGCCTACGAGTACAAGAGCGACCCATTGTCGTCACATGGGCAAATTGTGAAGTATTTGTCGGGGCGTAGCTCTGGTGAAGTACTCGACCTCGGTTGCTCCGACGGTTTGCTTTCAATGCAAATGAAAAGCTTGGGATACACCGTTACAGGTGTTGACCTTGAAGAACACCCACAAGTGTTTGGCCGCATCGACAAATTTATTCAGGCAAACCTCGATGCAGGTTTACCTGAAGGTTTACCTGCTGCATTAGATGTTGTGGTGTGTGCCGATGTGCTTGAGCACGTGCGCCAGCCAGAAGCGTTGCTCAAGGACATTGCTCCTCGGCTAGCCCCAGGCGGTGCGGTCATTGCCAGCGTTCCTAACTTTGGGCACTGGTACCCGCGTATGCGCACACTTTTTGGCCGATTCGACTACGACAACCGAGGCATTCTCGACCGTACTCACGTGCGATTTTTTACACGCCGCAGTTTTGAGCGTATGGCGAAACAAGCTGGCTACAGCGTGAAGTTAGTAGGCACCACAGGTTTGCCATTCGATGTAGCCGACCGCGGTGGGTCTGGCAAGGTGTCGAACAAGTTGAAGCCTATTCGCGCAATTGACCGCGCGTTGGTGAAAGTACGGCCGCAGTTGTTTGCGTATCAGTTCTTGTATGAGTTGAAGCGTTAATCGTTCTTTGGGGGAACCAAAATTTCGTTGAATGATCTTGCTTCTGTTGTGAATGTTCCTGCGCTCGAGGGTGCATTGCGTGAACAATCACATGCCACCGCTTTGCCCTACGCACACACCGTTATTGAAAACTTTTTGCAACCAGACGTTTTTGCTGCGGTGCTCACTGAATTCCCTGCAGTAGACCCCAGTAAGTGGACCAACTATGCACATGTGAATGAACGCAAGTTTGCCAACCCTCGAAGCGAAACATGGGGCGCAACCATTCAGCAAGTGGCTACCGCGTTGAACTCGCCAGCCTTCCTGACGTACTTAGAACACCTCACGGGCATTAGTGGTCTGATTACCGACCCTTCCTTTGAAGGCGGCGGAATGCACCAAACCATTACGGGCGGATTCTTAAATGTGCACGCCGACTTTTCGGTGCACCCGCATCACCGGCACTGGAGCCGGCGCGTGAACTTGCTGTTGTATTGCAACGAAAATTGGTTACCTGAATATGGCGGCGACCTGGAATTATGGACGCGCGATATGAAGCGCTGTGAAAAACGTGTGGCACCTATAGGCAACCGCGTGCTCATTTTTAATACCGACGCCGATTCTTTTCATGGCCACCCCGACCCACTCACGTCACCTGTGGGTGTGGCGCGTCAGTCGTTGGCGTTGTATTACTTCACTGAAGAAGATGCACCGGTGGTGCATTCCACGAACTACAAGGCGCGACCAGATGATGGCGCAAAACGCGTGCTCATTTATGCCGATAAAAAAGCGTTGCAAGCATTCGACTGGGCAAAGCGCCGATTCAATTTGTCAAACGACTTCGCTGGCAAGGTGCTTGGCGTTGCCGATAAGTTGCGCCGCAAGCGCAAATAGTTTGCGCTACGAGCGCTTACGAATACTGATGCTCTTGCCAACAGAGCTGTTGCAGTTACCAGTGGCAAGGTCGAAGCGCCAGCCGTGCAATGAGCACACGAGTTCGTCGCCCTCAATGGAGCCAAAGGTGGCGAGGTCGGCTTGGCGGTGTGGGCAATAACGCTCGACGATGTAATCGCCTACTTGAACTTCATCTTGTGACATGGTGGGCTCTGTTGCTCGTCGGTACGCTTCAATTTCGGTGCGGCTCATCCGTTCAACAGACAAACTCTTGAAGAAATTATAAAGGTTCTCGTTGAAATCTCCATCGCGCCACGCGCGAAAACGTGCCGAGAGGAAAAGGGCGTTCGACCAGTCAACTGCTTTGGCGGCAACAACAGTTTCTAACAACTCGCGCTGAATGATGAAGCGATAGCGATACGGCTGGTTGGTGTATTTCTGCACATCGCCATATTCGAAGTGAATGTAAATGCCCAGGTCGTCGGCGGTGGGTTCGGCACCAGCAGCGCTCACCGTTTGAATGAGGCAGTTACCGCCTGCACCCATTGACACCGTGGGGCACATGGCAAGAAGTGGTCGGAACCAGCTTTGAATGTTGGCAAGAAGCTTTTCTGTTGGCGCAAGCCAGGTGGCTTTATGGGCAGCTAGCCAAGGCATCCAGTCTTTTTGGTATGAGGCAAGGTAGCTGCCGATGTTGTTCCAGGTGTTGTGGAGTGCTTCGTCGCTCACGGGGTGAGTAATGGCAACATCGCCGGGAGAAATATCAATAACAGTGCCGGGCATATTGAGAATGCCCGTGTGGCCGTGCGCGGTGAGGCGTGCAACGAATTCTGGTTGATGCGGGAAAATAGAGATTTCTTCACCAGTCACCATGTTGAGATGAAAGAGTTCGGGGTCTAAGAAACATGGCGGGCCAGCGCTGGGTACCACCACGCGTGCATCGACTTTGTTGACGTAGGCAAGTGCGCGAGCAAATTGTGATTCCACTTTTGCTGCAGCAAGCGCCCGCTTTTCCTCTTCAGGGATGTCGTAGACCATGGGATACCAAATAGCACCGCTGAATTGTAAGAAGTGTGCATCGACCTTGCCGTGTGATGCAAGTGCAGTGAGGTCGTGCGTGCGGCAGTCGTTTTGATTCACCACAACTGTTTCGCCATCGATAACGACGAGCGCTGAGTCGCCGCCGGGGCCGTCGCTAATGCTCGACTCAATATGAATGGCAACACTCACACCGTTAACGAGTGGTGCAGCAATACCGTTTTGTGTGCGAATGAAATTACGAAAGCCAAGCTTTCCTAAGGTGCGTTCAAGTTCACGTGTAGGGAAGTCGGGCAACAACACGGGAGTTTCTTTATTGACGTGGTTGGTGAGAAACGCTTCGTCGAGGTGATCGCCGTGAATGTGTGAGATATAGAGATAGTTGGGGTTCTCTATTGCTGCAGTGATGTCGCTACTGAGTTGGTCGTTGCGCGGAAAAGGAAACCATGAACCAAAAAAAGCAGGCTCAAACCATGGGTCACACAAGATGGTGATGTCGCGTGTGGCAATGAGCATGCCGGCGTGGCCAAGGGAAGTGATGCGCATAACGAGTGAAGTGACTTTCGAAAAACGTGTGCGGTGTTAGGCAACAGGTGGGTCGATGGACTGTTGGCCATTGCGCGATACGTGCTCGGTCCATGCTGAACCATTCCAGTAACGCAATTCAAAACGACCTGCTGGGTCGGGGTACCAGTTGGCAGGAGCAGCAGCATCGCCAACACTGGAAGCAACTGAGGTGTTGATTGCGCTAGTGACTACAGGTGTGCTGGCCGAGGTGGTAGCAGTAGTTGCTCCCCATGTGGCTGAAGTGACTGGAGTAGCGGTGGTAGGTGTTGCTACCGCACTTGCTACTTGGGTAGTAACGGCTGCGCGACGGGCAAAGGCCGTGATGTTGGCGCCATTGGAGATGATCTGCAGAATTTCCCAACCCTGAGCGGAACGCTCGGTCATTTGGCGCGCAAGATCGGCGGGGTCACTGCTGGTGAGGGCTGCATATTCAAGCATGTGGGCAGGCTACCGCTCTGTGCTGCCCAACGGGTATGCGAGGTGCTATTCGCTTGCGGTGGCGTCGGCGCGCACCAAGGCGTCGACATTGGTTTCGCCCTGCGGGCCGTCATGAATAACGGCTCCGTCGCGCAGGGCAATAATGCGCTCCACCTTGTTCACAAAAGAAAGTTCGTGGGTGGCTACCACCAAGGTGGCACCATCGGCGGCGGCCTGGTCGAACAAGGCGAGAAGAGCTTCTTTACCCGAGGCATCGAGACCAACAAAGGGTTCGTCGACCAAGAGCAATTCGAAGGGGCGAATGAATGCAATGGCGATGGCAGCTTTTTGACGCAGCCCGCGCGAGAAGCGGTTGGGCAATTCATCGGCACGTTCGTACAAACCCAAATGATCGAGCAAGTCGGCTGCAAGTTGGTCCCACTCTTCAACGCCATGCAAGCGGGCAATGAACTCGAGGTGTTCCCACAACGACAAGTCGTCGTAGAAAGTGGGAGTGTCAGCTAGGTAGCTGGTGAATGCACGAGCTTCTAACGACTGTGGTGCATGACCACTGAGTGTGACCTTGCCACTTGATGCATCGAGGAGACCCGATGCAATACGCATGAGAGTGGTTTTGCCCGAACCATTGTGGCCAAGAAGTGCAACGCGTTGGCCGTGTTCAATGCGCAAAGTGAGCGGATGCAGTGCAGGTGCATCGCCGTAATCTTTTGCCACGTTGTGTGCTTCAAGTGCAGCAGGTGGAAGTTGAACAACGGGTTCTTGCGCACGCTTCTTTTTTGACGACGTAGGCGCAGAAGTTTCTTCGTTGCGACGATGAGGTGGTTGAGGATGACGGCTCATAATGTTCCTTCCAAGTACTGACAGTTCATTTTCCTGGTTGACCAAATGCAGATTGTTTTCCGCCGTCAACAAAAGTTTTCCACCACTGACGTGCTGCGTCGCGATGGCGTACCCATGCACCCACAAACGCCAAGAGGAGAACAACACCAATTGCCGTGCGTAGTGCTGCACCCACTGCGTTGTCGCCGTGATGTACACCTGTACGAACCGCAAGAATAGGCAAGCTACCCAAGATGGCAACTATGGGTGGCCACACGGCGCGGGTCATGGTGGTCATGCCGGCAACTTCTGGTGGCATGAACATGCGCTCGTTGGTCTGACCCAGTGGGTCGGGCGCGCCTTTCACTGCATTAATAATTGCGCCGGCTGTTCCTGCACCAATAGCGGGGAGCCCCACAATGAGTGCAACAGCAAGGGTGATGGCGTCTGGTTCAAAGAGGTAGGCAACAAGCACGCCAAGGGCAGTAAAAGGCAGTAAAAACAGCGTGGGCACAATGAGGTGACGCAACATGAGTTCGCCACGTTCAATGGGGATGGCGTCGGTGCGATCGGGTTTGTCGACTTCTTGTGAAAGCGGCTCAATAATTTCGAGTCCGAATACAAAGAGGCAAAGACCGCTCACAATTACTGCAGGCGTGGTGCCACGATACGCCCACACTTGGCACATGGCCGCAACAGCGATGAGCAGTTCCATACGCACAATGCGGCGCGCTGGGAACTTCAACAAACTTTGAAATCCACGTCGTGGAATAGGTGGTGTTTTTGCAACTCGCTTGAGTGTGAGCCATGGAGTCTTGCGCATTTGTTCTTGGCTGAGTTGGCGGCGTAGCAACACAACAGTGCGCAGGTCTTGGAGTGTGACGGCAAAACGTAGTTGCGATACCAAACTGCTGCGTCGTGAAAGTGCTTCCAGTGACAAATTGCCTACGGTGAAAATTCCCGATGCACAAATAACAATGGTGACAATTACTGCAACGAGATCAATTGCTTCTTGGTGTAGCGGCCATAACGCCATGCTGCCAAAGGCATCGAATGGTCCGGGGAAGCTGGTGTGTTGTACGGCCATGGCAACTTGCCATGCAACGAGAGCCGACACCACGAGTGACGACAACAATTTGTTGAAGCGTAAGCCGTGGCTAAGAAGCGCTCCGCCAACAACAATGAGGCCAGCACATAAACCAAACACAGCGCCGTAAAACGCCCACGCAGCAAACGAGCCAGGTAAACGACGCGAGGCAAGTTGGCCGGCAATGGCGCCTGCTGCTGCACCAGAAAAAGCAGTAGATCGCAAACGCTGAATGGCCGGGCGACGCAACACTAAAGAATGAGGAACGGGGGCAAGAAGCAAGTGACGCACTTCAGCTTCTTCCACTGCAAGTGGGCCGCCGTTGTTGCCGCTGCGAATGCCAATGAAGAGTGCAACTGCAATGACAACACCAAGTACATGGGGGCCGCGTTGTGCAACAACACTGAGTTCGGCTGTAGAGAGCGGAGTGTCTTTCACCAACCCAGAGAGAAAGAGGATGGCCCCGCCAATGACAATGGCGGCGAGATACACGCGGTACAGCGCTTCGAACCATTCCATCTCTTCCACCCGATGTTTACGGCGGGTGGTACGCAGGGCAGTAACGGCATCGAGGCCAAGGGAGTTCACGCGTGACACGGTCTTCATCTTGCCACTTGGCGCCGTTTTCACGAAAAGTGAGGAAAATACGTCACTTCGGCTTCTTTTGAGGGGTGTTGGGAACTCGGGTCTGGCGAGGTGAGACTAAGAGGTATGAACACCGAGCCCATGCAGCTGTTGTCGGCGCTTTTGGCGCTCTTCGCAGTGGGTGGGTCGCTGGTCTTGTTGGTGGCGCGGCTCACCTCTCAGCGATTGACTGCCTCTCACAATTTTGTAGAGGCCTTTCGCCCCGTGGCGTTGCCCTTGGCGTTTGCGGTGCCCGCTTTTGCGATGTTTGGCAGCTTGTGGTTTTCCGAAGCGGCAAATTACAACCCCTGCAAGCTGTGTTGGTATCAGCGAGCATGCATGTATCCGCTAGCAGTGATTTTGTTGGTGGCACTGGTGCGTAAAAATCGTGTTGCCGCCCGACGCGAAGTGACTATTTATGCTGTGCCGCTGGCTGCAGTAGGCATGGTGATTTCTTTGTACCACTATTTATTGGAGTGGAACCCCACCTGGGAATCGAATGTGTGTGCCATTGATGTGCCGTGTACCACGATTTGGTTTCGTCGTTTTGGTTTTGTGTCATTACCGTTCATGGCACTATGTGGTTTTGTAAGCGTTGTGATACTGCTTTGTACGACATATACAAAAAAGAGTGAAGTGAAAGAAACTGTTGAACACATGGAGAAGAGATGACTGCTCGAAAAAATCAGACCACATGGATAGCCGGCGGAGTCGCACTTGCCATTGCGGCAATTGTTGCAGTTGTGCTTGTTGTCGGCGGGGGGAGCAATTCTTCATCGTCTTCTTCCACTTCTGCTGTTCCTGAAAATACGGTGGCAACACAAACAACACTTGCTGGTGCACCGGGACCCGCAGAATTTCAACCAGTGCACGCGGTGGGTGAAATATTGCCTGCGTTGGAAGACCCTGCAAATGATCCAGCACGAGGTGTAGTTGCACCAGTGTTGAATGGTGCCGGGTTCAATGGCGCACCACTCACTATTGCGCCAACAGGCAAGCCGATGCTGGTGGTTTTTCTTGCGCATTGGTGCCCGCATTGCAATGCAGAAGTGCCTCGTCTCATTGAGTGGAAAAACTCCGGCACAATGCCTGCCAATATGAGTGTTGTGGGTGTGAACACGGGAGCGCGCAACGATGCGCCGAACTGGCCGCCTTCGCAATGGGTAGTAGACAAGGGCTGGCCATGGCCAGTGATGGCCGATAGTGAAGACCAGGGTGCCGCATTGGCATTTGGTGTGTCTGGCTACCCCGGGCTGATTTTGCTCGACGGCGACGGCAAAGTGCTGGCGCGGCGCTCTGGTGAAGCGAGCATTGATGACCTGAAGGCATGGGTGCAGGAGTTTTTGCCGCTGTAATTACTTGCCAACTTCCCGGGGCAAAAGCACACATAAAGGTGTCGCCTATGGGAAGGAATTGGTTTACGATGACAATTACTGAAGCAGAACGCTTTCAGATGCACGAAGCTTTGAGTACTGCACACGGCAAGGAGGTGGCAGCCATCATTATGGAACATTTGCCACCAACAGGGTGGGGTGATGTTGCGCGAAGGTCAGATGTTGCCGACCTGCGTGTGCTCACGACGAAAGATTTAGAAATGGTGCGCATTGCACTGACAAGCGATATGCAGGCGTTGCGCGCTGAACTGACAAGCGATATGCAGGCGTTGCGCGCTGAACTGACAAGCGATATGCAGGCGTTGCGCGCTGAGTTGCGTGGCGAAATGCAAGAACTGCGTGCTGAGTTACGTGGAGAAATGCAAGAGTTGCGCACTGAACTACGTGGAGAGATGAGTGTGTTACGCGCCGATATGCGTAGCGAAATGCACATGCTCTTTAACAAGCAATTGAAGTGGCTGATAGGAGTGGTGATTTCTGCGCAGGCACTGGGCACTGGTGCATTGCTCGCGGGAATGAAGTTGCTCTAGCTGAAATAACCGCGGGCAGCTTCTTCAGCTAAGCGCATCACTTCACGCAGCGGTACGCCAGTTGCTTTCGCAGCAATAGCTGCATGTTCAAATTCTGCTTTCAGGCGTGCATTGCTCGTTTTCACATCGACAGAGAAACCAAGCACGTCAACACTCACTACTTCACGGACCGCGGCAAAGCGTTCAACAGTGCTCAAACGCACACCGAGAGACCCAGTTTCTTGCACAATGATGCCGCGTAACTTTTCTGCCAGTTGTGGCTGACACAACACTTGCAAGCAATGCCCGTGTCGATTCTTCTTCATGATGATGGGCGTGACCCAAGCATCATTCGCACCGTGTTCCATGAGTTGTGCCACGGTGTAGGCCAATACTTCTGGGGTTACATCGTCGGTGTTGGTATCTAATACCACCAACGTTTCTATGTCGCCCTCGTGCGCAACATCGGTAACACCTAAGAGCACCTGCACCACATTGGCGCGGTCACTGGGGTTGCGCGTACCAGCACCATGGCCAATGGCTGCAATGGGCATAGCCGGCGATGCGCCGAATGTTTCTGCAAAAGCAATGAGCAACGCAACACCGGTGGGAGTGGAAACTTCATAGTCAACATCTACACCGCGCGTGGGCACCGCATGTGTTGCAAGCATGTGGGCAACAGCTGGCCCTGGGTTGGGAAGAATGCCGTGCGCGCTGCGAATGGATCCATGCGATGTAGCAATGGGTGATGAGGCAATGCGGTCGATGCCCAGAATTTCAAGTGCGGCACAAGTACCAACAATGTCGATGATGGCGTCGATACTGCCGACTTCGTGAAACTCCACTTGTTCAACGGGAACATTGTGTACCGCTGCTTCTGAGTACGCAAGCACGGCAAATGTGGCAAGTGCTCGCTCGCGCACGCGCATAGGAATATCGGCTGCATTGAGGAGCGCAACAATGTCGCTATGTAAACGATGGGTGTGATGGTGATGATCGTGATGATGCTCAACAACGACAACATGTGTTGCAGCAATACCGCAACGCATTGCGGGTTCTGCGGTGAGTGCCCAATCATCTAAACCAAGGCCAAAAAGAATATTGACCACTTCAGTAATGTCGGCACCGGCATCGATGAGTGCACCGAGCAACATGTCGCCAGCAACACCAGCACTGGCATTGACCCAAACGGTGTTGGTGGCTGTGTTGTTTGTGGTGCTTATCACTGAGACTATTTAACTACGATTTTGACCATTTTCGTAATTGACTTTTTTGAGGCGTCTTTATAGGTGAAAGGGATTTCGAACGCACCCTTTTGTGAAGTCTTGACCGATTTGTTGGAGAGGGCAAATGATTTCTTCAATTTTGCACTCAATATCACCTTCGCATTTTTTGCCTGCGGATCATTTTTCAATCCGGCAGCAGCAACAAGCGTGCTCATGGGAATGCTCTTCCCCTTCTTCACGGTCACAATGCGACGTAGGCCAACGTTTGGTGCAGAAAAACTGATGCCAGTAGCGGTGATTTTGACACCTGCTGCAGTGGCCGCAAATGTAGAAACAAGAGTGTCGGAAGAGCTTGTGGTGGAGCGGTTGACTTCTACAGTGCTGCTATTCACCTGATCGGGTTGCAGCCCAAAGAGGGAATCAACATAAGCCGCTGGCCAGTACCACTCGGTGTACGACGTGTTGAGCCCACCGTCGGCAGCATTGTGAGGGCCCGATACGCGCACACCAAACCTGCCGGTAGTGAAGTTGATATCTGACAGACCAACGTGCTGTGCATCGGTGGTGAAATATGCACCAACACCTGCAGGGTTGGGTTCCACTAAACCGTTGTCGAGTATGACGTTTTTCAATGGCGCGGTGTACATGTATAACCGCAAACCATTTTCTACTATTGATGTAGCGTCTGATACTGCACATGTATCGATAGTGACAGTGAACCAGCTGCATTGAACGAGTTGACCCCTATTGCGACCAGGTGCCAGAACGTCAACTTTGACGAGATCGCTGGTGATGCTCGATGGAGTGAAGGAAACAATTTTTGCATTGGCAACCACTGTTCCTACTTGCATGTTGAAACCAGCTCCTGGAGTGGTGCGCAAGGTGAGTTCAGCATGAGCAATAACAGGCTGACTGGATTGTCCGGCGTTGGGTACGAGTGAGAAGTTGAATGACTTGCACACCGTTGTTGCACCGTCAACAACACAAGGAGTTACAAATGACTCAATATCGGCGACGAAATCGGTGAGTTGAGTATTCCCATTGAGGTCTGCCGACTTACTGCATCCGGTTGTGATGGGTGAGTTTGCAATTGCCATGGTGATACACGACCCGGTGTATCCCTCAACCAGCGTTGCTTCTTGGCCGTTAATGCGAATGGAGTCGACACATAGCGATGGCCGGTTGTTGCTTGCACATTTCACTGCACCTGTTGTTCTCGGCATATTGATCCACATACCACGTGGAACTAAAACGGTGACAGCGTCGTCAGCTGCGATGGGCGAAACCGCTGAGGTAAGAGCTATTCCACTGAACAGGGCCAGACACACCAAAAGTCGATTCATCATGGAGAACTCCTCAACATTCGCGCTACTGCACATGCAGCACCGAAACCGTTGTCTATGCCTACCACTGAAATTCCCGACGCACATGACGAATGCATTGCAAGTAGTGCGGTAATTCCTTCAAGAGATGATCCGTAACCGACGCTGGTGGGCACAGCCACAATGGGAGCGCCGGTGAGGCCGCCAATGACACTGGGGAGCGCACCTTCCATGCCAGCTGCAACAACGATGGCATCGGCATTTTGAATGGCATCAATATGCACAAGCAATCGATGGATGCCTGCAACACCAACGTCAACAATGCGTGTTGGTACGAAACCGTATGCACGCAAGGTGAGTACACATTCATCAACTACTGGCACATCGGACGTTCCGGCACTAATAGTGAGGATGCGAGGTGCAGGACGCGATGTGTCCATTGTCGGCAAACGCCACGCCATTGTGTTCGATGCTTCTTCGGGTGCGCCGTACGCCGCGTGTGCAGAAAGCACGGCTGCGCGTTGGGCTTCAACAACACGAGTGAGAATGACGGGCCCACTGCCGTTGGCCAACAGTTCACCCACAATGTCGACACAGTGTTGCGGCGACTTTCCCGGGCCATAAATGGCTTCGGGTACCCCCGTGCGCAGGGCCCGGTGGTGGTCGACAAGCGCGTCACCCACTTCGGTAAAGGGGAGGCGGCGCAATTGGGCTACTGCTTCGTCGGGTGAGATCGCCCCAGAGCGGACGTCGGTGAGCATTTGGCGCAGGGTTTCTTCAAACACACCTCCATGTTGCCATCACTACGCCTAACCTTCATAGTGTGAGTGCACAATCAACCCCCGCAAGCCCTATTTCCGCCCCCGTTGCCCCTGGCACGCGGGTGGGTTTCTTGGGACCGCTCGGCACTTTCACCGAACAAGCCGCCAGGTCGCAGGCCGACCTTGCCCAATGTGAACTTGTGCCTTTTCGTACAGTTCCCGACGTGCTCGATGCTGTTGAGGCGGGCGAAGTGGCTCTCGGTTTTGTTCCTATTGAGAACAGCATTGAAGGAACAGTGAACCTCACCCAAGATGCGTTGGTGTTCGACCATGAACTTTTCATTCAGCGCGAAGTAGTTCTCGACATTGAGCATTGCTTGCTTGCACTTCCAGGTACAAAGCTTGCCGATATTCGTGAAGTGCTGTCGATGCCAGTTGCTATTGCACAGTGTCATGCATATTTGCGCAAGCAATTAGGTGAGGCAACAGTGCGCACTGCAACAAGCACGGCAGAAGCCGCACGACAAATTGCAACCGAAAAGCTTGTAGGAGTCGCTGCAATTGCACCTGAAGTGGCAGGAACTTTCTACGGCTTAGAAGCAGTAGCGCGCAATATTGCCGACCACGAAAATAATCAAACGCGATTCGTGTTGGTGGGAAAAAATTTCATTCCTCAAGCAACGGGGCACGACCGCACCGCGCTTGTGGTATTCCAGCGCGCTAATGAACCAGGCAGTCTCATTTCCATTTTGCAAGAATTCGCTGCCCGCCGCATTGACTTGTCGCATCTCAGTTCACGACCCACGAAAAATAGTGGTCTGGGCGATTACTGCTTCATTATGTATGCCGATGGGCATATCGACAGCGAGCTGATGGCCGACGCCTTGCGTGAATTACGCGCAAAACAGGGTGGCGTGAAGTTCTTTGGCTCGTATCCGGCTGCTGGCGAGGCGGCTCACAGCGCCCGCGAGCATGCCGATACCCGCTGGAAAGAAGCAGATGATTGGGTTGCGCATTTGCGAAGCCATATTGCCCGATAACATCTCAGACGGAACGGTGGCAGAGCGGCCGAATGCACCTGTCTTGAAAACAGGAGACCTGAAAGGGTCCGCAGGTTCAAATCCTGCTCGTTCCGCCAAGTATTCCCATTTGCCTCACAAATCTGTACCCTAAAAATATGGCAAGTCGGTTGGAAGAAATGCGAACACAACGTGAGGCGATCCTCCGTGTCGTGGTTCGTAACAAAGCCTTCAACGTGTCTGTTTTTGGAAGTGTTGCACGGGGTGAAGAAAAACCCGACAGCGATATTGATCTTCTCGTTGATTTTCTGCCTGAAGCATCTTTAATCGATCAGTTTCGTCTTCAAGAAGAGTTAACCAAATTACTCAAAATCCCTGTCGACGTCATTTCACGACGATCGTTGAAACCGAGAGACCACGACATTCGCAACGAGGCCATGGCGCTGTGATTCGCAGTGACGAGCAACGTGTAGCAGACATCCTTCTCTGTTCCGGAACTAGCTCGTTATATTCGCGCCAAGTAGTCGTTGCATAATGCGACGAAACTCAACGGTGTTGCGGTCGGCCCGCGTGTGTACCTGACCACGCTCTAGAGGAACAACTTTGTCGTAGAGACCTTCTATGACTTTGAGATCTTCGGCCAAAATATCCATTTCGTAGTCAACGGCAGCTTGTGCAAGAGCATCGGTAGGGCAGTCGTTGCGCAGCATGACGGAATACAAACACGTGGTGTTGTTGTCGATGGGCTGACAAAACGTAATGATGGCGTTCACCATTCCTGTAACGGGAAGCTCAAGACGCAAGTTGCACGAGAACGGTGCAGTGAACTCGTAGCGCATGATGCGCGGTTGCACGAGTGGATGTTCACCAGTTGCCACAAGTGGGTCTTCATTGTTTTCAATGGTGTGTTCGTAGTTCACCACGAAGCCCCAACCCGAGTCGTTTTTCACTACTGAGTACTCGTGAATGTTTTCATCTTCGCCCGAGCCAAAGGTGCCAGCGTGCACAAAGGGGAAGTGTCCGAAGTCGAGAAAGTTGTCGACGAATTGTGCAGCTGCTGCATTAATGATGAGCGGCTCGAGCCACACGTGGCGTAGCGACGCATCGTTCCACTCAGAAATATTGATGATGTCGGTAACGGGTTCTTCAGGAGCGAGCCATACCAAGTCGTATTGTTCAACAACACGTGCGGGCGAGAGCGCAGTGTTTGGCGGCAGTGTTGCACCCGCGCCGAGTGCGGGAACATGAGCAACATCACCTTGTGTTGTGAATTCCCAACCGTGATACGGGCACTGTAGATGTTCGCCAACAACGCATCCATCAGAGAGGCGTGCATTGCGGTGCGGACACTTGTCGACAAATGCGGTGAGTGTGTTGTTGATGCGCGTGAGTACGTAGGGCTCGCCGAGCAGCACCACGCGTGTGGGAGTTTCTAAGGTGAGGTCTGCACTGCGCAGCACTGGATGCCACGCATTGCGCAACCCTGGTGAGGTATTGGTGAGTGCAGTAGCGGTAGGAGCGGTTTCGTTGCTCATCGCTCTTCGCGCTCATAGGGAACGCCAAGAGAAGCTGGCGCGCCCAGACGCTTTTTCGCCCAGCCACCAGAGAGAAGCACGAGAACAACAATGGTCATGATGAACGGAAGTGCGTCGAGAAGGTCACCATTAATATGCATGTTGCGTGCTTTCAAGGTGAGGCTGAGCGACTGCAGTGCACCAAAGAGATACGCACCGGCGAGTGTGAGGTCGGGGCGCCAGAATCCGAAAATAACGAGGGCAATAGCAATCCAGCCAGCACCTTTGGTCATTCCATCGACCCAGGTGGGGATGATGGCAAGGCTGTAGTACACACCACCAACACCGGCAAGTGCTCCACCAATAACAGTATGGATATAGCGATATTTCACCACGTTGATACCCATTGCGTCGGCCGTTTGAGGTGACTCACCAACAGCACGCAGTTGTAAACCAACGCGTGTGCGGAATAAGTAGATGCTGGCAACGACAACAGCAATCCAAGAGAAGTACGTCAAAATATTTTGGTGGAAAAAGATGGGGCCAAGAATTGGTGTGTCGGCAAGACCACCCACATCTAAAAAGCGAATGGGGTGTGTTGCCGGACGCTGTGCAACGTTCCACACTGAAGCAAAGTATGACGACAAGCCAAGGCCACCAGCAAAAATGGTGATGGCGAGTCCGGCCACGGTTTGATTCACGCGCAAGGTGATAGCAAGAAAGGCATGGAGTAAGCCAACAAGTGCTGCAGCACTAGTGCCAATAAGAATTGACATCAACACCACAAACCAGCTGGTGCCACCAATGTGTTGAGATGCCCATGCACCGGTGACCCCACCAATGAGCATCATGCCTTCAACGCCAAGGTTGAGTACGCCACTGCGCTCTGTGAGGAGTTCACCGAGTGCGGCGAAGAAAAGTGGAGTGCCGTAGAAAATAGCCGAGGCGGCAATCACCATAAAAAGATTGCTGTTCATGCTGCTACCTCCGAAAGGGCGCCAGATTTCTGTGTGCGGATGCGATATCGAGTAAGCACCTCACCAGCCACTGCAGTAAAGAGAATGAGACCCTGCAAAGTTCCTACAAGACCACTGGGAAAGTTGGGCCCTTGCAGCGCGTAGCCGGCATTGGTAAGCCCACCCATGAGTATTGCGACGGTCACCGCACTGACGGGGTTGTATCGCGCGAGTGCTGCAACAACAATTCCTGTGTATCCGTAGCCGGCAAGTTGTAAGCCCTTTGCATCGAGTACATGGCGGAAGTCGCCCACATCACTTGCACCACCGAAACCAGCAACTGCACCAGCTATGGCCATCACCGAAATGATTTTCCATCGTGTGCGCATTCCTGCGTAGCGAGCGGCACTTGGCGCATCGGCAATGACGTTGACTTCATAACCAAAGCGCGTCCGTGCATAGAGGAACCACAACAACATGCCCAAGATGGTGGCCAATAAAAATCCGAGAGGCACAGTGAACCCAACAATGTGTAGTGATGGCCAAAAGGCCCGTGGTTGAAGTTGTTTACCAGTAGGGAAGCCCATTGATTGTGGGTCACGCCAATATGAAGTGCTTCCGAAGATGAGGTAGTTGAGGAAAATGCCGGCCAAGTAATTGAGCATCAACGTCGTGATGATTTCGTTGGTGTTGAACTTTGCTTTCAATACGCCAGCAATAACTGCATACAAACCACCAAAGAGCGCACCCATTACCACCATCGACAAAATAATGATTGCGGTGGGTTGGCCAGATAGCGCGAGGCCAGCAAGTGTTGCACCGACGGCACCCATAAAGAACTGACCTTCACCACCAATGTTGATGATGCCAGCCCGGAAAGTAAGCGCTGCGCAAAGACCCGTAAATGCAAGTGGTGTTGCACTGACCAAGGTTCCGGAAAAAGAACTCTTCGAGGTGAAGGCAGTTTCCAAGATGCGGTGGTAAGCGCTCAGTGGGTTTTTCCCAGTGAGGAGCAACACAATTGCGCCAAGGGCGAGTGCAGCTGCAATAGAAATGAGCGGCACCAGCCAATTGAGTTTCTTTGGTTGCGTTAAGCGTCGTTCCAGACGCAGTGGAGATTTCATGATGTGTGCTCCTCTAGGGCAACGCCTCCCATGAGAAGGCCTAGTGATTCACGAGTTGCAGACGATGTAGGGAGGTCACCCACAATGCGGCCTTCATATAAGACCACGATGCGGTCGGACAGCGAGAGAAGTTCTTCGAGGTCTTCGCTAATGAGCAAAACACCCACGCCACTGTCTGCGGCAGCAACGATGTGCGATCGAACGTTTTCAATTGCTCCGACGTCGAGCCCGCGAGTTGGTGATGCAGCAATAAGCACTTTCGGGTTCGCTGAAAATTCACGCGCCAGCAATACCTTTTGCACGTTGCCACCAGAGAGCAATCGCACTGGAGTTTCAGTGCTAGGTGTTTTCACATCGTATTGTTCAACGAGTTGGCTCGCATTTTCTTGAATTGCTTTGCGGCGCAAAACTGAATATCTCGAGATGGGTTGTGTGCGGTACGACTTCAAAATGAGGTTGTCTTCAATGCTGTGGCTCGATGCGAGCCCGGTATGCAGTCGATCTTCAGGAACATGGGCAATGCCTGCACTAATTGCATGGCGCACTTTGCCGTTAGGAATTTCTTTTTCATTGACTGAAATGGTTCCTGCACTTGCATGGCGCATGCCGGCAATGACTTCGGCAAGTTCACGTTGCCCATTTCCAGAAACACCTGCGACACCAAGTACCTCACCAGTTTTAATGGTGAGTGAAACGTCATTTAGTGCCTTATTGCCGCGGTCGTCGAGTGCACTGACTGCGTTCACACGAAGAACGGTTTCTTTGTCGCTTGAATTGATTTTGCGTTCCACTCTGTCGAACACAACTTCTCGTCCGACCATGAGGCGAGCAAGTTCACGGCGAGATGAGTGAGCGGTTTCAATAGTGCCTACCGTGCGACCACCGCGCAAAACGGTGACGCGGTCGGAAACAGCCATAACCTCATCGAGTTTGTGCGAGATAAAAATAACCGTGCGACCCTCTTTCACCATTGCGCGCAAGGTGATGAACAGCGCGTCGGCTTCTTGAGGAGTTAATACTGCAGTGGGCTCGTCGAGAATGAGAATGCGAGCACCGCGGTAGAGAACTTTGAGAATCTCTACTCGCTGTTGTTCACCCACACTGAGTTGCCAAACGCGTGCACGTGGGTCGACTGCCAAGTTGTAACGCTGTGAAAGCTCTTCTACTTTTTGGGCAACGTCACCGGCATTGAGAAATGTTCCTGTGCTCTCGTCACCTAAGACAACATTTTCAGCAACGGTGAAGGAGCTCACAAGACGAAAGTGTTGGTGCACCATGCCAATTCCGGCATTGAGTGCTGCGCGAGGAGAGGAAAAAGAAATGCTTTCACCGTTGAGCTCAATCTCTCCGTTGTCGGGGCGATAGAGGCCGGTCAAGATGTTGGACAGCGTCGATTTCCCTGCACCGTTTTCGCCAAGAAGCGCATGCACTTCGCCTTCACGAGCATCGAAGTTCACCCCATCGTTAGCAATGACTCCAGGGAATCTTTTGACGATCCCCGACATCCGCACTGCAATTTTTTCACTCATGTCGCCCCATAAACCTCAACGCTAGACGAAAAGAGGGGGTGAGCCGAAAGGCTCACCCCCTCTTACGAAGTAATTAATACGTACGAAACGTACGTAGCGAATTAGCTCTTTGGCAGATCGCCAAGAACGCCTTCAACTAGGTAGTTCATGCCCATGAGGTCGCCGTATGAAGCAGATGCTCCAGCAGCGATTTTCTCTGTGCCGTCTTGAGCCTTAATTGGGCCTGTGAATTGTGAACCTGAGTTTGCAGCAAGTTCTGCTTGCTTGGCAAGAATTTTTGCCTGAGTGTCTGCACTCACAAGCTTGCCGAAGGTAGCCATTTTCACAAAGCCGTCATCGAGACCGCCGTAGTAGTCGCCTGCAACCCAAGTGCCATCAAGTACCTGCTGAATGCGTGGTACTTCATAGACGCCCCAATGGTATGTAGTTGCTGTCAACCACACTTCAGGGAAGTTTGCATTTTGGTCTGAGTCGTAACCTACCCAAGGGATGCTCTTTGCCTTTGCTGCTTCACCAGCGGCTGGTGAGTCTTGTGCTGAAGAGATTGCATCTACGCCAGCAGAAATCAGTGACTCTGCAGCTTGACGCTCTTTGGCTGGATCGAACCATGTTCCGGTCCAAACAACTTGAACAGTTGCAGCTGGGTTGATGTTGCGAACACCGAGGGTGAATGCATTGACGCCACGGATCACTTCAGGAATTGCAAACGGTGCAAGGTAGCCAACTTTTCCAGTTTTCGATGCTGCACCAGCGGCCATACCTGCAAGGTAGTCACCGTCTTCGCCAGCGCCGTAAGCCTGTGAAAGGTTTGCAGCAGACTTGAAACCTGTTTCAAATTCGAAACATACATTTGGATATTTTCCAGCTGCAGTGACGAATGCATCTTGGAATCCGAAAGAGGTTCCGAAAATAACAGTGTTGCCATCTTTTACAAGTTGATCGATTGTGGTGAGAACTTGTGGACCTTCAGGAATGTTTTCCTTGTAGGTGGTGACCACTTGATCACCAAATTTTGCTTGAACAGCTTTCAAGCCTTCATGGTGTGCCTGTGTCCAGCCGCCGTCGTTGATGGGGCCAACATAGATCCATGCAGCCTTGAGTGGTCCGGTTGCTGGCTTGCAATTTACTGGCTTGCCATCTTTCCAAGGAGTGAAGTTGGTATCCCAACTTGTTGAACCAACAGCAGTTGCATCAGGTGCAGCAGTATCAGTTGTTGAAGCCATCGTGTCTGCAGTTGCTGCAGCAGTATCGGTTGTTGACGCATCGGATGCGGTGTCTGATTTGCTGCTTCCGCAAGCAACAAGGCTGACGCCGAGTCCAAGTACGGCTACCGCTGGTAGCCATTTTCTAGTAAGACGCTTGTTCAAATTTCCTCCCGGGTTGTGGTGGTTGTGCTGCCTTCGAAGAAGGCGTTAAAAGAGATACTAGGTGTTGAACGGAGGCTGAATTCCAGGGGAAACACCCATCGCCTCATTTCTGAACAGAAAGTAAGTGATCACACCTTCCCGTTCGGAAGTGAGCATTTGTGCCATAGACTGACCGTGTCCAGGAGAGGTGCCAGAGCGGCCGAATGGGGCGCCCTGCTAAGGCGTTGTCTGTGTTAAAGCGGACCGTGGGTTCAAATCCCACCCTCTCCGCCAGGTGTTTTCGAGGTGCCCCGGCACCCGCCCTTGGCCTCAATTGAGGTTATCCACAGTGATTTTATTGGGTTTGCGGGCTTCCCTTGCTTTTGGCAACGTGCCCCGATAGACCCAAAGGTACCTGCGGGCGGAACTTGTGGGGCTAGTTATGACACACCAACACGACAACTTCTGGGCTGACGCCGACCGGAACCCACGGTTGAGCCGACCCACCCACCCGATGGCTCGACGCCTGGCCTTGGTGGCTGTTGCTGTGGGGTTATGCATTCCCGTTGCTCGGGCTCTGGGGAACAACAGCCCAGCACCAGTGCCCAGTGGTGCTGGAGCAGTGGCTGTTTTAGAGCCAAGCCGCGAACCTGAGCCAACCACAACTGCAGCCACACTTCCCGCCGTTGTTAAGGCGCCAGAGTTCACTCCAGAACCAGTTGCCACCCTTGCACCAGCGCCACAAGTTGTTGAGGCAAAAGTTGTTGTTCAACCGGAAGTGAAAACACCACAGTGTGGAGCGAAGTTCAATGTGCAACT
>CANFUE010000024.1 GCA_947450115.1 Acidimicrobiaceae bacterium | reverse complement strand
GTAATGACCAACATTGATACAGACCATTTAGATCACTTCGGAAAATTCGAAAATATTGTCGCAAGTTTCACTCGTTTTGCAGATGCCGTTGATGGGCCACTTGCATTGTGTATTGACGACGTGGAATTGAAAAAAATAAGCGAAGATTTAGTGGCGAGGGGCCGCGAAGTACTTACTTATGGCGTCGAAAGTGACGACCCAAACATTGGTTTATGTGCTTCGCATATTGAGTCAACGCCAAGTGGAATGAGTTTCGCTGTGCGTATCTCTCCAAGTATTTTGCCGAATTACGGCGGACCTCGAGAATTCGAGGTCAATCTCAGGGCGCGTGGTGCGCATAATGTTTTAAACGCACTAGGGGCAATTGCTATTGCTGTGCACTTTGGTGCCACCCATGAACAGGTCACGCAAGTGCTTGCCGAGTTCCAAGGTGTAGCTCGTCGCTTCGATACCTATAGCGAAGTCGATGGCATCACACTCATTGACGATTATGCACATCTTCCGAATGAAATATCGGCAGTCATTAGCGCAGCGCAGGGGATGATGGCTAGTCGTACGCTTGCGGCATCGAATGGGCGGTTAATTTATGTTTTCCAGCCCAATAGATACAACCGTATGGCATTGATTTCGCATGAATATGCCCACGCATTTTCTGGTGCAGACATTGTGGTCATCACCGACATCTATGCATCAGGTACCGCTGTCATTGAAGGTGTGACGGGCAAATTGGTGGTAGATGCTGTGCGAGAAGCGCATCCAAAACTGCAGGTGGATTGGGTTCCTCAACGGAGCGACTTGGCGCAACATTTGTCTGATCTGTTGCGTGAAGGCGATGTGTGTGTTTCAAGTGGGTGCGGCGATATTGAAACACTGCCCGCCGAAATTTCACGTGAGCGGTTAGTAAGGCAATGTGTAGAAGAATTGAAAAGTGCTCAAGTAGAAGTTGCTGAGTACTTCCCCATAGCGGCTCGCACGACCTACAAAGTAGGCGGGGTAGCTCGACTTTTCGTCGAGGTTCTCTCGGAAATGCAGTTAGAGATCGTTGCATCCATTTGCTCTCGTCATCCGCTGTTGCCGGTGTTGCTGTTGGGTCGCGGGAGCAACACGCTTGTTTCGGACGCAGGTTTCCAGGGACTCTGTGTGGCGCTCGGTGATTTCGCGCAAAGCATTACCGCTGAGAAGTCAATTGAAGGTTCACCAGTAACTGTGGTGCTCGGTGGAGCAACTGCTTTGCCAGTAGCAGCACGGCAACTCAGCGCCATGGGTGTTTCTGGCTTTGAATGGGCGGTTGGTGTTCCAGGATCTGTTGGTGGGGCAGTGCGGATGAACGCTGGTGGGCATGGTGCAGATATTGCTGCGTCGTTGCATTCGGCCTACATCATAAGTTTGACATCGGGTTGTCACGGTTGGGTTCCAGCGAGCGAACTCGGTTTGCGGTTCCGTGGTTCCGCACTTGGGCAACAGCACGTGGTGACTCAGGTGAAAGTTCTTCTCCACCAGGGCGTGGCGGGTTGCGGAGAAGCACTGCTCGCCGACATTGTGAAATGGCGTCGTGATCATCAACCCGGAGGCCAAAATGCGGGTTCCGTATTTGTTAACCCTCACAACGGAGCAATTTCTGCTGGTGCACTCATTGATGAAGCAGGGTTGCGTGGATTTCGTTTGGGAACTGCATGTGTGAGTGAAAAGCATGCCAACTTCATTCAAAGCGAACAGGGTGGCAGCAGTGCCGACGTGGTGAAGTTGATGAATATGGTTCAGCAGCAAGTTTTTCGCCTCACGGGTATTCGTTTACATAGCGAAATTCGACTCGTAGGTTTTGCCCCTGGTGAGGCACAGGCAATTGACGCGAGTAATACATCAGATAGTGAGAAACTAGAGACGTATCTCTGCGGAAAATACCCAAAGTAAACTTCTTATGACCACTCCCTCTCACAATGACGAAACGCAAGCTATGCCAACGGAAGAGTTGGTCAACGTCACTGGAGAAACACCGGTGGTACGTTCGCTCGACGATGTTCCTTTTGAAGTATTAGAAGAACTTACTGAAGCTTTTGAAGGTATTTCCATCGTTGATGAAGATGAGCCAGAATATTTTGAGGGTCAAATTCTTGGCGGCTACGACATCGTTTCAGATGACGACCTCACCCATGCGCGCCGGCCGCCGCTCGTCATTGAAGATCAAGAGTTCACCCTTCCAATGGATCGTGGCGATGATGGCGCACCTCACCGTCGGTTTCGATTGCGTCGTATTGAAGTGCGTCGTGAAGAGGGCAGACGGCGTTTGCGGGTGGTGCTCTATGTTCTTGTGCCAATGTTTGCCATCGTTGCCGTCGTCGGCATTCTGAACTCGCCATTGTTTGGTGTGCGCACGGTGACTGTGCAAGGAGCCAAATATATTTCCCCAGAAGTTTTGGCTCATGCCACGGCGCAGGTGAAAGGCAAATCAATTATTTTTGGAGACCTACATGCGGCAGAGGAAACCCTGCGAGCCGACCCTTGGGTGAGAGACGCAAATGTCAGTAGACACTTTCCTTCATCAGCGGTCATCGACATTGATGAGCGGCAACCAGTGGCATGGTTCTTGGGAAGCGATAACCAGTCACGCGTCTTAGATGTTGAGGGGCATGTCATTTCGGTGCAAACAGGTCAGCCCACTCAGTACATGCAAATCACCGGTGTCGGTGATGCACTTGCGGCAGGGGCTAAGGCCAACGAGGTGTACACGGCAGCGGCACAACTTGCCGCCTCTTTGCCCGCCGAAATTGAAAAAACAGTGCTCAATGTTGGCGTCGCCAACAACACGGAACTGCTCATGACCCTGCGCTCAGGAACAGTGGTGATTTTTGGTCAGCCGAGCGATTTGCGAGCAAAACTCGTGTCTTTGGTGCTGGTTTTGCGAAGGCAGGATCCCAAAAACCTACGCAGTATTGATCTCTCAAGTGGCGACCCGATCTTTGCCCAAAAATAAAAAGAAGAAAATCCGCACATAATTGGCGGAAATCCCACAGTTGAGGCTCTCAACGTGGAAACATGAAGTCAACATTTCCTATCTTCGGAGGTCATGGCCCATGGCCGGAGCACCCCAAAATTATCTTGCAGTAATGAAAGTCGTCGGAGTTGGTGGCGGTGGAGTGAATGCTGTCAACCGCATGATCGACGCCGGTCTCAAAGGCGTCGAGTTCGTTGCGGTCAATACCGATGCGCAAGCACTGCTCATGTCTGATGCCGATGTCAAACTCGATATTGGTCGCGACCTTACGCGTGGACTCGGAGCAGGAAGTGACCCTGAAGTGGGTCAAGCTGCCGCAGAGTCGCACCGAGCTGAAATTGAAGAGATGATGGCCGGTGCCGACATGGTCTTTATTACTGCAGGCGAAGGCGGTGGCACGGGAACTGGTGCTGCACCAGTCATTGCAGAAATTGCACGTTCCATTGGTGCGCTCACCATTGGCGTAGTAACACGCCCATTTGGATTTGAAGGGCGCCGCCGTTCTACGCAAGCTGAAAATGGTATTGCCAAACTCAAAGAAAAAGTAGACACTCTCATTGTTATTCCTAATGATCGTTTGCTGAGTGTTGCCAACGACAAAACATCGGCAATCAATGCTTTTAAAATGGCAGACGACATCTTGCTCAATGGTGTTGCAGGCATTACGAGCCTCATCACTACGCCGGGTCTCATTAACACCGACTTTGCAGACGTGAAAATGATCCTTGCCAATGCAGGAACAGCACTTCTCGGTATTGGCCATGCAAGTGGCGATAATCGTGCAGTTACAGCGGCAAAAGCTGCCATTACAAGCCCGCTTCTTGAGGCTCAAATCGATGGTGCTCGCGGAATTTTGCTCAACATTGCGGGCCCATCAAGCATGGGTCTTTTTGAGATGAATGCTGCTGCAGAAGTAGTGCATGCAGTTGCTCACCCCGACGCAAACATCATCTTCGGTACCGTTATTGACGACGAGCTTGGCGATGAAGTGCGTGTCACAGTTATTGCTGCTGGCTTTGAGCGTTGGGATGGAAACGACAAGCGTGCGCCGTTGCGCTCTGTCGATTCACGACCAGGTGCGAGCTCTAGTGCGCGTAGTGTGTTTGGCTCAGACCCGCTTGATACAAGTGGTGACGACGACGAGTTCGACGTTCCTTCCTTCTTGAAATAATTTTGCAGTAGCTCTTGTCAAGCGCCGCTCCATCTTTCTCACAAGACCAGGTCATTCATAACGTAGGAGTGGTGCGCTCGCATATTGCAGAAGTGCGTGGGTCTGCTGCCGCTTTGGTGCGTCTCGTTGCGGTTACTAAAAACTTCGGGCCCGAAGCATGGAATTGGGCGAGCGATGCTGGATGTGATGCAGTGGGCGAAAATTACGCTCAAGAAGCGTTGGCGAAGTCCTTAGCTGCAGAGGTAACCAAACAGCTGCCTTTGCATTTCATTGGGCACTTGCAGTCAAACAAGCTGGGTCAACTGTATGGCAAAGTGCATACTTGGCAAACCATCGACAGAGAGTCGGTCATTCGGGGATTAGCAAAGCTGTACGGGATGCATGGCGGAACCGAACCCACCGTTCTCGTCCAAGTCAATATTGCCAATGAATCGCAAAAGTCGGGATGTCGGGCGCAAGATGTGGAGAAACTCGTAGAACTAGCCCGATCATCTCACCTGCATGTTGGCGGGCTCATGGTGATGGGTCCAACGAGCGGTGATCCAACAGCAACGCGACAGGCCTTTCGTGAGGCACGCAAAATGAGTGATGAACTTGGTCTTTTGGAGTGCTCTGCTGGGATGTCGCATGACTACCGCATCGCCCTGGAAGAAGGGGCAACCATCATTCGTGTCGGTTCTGCAATATTCGGTGAACGTCCCCAATAGAGAACGTCATGTCGTATAACCTATGGACATGTCGATGTGGAGACGCGCTATGGATTATCTCGGTCTAGGGGCCGATGAAAATTATGACGACTATGACCAGTCGATGGAAATAGACCGTCCCCAACGAAATGTTCGCGCAGGTTACGCTGCCGATCCTTCTAGCCGGGTCCCGCGTCAACGCATGGAGCCAGAATACGAAGATCACAGCGGAGCAATTCCGCAAGACACTGGTGGGTATCGTCGTGGCATCGACGACTCGGGTTTGCAATTGCGTCCTGTAGGTTCGCCGCGTCAGAGCACAACTGTTCGGCCACTCGCGGTCAGCGGAGCTGAGCCTGCAACAGTGCGTCCATTACGTTTTGAACAAGCCAAGGAAATTGCCGATCGTTTTAAAGAAGGCCAGCCGGTCATCATGAATCTCGAGAGTTGCGACAAAGAAGTTGTTCGCCGACTCATCGACTTTGGTAGTGGACTCTGCTACGCAATGAACGGTTCAATGGAACGCGTCGCAACAGATGTGTTTTTGCTGAAGCCACCTGCATCGCGTTCACAGTTCGAATAAATCATGCGTGAGATTTTATGTAAGTTGCTGAACGTTTATGTTCTCATCGTGTTCTTCCGCATTGTTCTTTCGTGGTTTCCATTGCGTCCGGGTGGCATCATGTTCACCGTCAACCAGTGGCTCTTTCGTGCAACAGAGCCCCTCATGGGTCGCGCGCGGCGTGTGCTCCCTCCGATGGGACAATTTGATCTTTCCCCAATAGTGGTGATTCTGTTTTTGCAAATGGTGGTAGGTCGCCTCATCTTGGGCTGCTAGAGCCCAAAGTAACGTGATGTGTGCTGTACTTCAGCCACTTATCTGAGTAGGGTTCCTTGCCGTGACATACCCCGTTGTTCAGTCTCAGCCAAAGTTTCCCGAGCTTGAAGAAGCTGTTGCGGCCTTTTGGGCTGCTGATCAAACTTTTGAAGCCTCTGTGCAATTGCGTAGTGCCGGAGAAAAGGGAAATAACGAGTTCGTCTTTTACGACGGGCCTCCCTTTGCCAATGGGTTGCCGCACTACGGGCATTTGCTCACAGGTTTTGTGAAAGATGCTGTTCCCCGTTATCAAACAATGCGGGGTCGTCGTGTCGAGCGTCGATTCGGATGGGACTGTCACGGGCTGCCTGCTGAAGTAGAAGCAGAAAAAGAATTAGGAATCGCTGGTCATCCAGAAATTGCTGCATTTGGAATCGACAAATTCAACGATGTGTGTCGTACCAGTGTGCTGCGATACACCAACGAATGGGAACGCTACGTTACTCGTCAAGCGCGTTGGGTTGATTTTGAGAACGATTATAAAACTCTCGATACGCCTTACATGGAAAGTGTGATGTGGGCTTTTCACACGCTGTGGGAAAAGGGTCTCATCTACGAAGGCTTTCGTGTGTTGCCCTATTGCTGGCGTTGCGAGACACCTTTATCTAATACTGAAACTCGCATGGATGATGTGTACCAAGATCGCCAAGACCCCGCTTTGACTGTGTGGTTCTTGTTGGAGTCTGGTGAGCGCATTATGGCGTGGACCACAACGCCATGGACCCTGCCATCAAACCTTGCCCTTGCTGTCGGAGCCGATATCGATTACGCAATCATGCAAGATGGCGAAGGCACGAAATACATTCTGGCCGAGTCACGCCTTGGTGCCTATGAAAAAGAGTTCAGCGGCGCTCAGCAAGTAGGAACCGTCAAGGGAAGTGAACTCGCTGGTCGTAAGTACACGCCACTCTTTTCTTTCCTTGCCGACACCGAAAATGCTTTTCAAGTGCTCACCGCTGATTTTGTATCAACTGAAGACGGAACAGGTGTGGTGCATCTTGCCCCTGGCTTTGGCGAAGACGACCAATTGGTATGTGCTGCTGCGGGAATTGCCACCATTTGCCCCATGGACGACCAGGGTTGCTATACCGAACTCATTTCTGCCTGGGTAGGTACACATGTTTTTGATGCCAACCCATTGGTCATTCGTCAATTAAAAGACGAGGGTCGAGTCATTCGCCACGACAGTTACAACCACTCGTATCCGCATTGCTGGCGTTGCGCACAGCCGCTTGTGTATCGAGCAGTGTCCAGTTGGTTTGTTGAAGTCACCAAGTTCCGTGACCGCATGGTGGAACTCAATGAGAACATTCACTGGGTACCTGAACATTTGAAGCACGGTTCATTTGGAAAATGGATTGCTAACGCTCGCGACTGGTCAATTAGCCGTAACCGCTTTTGGGGTTCGCCTATTCCTGTATGGAAAAGCGACAATCCGCTTTTCCCGCGAATTGATGTGTACGGAAGTGTTGCGCAGTTGCAGGCCGATTTTGGCGTGGAAGTAAGCGATCTTCATCGTCCATTCATCGATCACCTCACGCGTCCAAACCCCGATGACCCATCGGGCGAATCAATGATGCGCCGAGTGCCTGAAGTGCTCGACTGCTGGTTCGAGAGTGGCTCAATGCCTTTTGCACAGGTTCATTACCCATTTGAAAACCAAGAATGGTTTGAAAATCATTATCCCGGTGACTTCATCGTGGAATATGTGGCGCAAAGCAGAGGTTGGTTCTACACCTTGCACGTTTTGGCAACTGCCTTGTTCGACCGACCTGCATTTTCTACTTGCGTCGGTCACGGAGTAGTACTGGGTGACGACGGCGCGAAGATGTCGAAGAGTCTGCGTAATTATCCCGATCCAATGGAAGTATTCAATACTTACGGTGCCGATGCAATGCGTTGGTATTTACTTTCGTCTCCTATTTTACGTGGCGGAGACTTCTCAGTAACTGAAGCTGGCATCCGTGAAACTGTGCGTCAAGTTCTGTTGCCCATGTGGAACTCGTGGTACTTCCTCACCTTGTATGCAAATGCGGAAGGCAAACAAGGTCAGTGGTCAACGGAAAGTAAGAATGTTCTCGACCAATACATTTTGTCTAAGACACATGATCTAGTTGCAGCTCTCACTCAACAATTCGACGCATACGACCTTTTTGAAGCATGTGCCACTATTCGTACGTATCTCGACGTGCTCACAAATTGGTACATCCGCCGAAGCCGCGATCGCTTTTGGGCTGGCGACCAAGATGCCATCAACACTTTGCATACGGCCCTCACTGTGTTGTGTCGTGTCGCTGCACCATTGTTGCCCATGGTGTCAGAAGAGATTTATCGCGGCCTCACAGGTGAGCGCAGTGTTCATCTCACCAACTGGCCATCGCAAAATGAACTTGTTGCCCACCCGGAACTCACGGCAGCAATGGACAAGGTGCGCGACATTTGCTCTACGGCGCTCTCTATTCGCAAGGCGAATGGGCGACGTGTGCGTCTTCCGCTCACCACGTTGACCATTGCAACACCTGAGCTGTCGGGGTTAGACGCATTTATCGACATCGTGAAAGATGAAGTCAATGTGCGCAATATTGCATTCCGTACCGATGTGGGTGCGGTAGCAAAACATGAACTACAGGTCACTCCCAAAGCGCTCGGCCCGCGACTCGGTGGCGATACTCAAAAAGTCATCGCAGCCGTTAAGGCTGGCGATTGGGCTGTGGTCGATGGAGCACCCGTCGCTGGTGGATTCCGTTTAGAAGAAGGAGAGTATGCCCTCAAATTGGTGGCAGCTGAGGGTGCAGCAAGTGCCGCCTTGTCGCATCATCCTGGTGTCGTGGTGCTCGATGTTGTTCTCACCCCGGAACTAGAAGCTGAAGGGGCAGCACGAGACCTCATTCGCGCCCTTCAGCAAACCCGCCGCAGCCTCGGATTTGTGGTGACCGACCGCATTTCAGTTGCTATTACAGGCCCTGCAGAGTTCCTCAATGCCGTATCGACCCATGTCGACATGATGGCTCATGAGGTGCTGGCAACAAGTTTCCTTCTCACGCAGGGAAGCGGTGACCCCCAACATGTGGAGTCGCTTGAGGGCCACGAAGTCCAGATTTGGATGGCATTAGCGGGTAAATAGAGTAAATATTGGGACTTGGTCCCAATATGACGTATCATCCACCGTCAAGATAGACCACTCAAGAGAAGTCTTGTATGGAAAACGGAAATGGTGTGAGCATGGTCGCAAAGAAGCCAGCAAAGAAGTCAGCGGCAAAAAAGCCTGTGGCGAAGAAATCGACGGCTAAAAAGCCTGTGGCGAAGAAATCAGCCGCACCAAAGAAAGCAGCATCCTCCAAATCCGTGTCTAAAAAAACTGTGAGCTCAAAGAAGTCCGCGCCTGCAAAAAAGGTTGTGGCAAAAAAGGCTCCTGCCAAAAAAGTGGTAGCGAAAAAAGTTGTAGCAAAGAAAGCTCCTGCCAAAAAAGTAGTTGCAAAAAAAATTGCTCCAAAGGTCGACCCGAAAAAAGCAGCTGCTGCGAAAAAGGCCGCAGAGCTAGCTAAGAAAATTGCTGCCGAAAAAAAGGCAAAAGAGGTAGCTGCGCAGCGTGAGAAAGCAGCGAAGGCCAAGGCTGCTGCCGATGCGGCCCGTGAAAAGGCTAAAGCGCTAGCAGATGCGGCCCGTGCAAAGGCAAAGGCTGCCGCCGACCTGGCCCGTGCCAAGGCAAAAGCCGCAGCAGATGAGAAAAAAGCTCGAGAAAAAATTCTTGCCCAACAAAAAAAGGAACAAGAATTAGCAAAGAAAAAAGCCGATGCAGAAAAAGCGTTAATTGCAAAGCAAAAGGCTGCAGAAAAAGAAGCAGAGCGCTTGGCTAAAGAAGCCGAGAAGCAAGCCGATCTTGAGCGCAAAGCGGCAGAAAAAGAAGCTGCCCGCGTAGCGAAAGAAGTAGAGAAGCAGGCTGAAGCAGCGCGCAAAGCGGCAGAGAAAAAAGCAAAAGCTTTAGAAAAGCCCGTTATTGTGAAGTTGCCTGCCCAAGATGGAATTACTCCAACCAAGGATTTCGATCTCAAGTTCCTTCAGGCTCAGCGCGAGATGCTTCACTCTGAGCGCATCAGCTTGGTTGGTCAAGCATCGCGTCTTGAAGATGAGGCAAATGCTCTCATTGCCGATGCTGAAATGGGTGACGTGCAATTTGACGACGAGGGTGGCGAAGGCGACACCATGGTGGTAGAACGCGAGCGCGATCTCACTTTGTCTGCATCGGCTCGTCACATTGTGGAGCAAATCGATCTTTCATTAGAGAGTATTAAGGTGGGTGAATACGGCTATTCAGAACATTCTGGTAAGCCCATTCCCCGGGAACGCTTGAAGGCAATTCCTTGGACCACAGAACTCGTTGAAGAGCGAGTCGGCACATTCGGTCGCAGGTGACCTCGCTGCGCCGGTATTCACTCGTCGCCGCGAGTGGAGTAGTGGCTATCGATCAACTGTCGAAACATTGGGCAGTGAGCCATTTAAATAATGGCCATGTCGTCAACGTGCTGGGAAGTTTGCGATTCAATTTGTCGTTCAATAGCGGAATGGCATTTTCTCAAGGCACAGGTATTGGCCCCGTCATCGGGGTGCTCGGAATGATCGTCGTGGTGTTTTTGTTGGCTGGTATGCGTAAGTCGTCAGCGAGTAGCGCAATATTCGTCGGATTAGTTGCGGGTGGGGCTGCGGGAAATATCGTCGATCGTCTTTTTCGGGGAAATGCGTGGTTACATGGAGCTGTCGTTGATTTCATCGACTTGCAGTGGTGGCCAGTTTTTAATGTCGCCGATGCGGCAATTTGTATTGGTGGAGCACTTCTCGTTATCACCTCATTTCGAACGGAGAAGTCATGATTGAAGAAATCCTCCCCCCAGCCCTAGAAGGCGACAGGCTTGACCGCATCGTTGCATTGCTTGCCGACATCAGTCGTGCGCAATCGTCGGCGCTCATCGGCGTGGGCGGTGTGTCTATCGACGATGTGATATCGGCAAGTGGAAAAGTAAAAGTAGTTGCCGGTCAAAAAATAACGATCGACCCAACGCGGGTCCCGGAAAAAGAACTTCCCCAAGCAGACCCATCCGTTGTGCTCGACATTGTTTATGTAGATGATTCGGTCATTGTTATTAATAAGGCAAATGGTCTCGTGGTGCATCCAGGCGCTGGCAACACAACCGGAACTTTAGTGAATGGTATTTTGGCCCTGTATCCAGAAGTGGCCGGAGTTGGCGAGCCGATGCGTCCGGGCATTGTTCACCGACTCGATATTGGCACTACGGGCCTCATGGTGGTGGCACGTACACAGCAGGCATATGAGTTTCTCGTCGATGCACTGAGCGATCGCACAGTGAAGCGCGAATATTTTGCTCTCACGGTGGGCCATTTCGATGCGCCATCGGGAGTGGTCGATGCAGCAATTGGCAGAGACCCACGCGACGTGATGCGGATGACCATCGTTGTCGATGGCAAATTTGCCCGTACTCATTATGAAGTATTAGAAGAATTCGATACGCCAATTGCGGTGAGTACGGTTCGTTGCCGATTAGAAACAGGCCGTACGCATCAAATTCGTGTGCATCTTGCTGCTGTCGACCACCCAGTGGTTGGTGACGGAACATATGGCGGGGCGCGAGCAGGGCTTCCGTTTACTCGACCCGCACTCCACGCAGTGAAGTTAGGATTTGATCACCCAGTTACTGGCGAAGCGATGGCATTTGAAGCACCGCTACCGAGCGATATCGCAACTCTGTTACAAGGCTTAGGCGTTACTGCCCCTTAGTGGGAGTGTTCAATTGCTGGCCATGGCGCAACGCCACGCGCTGCATTGGCAATACTGGCGAGCGTGTATTGCTCAAGATGATGTTTCATATGGTCGCCCGCTGCGCCCCAGATAGCCAGCAATACGCATTGACCTTCGTGGTTACATGCTTCATCTTCGTGTGGTTGTCCGAAGTCGCCAATAGTGATGGGGCCATCGACGGCAGAAATGACCTCAGACAACTTGATGTCGGCAGGGTCGCGTGCCAATACGTATCCGCCACCCACTCCACGTTTTGATTTCACTAACCCTGCGCCTTTTAAGGCCAGGAGAATTTGTTCAAGATAAGGCTGAGGTAGTGCAGTGCGTTCTGCAATGTCGCGCACCGATGTTGGTCCAGAGCTATCTGCGTGCAGGGCAAGAGAGAGGAGTGCTCGGCAGGCATAGTCGCCACGGGTAGAAACTCTCACGTCTCTATCGTACGGGGTGTTGGCGTTGTGTTCAGCCATCGGGAGGTGGTTCACTGCAGTGATGCCTCTCGATGTTGTCCCACAGCCGATTTTGCCAGAATTCTCTGGCGGGGCAATTTGCAACATCATTCCCTATTTGCTGTCGCCACAAGGTAATCGCCCTGGCGATGCTCCCAGTTGGCTCCCAGTTGCTGCTGTGGGGGCGAAAAGGGCAGTAGTGCTCATTGTTGACGGGCTGGGGTGGAACCAGTTCCAGGAACGCACAGCGATTGCGCCGACCATGTCGAGCATGTCTGCTTCGCGCATCACAAGTGTTGCTCCCACAACAACAGCAACAGCGTTAACTTCCATCGCCACGGGTTTGGCTCCAGGTGAACATGGCATCGTGGGATATCGCATGCAGATTGATTCATACATCATGAACTCCTTGCGGTGGGCTGATGAAAAAGGAGATTTGCGACGTCAGTTCCCTCCGCATGATGTGCAGCCATTTCCTCCCTTTCTTGGTTCTTCGGTTCCTGTTATTTCCAAAGCAGAGTTAGAGGGCAGTGGTTTTACAGAAGCGCACTTGAAAGGTGTTCGACATCACGGGTGGAGAGTCTCGTCAAGTATTCCCGTCATCATTGAAGAACTTCTCAATGCTGGCGAGAACTTTGTGTATGCGTATTACGACGGCATCGACAAAATCGCCCACGAAAGAGGCTTCGGTGCTTTTTACGATGCAGAACTGCGTGTTGTCGATGCGCTGATCTCTGACATCATCTCGCGATTGCCAAGCGACACCGCACTGTATGTAACGGCCGACCATGGTCAGGTCCATGTAGATGACAATGTGGTGCGTTTAGACAATGACGTCATGAATCTTGTGCGCACTCAAAGTGGAGAAGGCCGATTCCGTTGGCTGCACGCGCGCCGAGGTATGGAAGCGCAGTTACTCGAGGTATGTACCGAGAAGTTCTCTCATTGTGCGTGGGTGGTTTCACAAGAGCAGATGCTCGATGAACACTGGCTTGGTCCGGTGGTGCGTCCTGTCGTGCAGCGGCGCCTCGGAGAAGTGGCACTCGTTCCATATCACCCTGTGACCTTCTTTGATCCTCTTGACTCGGGCCCTTTTCAGCTCGTGTGTCGGCATGGTTCACTCACCGCCGATGAAATGTACGTGCCATTGCTAGTGCATCGCTCCTAGTTCTTGCTTCAGAGCCACACCCCTCTAGAGTGTGGCTATATGAGCACTTCAGATGAACCATTAGTTTCAGAAGTCGTGACATCGGCAAGTGCACCAGGCGCGCAAGAGGAACTTGTCGAAACCATTACGGCCCCTGCAAAGGTGATGCGGATCGGTTCCATGGTGAAGCAGCTGCTTGAAGAAGCACACGGCACGCGCCTCGATGAAGCAAGCCGGGAACGAATGGCAGAAATCTACGAACGGTCCATTGTGGAATTAGGTGAGGCATTGTCTCCCGACTTGCAAGAGGAACTCAAGATGCTCGCTTTACCCTTTACCGAGGGAGAAATTCCGAGTGAAGCCGAAATTCGGGTGGCCAAAGCCCAACTTGTCGGATGGCTCGAAGGATTATTCCATGGCATTCAGGCCACACTTTTTGCCCAGCAAATGGCAGCGCGAGAGCAATTTGAACAAATTCGTCAATTGCCAAATGGCCAAAGCCCCGAGCCGGGAACTGGTCACAATGGTCAGTATCTCTAGGCAATCCGTCTTTTTCATCCCGCGTCACACGGGTTTGGTAGTTTCGTCGTTCTGACGCCACTATGACTGAATCTTTTACTCACCTTCATGTTCACACCGAGTTTTCCATGCTCGACGGTGCTTCGCGTCTCGATGAACTTGTTGCGGCCGCAGTAGCCGATGGTCAGCCGGCACTCGGCATTACTGATCACGGCAATATGTATGGTGTTCTCGACTTCTATCGGGAATGTAAGAGCCAAGGCATTAAACCCATCATCGGCACCGAGGCGTACATGGCCCACGAGTCGCGCCATGAACGCCCTGCACGACGTGGTCGCATCGACGACACGGGTGGCGACACCGAGTCGGGAAGCAAGTTGTATTACCACCTCACTTTGCTTGCAGAAAATACCACCGGCTACCGCAACCTCATTCAATTATCAAGCCTTGCCTTTCTCGAGGGGTACTACTACAAGCCGCGTCTCGACTGGGAGCTCCTCGAGAAGTACAGCGAAGGGCTCATTGCATCTACGGGTTGCCTCGGTGGTCATGTGCTCCAGTCGCTTTTGCGCGGTGACGACAAAGGTGCTCTCGAAAAAGCATCGCGGCTGCAAGATATTTTTGGTCGCGACAATTTATTTGTTGAGTTGCAAGACCATGGCATTCCTGCACAACTTGAAACGAACCCCAAGCTCATTGAAATTGCTAAGAAAATTAATGCTCCGCTCATAGCAACCAACGACTCGCACTACACACAACGCCACGACCACACCGCCCACGATGCGCTCTTGTGTGTACAAACCGGCGCACTGTTGTCTGACCCCAACAGGTTCAAGTTTGAAGGCGAAGAGCACTATCTCAAGTCGGCAGCTGAAATGCGGTGGCTCTTTCGCGATTTTCCCGAAGCATGCAACAGCACGTTATGGATCGCCGAAAGAGCAAATGTCAATATCGATTTTGAACAAGTGCACCTTCCCGACTTTCCGGTGCCCGAGGGTTTTGCAAACGATGAAGAATATTTAAAACACCTCACTTATGAAGGTGCCAAGTTCCGTTGGGGCGAGAAGATGCCCAAGGAAGTAGTTGAGCGGCTCGCATTTGAAATCAAAGTCATCATCGACATGGGCTTTGCTTCGTATTTTCTCATCGTGTGGGACCTCATCAAGCATGCACGCGATAACAACATTCGCGTTGGGCCAGGTCGAGGTTCTGCTGCGGGTTGCGCAGTTGCTTACGCATTGCGTATTACCGACCTCGACCCCATTAAGTACGATCTCCTCTTCGAACGGTTCCTAAACCCCAGTCGTGTGTCAATGCCCGATATCGACATGGACTTCGACTCGCGGTATCGCGAAGAAATGATCCGTTATGCAACCGAGAAGTATGGTCGCGATCACGTCGCTCAAATCATTACCTTTGGCACTATTAAGGCTCGCAACGCCGTGCGCGATGCCGCTCGAGTTCTTGGATATCCGTACGGCTTGGGCGATAAAATTGCCAAGTCCCTTCCACCTTTAGTGATGGGTCGCGATACACCACTCAAATACTGCTTTGAAGATGTGCCAAAACATCACGATGGTTTTCGCGCTGCTTCAGAACTGCGTGAACTTGTCAATGCCGACCCCGATGTAAAACGCGTGGTGGAAGTGGCAATGGGTCTTGAAGGCCTGAAGCGCTCCGATGGCATTCATGCTGCTGCAGTAGTTATTACTCGCGATGCACTCACCGAATATTTGCCCATTCAGCGCAAACCCGACCCAGGCCAAAGCGCCGAGTTGTCGCCTGTCGTTACTCAGTACGAAATGCACGGAGTGGAAGCGCTTGGCCTGCTCAAAATGGACTTCCTGGGCTTGCGTAACCTCGATGTCATCACCGACACCATGGCCATGGTGCGCGCAACGCACGATCCCAACTTCGACATCGACACGGTGTCACTCAGCGACCCTGAAACTTTCAACCTGTTAGCGCGCGGCGACACCATCGGCGTCTTTCAGTTGGAAAGCCCTCCCATGCGTGCACTGTTGAAGTCGCTCGCACCGAATGCTTTTGAAGACGTTGCAGCCGTTGTTGCTCTGTATCGCCCTGGTCCAATGGGAGTGAACATGCATTACGACTATGCCGATTATAAAAATGAGCGCAAGGTGCCGGTGTATTTCCATCCCGATGCTCAAGAGTTGTTGAGCGATACCTACGGCCTCATGGTCTATCAAGAGAGCATGATGCGCGTTGCGCAAAAATTTGCCGGATACTCATTGGCAGAAGCCGACAATCTCCGTAAAGCATGTGGAAAAAAATTGCCCGAGATGATGGCAAAGGAACGCGATGGGTTTGAGCTTGGTTGCGAAAAGAGTGGCTACGGAAAAGTGTTGGGCAAACAACTCTTCGACGTTATTGAAAAGTTTGCCGACTATGCATTCAATAAGAGCCATGCCTATGGCTATGCGCTCGTTGCATATCAAACTGCGTATCTCAAGGCTCATTATCCAGTGGAATACGCTGCATGTTTATTGAGCAGCGTGAAGGGCAACTTCGATAAGGGAGCCATTTATCTCTCCGATGCCCGTGCAAGTGGCATTGCCGTGCGTACTCCCGATATCAACTTGTCTCGATCCGATTTCATTTCTCTTTTGCCGCAGGGCGAAAAAGCAGTGAGTTTTGGTTTGTCCGCCATTCGCAATGTTGGTGAAGGGTTAGTGGAACAGATGCTTGCCGAGCGCGATGCCAATGGTCCATTTGCCTCGTTCCACGATTTCGCCGAGCGTGCTCCGGAAGCTGTGCTCAACAAGCGCACGGTGGAGTCGCTCATCAAGGCGGGGGCTTTCGACACTCTGGGGCATCCGCGTCGTGGCCTGCTCATGTCATTCGAACGCATTCTCGATAGCAGCATCACTCGTCGGCGCGAACGCGATAAAGGCATTATGAGTTTGTTCGGTGATGAAATGGCAAGCGATAACGGCTTCACCGACCGCGTGGAAATTCCTGCTTTAGAATTCGATAAAACCGATCAACTGCGCAATGAGAAAGACATGCTCGGTCTGTATGTGTCCGATCATCCCTTGATGGGCATTGAGCATGCACTGCGCCGCAGAATCGATTGCGGCATTGGTGAGGCACGAGAGCGTGAAGACGGATCTTTTGTTATTACAGGTGGAGTCATTACAAACTTGGCAAAGAAATACACCAAAAAGGGCGACCAGATGGCGGTCTTTATTTTGGAAGATCTCGACTCCAGCATTGAAGCAACAGTGTTTCCGAAGTCGCTCACCGAGTATGCCCATCTGCTCACCGACGATGCCATTGTGGCCATTCGCGGGCGCATCGACCGTCGTGACGATTCGCGTGTGGGGCTCATGGTCACCAAAGTGGAAGTGCTGGAGCATTTGGGTCAAGCGGCAAGAGCTGTCACCTTGAAGTTGCCTGCAGCGGCCATCAACGAGGCGGCCATCGCGCGCTTAAAAGGCATCTTGGTGGAATTCCCTGGCCAAGTACCTGTTTTTGTCAATATGGGCGGCGACGTAACAGTTCAACTAGGCGAGGGCTTCAATGTCAATATCGACAAGGCAATGGGCGACCTCGTCGTCGCATTTGGCGATGGTGTCGTCGTTGCTTAGCGCTCGGGGCACATTTTTTGCCCTTTTGACCTAAGTTTCTCAACTGATTTGCCCATTACGTAGGCGCACGGCAATTCCGCTGGCAGAATAGAGGGCGAATGTGCAGGTTCATTAAGGAGCATCTGGCGCTATGGCACTAGAGGTCGACACTAGAGACTCATCGGCAATGACCGAGACCGATCTCGAGGAAATGGCCTCCATGGGGGGCGCTTTTGACATGGAATTATTGGCAAAGGCTCAAACAGATTGGGTCCTCAATACCACCGCCCGACTCGACGGAAAACTCCATGGCTATACGTTTTCTACCCTTGAGCGCATTGGCGGTACGCCCTGCGTCCTTTTGGGTCTCATGAGCATCAAGCGCACTCCAAAGCGTGACTCCGTGCTGAAAGGGCTCATGACCGAGGCCTACCACCGGGCACTCATGGCTTTTCCCGATGAAGATGTTGTTGTGGGTTCGCGCTTTACAAGCGCGCACGGTCTAGAAGCGTTTAAGTCGCTCACCGAAATGATTCCACGGCCAGGGCACCGCGCTGTAGGCGAAGAGCGGGCATGGGGTAGGCGCTTATCAAAGCGGTTCGGTGTTGAACGTGCCTACGACGAGCAGTCTTTCATTGTGAAGTCAGCCGGGCAGTCGGGTTTTCTCGATCATGAATCCACTAAACCGGAAAAAATCAATGCCGACATCGCAGCGATGTTCGACAAAGTTCCTGCCACAAAAGGTGGGGTGCTCATTGTTCATGGTTGGACCATGACCGAGAGCCTTGTCAAACTCGGCAAATTGCAGTAGCCCTCGTGGAGTTTGTGCGCGTTGTTCGTACGCGACACATGACGCGTTCTTTTTCTCGTCAAGCGGTGTCTCGAGACACCGTTCTCCAATTGCTCGACCTTGCAGTGCGGGCTCCCAGTGCGGGGAAAACTCAAGGTTGGTCGGTCTTGGTGTTGGAGGGTGACGACGTCAAGACATTTTGGAACCTGTCGTTACCTGAAGAGAAGCGCGAACAATTTTCTTGGCCGCATTTGCTCGATGCACCCATCATTATGTTGCCGTTCGCTCGCGCGCAAGCGTATGTAGATCGATATGCAGAACCAGATAAAACGCATACTGGTTTAGGTGAGTCGGCCGATGCTTGGCCTACTCCTTATTGGACAATCGATACTTCATTTGCGGTGATGACGCTCTTGTTAGGCGCTCACGACATGGGTTTAGGGACTTTGTTCTTTGCTGTCTTTAATGGTGAGAAAGACATTCGCACGCACTTTGGTGTGCCAGAAAATGAACAACTCATTGGTGCCGTTGCGCTTGGTTGGCCAAGTGAAACACAAGACAAAAAAGGTCGCAGTGCGTCACGCAAGCGGCTGAGCGCACACGATGTAGCGCATTTTGGAAGTTGGAACTAAGCCAACTGCTGACGCAATATTTCTGGTGAATTCGCGGGGGTCATACAAACATTGCGTTCGCATACGTACGCGAAACCTGCCTTGCGCCCTTCCCATAACGAAGAGGTTCCTGGTTCTCCCCACAGCAACACTCCATTGGGTCGCCATGATTCGCTCACGACGGAAAGAAAATCTGCGTTGTTGCCGGGAATGACGATTTCAGTAATACCGCTATTCACCATGTGTAAAGCGCTTAATGCGTTGCCTGCAGCGCTGGGGGCCTTGTGCATGATTTGATCAAGCAATTGCATGATGCGATGGGCGTGCTGTTCGTAACGACCCTCACCTGTCATTGCCGATAGTCGGTAGAGGGCAACGGCGGCAGTGGAGTTTGCCGATGGAGTGGCATTATCGAGTAAATCTTTTTGGCGGGCAATGAGTTGTTCGCCGTTGTTTCCTGTGGTGAACAGTCCGCCGCGTTCTGGATCCCAAAACTCATCGAGAAGTTGGTCGGCCACCTCGCTGGCATGGCGTATCCATTTTTCATCACCCGTGGTCTCTGCAAGGCGCGAGAATGCATCGACAAGTGCGGCGAGGTCTGCTGCGAGGGAATGGTGGCGTGCTCGCGGCAGACCAGTCTCATGCCAACTGCGATGCCACGTGCCATTTTCACTGCGCAATTCACGAACAAGGAATTCAGCATTTTTAACGCAGGCGGAGAGCCAAGACTCGTTGTTGAATGCAGCTGCTGCTTCGCAAAGCGAAGAGAGCATGTAGCCATTCCATTCGGTCAGAACTTTGTCGTCGAGCAAGGGTCGTGCTCGTTCTAGTCGCTTGTGAAACATCGTCTGACGTGCTGCCTCGATGCGCTCATTGCGCAAAAGTGATCCACGCTCAAAGTGGCGGGTGAGAATATTCCTGCCCTCAAAGTTTCCAATGTTTGTCATGCCGTACCAGGCAATGACTTCTTGTGAAAGTTCCTCATCGAAGAGTTCGTGAATTTCACTCGGTGTCCACGTGTAGAACCAACCCTCGTGGTGATGGCCAGAATCATCGGCGGAGTCGGCATCTTCTGCAGAGAAAAACCCACCTTCACTATGGGTGAGGTCGCGCAATACGTAGTTGATGGTCTCTTCGATGACCTGCTTGTACCGGGGCAACTTTGTTATTTGGTAGGCATGGAGGTACACGCGAACGAGAAGCGCTTGGTCGTACAGCATCTTTTCAAAGTGGGGTACTAGCCACTCGCGGTCTACTGAATAACGCGCAAAACCGCCACCGAGGTGGTCGTAGATTCCGCCAGAAGCCATGGCATCGAGTGAGGTTGTTGCTATGTGCAGGGCAGCAAGGTTGGGGTGTGTGATGTTGCTGCGCAACAGGAGGTCGATATTCATCGTGGAGGGGAATTTTGGCGCGGCCCCAAACCCGCCCCATTCACTATCGAATCCTCCACAGAGATGTGTAACTGCAGCTGTAACAGTATTGAGGTTGGCAACTGATGTAGCAGGTTCGGCAAACTCGCTGCGCTGAAGAGACTGCATCAGTGCATCCACATTGGTGTCGATATCTTCGCGTCGATTTTCCCAGACGTCGGTAATGGCAGTCATCAATTGTAGAAATGATGGCTTAGGGAAATAGGTGCCACCAAAGAATGGTTTCGCTTCAGGTGTCATGAACACAGTCATTGGCCAGCCACCACGTCCGGTCATGGCTTGCACGGCCTCCATGTAGACGGCATCAACGTCGGGGCGTTCTTCGCGGTCAACTTTAATGTTGACGAATTGCGTATTCATTTGTTGTGCAACAGTGTTGTCTTCAAAGCACTCATGTGCCATCACATGGCACCAGTGACACGCTGAATAGCCAACCGATAGCAAGATGGGAACATTGCGGCGTCGGGCTTCTGCAAATGCATCGTCACCCCAAGCAAACCAATGCACTGGGTTGTTCTCGTGTTGGCGAAGGTAGGGCGAAACCTCGTGCGAAAGTCTGTTTGTCATTGTTATGCGCCGGTGGCGTGGTAGCCGCCATCAACATGGATAATTTCACCTGTCGTTGCAGGGAAGTAGTCAGATAACAGTGCAATACAAGATTTGGCGACGGGAAGACCATCGTTGACATCCCAGCCAAGGGGTGAACGGTCGTCCCAAACATCTTCAAATTTTTTGAACCCTGGTATTGACTTTGCTGCCATTGTTTTGATGGGTCCTGCTGCAATTAAATTGAAGCGAATATTTTGTGGACCAAGTCCGCGCGCCAAGTAACGACTCGTTGATTCCAGTGCCGATTTTGCTACACCCATCCAGTTGTAGGCGGGCCAGGAAACGGTGTTATCGAAGTCGAGTCCGACAAATGAACCACCAGATGTCATGAGCGGCACAAATGCATCTGCCAGGGTCTTTAACGAAAATGCAGACACTTGCATGGCAATAGATACGTCGCTCCATTGGGCTTCCATGATGTCGTCGCCGAGGCAGTTAGCTGGCGCAAAGCCAATGGAATGAAGAACGCCGTCGACTGTGCCCCAGTGAGCTTTCACTGACTCACGGACAGATTCCACGTGGCTGGCGTCGGTGACGTCAAATTCAAAAACGGGAGCCTCCTCGGGAAGTTTGCGTGCAGTGCGCTGCGTGAGTGAGAGGCCGCGGCCGGCGCCGGTGAGGACCACTTGGGCACCTTCTTCCTGCGCAAGTTTTGCCACGCCAAAAGCCAGCGAAGCATCGGTGAGTACACCAGTAATCACAATTCGTTTTCCGTTAAGAATTCCCATTCCTTAGACCGTAGTTCACCTGTTCTGTCGAAGGTGGATCTCAAAGTTCTCACTCGCGGGTCTCGTGTGTAAGGCTGAACGAATGTCTATAGAGCAAACAAGTGTTGGGGTGCTAGGCGGTACGGGGCCAGCAGGTACAGCACTTGCCGCTCGGCTTTCCTCCATTGGGTACGACGTCGTCATCGGTTCGCGCTCGAGCGAGCGTGCTGAAGAAAAGGCGAAAGAGATTCGTGATGCTTGGCCAGCTCTCAAATTGCCATTGCGTGGGGGAACAAACGACGAGTCGGCTGCATGTGACATTGTGGTGCTCGCAACCCCTTGGGACTCTGCAGCAACAACCGTACGCGAGCACTCGCAGGCGCTACGCGGAAAGGTTGTAATCAGTATGGCCAACGCACTCGTGCGTGTGGGTCATGAATTTCAACCCTTGGTGCCACCCCGTGGAAGTGTGGCAGCCCATGTGCAAGCAGCTGCCCCTGAGTGTCGTGTGGTCGCAGCATTTCATCATTTGCCCGCAAAAGAATTAGGCCACCTGGGTGAGCCAATCGACAGCGACGTGCTCATTTGTTCCGACAATAAGGCCGCAATTGAAACGGTGAGTGAAATGGTGCGCCGCATTCCAGGCTGTCGCCCGCTCGATTCTGGCGAACTCTCTAATGCCACTGCCATTGAGGCTTTTACTGCGGTGTTATTACAGCTCAATGTTCGTTACAAAACAAGAGTTGCACCAAAGCTCAATGGAATCAAAGGAGATCCTCGGGCGTGATGCGCTTATTCGACACCGCTCGTCATGCGGTTGTGCCCTTTGAACCTCAGCCGCAAGTGCTGATGTACACGTGCGGCATCACTCCGTACGATGCCACGCATCTTGGTCATGCCGCCACCTTTATGGCATACGACATTTTGCAACGGCGCCTTATTGACCTTGGCCATACCGTGAAATGCGTGCGCAACGTTACCGACGTCGACGATCCTCTTTTTGCAAAAGCAAAAGAACTTGGTGTGCACTATCTCGATCTTGCTGCCGGAGAAGAAGCGCGTTTCAACGCCGACATGGAAGCACTCAACATGTTGCCGATGTACAGCACTCCACGAGCGTCATCTGCCATTCCCGATATACGTGGCTTCATTGGCATGGTTCTCGACCGCGGCTTTGCTTACCAGGCAGGCGGAAATGTGTATTTCGATGTCAGTAAGTTTCCGAGTTTCGGCTCAGTGTCGAACTACAGCGAAGAGTTCATGGTGGAACTTGCCAATGAACGTGGCGGCAATATCACCGACCCAAATAAACGTCACCCGCTCGACTTTGTCTTGTGGCAAACAAGCGCACCCGATGAACCTGCGTGGGAAACAATGTGGGGGGCGGGTCGGCCCGGTTGGCATATTGAATGCAGTGCTCTTGCACTGCGTGAATTGGGTACAACAATCGACCTGCATGGTGGTGGAAGCGACCTCATTTTTCCACATCACGAATGTGAGCGTGCTCAGTCAGAGGCTGCAACAGGTGTTCCCTTTGTTCGTCATTGGATGCACGTAGCAATGGTGTCGATGGACGGGCACAAGATGTCAAAGAGTCGTGGCAACCTGGTTTTTGTCGATGCGTTGCGTAAAGAGTGGGACCCACGGGTTATTCGACTCGGTCTGATTGCGCATCACTATCGCGTGGAATGGGAATGGAATACAAGCATCATGCCCGATGCGCTTGCACGGCTGCAGTTGTGGCAAGGCGTTTCTCAAGATGCATCAAGCGCAAACTTGCCACAGTCCAATGCGGTGCTCGCAGAAGTAAGAGCAGCTCTCGATGACGACCTCAATTCACCGCTTGCTCTGCAGCTCATCGACGCTGCTGCGCGAGCACGGGTTAATGTGAGCACATCGGCAGAACTTCTTGGTGTTCAGTTATAAATCGTTCGACAAATTAGACCTTCCCTGAACGACTGACGCTCTAGACTCTCGGTGATGTCTGTATTGTCTATTTCGCTGCCCGATGGTTCTGTTCGTGAACTGCCTGCCGGATCCACTGTTGCCGATCTTGCGGCCAGTATCGGTTCTCGTTTAGCCAAGGCAGCGCTCACAGGTGTCGTCAATGGGGCAGAGGTCGACCTCAACGTGACCTTGGCTAATGGCGATGTGGTGTCCATCGTTACTGCCGACTCCGATGCGGGGCGCCATGTGCTGCGTCACTCCACCGCGCACGTATTGGCCCAAGCTGTTACTCAACTTTTTCCTGGCGCGAAGTTTTCCGTTGGTCCAGCAATTGAAGATGGCTTTTATTACGACTTCGACCTTCCCGATGGTCGTACCTTTACCGAATCTGATCTTGTCGCCATTACGTCGCGGATGAAAGAAATTGTGACGGCTAATCAGCCTTTCATTCGCTCAGAAGTGTCGGCCCGCGATGCATTGCAGATTTTCTTTGATCAACCGTACAAGTGCGAAATTATTGAACGCGTTACCTCTGGGTCTGCCGATGGCGTCGATGCCGATGAGGTGGGCAGCGGTGATGCCATCAGCGTGTATCGCAATAGCGAGGAATTCGTCGACCTCTGTCGGGGACCCCACGTACCAACCACAGGGAAACTTGGTCACTTTGCGCTCATGAAAGTTGCTGGCGCATATTGGCGTAGCTCCGATAAGGGTCCAATGCTGCAACGCATTTACGGAACTGCATGGGAATCAAAATCCGCATTGGAAGAACACCTCAATCGTCTGATCGAAGCCGAAAAGCGCGATCATCGTCGTCTTGCTGTTGAGCAAGATCTGCTTTCTTTCCCGCAAGAACTGGGTGGCGGGTTGGCCGTATGGCATCCAAAGGGTGCCATCGTGCGCAAACTCATGGAAGATTACAGTCGCGATCGCCACCAATCGGGTGGGTATCAATTTGTATTTACTCCGCATCTTGCCAATGCAAACTTGTTTCAAACGTCGGGTCACCTCGATTTCTATAAAGATGGCATGTACCCACCCATGGAAATGGACAACGGTACGTATTACCCCAAGCCGATGAACTGCCCGATGCATTGTCTGATTTACCGTGCCCGGCAACGCAGTTACCGTGAACTACCACTGCGACTTTTTGAGCTAGGAACCGTTTATCGCTACGAACGAGCCGGAACCTTGCATGGTTTGTTGCGCATTCGTGGGTTCACACAAGACGACAGCCATATTTTCTGCACCGAAGATCAAATGGCCGATGAAATTACTTCTTTGCTTGATTTCGTGATGTCGGTTTTACGACGATTCGGATTTGAAGATTTTGAATTCAATTTGTCGACACGCGACCCCAATAAATCGGTGGGATCCGACGACATTTGGGAAAAGGCAACCTCAGCGCTGCGTGAAGGTCTCGACAGACATGGCGTGGTGTACAAAATCAAAGAAGGTGACGCCGCTTTCTATGGTCCAAAAATCGATATTGACGTACGTGACGCCATTGGTCGTAAGTGGCAACTGTCTACTATCCAATGCGACTTCAACTTGCCGGAACGGTTCAACTTGGAATACGTCGGTGCCGACAGTGGACGTCACCAACCCATCATGTTGCACCGCGCACTTTTCGGTTCAGTCGAGCGATTCTTCGGAGTGTTGTTAGAGCACTATGCAGGTGCGTTGCCAACATGGCTCGCTCCAGTGCAAGTTCGTATTTTGCCAGTGGCTTCTGCACATGAAGAATATGCAGCGACGTTACGTACTCAGTTTGCCGACGCGGGTTTGCGAGTCGATGTAGTGCATGCCGACGATCAACTGGGCAAGCGTATTCGTAATGCGAAGTTGGAAAAACTTCCCTATGTGTTGGTAGTAGGCGACGACGATGTGGCGAACCATTCGGTTGGAGTGAACCCACGCGGTGGAGAAGTTGAACGAGACGTTTCTGCTCACGATTTTCTTGCCCGTGTGTTGGCAGAAGTTGCCGAAGCTTCATCAGCGAAGTCCTAAAGCAGTAGCGAAAGGGTCTGGTGATGTTGGAGCACTTGTGGAATGGTTGGCGATCTGCATATGTTCAACAGTGGAGTGAAAATGCAGGAAGTTCTCCTGTGTCTGCAGCGGGCTCGGTATTTACGCAGATCTTGAGCAGTGGCCTCAGTGATGAAGAGTCGCACATCGTGCATCGCGGGAGCACCTGCTTTGCCATCATGAATGCGTTTCCGTATGCGTCGGGACACCTGCTGATTTTGCCCTACCGTG
>CANFUE010000023.1 GCA_947450115.1 Acidimicrobiaceae bacterium | reverse complement strand
TTCACCTTTGTTGGTGATGTCAATTTGACCTGAATGGTGGGAGCAGAGTGAGTGAACCCTGAGGCCGAGAACGTAAACCATCCGTCAGCCAGCTTGAAAGTAGTGGCTGCAGTTTTCACAGCCCCGTCTTCTCCGGTAACAGAAATGGTTGACTCTGCTTCTGAGTCTTTGACTCCGTACAAGCAGTCAGCAATATCAGCGCGAAGAATGAGACTGTATTGACCACTAAATGGTGTCACTCCATCTTTCTCATAGTGCATCGCAGCAACTTTGTAATTCAAAGTTGATGTGGCTTTATCAAAGCTTGGCGGGCCTTCGGCATAAGCCGACGCATTGGTTGACACAATTCCTGTAACACCAACGCCATTTTTGATGCAATCAGGCGCGTTTTGCATTTCGCTATCGCTCAATGTGTGCACACTCCATGCCGATGGCATTGCAGATGCGGTGTCTTTCATGTACCCAGACCACAATTTAATTCCATCGAAAGCATCGGTTGAAAAGGCATTCGGGCTCATAATAATTTGACGCTGATCCATGGTGAATGTCGTTTTAGTCGGATCATCTAACCCTCTTTTCGAACCACAACGCACGTTCAAGCAGGCCTTTGTATAAGTGTCTTGAATGGTGGTTGGCAAAGTTGCCCATTGCCCTTCTCCGACGACAAGCGGTACTTTCGTAGGAGCAGCAGAAATATTCACCGTGGTGACATTGTTCGCGCGGTCAATAGATGCAACCGGGTCTTGCATGCGTCCGTGCAACCAGCCAGATGGCGAAGTGGATAGGCGAACTTTCACCGCAAATTTTGCGCCAGCCGGAAACGCATGCTGCAAGGTGCAATTTTGGTCTTCACCCCAACTGCGGCAGTGGTATCCATTGTCTTGATCAAATGCAGGTGAGGCAAAGGAAACACCTGTCTTGCCGTTTCCTAATGTCTGTTCAAGATACGTAGCTCTGCAAGTTCCAGCCAAGGTACTCGTGGTCAAACTGCATCCAGTGCGAAACACACTCACAGGTGTCACCGTTGCATTGAATGCTCGCGGTGGTTTTAATGCATCACCATTTATTTTTGAGCCCGACACTTGAACCGTTACTTCATAATCATTTCCAAAACCATGAGGCAAGCCAGCCAAAGTCCATAAACCCGGCGTCCCACCGCTGGGTACCCCATCAGCTACCGACCCGGTGTAATCGGTAAGGCCATGAAGTGGAAAGTGCTGTTTGAAGACACCAGCAACAGCAGTTCCATCAGCCGCAGTACCAGAAAAACTCTCGATGCAATCTACAGCGGTCGCACTTTCGCAGGGGCTAAGCACTGCGCGGAATTGGTACCCGCTTGCACAAGCAGCATCAGTGGTTGTGGTGCAAAGTTTTCCCCCAGTGGAATCTGACCCACCAGTGAGAACCGAAACATTGTCGTGCAAATCGGAACCGTCAAGAAGTTGAAAAACCATCTCACCTCTGTCGCCAGTGATGTGAGGAGCAAATTGTTCGTCTTCCGTTGCCGTGACTGCCCCCACCCCGTGCACCATAGGCACGATTCCGGCCAGCAGGGCAACAACGGCAACGAGCGAGAATTTTTTAAGGCCTAGGTTCATTTGGCACCTTAACTCGTCGAGAGAGTGTAAATGAACAGAGGTTCAATGAGCCTTATTGCACAGGTCCACGCGTTCGGCGTCGCTCGCATCGGCCACGCCGGCCGCAACACCTTCAATTGCAGCGAATGGCCCGCATTCATGTGGAGTAATCCACACATGCACCATGGGTGAACCGTCGGTCTCTACAAAGCCAAAGCGGCAAGCACCTTGAGCATCGGTTACACCCACCACTCGCATTGCGCCGTTCAGAGTCAGCCAACACAAATTGGTATGCACATGCCACTGCATTAACCCACCGGCATAGTCGACCAATGTTTTGTCGTTAATAGGGGTGCCCTTATCGGCCATAAACATTGCCGACACCAGGGTTTTCACTCCACCTCGCACCGCGTACACCAACGACTCTGGTGCCGCGGTGTCGAGCACACGGCCATCGTTCAGCAGTGTCCATTTCACATAGTGCTCAAAGCCCGTGCCACCATCGCCAATTGATGTGTAGCCATCGGCGACCGCTGCAGACACTTGTGCATATTTCGGCAAGTCGCGTGCCGTTGCTTGAATCAGTGCAGTTGCGCGTGCAGCTTGTTCAGCTGTCACACCACCAATACCACTGAAGTCAATAGGTGCTGCAGGGTCGAACGCGCGTGGCCAACCCGAAGCAGCTGCTGCGGCTTGCGCCGCAGTGAGTGTGTGTGAATGCGTAGTGGTTGAGGTAACCGCTTGTGTTGAAGTAGTCGCCGGCTGGGTGTTCTTTGTTGACGGTTTCTTCGCTGCCTCTACCGATGAGCTTGTTTGGACAGAAGAACTCGTGGATACAGCACTTACTTCAGTAGAACTCACATCGGTGTTCGGAACTGAAGAGCTGGAGTCGAGCGTGCGCACAATGGTGGTGGGCGAAACAATGACCCCGTCGGCAGCAATAGCCAATTGAGAATCTGTTGCCTGCACGAAGTGGGAATGTTGGTGCGTAGTTCCTGCAACGGAAAGCAATGCAAGAAATGTCACGACGCTTGTTAATGCCGCCGCATCGAAGTGGCGGAGTTTCTTTATTGCAGTGGTTCGCCGCTTCCATGCAACAAATACGGCCACAACTGAAAAGGCGGCAAGCGCTGCACACAATGTGTCGGCTGGTTGTGGTTTTTCCGTTACTTCCAAGCCACCGATGAAAGAAATACCCACAAAACGCGTAGCAACCCAACCCGCAACCGCCGCAGCATTAACTACACAACCACTCACAACGACCCAGAGTTGCTGATTACTCAATACAACAATGCCCCAACCCACCTGCAACAGCGTGAAGGCCATAAAGATTTTCGCCAACGTTGCATGCTCTGCATGCATACCCATGGCAGTGCCATGAACAACTCCTGCTCCAATAGAGGCGTAGGCCGCCCAGCGCAAGCGCTCAGTGCTGAATGAAGTTTTCACTAACGAGTGATGTTAGGGGAAATACAAGTGGGTAGGGAATAGCCCAGGCATTACTTCTTCTCACAATCCTAAATCAGAAGAATCGTTGTGTATGAATAAGCAATATTACGAAGTCAATACGAAACTATCGAAGAAACTTCTGGTGAACTCATCTAATGCAATCCAGATTATGAGCAACAGAAGAGGATCATTAGAAACTAGAATGACCTCATGAAAGTCGTTCTTCTGGCAGGTGGACTTGGTACTCGGATGAGAGAGGAAACCGAGTACAAGCCAAAACCAATGGTGGAAGTCGGCGGCAAACCAGTTTTATGGCATTTGATGAAGTCATTTGCTTCGTATGACTTCAAGGATTTCGTTGTATGCACTGGTTATCGCGGAGATGTTATTAAGGACTATTTCCTAAATTACAACGCTCGAGTGAATGACTTCACTGCACATCTCGGGCAATCAAGCCACATAGAAGTTCACGGACAGCACGCGGAAACTAATTGGAAAGTGACAGTGGCAGACACTGGTGCAACAACCATGACCGGTGGTCGCGTAAAGCGTGTTGGTCAGTACTTAGATGGTCGATTCATGGTTACTTATGGTGATGGCCTTGCGGATGTCGATTTGAAAGCACTCATGACGTTTCATGAATCTCATGGGAAATTAGCAACCGTGACAACCGTTCGACCTTTGTCACGGTTTGGCGTGATGGATCTTGATAAAAATGGTCAGGTTCAGCAATTTCGTGAAAAACCACAAACAGACGATTATGTCAATGCTGGGTTTTTTGTATTTGAACCTGAAGTACTGAATTACCTAGATGAAGATTGTGTATTAGAACAAGCACCTTTGGAACGGCTTGCTGCCGAAGGACAACTCATGGCTTATCGACATGAAGGGTTTTGGCAACCAATGGACACATACCGTGAATACACGATGTTGAATGAAATGTGGGATAGCAATAAGGCTCCCTGGAAAGTGTGGTAACCGTGGATTCTCAAGGGTCAACGTCGTATTGGAGCAATAAAAGGGTTCTTGTTACTGGCGCTTCCGGCATGGTGGGGTCATGGTTAACCAGATGGTTAGCTGAGAGTGGAGCTTATACCGTCGCATTTATTGCCGACACAGATCCCCAAAGTGAACTTATTCGAAGTGGAACTATCAGTAAGGTCAACGTCGCTAATGGACGACTTGAAAATTATGACGATATTGAACGCGCAATTAATAACCATGAAGTTGACTCCATCTTTCATCTCGGAGCACAACCAATTGTTGGTGCTGCAGACCGAGCACCGAGGCATACATTTGAATCAAACATTCAGGGTACGTGGAATTTGCTAGATGCTTGTCGGGTGCTAGCCCCACTGGTGAAACGAGTTGTTGTTGCTTCTAGTGATAAAGCGTATGGAACCCAACCAATTCTTCCGTACACGGAAGATATGTCGATGAATGGCGATCACCCTTATGAGGTTTCTAAAAGTTGTACAGATCTTATTTCGACAACATATGCACGAACATACGGCACTCCCGTAACCATCGCACGATGCGGAAATATCTACGGCGGCGGGGATCTCAATTGGAATCGCATAGTTCCTGGGACTTTTCGGTCCTTGCTTAGAGGCGAGCAACCAGTCTTGCGGAGCGATGGCACCTTTATCAGAGACTATTTACATGTAGATGACATTGTGTCTGCGTATCTTCTATTGGGGGAAAAAACAGATAACCCAGATTTTGCCGGACAAGGATTTAACTTCAGTGATGAATCGCCACTGTCGGTGATGCAAATTTACGACGCTATTTGTATCGCTGCTGGCAAGGCTGGAACTAAACCTCACATCCTTAACGCGGCTTCTAGCGAAATTAAGGATCAATACCTTGACTCCTCTAAAGCACACAAAGTTTTGGGTTGGAATGCTTCAGTAACATTGGCTGACGGATTAAAAAAATCTTTTGAGTGGTATTCAGCACTAGAACTAAAAACTAAATAACTGAAGTCAAAAACAAGGCAGAGGAATTCATGATTGAAAAATCAGATTTAAAGATTATTGACCGAGTATGTCCCGTCTGTGGATCATCTTCTGACAAAGCTCAAACAGCAGTGACGGCACATGCAGAGCCAACTTTGGATAACCTGCAAAACATTTTTGATAAATGGGAGGGGTTCCATTCCAAAACTTGCTACTTCACTTATTTCAGGTGCACTAATTGTGGAGTTCTGTACAACAATAAATATTTTGATGACGATTCGATAAATCTGCTTTATTCGGCAATTGCTGACAATACGTCAGGGGCGCCCTTAGAAACTCATGATCAAACCCAAAAGGAATATGCTCGAATCTTGGTGAAAGCGGGACTCCAAGAAGGGGCATTAATTGAAATCGGACCAGACCTGGGATTAGTGGCTAAGGCAATTACCGATAGTTCCAAAGTAACGGAATTGTTTTTTGTCGAAAAAAACATTCTCAGTCATACAAGCCTGCAGAATATCTCGAAAGTTATACCGACGGAAATTGTTACTGACCTGGAATTACTTGAACAAGATGTCATGGGAACAGCAGCCGTGTTGGTCCATGTTTTGGATCATGTACTTCTTCCGAAAGCCACTCTCGAACTTCTCCATAGCCACCTCAAAAGCGATGCAAAAATTCTCATCGTCGTTCATAACGAGGGATCATTTTTAAGAAAGTTTATGCGTGGCTTGTGGCCACCATTTCGGTTACAGCATCCGCATCTGTTCAGTCCAAAAAGTTTGAAATTCCTACTAGAAAACAGTGGATATACAAACATCTCGGTTAAAAAATCTGTTAACTATATGCCGTTAAGGCACGCGTATTTACTAGCAGCACAAAGCCTTGGGCTTCCAAAAAATCTTGCCAAATTACTTCCGAAAGTGAATCTTCCTTTGAAGCTTGGAAACATTGTGGCAACTGCTCAAGTAGTTGGGTAACGAGTCAGTTAAGCAAGAATGACAGTAGATGCGAAATATTTAAAAGATGATTTGGATCAAGTAGTCAGCCTTGCTTACACAGATTTGAAAACTTTGGAAGGATCACGGCTGCTCATCACCGGTGGCACTGGATTCGTTGGTAAGTGGTTACTTTACTCGTTGCTCAATTTTCATCTCCAGACACAAATCAAATTTGAAGTTATTGTAATTTCGAGGAATCCAAAAAAATTTGTTGAAGAGAATCCTTCACTAAATAATGAATTATTTAGGTATATCAGGAGCAGCATTGAGGATGTTCAAGCTGCTCAAAAACAGATTGGGTCATTTGATTATCTGATTCATGCAGCGACGGAGGCCGGAATTAATCCGGTAGATATCAATCTGAAAGATGTACTGAATACCGTCGTTGATGGAACATATGCAATACATGAACTAGCAGGAACATCGGGGTGTAAACGTTCTTTGAACATATCCTCAGGCGCAGTGTATGGTTCTCAGCCGAGCGACATGGAACGGATACAAGAAAACTACTTGGGAGGGCCTAATCCGTTAGATGCTCAGACCTCGTATCATCACACAAAACGATTAGCTGAGTTCATTGCAGTTGATCGTGCGAAACTTCATTCATATGATGTCGTAACGGCAAGGTTATTTGCATTCATAGGACCGTATTTGCCGATCGATTCTTATTTTGCCGCTGGAAACTTTATTCGTGATGCAATAACTAGCTCGCCAATAACGATAAATGGTGATGGGAAACCAATTCGTTCTTATCAATATCCCGTAGATCTTGTCACCTGGCTAATCGGAATGCTGGCGCGCGGTGCTAGTGGTGAGGCTTATAACGTTGGTTCAAGTCAAAGTACCTCATTGTCAGATCTAGCAGAACGCATTACAAATCTTTCTAATAACAATGAGGCCGTTGTTGTTTTGGGCAAAAGTTCTACTAATTTGGCAGGACTTCGTTACGTTCCTGATATTTCGAAGGCGGAATCACAGTTGCATTTGAAGAATTCTGTATCGCTAGACGACGCAATCATACGAACCATTAAATGGCATCGCAGCGTAGGCGTTTTTCTATAAGCACCTTTTTATTGATGAAACAATTGAGTCAACAGATAGTCCACGTTGAGATCTGATGTAATCTGCCGATCCAACTGCAGTCAAGGGAGATTCATTCAGAAATACACTCTTTATTTGTACGTCTATATCGTTATCCGAGCAAGCCTCTAAAATCGCAGAACCAAATCCACCGGACCGCACGTGTTCTTCCACAGTTAAAACAAAAGGTGCATCCGCAAGAATTTCTTGCAGTGAATCAATAGCAATTGGTTTGATAAACGGGAAAGACCAGACAGAAATTTCGATACCTAGATTACGTGAAGCAACACTGGCTGCTTCATTGGCAATATTGAGAACATTTCCTGTTGCAAAGATGATCCCTTGATCTCCGGGACGTACTTTAATTGGCTTTCCAATGGACAATTCTGGTGTTGAATTATGAATAGCAGGCTCTCCATTTTTTCCCAAGCGGAGATAACCAGGACCATTGCGGTCGACGAAGAAATTTGTAAGAGCAATTGTTTCCATTGGGTCAGCGGGTGAACCAACAATAATATTTGGAAGAGGTCGCATAATAGCTAGGTCTTCAACTGCGTGATGTGTGTAGCCGAGTGAACCATACGAAACTCCAGCCCCAACTGAAACAATTGTTACTGGAAGATTGTGGTAACAAACATCATTACGAATTTGTTCCAGGCACCGCATAGTCGGGAAATTCGCAATGGAATAAACAAAGCAACGGAATCCCTCTGAGGCAAGTCCTGCAGCGATGCCCACCATTGATTGCTCGGCAATCCCTACGTTGAGAAATTGGTTTGGGAGTTCATCGGCAAATCGCTCAACAACGCTGTAACCCAAATCCCCCGTGATAAATACGATCTTTGGGTCCTTACTTGCGCGCTCAAACAAGGTGTTCATAAAAGTATTACGCATACTTCGCACTCCGAATCTCATGAATCGCAGCGTCACGCTCTTCAGGGCTTGCAGAGTGATAGTGCCAATAAACAGAATTTTCCATAAACGAAATGCCGTAACCCTTAACAGTATTAGCAATTACAACTCGGGGTGACGTTTGTGGCTGCAGTAGCACCTTTATTAATTCGGAATGGTCATGGCCATTCACAGAACTAACTTCCCAACCGAAAGACTCGAACTTCTTATCGAGCGGATCTAAGCGCAAAGTAGTTTCGGTGGAACCGAGAGACTGAATTCGATTTCTATCAACAATTAGGGTGAGATTGGAAAGAGAATGATGAGCAGCGAGTAACGCTGATTCCCAAGTAGTGCCTTCATCGAGCTCGCCATCGGAGCAAAGAACGAACACTCTCTCGCTTCTTAATCTGCGTTTGATTCCAAGCGCCGCACCAACTCCAAGTGGAAGGCCATGCCCAAGTGACCCTGTTGAAAACTCGACACCAGGCACTCCATGACTAGTGACATGTCCCCCGAGCATGGAACCATCGGAGCAGTATTCGGAGAGCCAAGAAGCATCAAAAAAATCTAGAGTCCCGAGGATGGCGTATACAGCGGCGGCGGCGTGTCCCTTAGAGACGATGACTCGATCGCGGTTCTGAGACTTCGGGTTAGCTGGGTCAATTGAAATGACCTCGGTATAGAGACACGCCAAGATATCCATCATGGAGAGACCAGAGCCAACATGAGAAGCATTGGCAGCACTTGTCATCTCAACGGTTTTAACTCTTGCCTCTTGCGCAAGGGTGAAACTACGTTGCGTCACTACTTGCTCGACTTTCGCTGAATTGAGGAAACAATGAAATTGGGCCGCTGCTTCACTTCTTCATAAATAAGGCTTACATATTCACTTACTATCCCAATGATAAGGAATAAAAGACCAAATAAAAGGAGCTGTAAAGAAATAAGAGAGCCGAACCCCGGAAAAGGGACTCCATTCAGCACCCAGTCAATTGAAAGAATTCCGATTGACAGAATTGAGAGAAAAGAAAGCAAGATACCAAATACCGTAATCAATCTCAGTGGGCGGTAGGAGTGGGACAAAACACCTCGTAGACCAAGATTAAAAACACGCATGGAGAATGCTTTCGACGTTCCGCCAAACCGTTCTGGGCGCTCTGCCTCAATGCCAATCGATTTGAATCCAACCCAGGCAAACAGACCGCGCATGAAACGATTGCGCTCAGGCATATCTCTAACAACCTCATAGACTTTCTTATCAACAAGGCGGTAGTCACTTGCATTACGTGGGATCTCGATTGAAGCCACGTGTTTTGCAAACGAGTAAAACAATTGAGAATTCAACCTGCGAAGCCAAGGAACACCAGTTCTCTTGGTGACGATCATATAGATGTTCTCGTAGCCGTCTTCCCAGAGTTTTATGAAATCATTAATAAGTTCCGGGGGATCTTGTAGATCAGCCGTCATTAACACAGCGGCATCGCCATCAGCAATGCTCAAGCCAGCAGATATGCCGCCATCGGTCTGGAAATTCTTGGCAAGAGTAAGCACTGTAAATCGCGAGTCTTTCTCATGAATTTCAGAAAGCAATTCAAAGGTGCGATCCGACGAACCATTCTCGACGAGAATCGCTTCAAAATCATAATTTGGATTTTGATCGAAAACCTTTGTAAGCCGCGTTGCTAGTTCGCCCACACAATCTTCTTCATTGAAAGCTGGTGCAATTATGGAAATTTTCTTTCTCATTTACGATTCCAAATCTTTAGCAAACATAAACAACATAACACCTAATTTGACTACAACTCGGACATTGCATACGTGTTAAGGAGTCAAAGAAAAGCTCCAGGGATCTAAACTACGCAAGTGATAGAAAACAATATTGAAAACAACTGGAGTACAACAACAAGAAGCACGCGTTCAAAAACTTTAGAATTTATTGCAACACCTTTGTGCTGGATTTCAATATTCTTATACTTCCGCCGAAACGCAATTTTTTCTCACATCGTCTTAAATCCTGATGAAGCGGAACTTATTGCAACGGGCCAACGGGTAGGAATATCACTCATCCCGTATGAGAAATTCACCACACCTACATTTGGTCCGATCTGGGCTTATTTTTTGGGCATCTTGAACAAGCTGGGACTGCCGATGACAATTCCTATCGCACACTTACTTAGTGCGCTCTTGTCATCATTGGTGATAATCATCGTATTTACAAAAGTAAGTTCAAGATGGGGATTCCAAAGTGCTTTAGTTTTAGTGAGTCCTTTAGGGCTGCTATGGGCTGCAGGAAATATTCCCCGCAGTGCTTCTGATGTCAATGCTCTGGGGACATTACAGCTGCCTCTTCTGATCACAACGGTCGCATTCGCTATTTACGCAAATAAGAATCTCAAGAAATTTGACTTGATAAATTTTGGCGTATTGATTGGCTTAGCCGCTCTGGCAAAATATCAAATCTTTCCGATCATATTTTTTACCGGCGTGCTACTAATACTTACGATAAAAAACAACGATAAAACATCGGGAAAAATATTGAAAATTGGGCTATTTCTGGTGGGAATGGCAATACCGATTGTCGTGCTCGTTATTGTCACAGCAATATTTGGGAACATAGACAAACTCTGGTTTGAAGGCGTCGGTTTTATGAAGGACTACGTGCTCCATCGACAGAAGTTAACTGGATCAATGCCACTAGAACCCAGTAGCAGAATCGCTTCTACGGTCGAATTTATTTTTCAGTATCCTGCATTTCTCTATTTATTGATCTTTGCAACTATCTTCGCAAAAATTAAGAAAGGAAAGCCAGCCGATAATGGCGGAAGCCAAAACGGATTCATTTTCATCTGGATAGTGCTAATTGCGAGTTTGTTCTTAACTAGTCCCCTATTTCCCAACTACGCCCTAGTTATCCTATTTGCGGCTATACCTGCACTGTTCATCTGTATGAAAGAAGTGCGACTTAATGAAGATGGAAAATTGATCAAAATTTCATTGCATGCTGTCAAGAGTCAAGTAGTTTTATTGTTACCGATGTTGCTTACATGCATGTACTTGATACCAATGATTGGCATCAATTCGAAGAGCGATTTAAAATTTAACGATCTTTTTTCAATTGCTGGTGGACAAAAAGCTAGAGTAGCCGAAGATGGTGTTAATTATATTGGCAAATATTGTCCACCTGGAAGCAAAGTCTTTGTGTACGGGTGGTCCGGCGAGATGTACAGTGAGAATTTGTGGGAACCGGCATCGCGGTACGTAATCAGTACTTGGCTGCTTATGGGCACAAGTGAGAAGAAAAGATACTTACAAATATTATTAGATGAGCTAAAGAAAGATAAACCAGATTGCGTTATTGAAGCGTTGGGCCCAGGATTTTTTGGACCCTTTGGCGTTGAAAGATCAATTCAAAACGAATTTCCTGCCTTGTATAGACAATTACAGATAAACAAATACAGAGTTGAAGAAGGTAACTTCAGTGGAAGTTCTCCAGTGAGGATCTTTGTATCTTCGAATTAAAGCTTTTTGTAGACATCAATATTTGTATCCCAAGCTTTAACGAATGACACGCGCTCACACATCTGAGATAAATTTTTAACTGGCATCGTTGCATGCTCTACTAAAAGAGTTCCAGAACCAGAGTTCAGGATTGAATCGCACAAAGTTTGGGTTAAGTATGGAGTCATTGAAGAATCGTTAAGCGTGTTTTGATCAATTGCTGAAGTAATCCCCGTTTCTAGATTAATTAGGTTCCCCCAGTTACCTAAGAATGATATAGATTCAGCGTGATTGAGCAATTGATACGCGATCAGTGATTGAACGAGAGGCGTTGATTTTATCGATGCAACCGATAACTCGTTACCAGCTCCCATCACTCGTTTCCACTCAAACGAGGGATCTGGATGATTTAAGACGGATGATATTGGTAGACAAATAATGAATAACAGCGGAAGGTTAGTTAGTCTTGCAGAAAATATAAGCCGAGTTGATTGTCCGGAGACAGAATCAAACACAAAGAAGTTTGAAGCCATACCTAGAACTACCAGAGCTACTGGGATTAAAAACACTTGTAATTGGCCTGAATTTACTGATCTCGCAATGTAATAGGGGAGTGAGAGCGTTCCCCAAGTACCTGCGTATAGCAGAACGGAGGACGATGTAATTGAGTTGTTTGCTATTTTGTTTATATGTTCAGGAAACAATTCTGACCGGATCCCAAGGACTCCTAGAACAACTCCTAAACCAAGAGTAGTGAAGATGATCACAAACGTGCCAAATAATGGCATCGGAACATTGCCAAAACCAACATTTCCAAAACCTACGGAGAATGCAGTCAGTCGACGCAATTGAATTCCCTCAGTTTGTGTACTCAAGGCCGCTAAAAAGATTAAAAGTGATGCCGCAGCGCCCGCAGTAATGGAAACCAAGTGAACTATGCGTAGATGTCTGAACATCACCAAAGCAAACACTGTGCAGAAAATTGATATAAAAGAAGTAATACCAAATTCAAAATTATTAAGAACTGTTAGCCCACAAAGCAGCCCAAGAACTACTGGAATGACTTTGCTATTTCGATTTTCGAGTAATAGCAGCAGCCAGAATAAGAGAAGCACTGGGAAAAGAGTGCGAATTGGAAGTGCTGACAGAAGCGCCGCAATAGAACCTCCAATATTTTCTGCTTGGTTTTGCTTCATCAAAATGAGGCACAATGGAAAAAATATGGCTATCGAGACGTGTAATTTTTTGAATAATTTCCGGCAAATTAATCCAATTATCAAAAACTCAGCAAGCGTTAGAAGAGTGGTCCAATAAGGTAGTGCAGTAATTACCCATTCTTTGTGAATTTTGGAAATCAACACAAGTGGGTAGCCAAGAAGATTGGAGTATTGAGCTGTGAATGAGCTCAACGGTGCCCGGCCGGCAGAGGGCGCTGCTAATTCGTTAAAAATAAACGATGAATGGTAAATATCAATGATCCCATGCGAAAATTGCAGAACTGAAGGTAGATAAAAGACCAGCAAGATCAACGTAAATACCATTCCAAATTCAGTTCTTATATTAATTTCAAAGTTTGAATCGTTTCGACTAGCGCGAAAATATATTGAAAAAACGAGCATTAAGTTGACTAGAGCAATATCTGGACCAAAACCAAACCAAAGTTGCTCTTTCAAGTCTGCAAAATAATTAAGTGCGACGGTTGAAGCAAATAACGTTCCCAATAAAAGCATTGTTGTCAAAGGGTGGAGTGCCCAGTTAATAAGTTTTAACTTTTTGAATATCACAGCAAGACTTATCAAAAAAATGACAATCAACAAACCCAAATAAATTTTACGATCCTGAAACTCAGCTGCACCCAGCAGCGATGGTGAGGAAATGAGGGGCAGGTTTTTTGGAAAAAACGAGTTCGGGATGAGACGCAGAAAAAGTGGTACAAAACTACAAAGAATAAAAAAATTAGCTATAGATACTTGATCGTTATGTGAATCAGTGTTCATTTTGACCCCGTTTGCCAATTCTTTCTAAACCCAGAACAACCAGCGGTTGCATTGGCGCTTGGACGGTGCATGTTAGAGTAGTTGCACATGTCTACCGTGAGTTGCTGATTAGGTTAATCAATATGGTTAATAAAACTATTTCAAGGCTAGTCGGCTCACGCGAACTCGTTATTAACTTGACGCTTAGAGAGCTTCGATCAAAGTATCGCCGGTCCTTTCTGGGGTGGAGTTGGTCATTACTCAACCCATTGTCAACAGTTGTGTTGTACTCCTTTGTATTTGGAACGCTCTTTGGCTCAGTTGCACCAACCGGCAATCCTTCTGGGGTCAAGCAGTTTTCCCTTTACCTGCTTTGTGGAATCATTCCTTGGAACTATTTTTCAACAGTTACCAATATGTCAACTGGTGCAATTCTTGGGAACTCAGGACTGGTAAGAAAAGTTGCGTTTCCACGACAAACTCTGGTTGTGGCCCAAGCATTATTCATGCTGGTTCAATCCTCGATTGAAATCCTATTGGTATCCGTAATACTGCTCATTGCGGGAAGCCCATTGTTACCGTGGTTGCCCATAACGTTGTTGTTGCTCTTGCTACTGGCAGTATTTTCAACTGGGTTTGCCCTAGCGCTGTCAGTATTGACTGTCTATTTTCGTGACCTTCCGTATTTATGGACAATCATTATTCAAGTTTGGTTTTTTCTCACACCGATTGTCTACACATTTGAAGCGGTAGGAGCTCGACTTGGACGACCAGCTCGGTTAATTGTTGACTGGAACCCAATGACAAAATTTGTTCAGTCTTTTAGAAGTACCTTATTTGACGGAACACATCCGTCACTCTCAAAAGTTGCCTATATCGCTGTCTGTTCAATTGTGAGTTTGATCATTGGCTCAGCTGTGTTTAAGCGCTTCAACACTCGTTTGGCTGAAGAAGCTTGATATTTAACGACAGGCGTCGGTTACATCCCAGTCGGAATCAACAGTGACGAGTCCTTCGTCAAATATTGAAGCTTGACGCACATCAAATCGCATGCGGCGTTCCCACCAATCAAAAATAATTTGTTCGGTGTGATCTGAGATAATTGCTGTCACGTCGTAAGTTCCTTCAAGCAGCGGGAGCCGAGGAATAGTGATAGTGACTGAACCAGAATCTTTGAGGTGATTGATGTACTTTTGGCGCCTGCGACTGTTTGCTGCCCAAATTTGGACACCATGAAGCGAAGTAAAGCGAAGCGAAAAGACGGGCTCTTGCAATAGGCGATTTGCCACATAATCAATACGAATTTTCATTTCTCGACCAGTGACGAAGCGATTATTTTCTTTTCCATCGTCGCTGATGAGAGACACCTTATTTATTAGTGCGTTTCCGTTGCCCCATCTTGAGCCCTGTTCGGAATCGGTACGCGGAGCTGCTTCAAAACTCTCCCCGGTGTACGCCTCGATTACTTCCGCCGAAGGGCCAACCATTTTTAGGTTGCCCTTTTCTAGCCATGCCGTATTGTCACACAGCTGCAAAATTGAACCTGTGCTGTGGCTAACGATGACAATAGTTCGACCTTGGCTGCGGAATTCTTCAATCTTTTCTGCACATTTACGCTGGAAAGACTGATCCCCAACTGCCAGTACTTCATCAATGAGCAGAATTTCTGGGTCCACGTGGGCTGCAATGGCAAACCCCAAACGAAGTTGCATGCCATTTGAGTAGTTTTTGACAGGTGTGTCGATGAACTTTTCTAGTCCGGCAAACTCCACTATGTCATCGAATCGTAATTCAAGTGATTTTTTAGACATTCCAAGAATTGCCCCATTGAGAAAAACGTTTTCGCGGCCAGAAAGTTCTTGGTGAAAGCCTGCTCCTAATTCCAAGAGCGCTGAAAGACGACCAGATACGGTGACGCTCCCCTTATTCGGGTAAAGAATTTTTGCTAAACACTTCAATAAGGTGCTTTTTCCTGAACCATTTGAACCTATGAGCCCAAACGTTGCACCATGAGGAATCTCAAGTGAGACATCTTGAAGTGCCCAAAATTCTTCGTAGCGGGCCCGGCGACCTCGGAGAATCGCTGCTTTGATGTGCTGATTTCGTTCGTGATAGAGCCGGAAATTTTTCCAAACGGAATCAACAACTATTGCGTTGTTACTCACTTTTAATCCCACCTGACATTCTGTTCACGAACTATGAAGAAACTCTAGTATCTCCACTCAGGGACAACAGTGAGTTTTGGTGTGTGGCTCGGCAAACATCCATATATGAACGAAACGGTGAAGGGCTCTTATTTGGAGGCTTCTACTAAGCGCCAGTAAACAGATCAATCGCATTAGTATTTCTTCATGACTACGAAAATTGTTGTTATAGGTGGCTGTGGTCACGTCGGTCTGCCATTGGCGATGGCATTTGCAGATCGTGGGTGCTCTGTAGTTTCGTATGACATCAACCCGGAGGCAGTAAAACTGGTGAATTCGGGGCAAATGCCATTTATGGAGCCCGACGCCGATGAGGTGATGGCTCGCATTCGTATAAGTGGAACCTTCGCAGCATCTACCGACCCCAAGGTGATTTCTGAGGCAGACGTATTGATTGTTGTAATTGGTACTCCTGTTGACGAACATTTGAACCCTGATGCAGAAGCTGTACCAAATGCAGTGGCTCAACTTGGCCCATATTTGCGGAAGGGTCAGTTATTGGTATTGCGCAGCACCGTATACCCAGGCGTAACAAGTTTGGTTGAGCGCCGGATGCGGGAGATGGGCCATGATATTGAAATTGCGTTCTGTCCAGAACGCATTGCTGAAGGTAAAGCATTCACTGAATTGTTTGATCTTCCACAAATCGTTTCAGCTACTTCCGAGAACGCTTTAGTACGTGCAAAGGATCTTTTTCTTAAGCTCACGAATCAAGTGGTTGAAACAACTCCAGAAGAAGCAGAGCTTGCAAAGCTCTTTACAAATACTTGGCGATACATCAAATTTGCTGCTGCGAATCAGTTCTTCACAATCGCTAATGACTTCGGTTTAGATTTTGCACGCATTCGACATGCCATTACTTTCGATTATCCGCGTGCTCAAGATATGCCCGGGCCAGGATTCGCAGCTGGGCCGTGCTTGTTTAAAGACACAATGCAACTCGCAGCCTTTAATAACAACAACTTCATGTTGGGGCATTCCAGCATGATGGTAAATGAAGGTTTACCTCTTTATATAGTGTCAAAACTTGAAGAAAAGCACGATCTTTCTCAGCTAACAGTGGGAATTCTCGGCATGGCATTTAAGTCGGAAAGCGATGACATTCGTTCAAGTTTGTCGTATAAGTTGCGAAGAATTTTGAAATTTAAAGCAAAAAATGTTCTTTGCACAGATGAGTACGTGACGACAGATGCTTCGCTAGTTCCACTCGACGAAGTTTTGGAAAAGTCAGACATCATTATTGTTGGCTCACCGCATCAACAGTATAAAAATTTGAAGATTAGTAAACCCACAGTTGATGTCTGGAACCTTTTGGGTAATGGAACCTTGGTATGAAACCACGCTTATCTATAGTTATTCCGGTTTATAACGAAGGTGATGCAGTAATCCCGGTCATCGAGAGAATCATGGAATCAACATCATTGCCATGTGAAATTCTTGTGGTATTCGATACCCCCGATGACACTACGAAGCCATTTCTTGATGAGCTGGCAGCGATACATTCACAGGTAAAACCCCTGATGAATACCTATGGACGCGGTCCGTCTTTTGCAATTCGTTATGGAATTGATAACGCCGAGTCGCCTGTTGTCGTGGTGACAATGGCAGATGGTTGTGACGACCCTTCCCAAATAGATGTTTTGGCTAAATTGGTGGAGCGCGGAGTAGTAGTTGCTGCAGCGAGCCGCTATGCCCGCACCGGACAACAAGTAGGCGGCCCATTCATTAAAGGTCTGATGTCGCGTGCAGCGGGATTGTCGCTTTATTGGGTAGCCAGAGTGGGCACGCGTGATGCAACGAATTCGTATAAAGCTTATTCCACCTCATTTGTGCGTCAGGTGGGAATTGAAAGCGACAAGGGTTTTGAAATTGGTATTGAATTAGTGGCCAAAGCTCGTAGATATCGGCAGCCCGTCGCTGAAATACCAACAATTTGGCTAGACCGTGCTTTCGGGGTGTCAAATTTCAAACTCTGGACCTGGTTGCCTCGATATTTGCATTGGTATGCCTATGCATTCGGACCCAAAAAGTCTCTGACGAAGTAGAGTTACTTGTCGCTAGAAATAAGGATTAAACATGTCAAAGGTCTTGGTAACTGGGTCTCAAGGATTCATTGGTGGATACGTTGTTGAGGAGCTTTTGGCTCGTGGTCACTCGGTTGTAGGCGTTGATAACTACTCAAAATATGGTCGTATTTCAAAGAGTTACGACAGCCAACCCAATTATCACTTCGTAGAAGGCGATGCCACAAATGTGGACCTGATGACTTCGCTGCTGATGGATTGTGATCACTTGATTGCTGGAGCAGCGTTGATTGGGGGAATTAGCTATTTCCACGCTTATGCGTATGACTTGCTTGCTAATAACGAAAGAATTTTGGCATCAACCTGCGATGCAGCAATCCGGGCTCATCGACAGGGCAAATTGCAAAAAGTTACCTACTTGAGCTCTTCAATGGTATTTGAAAGCACTACTACCTGGCCAAGCGTCGAGGGCGATGAGCGTCGCGTACCACCACCACTTTCCTCTTACGGATTTCAGAAATTGGCAGTGGAGTACTTTGCCAAGGCTGCATGGGATCAGTACAAATTGCCGTACACCATTGTTCGTCCGTTCAACGCTGTTGGAGTTGGAGAAGGTCGTGCTTTAGGAGAAGTAGAAATTCTTTCTGGAAACGTAAAGCTCGCAATGAGCCACGTTGTGCCAGACATCGTTCAAAAAATTCTCAAGAAGCAAGACCCACTTCATATCTTGGGTGAAGGAAATCAAGTGCGGCACTACACGTATGGTGGCGACTTGGCTAAGGGTATTGCTACATGTATGGAGCACCCTGATGCGTTGAACGAAGATTTCAATATTTCAACCGCCGAATCAACATCTGTACTTGAGCTTGCTGAAGTGATTTGGAAAAAAATCAAAGGTCCAGACGTGCCTTTCCGATATGTCTCTGACGAAGCCTTTGAGTACGACGTTCAAAAGCGTGTTCCTTCTGTAGTAAAGGCGAAAAAGGTTCTCGATTTTGAATGCAAAACTGGTCTCAGCGAAATGCTCGACGAGGTAATTCCATGGATTCAACAAGCCATGGACGAAGGAAAAATCTAGGCATGATATGGGACGCAACAAAAGTGAGTTAGACGAAACTTTGGTTGAGTTACAAGACGCAGTTGCTTCAACAAAGGCGGAAATCCTTGCTGCCGTTGCTGAGTTGCGTGAGTTTGTTCGTGTTTTGAATGATGATCAGGCTGCTGCTATTTCTGAGTTGCGTGAGTTTGTTCGTGTTTTGAATGATGATCAGGCTGCTGCTGCAAATTTGAGATTCAGTGGGTTACCAGATGTATTGGCTTTATCGGTTCTTGCAGCAATTAATGATGCGAACGATCGCGTAATTGCAGAAGTTGCGGAGTCACGAGAACTCATCATCAAGACATTGCCTGTAGGAGAATAGAGAATATTGTGGAACTATCCGATCAACGACCGGAAGTGGCAGGGCGGCTAAAAAGCGGGCCAGAAGAAGCCCGGAAAAGATGGTTTCTCGATCATTACGAGTCGGTGCCGCGCGAGATTGAACAATTCTTAGCAGGTACAGGAATTGATTTCCGTGGCAAGAGGGTTGTCGATTTAGGTTGTGGCGACGGCTCTATTGCACTTGGAGTGATGAACAAATTTAAGCCGGCAGATTTGTTAGGGCTGGAATTAGAACATGTTGATGTGGAGTACTTGGCGCAACGAGCTAAGAAATTTTTAGGAATCGAATTGCCAGGTGGTTTGAGATTCGGAACATGCGAGCCTGAAAGCATTCCAGTTGCTAACGCGATGTCGGACTTAGTGATGTCGTGGTCGGTTTTTGAGCACGTGGCAAACCCTGTTGTTGTAATGCAAGAAATTCATCGCATATTGCGGCCAGGTGGTTTGATGTTTCTCCAAATTTGGCCTTTGTATCATTCACAAAGAGGTTCTCATCTGTGGAATTGGTACCCAGATGGGTGGGAACACTTACAAAAATCGAGCAATGAATTGAGAACAGAGTTCATTGAGAAATTTGAACTTGACGAAGCCTTACAGAAAGAGATGCTCGTTGACTACGATTCGTTGAACCGGATCACGGTTGACCAGCTTCAGAAGGCAATTTTAGCGTCTGGGTTAATTATCAGACGCGTAGAACTCCAGTCCGATCTCATTGATGTTCCAGAATCGCTCAATCATTTAAGTTTGAATGATCTCACAACTTCAGGAATCAAAATCCTTGCTCAAAGAAAATAGATCAAAGTATGGTGTCGCTCTTTTAGGGGCTGGAGCTATTGCATACGTCGTCGTGCGGTTGTGCACACTGATGACGGGCGTTACTTTCTATTTTGACGAGTGGGATTTCGTACAACGGCGACCAGTGTCAATAGAGTCACTTCTCCGAGCACATAATGGACATCTCAGTGCTCTGCCAGTTGCGGTGTATCAGTTCTTCTTTCAGATATTTGGTCTTGATTCGTATAGGCCGTACCAAATCATGATCTTGCTCGTTCATTTGATTTTGTGCTTAGTTGTCTATTTAGCGTGCCGTTCACGCGGTCAGATCATTGCTATTTCAGCAGCTTTGACAATTGCGCTGCTTGGAGCAGGTTGGCAAAATATATTCTGGCCATTTCAGATCGGAATGATTGGTAGCGCTGCTGCTGGTCTTTATGCATTGCATCTCTTCGCTCAAGGGTCTAAAAAACATTGGCAGATCACAATTTGTCTCACCGTTTCTTTGATGTGTTCTGGGGGCGGTATCGCTGTCGTTGCAGGCGTTATTGGGGTGACGTTGCTGAATAGGCGATGGAAACTGTTGTATCAAGTGTTGGCGGTCGTTGCTGTCTATTTGTTGTGGTATCTGAAATATGGAGAGCCACAAGCAACTTCAACGAACATTTCAAAGATTCCAAAATACGTTTATGACTCGGCTGTCTTCGCGGCAACAGGGCTAGGAACTACGTCAACTATTTTTGGTGGCCTGCTGCTTGGTGTGTTGCTTACTTTGCTACTGAGTAATTTTAAGAAAAACATGGCAGACCCAATTATTGTGGGTGCTTCTCTGATTGCAGTAGCAGGGTGGGTGCTGACGGCACTAGCGAGAGCACAATATAACGACCCTGGCGCAACGAGGTATGTCTACATAGGTGCGACATATCTCATCGTCATTTTTGCACGTACATTGCCAAATCATTCAAAGGTATGGTCTTCAAGCTTGAGTCTTACCGCAGCAATACTCTTTGTATTGTCGAGCTCGAGCACTTTGAATGCAGGTGCAAATTTCATGCGCGATACTTCAAGGGCAGTGTTATCTGAAATTTCAGTGATGGAGATGTTGAGAAACAAAGTAGAGCCATCGTTTCGGCCCGATACCTCTCGAGCCCCACAGATTGTCGCAGGCGAATACTTTGCTGCGATAGATGCACATGATTCCCCTGGCAAGTCAGAGAGATGGATTGCACAGCAAGATAATTGGGTGCGAGAAGTGGCAGATCAGAAGATATTTGAAATTTTGAAGTTCGGGGAGAATTTAACTACCAAAATTAATGACTCCGAATGTGTAGCGGCTTCACCTATGACAGACATTGGTCGGATGGCCCCCGCCGGTAGTTCGATCTCAATGAAAACAACTAAGCCGATACTCATAAAATTCAGTCGCTTTGCAGACAACACAACGGAAAACACAGCAATTCAGACAAAAGCCGTAGGCGTCATCAGACTGGAACTTCCGAAAGATCGGATTCAGACACCATGGGTGATAAAAATAGGTGAACCTTCGGATGCAATGTTGTGCTCTGCGGAGAAATGACAAGTGAAATAGGAACCATGTCGATTGTCAAAGTTGAAGATCGTGAGAATGCGCGTAAGGAACTCAGTTCCCATGTAGGGCCAGTCATCGTGGTTCCGCTTTATGGTGCATACGACGACGCCGTTCAGTGCTTTGAATCCATATTGCGCACCACTCCTGCAGATGTGCCAGTACTAATAGTTGAGGATTGCTCAGGCGATGTCCGAGTTATCGAGGTGCTCGAGAAATTGACACACGTGAATGATCGCAAGATCGTTATCTTGATGCACCCTGTGAACACAGGATTCATCGGATCTTGCAACGATGCGTTTTACATTGCACATCGCAATGACGTGATTGTTGTAAATAGCGACGTGGTGGTGACTTCTGGTTGGTTTGAAGGACTTTGCCGTGCAGCTCAGTCATCAAATCTTGTGGCGACGGTTACTTCTCTCACCAACTACGGAACTGCGGTCTCAGTTCCCTTGAGGAATATTTCATCACCTCAACTGCCAGGTTCTCTGACGCCCGAAATTGCTGCCGAAAAAATTCGCGACTTGTCATTGAAGTTGTATCCAACACTGCCAACGGCGATTGGTCACTGTATGTACATTCGCCGTGTAGCAATAAATGTTGTTGGTGACTTCGACACCGTATTCGGAAAAGGGTATAGCGAAGAGGTTGACTTCTCGCAACGAGCAGTTCGTGCTGGTTTTAAGCACATCTGCGCAGACGATGTTTTTGTTTACCATCGTGGGGGTGGCAGCTTTGGTAACGAAATGTCCGAAACACAATTAAAGAATGACTTTATTGTGCGGTCTCGCTACCCATGGTATGAACATTGGGTAGACAGAACAATTAACGACTGGTATTCACCGTTGTCGGTCGCCTTGAAGAGAGCATCAATTGCTTTAGTCGGACTAACTGTTGCTATTGATGGCCGTTGTTTGGGCCCAATTCTCACCGGAACTCAACAAAATGTTCTTGAGACGGTAAAAACGCTATGTAGCAATGACGCAATCGGGCTGGTGAACCTATACGTAGCTGGTGGCCTGCCAGATTATGCAGATTCAGAATTGCATAGTTTGTCTAAATTAAAAATTGTTAATGCAAATGAAGTTCCTATTGACGCCCGTATGAAAAGCGATATTGCATATCGCCCTTATCAGGTCTCATCTTCATCTGATATTGAATGGCTTCGTGCGCGAGGGCACTGGATGGTTATTAACCAACTCGATGTCATTGCATTTAATAATGCAAGCTACTTTCCGTCGTATAAGGAGTGGCTCGAGTATCGGCGACTCACATCACTGTCGCTGAACTGTGCTGATGGGGTGACCTATATCAGTGAACATGCACAACGCGAAGTTCATGCTGAGGGATTGTCTGATCCTCACAAAGTGGAGAAAGTGGTTTACTGCGGCACCGATTTTGTTCCCATTGATGGTGCTGTAGCACCTCAGCAACTATCAAAGGTAAAGGTTCCGTTCATTGTGGTGCTAGGTGCTTCGTATCATCACAAAAACCGTGGTTTGGCATTACAAGCGTTTGCTGAAATGCGTCGTCGCGGATGGGTGGGAAAACTTGTACTGGTTGGGCCTACACCACCAACGGGCAACTCGCTAGGCACAGAAGCTCTTGAATTTCTTACAGACCCGTCGTTGCGGGAAGACGTGATTCAAATTGGTTCCATTGCTGAAAATGAAAAAGCTTGGCTCTTGAGGAATTCCTGTTTACTTCTTTACCCAACAACCGTTGAAGGATTCGGCTTGGTTCCCTTTGAGGCGAGTGCTTATGGCCTGCCTACATTGTCGAGTCGCCAAGGAAGCCTTGACGAAGTACTTCCACGAGACATCCCTACAATCAGCGACTTTTTGCCCCAGCAAATTGCAGACCAAGCATTGGCAATCATTAATGATCCGAAACTTGGCGAGAAAATCGTTACCTCCATTAGAAGTCAAAGTGCACAATTCAATTGGAATGACACAGGCAACCGATTGGTTGATGTATTCATGGAAGTGATAGCTCGACCACCGGTGAGAACAGTGGGAATTTTGGGCGAAGATCGTCGCGTAGTGACTTCGATGGCAATTACAAATGATGCGGTCTTGAAAGAGCCCGATTTCCGCATGCCTAAACAGCCAGGAAAATTTGTCAGTTCTGGACAGAAGTTGCCGTTATTGAAAACGATCATTTCAAAAGACGGATCTCGTCGGCAGGCATTCCTGCGACGCGTGATCAACAAGATGCGTTAAGCGCATTTACCTCACACCCTTCTTAACTGACTTTCCACATACGGCCGCGCACGACGCTGGCCCCCGCGCTCCACAATTGCCTGTTGTAGCGCAAGCAAAGTACGTCGAATTGCCTCGCGGTTGGGTTGTAGGCCAAGGCGTTCGCATTCATCGAGCCAGGCGGAGGGGCTGTGGTGCCCGCGTTGGCCATTGCAGTGGCGGCATGCCGCAACTTCATTTTCTATCCAGCTGGGGCCACCTTTGATGCGGGGTACTACGTGTTCGGTGGTGGCGCGGTTGAGGCCCACTTCAATGGGGGTGCGGCACCAAATGCATTCATAGCCATCGCGTTCCAAGACGAGGGCCATGCGTTCGCGGCGGTTGAGTTGGCGCTGATGCTGGCGTACGGGGCGAGGTTCGCGAGGCACAAGAGACAGAATATTGGGGTGACTGCCGTAAACGTGCGTGGCCGCTTTGCCCCTTCCCCCACGGGGGAGTTGCATTTGGGCAACCTGCCACGGCAGTGGTGGCTCACCACTTGGCAGTGGAAGTGGGTGGGGGCTCCTTCGTGGTGCGCATGGAAGACCTCGACCGGGTCACTTCTTCACCGCAATGGGCCAGTGAACAACTTGCCGACCTTGCAGCGGTGGGTGTGGGGAGCGACCAAGAGGTGGTTTTTCAAAGCAATCGCTTCCCTCTATATATAGAGGTAATAGAACGCCTCACGGCAAAGGGGCTTACTTATGAGTGCTTTTGCACACGTAAGGAAATTCGCGATGCCGTTTCAGCCCCGCATGGCGAAGTGCACAAGTACCCCGGAACCTGCCGTGAATTGAGTGAAGCGCAACGAGCTGTTTGGCGAGCGGAGGGGCGAGTGCCAGCAATTCGCCTGCGAGCCAGTGCAACTGCTCGCCAGCTTGGTGCTGACGATGTGGTGTTGCAGCGCAACGACGGGGTACCGGCCTACAACTTGGCGGTGGTGGTTGACGATGCTGCTCAGGGCATTACACAAGTAGTGCGCGGTGCCGACTTGTTGAGCGTGACCCCCAGCCAAGTGCACTTGCAAGAGTTGTTGGGGTTGCCCGCAGTGGAACATGTGCATGTGCCGTTGGTGGTAGATGAAAACGGTGAGCGACTCGCCAAGCGACACGGTGGGCATGCGTGGGTGAACCTGCGGTATTGCGCAGAACTGGGTTTTTCTGGGCAAGAAGTGCGCGTGGCGTTACTGAATTCATGGCAACAAGGCAGTAATAGTTGGGGCGTGGCTTCTAATGTTGCTACGTGGCTGAAGTCGTTGTTGTAGGTACGGGGTATGTGGGGCTCACCACCGGTGTGTGTTTTGCGCACCTGGGCCACAACGTGGTGTGTGTTGACACCGATGTAAAAAAAGTAGAACGCATGCGTGCGGGTGAAGTGCCCATTGTGGAAGAGGGCCTTGCCGAGTTGATGGCGCAAGGTATTGCGAGTGGGCGTTTGCGTTTTGCCATTGAGGCAGCCGAGGTGTTGCCCGCGTGTGAGTTTGTGTTTCTGTGTTTGCCCACGCCAGAGCGTGACGATGGCTCGGTAGATATGAGCTATATCGAAGCGGTGGCAGGGCGTATTGGGCCCATGCTGGCAGTAAATGCAGTGGTGGTAAACAAGTCAACGGTGCCGGTGGGTGCGAGTAAAACCGTTGCGGGGTTGCTGGGGCGGAGCGATGTGCATGTGGCGTCGAACCCCGAGTTTTTGCGTGAAGGCACTGCGGTGTACGACTTTTTGCATCCGTCGCGCATTGTGGTGGGTGCAGAGAATTATGAGGTGTGTGCACGTGTGGGCGCGTTGTATAGCGGCGTTGATGCACCGGTGATTTTTTCCGATCCTGTGTCGTCGGAAACCATTAAGTACGCGGCGAATGCATTTTTGGCAACAAAAATTTCCTTCATTAACTCCATTGCCAATATTTGCGAACACGTGGGCGCCGACATTCATACGGTGGTCGATGCCATTGGGCGCGACCCGCGTATTGGCAGAGAGTTCTTGCAGCCCGGGCCTGGCTTTGGTGGAAGCTGTTTTCCGAAAGACACCATTGGGTTGGTAACGCTGGCCGCTGAGGCGGGGTACAAGTTTGGGTTGTTGGAAAGTGTGATTGAAGCAAACGACCAACAACTCGAGCGTGTGGTGGAAAAAGTGCGCCGTGCAGTGGGTGGCAATTTAGAGGGCAAGTTGGTGGCGGTGTGGGGCTTGACCTTTAAGGCCAACACCGACGATCGCCGGCATTCGCCCGCCATCACCATTGCTCGCAAGTTGCTGTTGGCCGGGGCGCAATTGGCTGTGTTCGACCCCACGGTTGTTGGGGCAGTGCCCGAGCTGGAAGCCAATGCAGGTGGGGCGGTGGCCGTGGCGCCAAGCGCCGTTGGGGCATGTGCCGGGGCCGACGCCCTGGTGGTGCTCACCGAATGGCCGATGTTTGCGGGGGTGAGCCCCGTTGAAGTGGCGGGGGCGCTGGGAAATGCCCAGGTAGTTGATGCGCGAAACCTCTTAGACCGCGAGGCCTGGCGGGCTGCGGGCTTTACGTACCAAGGCATTGGCCGCTAGTTCACCCAAAGTTTGCCTATAACCCCTTTACAGTTTTCTCTTTTAGTACTAAATTGTGCTCCGTCGACGTGCTGCGTGTTTCCACCGAATACCCCCCTGCGCCGCACGACGACAAACCTCAACAACAAGAAAAGGGAAAACATGCGTAAATCACAGAAACTCATTGCCCTGGGTGCAGTAGCAACCCTCGGTATTTTTGCAACAGGCTGTGCAAGTGACAGCAACGATGCAGCACCAGTAGATACAGCCGCCGCGAGCGCGATGGAAGAGAGCACAACAACTGCTGCTCCCGACACCACTGTTGCGCCAGCCGCACAGACCATTGTCGATATTGCTGCAGGCAACCCCGATTTCAGCACACTCGTTTCATTGGTCACCACAGCTGGTTTGGCCGAGACGCTTTCTGGTGAAGGA
>CANFUE010000022.1 GCA_947450115.1 Acidimicrobiaceae bacterium | reverse complement strand
GAAATCATCGGGCGTTACCCGCGTCCGAAGTCTGCACTTATTCCTATTTTGCATCTTGCCCAAGAACAAGATGGTTATGTGGCGCAAGACGCAATGAAGCACATTGCAGAACTTGTTGGGGTCACTCCTGCAGAAGTATTTGGAACAGCATCTTTCTATGAGATGTTCAAGTTTGAACCAGTAGGGAAGTATCTCCTCAATATCTGCGGCACCATGTCGTGTGCGCTCATGGGTGCTGAGGAACTCATGCACCATGCCGAAAAGCGACTGGGCATCAAGGCCGGAAGTACCACACCCGATGGTCTCATTACTTTGGAACATGCTGAATGCCAAGCAGCCTGCACTGAAGCTCCGTGCTTGCAGGTGAACTATCGGTATCGATTCAAAATGACTCCCGCAGAACTTGACACACTTATCGACGATCTTTCTACAGGAAAACTCAGCGATGAAATTCCTTCGCATGGAGTTCTTGCCACGGTGCGTCAACGTATTCCTGCGGAACGTGGTGTTGGAGCAGTGGCTCCTGAAAAAGTAAATGAATCGCCTGAATGGCTAGATGGAAAGTCTGCATTATGACCAGTACCTATGCACATGCTCCAGGTTTCGTGGCCGGCGACCGTCCGAAAATTGTTACCTCACGTTTTGAATTTGTCGACTCGTACACCATTGAACGCTATTTGGCGACGAATGGTTATGCGGGCTTGCGCGCAGCATTGTCGCAACCTGCAGCAAGTGTGCACGACGAAGTAAAGAACGCAACTGTTCTTGGCCGTGGTGGTGCTGGCTTCCCTGCCGGCACGAAGTGGGGTCTCACACCGCAAGAAGTATGGCCGCGTTATTTAGTAGTGAACGGTGACGAAAGCGAACCTGGAACTTACAAAGATCGTCTGCTCATGGAGCGCGATCCACATCAGCTCATTGAAGGCTGCCTCATTGCATGTTATGCAGCTGGGTTGTCGCGTTGTTTCCTATATATACGTGGTGAAATGGCTTTGGCCCAAGAGCGTGTGGCAACTGCCTTAAATGAGGCCTATGCCGCAGGGTATGTTGGCAAAAATATTTTGGGAAGCAAATTCTCTGTCGACATCGTGCTGCACTGGGGTGCAGGTGCATACGTAGTCGGAGAAGAAACCGCACTCATTGAAAGTCTTGAAGGAAACCGTGGCATGCCACGGTTGAAGCCCCCATTTTTCCCAGCGGCTAATGGTCTGTACGGTCAGCCCACCATTGTGAACAATGTGGAAACGCTTGCCAACTTGCCTTGGCTTTTGTGCAATGGTTCAGAGGCGTACACAGCAATTGGTACAAAAACATCACCGGGCACACGCATGGTTGCAGTGTCTGGACATGTGAAAAAGCCCGGCGTGTTTGAAATCATTAACGGTGTTACAACCTTTCGAGATCTTTTGTACGGAGAAGAATTCTGTGGCGGAATTCGCAACGGCAATCAATTGAAAGCCTTCGTGCCAGGCGGAGGTTCTGCGCCATGGTTCACCCCCGATCAACTCGATTTACCTTTCGAAGCAAGTCAGGTGGGTCCAGCGGGTTCAATGCTGGGTTCAGGCGCAATTATGGTGATGGACCACACCACCGATATTCCTGCAGCTGCATTAACGCTCACACGTTTCTATGCACACGAATCCTGTGGCAAATGCACGCCATGCCGCGAAGGTGGAACATGGCTCGAGCGTATTTTGACGCGCGTTGTTGAAGGCACTGGCACCGATGCCGACCTCGACCAGCTCGTTGAAGTGGGACGCAGCATTTGTCCCGGAGATTTTCCACACGCATCAAATGCCGAACTTGGATTGTCGGCAGTTCCTTTCCCATACAAGATGACCACCATTTGTTTCGTGGGTCCATCGGCATACGCACCCGTTCACTCTGCACTGACCTTGTTCCGTAGTGAATTTGAAGCACGCGTTACCACGCGTAAACGGATTCCAGTTACTGCAGTAGCAAACAGCACAACAGGACACGCATCATGAGCACCACAGAATCAACACCTGACCAAGTGGAAACTGAAGTGGTCATCGACCCCAATGCAGTGAGCCTCACTATCAACGGTAAAACCGTTGCCGCGCGCAAAGGTGAACTCATCATTGCGGCAGCAGACCGCACCAGCGATTTCATTCCTCGCTTTTGTTATCACCCACGCATGAAGCCAGTAGGCATGTGCCGCCAATGTTTAGTTGAAGTAGAAGGTCCTCGTGGACCAATGATGGTGGTTTCATGTATGACACCTGTTGCTGAAGGGCAAGTGGTGCATACCGAAACCGAGCAAGTGAAAAAAGCGCAAGAAGGAATTTTGGAACTTCTTCTTGCAAACCATCCACTCGATTGCCCAGTGTGCGACAAAGGTGGAGAGTGCCCACTGCAAGATCAAGCATTTTCCCATGGGCCTGGCGAAAGTCGTTATGTTGAAGAAAAACGGCATTACGAAAAACCCATTGCTATTAGTGATTTAGTTTTTCTCGACCGTGAGCGTTGCATTCTCTGCGATCGTTGCACGAGATTTGCGAGCGAAGTTGCAGGCGATCCGCTCATTTCATTTACGCATCGCGGAAACAACACACAGGTGCTTACCTTCCCTGACGAGCCCTTTGCTTCGTACTTCTCAGGAAACACGGTGCAGATTTGCCCGGTAGGAGCACTCACCGCAAAGCCATACCGCTTCAAGGCGCGTCCATGGGACCTTGAAGAAACACAGAGTACTTGCACTGCGTGTTCCGTTGGTTGCGCAACTGTCATTCAGTCAAGCCGCGATCAAGTATTGCGGTTCCAAGGCCTCGATAACGATGAAGTCAACTGGGGCTGGTTGTGCGACCGTGGTCGCTTCAACTTTGAATCCATCAATAGCGAAGATCGATTCACGACACCCCTCGTACGAGAGGGTGAAACACTTGTTCCCACATCTTGGTCGAAAGCTTTAGAAGTTGCCGCACGAACCATTCGATTGGCAGTGAGTTCACAAGGCGCAAACAGTGTTGCCATTTTGGGTGGAGCTCGACTTGCAAATGAAGATGCACGTGCTTGGTCAATGTTGTCAAATAAGTTGGGTATCACATTGCACGATGCGCAACTAGATGACGGTCTTTCTACTGAAGTATTCAATTTGCCTCAAGCAACAATTAATGATGCATCTTCAGCTACAACGGTCATTTTGTTGGGTCCAGATCTGAAGGAAGAACTTCCTGTTCTGTATCTTCGATTGCGCGATGCTGCGACGAAAAATCGCACGCGCATTATTGAGTTCACTACTAAAACTTCGGGAATGTCTCGTTACGCATGGAAATCGGTGAACTATGAGCCAGGTGCTCAAGTTGCTGCTGTCAATGCTGCACTCAATGACCCAGAGATTGCCGGACAGATGCGCAACGGCAACGTCGTTGTCGTCTTAGGACGCGCGAACCTAGCAGAATCAAGCGATTTCACTGCTCAGGCGTATAACGCTATTGCAGCTGCGTTCCCCGCCACCACCGTGTTGCCAGTTCTCCGTCGTGGAAATATACGTGGTGCAGCTGCCGCTGGTCTTACCGCTGGAAATAGTGCTCGCAGTATTCTCACTGCGGCAAGCGAAGGGCATGTTGAGTGCCTCATTTTGTTGGGTGCAGACCCTTTGTCAGACGTTCCAGATCTTGACTTGGCACGACGTGCATTAGCTGGTGCACGTAACGTCATTGCAGTCGATACTTTCCCCACCACTTCATCATTGCGAGCAGATGTTGTGCTTCCTGCAGCTGCTTATGCTGAACGTGGCGGATCAACAACGAACCTTGAAGGTCGTGTGTTGCCCTTGAGTCAAAAAATCACTGCTCGTGGAACTTCTCGTCCCGATTGGATGATTGCAACTGAATTGGCTGAACAACTTGGTGCAAATATTGGCGTGGAGTCAATTGACGATCTCGTAGCCTCAGATGCAAGTGCGCAAGTTCTACAAGCTCTGTCGGTTGTAGGAAGTGCTGCTCCTGACCGTAATTCGTACGACCTGCGACTCGTTGTGTCACGAAAGATGTACGACAATGCTGTGAGCACAGTAACGAGCCCATCGCTTGCGCAACTCAGTGTTGGTGCAGGTATCTATTTGAATTCTCGCGATGTTGAACGCATCGGAGCGACCGTTGGGAAAGATGTCAAAGTATCTACAACATCGAAATCAGTCATTTTGACTTTGCACGCTGATGATTCTGTATTGAAAGGTACGGCATGGGTTCCCTTTAACCAGCCGGGAACCGATATCCGTGAATTAATTAATGCAGATGATCTCATTGTTGATGTACGAGTGGAGAACCTGTCGTGATTGCACTGACTCATTCACTTTTTGCAATTGACCCACTCTTTGACGGCGGACTCTTATGGACACCACTTCTCATTCTTGTTATCAAGGTCTTGGTGGTTTTCGTTATTGGTCTTGTTACCACCATGTTGATGGTGTGGTTCGAACGTAAAGCTATTGCAGGAATGCAGAACCGCATTGGTCCGAACAAAGCAGGGCCTTTTGGTTTGTTGCAAACTCTTGCCGACGGAATCAAGTTGTTCTTCAAAGAAGATCTGTTGCCTGAAAGATCCGATCGACTCGTATTTCGCCTTGCGCCATACTTGTCTTTTGTGCCTGCATTCCTTGCGTTTGCCATCATTCCTCTAGGCGGTGACTATCGCAACGGCAACGGCGGAATAGTGACATGGTTCGGACATCAAACGCGTGTGCAGTTAGCCGACCCACCAATTGGAGTTCTTTTTGCACTCGCAATTTCTTCTATCGCTGTTTATGGCATCATGCTTGCCGGATGGTCGAGTGGTTCAAAATACCCACTCCTCGGTTCAGTTCGTGCTTCTGCACAAATGGTGAGTTATGAAGCAGCACTCGGGTTGTCGTTGGCAGCGGTCATTTTGGTGACAGGAACACTGTCAACGAGCGGCATCGTAGGTTCACAAAGCTCATTGGGTTCGTGGAACATTGTGGCAACTGGAGTAATTCCGTTTGTCATATTTCTCATCGCGGCCACTGCAGAACTGAACCGACCACCATTTGACTTAGTGGAAGCAGAACAAGAATTAGTTGGTGGATTCAACACTGAGTATTCATCTATTCGCTTTTCACTCTTCTTTCTTGCTGAATTTATGAACACCATCACGATGTCTGCAGTCATCGTTACCTTGTTCTTTGGCGGCCCACAGCCCATCAGCATTGGCAACACGACTCTTGACATTCCACTCGTGAATAACTCTCTTGAGGGAAGTATCTGGCTCATTGCCAAAGTGCTCGTTTTCCTCTACATCTATATTTGGTTCCGAGCTTCATTGCCGCGTTTTCGGTACGACCAACTCATGGACCTTGGCTGGAAGTTCCTTATTCCGGCTTCACTCGGTTGGTTCATGCTCCTTGCTGCACAGCGGCTGGCCGACAATGAAAATTGGGATCAGCTCATTGTCATGCCGTTATCAATCGCAGTCATTTTGGTGTGCTTTATTTTGATGCAGTTGGCATTTAGAGCTAGTGCAAAAAATCGCGAATCAGAAGGGGCGTCTTTCTAATGGGATACCTAGGTGGATTTCTCGTAACTGTTCGCCAACACGGTAAGCGCAACCGTGTGACCACCCAATATTCGGGTGGCCGCATGTTCCGCAAGGGTAAAAAAGCTAGTAGCGATGAAAAAATTGCTAAGCCCGAGCGGATGCATGGACGCCATGTCTTAAACCGCTACGAAGACGGGATGGAAAAGTGCATTGGCTGCGAACTATGTGCAGGCGTTTGCCCTGCGCGATGCATTTATGTACGCGGCAAAGATAATGATCCTATGCAACCCACATCGCCGGGTGAGCGGTTTGGTTTCATTTATGAAATTAACTATCTCCGTTGCATTCACTGCGACCTGTGCGTAGAGGCCTGCCCAACAGAAGCAATCACAGAAACCAAACTCTTCGAATTTTCATTTACAAATCGCCAAGATGCGATTTACACGAAAAAAGAACTTCTTGTCGATGATGCGGGAATGCCGCAACATTTACCGTGGGAAGACTGGCGCCCAGGTGAAGACATCAACACGTCTGGCTGGATGCGTGCTACTTCACCAAGTGGCAATGCTGAATTTGAAGGTGTCGTTGCCTGGAGCGGTGAACTTGGCTATGGCGTTCGCGAACCAGAGCCATCACAAAGTGAAAGGGATGCCGAATAAATGGAACTCGTCGTTTTCATATGTGCTGCAGCAATGGTGCTGGCAGGTGCTTTAGGCGTCGTTCTGCGCTCGAACCCAGTGCACGCCGCTTTGAGTTTGGTGCTCACTTTGTTTGGAATTGCTGTGATGTTTGTTTCCCAGCATGCAGAGTTTCTCGCCGCAGTACAAGTGGTTGTTTACGCCGGGGCAATAGTGGTGCTCTTTCTTTTCGTCATCATGCTCTTAGGCGTCGACCGTGCCGAGAACCTCGAAACAGAACCACTCGGAATACAACGACCGCTGGCAATTATTCTTGGACTCGGATTCGTCGCACTCCTCATTACAGCCATTTTGAAAGGGCGTGATGCGTTGAATATGCGCGGAGATGGCATCAACGTGGCAAGCGATGGCGATCACGATGCAAATATTCGTCAAATTGCTCGTTCGATTTTTACGAATTATGTGGTGGCATTCGAAGTCACTTCTGTGCTGCTCATTGTTGCAGTAGTCGGAACTGTTGTGTTGGCCCGCAAACGGAAGTCTGATAAAGACCTCATAGGAGTAGCGCCATGATGTTGGCAACTATTGTTCCTACTTCTACGTGGTATCTCATTTTGGGAGCAATACTTTTCGGTATTGGTATGGTTGGAGTGCTCGTTCGCCGCAACCCTCTCATCATGTTTATGAGCATTGAACTCATGCTGAACGCGGTCAACCTCACCTTTGTTGCTTTGTCGACAAAGCTCACCGATATCAATGGGCAAACTGCTGTCTTTTTCGTACTCGTAGTTGCTGCCGCCGAGGTTGTGGTTGGGCTCGGCATCATCGTGTCAATCATGCGTCGCCGCTCAGAAATTTCCGTTGACGATCTCTCGGCCTTGAAGGGTTAGTTGCAATGCTCAACACAGTTTGGTTAGTACCTGCACTTCCGCTCGCCGGATTCCTACTCCTTGTGCTTTTTGGTCGCCGCTTAGGTGAACCAAAGGCCGGTTGGTTTGCTTCAGCGATGTGTGGCTCCGCATTTGTAGTTACTTTGCTCGTGTTCCTCAACATGGTGTCGAAAACTGCAGAAGAACGTTCCCATGTAGTGAAAGTGTTCTCCTGGATTCCTGTGGGATCACTCCACGTCGACCTCGCGTTTCTTGCCGACCAACTGTCTATAACGATGGCTTTATTTATTACTGGTATCGGCACACTCATCCATTTGTATGCCGTGGGTTATATGCATGGTGATGCAAAGTTTTCGAAGTTCTTTATTTATTTAAATCTTTTCGTGTTCTCGATGTTGATGCTGGTTCTCGGTGAGAACCTGCTGGTTACCTTCCTTGGTTGGGAAGGTGTAGGAACCTGTTCTTACTTCCTCATTTCCTTTTGGCATACACGTGACAGTGCAGCAACTGCGGGAAAGAAGGCATTTGTCACGAACCGCGTCGGTGACTGGGGATTCATGATGGCGATGTTCTTGGCATTTGGTGCCGTGGGAACTTTGTCTTATGGAAGCATCAATAGCGCAGCACATGCGGGGTCAATTAGCCATGTCACCGCTACTGCAATAGCTCTTATGTTGTTCGTTGGAGCGTGCGGTAAGAGCGCACAACTTCCTTTGTATCTCTGGTTGCCCGATGCAATGGAAGGGCCAACTCCGGTATCGGCACTCATTCACGCTGCCACCATGGTGACAGCTGGCGTATTTCTCATGACCCGTATGAACCCTGTGCTGGCCGAGGCATACCACTGGGCTCCAACCATCATTGCTGTGGTCGGAGCGGCCACCGCACTTTTTGCCGCCACAGTTGCCGTTGCTCAAAACGACATTAAGAAAGTTCTTGCATACAGCACCGTGTCTCAACTTGGATACATGTTTCTGGCCGTGGGGTCGGGTGCATACGTTGCAGCCATTTTCCACATGGTGACCCATGCATTTTTTAAAGCATTGCTCTTCCTCGGTTCGGGTTCGGTAATTCATGGCATGCATCACGAACAAGACATGCGCAAGATGGGTGCACTACGCGTGCTCATGCCAATTACCGGTTTCACCTTTATTATCGGCTGGCTGGCAATTGCAGGCGTACCACCCTTTGCAGGGTTCTGGTCGAAAGATGAAATTTTGCTCTACGTCTTTGCCAACAACCGCGCACTATATGTAGTTGGTCTCATCACTGCATTGCTCACTGCTTTCTACATGACACGTCAAGTAATCATGGTGTTCTTTGGTGAAGCGAAATGGAAAGACCAAAGCGAGGAGCATGGTGCTCATGGTGATTTTGTCCCTCATGAGAGTCCAAAAATCATGCTGCTTCCTCTTGTTGTTTTAGCAATCTTGTCAGTGGGTGGCGGCCTTTTGCAGTTGCCATTTACAAAGAATCTTCATTTCCTCGAGAAGTGGTTAGAGCCGATTGTTGCTCATGGCGAAGCGCACATCGACGGTTCATGGGCAAGCAATAACAAGTATCTCCTTATGTTGGTGGCAATAGTTGTGGCACTGTCTGGTATTGCGTTGGCAGTGGGTGTTTACGGCAAGAAAAAACTTCCAGCGATTGAGCCACAAATTTTGGCAAATGCTTGGAACTACGACAAAGGTGTGTCGGCATTCATGGGAGGCCCAGGCCGTCAGTCATTCGAAGGCGTGGCATGGGCAGATGCACATGTCATCGATGGCGCAGTGCGCGGAACAGGGCTCTTGGTGCGCCAGTCGAGTGGCATCGTTCGTAAAATTCAAAGCGGATACGTGCGCGTTTATGCCGCAGCCATTGCCATTGGCGTACTTGCCATGTTGGCGTGGTTTATGTGGAGAGGAGTGGCGTGATGATTGCTGAAGTAAGTCACGGTGCATCGATGTCATTTCCGATTTTGACGGCGCTGATTTTTGTGCCTCTCATTGGTGCAATCGCTGCAGTTTTATCGAGCAATCGACGTCCTGAATGGACCAAGTTAATTGCGTTGGTCTCTAGCGTCGGTACGGCAGGACTCAGTATTTGGATGTTGGCAAGTTTCCACACATCAGATGCTGGATTCCAGTTCACTTCACAACACGCATGGATTCGTGAGTGGGGCATTGGCTGGCACTTAGGAATCGATGGAATTTCCCTTTTCCTTGTGGTGCTCACTGGTCTGCTTTTCCCTTTGGTCATTGTAGGAATCGACCCACATCACGGGCATAAGCGCTACCTGGCCTGGCTTCTCCTTCTTGAAGCCGGAGTGATGGGTAGTTTCTTAAGCCTTGATCTCTTTCTCTTCTTTGCTTTTTTTGAAATTGTTTTGGTGCCAATGTATTTCCTTATCGGTGGATGGGGATACGACCAGCGCATTTATGCCGCCACAAAGTTCTTTTTGTACACGATGTTGGGATCAGCTTTTATGTTGGTCGGAATCATCGCAACGGCGGTACTTGCTAAGAACAGCTTGGGCTACGTCACTTTCGATCTCGTAACATTGGCTGAGCACGCCTCGTTTGCCACCAATACCGCACGATGGTTGTTCTTCGCATTTGCCATTGCATTCGCGGTCAAGGTGCCACTGTTTCCTTTGCATACATGGCTGCCCGATGCGCATACACAAGCCCCAACCGGAGGCTCAGTCATTTTGGCCGGTGTACTTCTCAAGCTCGGAACATACGGTTTCTTACGCTTTGGGTTGTATCTCTTCCCCGAAGCCGCTGTTTGGGCAAAGCCGCTCTTTCTCACTCTTGCCGTTGCAGGAATTTTGTGGGGGGCAATCGCCGCAACGATGCAAAAAGACTTGAAGCGTCTCGTTGCTTATTCTTCGGTAGCTCACCTTGGGTTCATTGTTCTCGGTACGTTTGCATTTACCTCAGTTGCGTTAAGCGGTGGCGTGATGCAAATGGTGAACCACGGAATTTCTACCGGCGCGCTCTTCTTGCTAGTTGGCATGATCTATGAGCGCCGCCACACGCGCCAAATTGCAGAACTCAAAGGATTGCAATCTGTAGCGCCAATTTTTGCCGCCGCATTTATGGTGGTGATGTTGTCGTCAATTGGAGTTCCCGGACTCAACGGATTCGTCGGAGAATTCCTCATCCTCATTGGCTCATTTAATAACGCCCGTTGGTGGGTAGTGATTGGTGCAACTGGTGTCATTTTGGCCGCGTTGTACTTGCTGTGGGCCTATCAACGCGTTTTCCACGGTGAAGTTGATGAAGCAAATGCTTCGTTCCCGGAAATTACTCCTCGCGAAGGAATGCTGTTACTCACTTTTATCGCGGCAATTGTGTTTACAGGCGTGTACCCAAAGCCGATGCTGAATCGCATTGAGCCAAGTGTGAAGGCACTAGTAGCGCACGTGGAAGAACGCAGCGGACGTACTTTTGAGCCAGCAGCCATAGTGATTAAAGAGGCGCCAGCTTCTGAAGAAGTAAAGCACGAGGAGGGCTGATGTTGTTCGCCGCCGAAAAACTTATTGGACCAAGCGTTCCTTGGTTTTATCTCAACCCACTTTTTATTTTGCTGGGTGGCATTGTGGTTTTGTTGCTGGTGGGTTCACTCACATCGCAATGGCCGCGTCATTTGTATGGAATTGTTAGCGCCGTCACCGCCGCTGCTGCATTGGTGTCAACAGTCTTGCTTTGGGACAATGTGACAAATGAAAAACCGCGGGCGATATTTGGTGATGCTCTAGCACTCGACCACTTTGCACTGCTTGGAACAATCAGTATTTGTGCAGCAGTGTTTCTCTGCAGCTTATTAACGAGCGATTATCTTCAGCGCGATTCCGATGACGGTCCGGAACTGTATGCGCTGTATCTCACCGCAGCTATCGGTGGCATCATTATGGTTGCCTCGAATGACCTCATCGTTCTTTTCCTCGGACTTGAAACGTTGAGCTTGTCGCTCTACGTACTTGCGGCAAGCAATCGACGTCGCAGCGAGAGTCAAGAAGCGGGGCTGAAGTACTTCATCTTGGGTGGTTTTTCTTCGGCATTTTTCCTCTATGGCATTGCGCTGGTTTATGGTGCAACAAAAACCACAAATATTTCCGGAATCTTCAACACGCTTTCTTCATCACAGTCGGTGCCCCGCAATGACATTTTTCTTCTTGTTGGTACTGGTCTCATGCTCGTGGGCTTGGCCTTTAAAGTTGCCGCAGTTCCTTTCCAAATGTGGACCCCCGATGTATACCAGGGTGCACCAACACCAGTAACTGCATTCATGGCATCAGCAGGAAAAACAGCAGCGTTCGCTGCTTTGCTGCGCGTCACCTTGACGGCACTTCCAACACGCGTTGACGATTGGCGCCCCATCATTTGGGTGCTTGCACTATTAAGCATCGTTGTTGGTTCACTCCTTGCAGTGACGCAAACGAATGTGAAGCGAATGCTTGCTTATTCTTCAATTAGCCATGCCGGTTTCATGTTAGTTGGTATCGAGGCCGCTGCGCACCCCAATAGCTCAAGTTCCGGAGATGGTATTTCCGGTGTGATGACCTACCTTTTGCTCTACACCGTTTTGGTGATCGGAACATTTGCAGTCGTTGGTTTGGTGGCGCGCAAAGGTGATGCCGCAACTGAGTTATCTGACTTCAGGGGTCTCGGTAAACAACAACCCGCCCTTGCGTTGGCGTTAACAGTGTTTCTCCTTGCGCAAGCAGGAGTCCCGCTGACGTCAGGTTTTATTGCGAAGTTCGGCGTCATTAAAGCAGCAGTGGAAGTGCACAGTTATGCCATTGCTATTGCGGCGATGGTCGCATCGGTCATCGGAGCATTTCTTTACTTACGCATCATGGTGAGCGTGTGGCTCGAAGATGAGTCTGCAGAAAATACTCCAATACAGGTGCCGTTCTTAACAGGACTCGCAGTAACTCTCGCAGCTATTTTCACTATTGCTGTTGGCATTGTTCCTGGTTGGTTGCTCGATGCAACTCAACAAGTTGCAGCTCTCACCGGCCGCTAAAAATCATCACTACTACCGAGTGAGCTCGGTGATTTCATAACCAGCACTGCGGGCCGCAGCCAAAACTGTGTTGGCATGATCTGGCCCTCTTGTTTCGAGAACAATTTGAACACCTGTTTCGCGAACATGTAGGTCAACACCTTCGCGAACGTGTTCCACTTCAACAAGGTTTGCCCCATTTTCAGCGAACAGACTTAAAAGTTGTGCTAGCCCACCGGGTCGGTCAGAGATACGAACAAACACAATGAGGCGGCGTCCAGCTTGGGTTTCATGTCGGCGAATGAGCCCAGGAATCAGACCCATGTCTACGTTGCCGCCGGAAAGAACTACACAGGTTGTGCCATTAGTTGCTGGTGTGATGAGCCCGCGCATGAGAGCTGAAACACCCACCGCACCTGCGCCTTCAACCAGCAACTTGCCGCGTTCCATGAGAAGAATCATTGCGTCGGCGACATCATCTTCATCTACGACAACAACATCGTCTAACCATTTTTCAATAATGGGTCGCGTGATAGTGCCCGGTCGTTTCACTGCAATGCCATCGGCAAGTGTGACAACTGGTCCGTCGGGCGCAGGGGAGTGCGCATAAGGTGCACAAGCATTCACCTGCACTCCAATTACTTTGATGCTGGAGTCGAATTGTTTCAGTGCAATGGCAGTGCCGCCAGCTAATCCGCCACCACCAAGTGGGATGACAACGGTGCGTAGATTTTCAATATCGTTGATGAGCTCAAGCCCAAGCGTTGCTTGCCCAGCAATCACCGCAAGGTCATCATATGGATGACAAAAAGCCATTCCTGTTTCTTTCGCGCGTTCCATGGCGCGGGCAACTGCATTGTCGAGAGACTCGCCACCTTCAGAAGCAGTTGCACCATAAGCGCGACATGCAGCGATTTTAGAAAGTGATGCACCGACGGGCACAAAAATTTCACACTTGACGCCGTGGGCTTTTGCGGCAAAAGCTAATGCTCCTGCATGGTTGCCTGCGCTACCTGCAACAACACCATGGCGAGCAGCATCGCCGAGGGTGGCAATTTTGTTGAGCGCACCGCGAATTTTAAAGGAACCGGTTCGCTGCAGGTTCTCTGCTTTCAGTACCACTGTGCCGCCGCAAAGTTCACTTAAAGCGGCCGACTCGGTGACGGGGGTATGTTTGACGTAGGCGCTTCCCGCTTGTGCGGCAGCAAGAATGTCTTGCGCAGAGATTGTTGTTTCGCCCATCTGCATCTACCGTAGCCCTATGCATGCGATCCTCATTGCGAACAAGGGCGACAACGACGGGGGACACGTGGTTGCCTATTTTCAAAAAATGGGGTACATCTTTACCACTCTCACCCGAGAAGAATCTGATGTGTGGCCACTGCTTGGCGCCGATGTCCAACTCGTGGTGTCTTTAGGGTCTGATTGGTCGGTCTATTGGGATGATGTCGCCGACCATGTGGAGAGGGAACGGGACCTTTTACAGGGTGCTCACCAGGCAGGAATTCCCCTTTTCGGGGTGTGTTTTGGAGCACAAATGCTGGCTTTCGCCCTTGGTGGCACCGTCAGCCCCGCCCACCACAGCGAAATTGGCTGGTTTCCCGTGGACTGGGACCCGCTTTTTTGCCAGAAAATGGCTGAAATCGACCAAAAATCGCAAGATTTTGCCGAAAAATGGTGGTTTCAGTGGCATTACGACATGTTGAGCCCACCAGCTGGGGCAACGATCTGGGCACATAGCTCAGCAGGAGTGCAGGCTTTCCAAAGTGGGCGGAGTTTTGGCGTCCAATTCCACCCTGAAGTAACCCCTGCCGTGGTCGGGCGCTGGTCGCGCGTGGGTTCAGCCGACGGGCCAGTTGAACTGCAACAAGCAAGTATCGACCCCGAGTTATTACTGGCCGAAACAGCCCGCCGAGCCGGTACCTATGCCAGCCAGTGCGAGATGCTTTTGGGATATTTTGTTGCGCAAATGCACAAGTAGCAGCCTAAAATTTTGCCGAGAACGGGCGATGGTTTCCTTTCAAATGCGCGTCAAGTAGTAGTTTCGTATGCGATGTCCCCCTTCTTGCGTTCATATCTCACCGTGTTTTGGTTTGGGCTCCTTTCCTTTGCGTTGGCAGGGCTCTTACTGTGGGTCTCATCACTTTTGCGACCGAATCACCCCACGCGTGAAAAATTATTACCTTACGAAAGTGGCGTAGACCCCGTAGGTGAGGGCTGGTCACAAAGCCAAATTCGCTATTACGTTTTTGCACTTTTGTTCGTTGTGTTCGATGTGGAAGCAGTCTTCTTATTTCCATGGGCAACTCAGCTTGAGCGTTATGCAGGCTTTGGGCTCATTGAAATGGGTGTCTTTGTTGCCGTTTTGTTGCTTGGGCTTGTGTATGCATGGCGTAAGGGAGTTTTGCGGTGGGTATAACAAGAAAACATGTGCCACTTGAATTGCGTACCTGCAGAGTGAAAAAGGCGAAGGGTTAACAATATGGGACTCGTAGAACGTGGTCGGCTACCCAAGCCTCTTACATCCCTTTTCAATATGGGACGCTCATACAGCTTGTGGGTGTATCAGTGGGGACTTGCATGTTGCGCCATTGAAATGGGTGCTGCGTTTGGTTCGCCTCGATACGACGTGATGCGCCTCGGCGTCATTCCCCTTCCTGCAAGCCCGCGACAAGCAGACCTTGTCGTGATTTCGGGAACTGTCACCGACAAAATGGCTCCAGCAGTGAAGCGTTTGTATGAGCAAATGCCCGAACCCAAATATGTAATTTCCATGGGCAGTTGCGCCAACTGCGGTGGTCCTTATTGGGATAGTTACTCAGTCACTAAAGGCGTCGATCAAATTATTCCGGTCGATGTTTATGTGCCTGGTTGCCCACCACGTCCGGAAGCACTTCTTGAAGGAATTGTTTTATTGCAACAGCGCATTAAAAATGAAGATATGGCTGCACGCTGGCGTGGCGAGGGATACGTGGCTATGAATCGTGATGCTGCTGCTATTGCCGAGCGGAAAGGTGAGCCCGTTGTCGTCTCCCACTGATTCCACTGCTGAAGTAACACCGCGTCAAGATGCGATGCGCGAACAATTGTTGAGCGACGTGACGGCTTGTCTCGGTGCTGCACTTGTTCAGTCACACATCAATGTAGGCAACGACCTTTGTGTGCGCGTAGCCACCGATGCATGGGCAACGAGTGCTGCAGCATTGAAAACAAGTTTGGGTTTTGACTACTTCTGTTTTCTCTCCGCAATCGATTGGATGCCATCTCCATTTGGCAAAGGCGAAGAAGACCCCACAGCAGAACGAGAAGAACGCGACACTGCAATTAAGCAAGGTCTTGCTGGTGGAGAAACACGTTTGCAAGTGTTCGCTCGCCTTGTGAATCACCGTACACATGTAGGCATTACCTTGAAAGCTGATGTACCCGATGAAAATCCAGTAGTTCCATCTTGGGTCACTGTTTTCACTGGCGCGAACTGGCACGAGCGGGAAGCACACGAAATGTTTGGCATTTCATTTGCAGGTCACCCCGATCTGCGCAACATGTATTTACCCACCGACTTCGAAGGACACCCTTTGCGCAAAGACTTCCCATTGCTGTCACGCATGGTGAAGCCGTGGCCTGGAATTGTCGACGTAGAACCTCTTCCCGGCGGCGGCGATGAAGACGATGCGGAAGGATCTGCAGAATGACAATGATTGGTGATCGTCAACAGTTGGCTTACATCGCATCGCAAGCAGCAGATGCGCGCGTCAACGTAGAGCTTGAAACTGAGGGGATGACCCTCAACATTGGGCCACAACACCCAGCAACTCACGGAACATTACGCATCATTGCTCGTCTCGATGGCGAGCAAGTGTTGTGGGCAGAACCATCATGCGGGTACATGCATCGTGGCTATGAAAAATTAACTGAAGTTCGTACTTTCCCGCAGGTCACTGCACTAGTGAACCGCATCGACTGGCTTGGCAGCTTTGCTAATGAGGTGCCATTTATTTTGGCAGCAGAACAGTTGATGGAAATTGAAGCACCACCTCGTGCTCAATGGATTCGTACCATTTTGTTTGAACTCTCCCGCATTGCCAACGTTTCACTCTTTCTCGGAGACCTCGGTGTGCAACTCGGTGCAATTACTCCTGTGTTTTTTGCCTTCCGCGACCGTGAATATGTATTGAACCTTATTGAAGGTGCAACTGGTGGACGTTTCCATCCCAACTTCGACCGCATCGGCGGGCTCAAAGATGACCTGCCCGCAGGATGGATTGATGAAACACGTGCAGTAATGAAAAAGATGCGTAAGTTCTGCGATGAAATTGAGAACTTACTTTTCGGCAACGAAATTTTTGAATCACGTACGCGCGGCATTGGTGTCATCCCTCGAGATGTTGCGTTGCAGTACGGAATGTCTGGCGCAAACTTACGTGCTAGTGGTGTCGATTGGGACCTCCGTCGCGATCAGTCTTTGCCAATGGCATGGGACAAGGTCGATTGGAAAGTATGGACTCACCTCGATGGCGACTCGTATGCGCGTTGCTGGGTGCGTCTTCAAGAGACGCGTGAATCTACCTACATTGTTGAGCGCCTTTTAGACACATTGCCAAGTGGACCCGTCATGACCAAAGTGCCGCGCATTATTAAAGTGCCAGAAGGCGAAGCTTGGGTATCAACAGAAAACCCGCTGGGCGAAATGGGTTACTACGTTGTGTCTAAAGGCGATCTTGGTCCGTTCCGCGTCAAGATTCGCTCGGCAAGTTTCAACAACATTTCTATTGTGCCGTGGCTGTTGAAAGGTGTGTATGTCCCCGACATCATCACCATTCTTGCTTCGCTGTACTTCATTCTCGGAGACATTGATCGCTGATGTACGCATTACTTTCCAGCATTCCTTATTGGGGGCAAACACTTTTGCGCTTGCTTGGTGGCGCAGTTGCTGTGCTTTTGCCTGCCGGCACCATCGTGTATTTGTTCTTATTCAAGATGATGTCATTTATGCAGAGCCGGCTTGGACCAATGGAGGCAGGGCCTTACGGATCAATGCAGCTCTTTGCAGAAGTAGGTAAGTGGCTCCAAAAAGAAGATCTGTTGCCAGAACGTGCCGACAGTTTTGTATTCAAGATTGCACCGCTCATTGTTCTTTCCAGCACGTTCTTGCTTGTTGCTGTTGTGCCTTTTGGCCCCGATGCGTGGTTCACGAACTTTGAAGCCGGAGTGTTTTACGCACTTGCAGTGTCGTCGGTTTCGGTGCTTGGTATTTTGATGGCGGGTTGGTCGAGCGCCAACAAGTATTCGTTACTTGGTGGTTTGCGCGCAGCAGGCCAACTCATTGCGTATGAGCTTCCGATGATTCTTGCCGTTGTAGGTGTTGTCATTCAAGCAGGCTCAATGAATTTGCAAAATATCGTCGTTGCCCAAAATGCCGGCAGTATTTTTGGTTGGAATGGCTTAGGCAATCCATATCTGCTCACGCAATTCGTTGGCTTCGTTGTTTTCATGATTGCTGTACAAGCGGAATTAACGCAGACACCTTTCGACATGCCAATTGCTGAATCAGAATTGGTGTCGGGTTACATGACGGAATACTCGGGCTTCCGGTTCCTCATGTTCTTTATTGGTGAATTCGCCACTGCTGGTGTCTTTGCATTTATTGCATCTGTGCTTTTCCTCGGAGGATGGGGAGTTCCTTTCTCTTGGTTCGGGTGGAGCGGAATCAACGATGTAGATAGCTGGATGAATGTGGGTGGACCGCTCATCATGCTGACGAAGATGCTCGGCTTAGTTTTCATCATCATGTGGGTGCGCTTTAGCTATCCACGTTTTCGTGAAGATCAATTGCAGCGGTTTGCGTGGAAGGTTCTTATTCCTGTTTCGCTCGTCAACATCATGGCGACGTCAGTTTTGAAGGTTGCGTTCTAATGGCAAAAGTTCCCGGATTATTCAAGGGCCTTGGAGTCACTTTTGGCACCATGGTGGAAACCATTACTCATGGTGCAAATACTGTTCAGTATCCGCATGTAAAAGAAGCGCCGCCGGTGCGCGCCCGTGGAGTCATTGCGCTACACGAAGGCAACTGCACGTCGTGCATGCTCTGTGTGCGTTCATGTCCCGATTGGTGTATCTACATTGAAGGTCACAAAGAACTTGCTCCACCACGACGTGCTGGTGGCAAACCCCGTGCTGTCAATAAACTCGACCGTTTCGATATTGACTACGCATTGTGCATGTATTGCGGAATATGTGTTGAAGTGTGTCCATTCGACGCGCTGTTTTGGAGCCCAGAGTATGAGTACTCTGAGCCGCGTATTGCCGACCTTTTACACGACAAGGCGAAACTTGGAGAGTGGATGGAAACTGTTCCTGCAGCGCCTGAGTTAGAAGTCGGCGCCGACAAGAAAGGCAAAAAGTAACAGTGGTTGCTCAAAATATTGCCTTCGGAATTATTGCCGCCATCATGGTTGTAGGCGCGCTTCGCGTGGTCACAGTCAACAACGTGGTACACGCAGCGTTGTGGTTGGTGCTCGTACTCGCCGGAGCTGCTGCCCAATACATATTGCTTACTGCAGAATTCGTTGCGGTCACTCAAGTTCTTGTGTACATCGGTGCAGTGATGGTGCTCTTCTTATTCGGCACCATGTTGACGCGGGCTCAATTGGGCAGAGAAAAGAAACTGAACAACTCCACTTGGTATCTCGGTATCCCAACATCGCTTCTTCTCCTTGGTGTCATGATCTTGGCACTCACTTCAAGTTTCGGTAATGAAAAACTCCCCACCGACTCAGAGATTGTCAGTACTCAAGCCATCTCAGATCAAATCTTCGGGCCATATTTACTTCCGTTTTGGGCTTTGTCGTTTGTGTTGCTTGTGGCAGTTATCGGAGCAATCGTTTTGGCAAGGAAGGACTAACACATGTTGGTGAATCAGTTCCTCATCCTTGCAGCAGTGCTGTTTTGTATTGGTGTTTACGGGGTCATTGCCCGCCGCAACGCAGTAATGGTGTTGATGTCTATCGAACTCATTTTGAACTCAGTCAATATCAACTTCCTGGCTTTTGCTTTGCGCAATGGCAGCATCGATGGGCACGTATTTGCGTTGTACATCATTGCGATTGCTGCAGCTGAAGTAGGAGTGGGTTTGGCGCTCGTCCTTCTCGTATACCGCAATCGGAAATCTATTGCGCTCGATGAACTTTCGGAAATGAAGGGTTAATGATGTTTGCAGAGGCATCAACTGTGGCTCATGAAGCCTTGTCGTCGGGGTGGTTCTTAGAACACGCCTTCCTTATTCCCATTATTCCGGCAGTTGCATTTGCCCTCATTATTTTCTTTGGCAAGAAATTACCAATGAAAGGCAGCGAACTCGGCGTTCTCTCCATGATTGGCTCTCTTGTCTTCGCAGTTGGTGCTGCACTGCAATGGATCCACCGAGTCAATGGTGCAGGAGAGGGTCAATTCATCGACCCCGTCATCCGGTCATGGACCTGGTGGAATAGCGGCGGGTTCCATTTCGGAATAGGCCAGCACATCGATGGCTTATCGCTCACCATTTTGGTCGTGGTTGCTTTTATCTCTTCATTAGTGCAGATCTATTCGCTCGAGTATTTGCGTGGCGACCGCAGGTACACACACTTCTTTGCCTCACTTACTTTGTTCTCTGCAGGAATGTTGAACATGGTGGTTGCAGAGAACATGATTCAACTCATTTTGGGTTGGGAAATCATGGGCCTTTGCTCATTCATGTTGATTGGACACTGGTGGGAAGAGGGCGCAAATAGTCGAGCAGCACTCAAAGCATTTTTCACTACACGCACCGGAGACATTGGTCTACTTGTTGGCACGAGTGTTCTGTTCTTCAGCGCTAACTCTTGGACGCAAGAGCACTTAGGGGTTTCAGGATTCAGCATTCGCGGACTATCAGCATGGGCGCTAACGGGGAACCCAGGGCATGCTGCAATCACGGTGGGGGCTGTTGCGCTCTTTATTGCCTGCATAGGCAAGAGCGGTCAGTTCCCTTTGCACACATGGTTGCCCGATGCAATGGCAGGGCCAACTCCGGTGAGCTCACTTTTGCATTCATCTACCATGGTGGTAGCTGGTGTATTCCTTGTTGCGCGGTTATACCCAGTGTTCTTCAAGGGTATGAATATTCTCGGTAGTGGGGTCAATCTCATTACGGTCATTGGCGGAATCACTATTGTCGTTGCCGCCGCATTGGCATTTGTACAGACCGATATCAAAAAAGTCTTGGCGTATTCAACGGTGAGCCAGTTGGGCTACATGATGATGGGCCTTGGTGCCGGCGCATGGATGCCAGCTGTGTTCCATATTTTCACCCACGCATTTTTCAAAGCATGCCTCTTCTTGGCTGCGGGTTCCATTAGCCATAGCGCATCGCATCACTCCTTTGAAATGAAAAAAGACATGGGTGGGCTACGAAAGTTCATGCCCATTACATTCACCACGTGGATCATTTCCACTCTTGCGTTGTGTGGTGTGTTCCCCTTTGCCGGGTTCTTTTCCAAAGACGAAATCATCGACAACGTTGGGCACAACGGCTACACGGTCTTCATGGTCGTGGGGCTCGTTGGTGCCTTCATGACTGCTGCGTACATGACGCGCGCTACATACCTCACCTTCTTTGGCGAACCACGTGGTGCGTCTGCTGGTGAATCACATGATGATCATGGCGATGCACATGCAACCCACGACACTCACGACACTCATGACGCACAAGCACATCACGGACCCCACGAAAGTAATCTTCTCATCACTGTTCCGCTCATGATTCTTGCCACGCTGGCATTAGGGGCCGGGCTTTTCAACGCCACGCCATTTGGTGAGAGCTGGGAGCGCATGACCAAGTGGGTAGAACCACGCTCGGTTGTGGTAGCCGATATGGCGCATGCATCGGTAGGTGAAACCCGTGGTGTTCGTACCGACGACACGGTTGCTCCACCAATGATGATGAGCAGTACCCCAACGGCAACTGCTTCTGGTGAGGAAACACCGGTGGGTGGAGAAGCCCTCACAACTGCGAGTGAATCCAGTGCGCATGCTGAATCAGTCTGTGGCACAAGTGCTCCTGAAATGGGAACGTGCTACGCACCGCAGTTGCATCACGCACCGTTTAAGTGGCCAAAAGCTGCAATGTCAGTTGTCATCGTTCTTCTCGGAATGCTCATCAGCTGGCTCATCAGCGTGCAGATGTATACCAAAAAAGCTGGTTTCTTTGTAGGGCTCACGAGCCGCAATAAGTTGCTCGCACTCGGGTACGGCTTTTTGGTGAACAAGTACTACCTCGATCACCTTTATGAAAAGGTCATTGTGCACGGCATTGCACACCCCATAGCAAAAGCCGCTTACTGGGTGAATCAAAACATTCTCGACGGCATCATTAATGGTGTTGGTCTTGTAACGCGTCGCGTTGCAGGTTGGGTTTATCGCAACGTCGACCAGCGTGTGGTTGATGGAGCAGTAAATGGTTCTGGCGCAGTTGCGCGTGGAACTGGAAATGCATTACGTCCGGTGCAGTCCGGAAAAGTAAGTCAGTACGGGGCCTTGTTATTTGCTGCTGCAGCAGTGGCCGGACTCGTACTCATCATTGTGAATACCTGAGTTTCAATACGTAAACAACATCAACAATTGAGGAGCTATACGGCATGGACATACTCCGTGACCACAACTGGGTGCTAAGCGTCGGCACCTTCTTACCACTGGCCGGTGTGCTGGTGATGTTGTTCATCCCTAAAGCGGAAGAGCAACTACAGAAGGCCGTTGCATTGATCACTGCACTAGCAACGCTTGGCGTTGGTGTGTACACCCTCACGTTGTTCAACTACGACCGCGCTGGAGAAATGCAGTTTGTTGCACAAACAAATTGGATATCAGTCATTAAGAGCACGTATTACATTGGCATCGACGGCATTAGTTTGCCGCTGTACATCTTGTCGATGGTCATCACTGTGCTGGTCATGATCTACAGCTGGGACCATATCCCCTCACCGGGAAACCCCAAAGCATTCCTGATGTTGATGCTTGTTTTACAGACAGGCATGGCCGGAACATTTATTTCGCAAGACCTTATTTTGTTCTTCGTCTTCTTTGAACTTGTCCTCTTGCCGATGTACTTCATGATCGGTGTGTGGGGCGGCGAGAACCGCCAGTACGCATCACTCAAATTCTTCCTCTACACAATGTTCGGCTCTGCACTCATGCTGGTTGCTTTCCTTGCGTTGTTCTTTAAAACAGGGGCAGAAAGTTTCGCCATTCCCTACCTTGTTGAACACGGTGGCGCCATTGCCAAAAACACTCAAGTCTGGATCTTTGCGGGAATGTTCATTGGCTTTGCCGTGAAGGTGCCGATGTTCCCGTTCCATACATGGTTGCCCGATGCCCACACGCAGGCGCCAACACAGGGTTCGGTGATTTTGGCTGCTGTGCTTTTGAAACTGGGAACATATGGTTTCATCCGCATTGCTATTCCGATGTTGCCTCACGCAGCTCGTGAGTGGGCTCCCTACATTGGTCTCCTCGCTGTCATCGGCATTATTTACGGTGCGTTAGGTTGTCTTGCCCAAACCGACATGAAACGGCTTATTGCATTTTCTTCAGTGGCCCACATGGGCTTCGTGATGTTGGGTATTTCAACGCTCACCTCATTTGGTATGAATGCCGCCGTATTCGGCATGGTTGCCCATGGTCTCATCACCGGCATGTTGTTCTTCGTTGCCGGAAGTGTGAAAGAGCGCTACCACACCTTGGAAATTGCTCGACTCGGTGGCATGTTGAAGCAAGTGCCGCACCTCGGATGGATTCTGGGGTTCTGCGTCATGGCATCACTTGGTTTGCCTGGGCTCGCTGGTTTCTGGGGAGAGTTCCCCGCCATTTTGTCGGCATACAGCCCACTGCATGGATTGTCTGAAGGAACCTTCCGGGTCTTCATGGTGATTGCGGCAATGGGTACCGTGCTTGCCGCCGCGTATTTGTTGTGGCTCTTCCAACGCACAGCATTTGGTGAACCAAAGCCAGAGTTCGGTGGACCCTCGTCTGACTCACATGGTCAACATGATCATGCCAGTCACGACGATGCACACCACAGCGACATTCACGATGTAACGGTGTACGAGTGGGTTGCTTGGACGCCGTTGCTCATTGGCATTGTGGTCTTCGGTGTGATGCCGAACTTGTTGTTCAAACTCATCGACCCGGCAGTTGCCGCAATCGTTTCTCATATCGGAGGCTAACAAAGTGCTCTCCACGCTCTTTGCTGTAGCAAACTGGGTTTCACCAGCAGTCGATTATCACGCCATCGCGCCTGAAATCATTGTTGCTGTCGGAATCTGTGTTGTCTTGCTTGCCGATCTTTTTATTGCCGATCGCAGTAAGTGGCTCTTGTCAACAGTTGCAGGTTTTACTTTGCTGGGTGCTTTCATCCCCGTTCTTACTCTCGCGCTCAGTGATGTTGGGCCGCGATCATTGTTTGATGGTCGTTATGTCATCGACGACTTCAGCATCGTTATGAAGGGGCTCTTTTTGCTGAGTGCCTATGTCATCGTGCTGCTGTCGACAACGCATATTGAAGAAGGCGACTATTACCAAGGCGAGTATTGGGTACTGATGTTGTCAAGCATCTTGGGCATGTTGATGATGACTTCAAGTCGCGATCTTGTGTCAATTTTCGTTGCTTTAGAGTTTCTCTCTATTCCTGCATACATGCTTGCTGCATGGCGTAAGCGCGATGCAAAAAGCAATGAAGCTGGTGTGAAGTATTTCCTCTTAGGAGTGTTTGCTTCGGCTGTCATGCTCTATGGCATGTCGTTGCTGTACGGAGTAGCAAACTCCACATTGTTGTCAGACCTCGCCGCAGAAATCAGTGGCGAACTCACAGCAATTCGCGTTTTGGCAGTGGTGTTTGTGGTGGTGGGTTTTGCATTCAAAGTGTCTGCTGTTCCCTTTCATACATGGGCCCCCGATACTTATGAAGGTGCGCCAACGCCAGTAACAGCGTTTTTGTCGGTTGCATCAAAAGCTGCCGGGTTCGTTGCTCTCGTCACAGTTCTCTATGTAGCTGTTCCTGGTGCATCAGATGTCTGGCAGCCACTCATTTGGGTACTAGCTGCGCTCACTATGACTGTGGGCAATGTCATGGCGCTGCGCCAAACCAACATTGTGCGTATGTTGGCGTATTCATCAATTGCTCAAGGTGGTTTCATCTTGATGCCGCTTGCAGTGGCTGCTGAAGGAAACTCCAGTGCCGCAGTGTTGCGTTCTGTAGTTACGTATCTCATTGTGTACGCAGCAACAAACCTCGGTATGTTCGGCATTATTTTGGCGGTGAGCCGTAAGACCCGCAGTGGAGAAGTGGCATCATTTGGCGGGCTCTTTAGTTATGCACCGGGCATCGGGGCACTCGCAACTATCTTCCTTGCATCACTTGCTGGAATCCCACCACTCGGTGGTTGGATCGGTAAGTTCTCGGCATTCCAAGCAGTATTAGAAGCCGGCACAACATGGGGCTATGTACTTGCGGTTATTGGTGCAGTGAACTCGGTGATCGCCTTTGGCTATTACGGAAATGTGATGCGTGAAATGTGGATGCGTCCCGTTCCTAACGGCGATACGTCGCCAATCGCCACACCTGCGCCACTCAAATTGGCATTGGGTATCACTGGTATCGCAACACTTGCGCTGGGCATCTTGCCTGGCGTGGCGTTGCACTTCGGTGATATCGCAGTGTTCACTAGTGCCTTTGGTGGCTAGTTCTCTTCACGAAACCATTCGCGCAGCGGGTGGAGCAATTCCCTTTCGCGAGTTCATTCAATTAGCTCTCTATGGCGACGAAGGTTTTTATACGCGCCGTGGTGAATCAGGTCGTCGAGGAGACTTCATTACTTCGCCAGAAGTCGGACCACTTTTTGCCGCGGTCATTGCACGAGCACTCGATGCATGGTGGAAAGAGATGGGTTCGCCAGAATCGTTCACTGTGATGGAAGTGGGAGCAGGGCCTGGCACTTTGGCGCGCGGGTTAATAGATGCCCAACCTGAGTGCAGCAAAGTGTGGACCTATATTGCTGTTGAGGTTTCTGATGCGCAAAGAGCAAAGCACCCCTCTGAGGTGACCTCGCTTGCAGAAATACCAGAGGGAAAATTCACTGGTGTTGTTATTGCCAATGAACTGCTCGACAATCTTGCGTTTGATTTGTGTGTATTCGATAACGAATGGCGTGAATCTTGGGTTGGATTGAATGGTGATCAATTAGTAGAAGTTTTAAAACCGCTCAGTAAGCCATCACCTTTTTTGCCAGCAGTTGCCAAACACGGTGCTCGCGCGCCGTTGCAAAGAGCTGCACAAGAATGGTTAAGTTCAGCGTTGCAAAAACTGGAAAGTGGGCGTGTGCTTATTTTTGATTACTGCACGCCAATCACTGCAGTAGCAGCAGCGCAGCCATGGCGCGAATGGCTGCGAACATGCGTAGGGCATGAAAAAGGCCAGCATTATTTACAGAACCCGGGGCACCAAGACATCACTACCCAAGTGATGATTGATCAATTAGCGGCAGTCAAAGCTCCAGAATCGATGCGTAGTCAGTCGCAGTTTTTGCAACTGTGGGGAATTGATGAACTGGTAGAGGAAGGCAAGTTGGCGTGGGCGGCCGCGGCTGCTGCCCCAAACTTGGCAGCAATGAAGATGCGCTCACGTATGAGCGAAGCAGCTGCACTGTTAGACCCGAATGGTTTGGGTGCATTTAGCGCACTTACTTTTACTCCGTAAACAACTATTTTGGTCGCACCACTTGGTCGACCAATGTGCCAATAGCAAGCCAATTCACGGGTTCGGTACGTGGAACACCAGCCATTCCAATGAGGGCTAGGCCCATTGCTATGCCAAGAAATAGTGATGCCAACATTTCTGTATCAAGGGAAACAACAATGCTGCCTTCCTCTTTGGCCTCTTCGATGATTTTCACGTACAAAGCAAAATGCTCGCGTACTCGTGATGAAAGTACGTCGCGTGCAAGTGGGTCTCGCCACGATGCGTAGTACGTTTCCACGAGTAATTTCTGGGCATTGGTGAAATCGTCATCATCGCTATTGCGAGGAACAAGCGACGCAATTTTGACGAGCCATGGTGCACTGTCGGCAGGCAACTTTTCCAGCGCGCGTACGTTAGAGAGCAACTGCGCATCGAATGCGTCTTCGAGTGCTGCTCGAAAGAGTTCTTCTTTATTTGCAAACCAGGTATAGACAGAACCCGGTGTCATTTGTGCACGATCTGCAATTTCCGCGAGTCGTGCGCGCTCAAATCCCACTTCAGCAATTTCCTCGGTGGCTGCTGCTAACAGGCGTTCTTTACTCGCCAATGCCCAAGGTCGGCGATCGCGACCATCGACGGTCACCACATTTTTTTCGGTGCGACCGGGAGCACGTTTCTTCGCTGCCTTCTTCGCGGGTGCAGGTGCTTTCTTTACCATCACTCCAACTTAGTACGTCTATTTCGCTATATAAATACCCAGCCGAGAGGGCTACAGTCGGAAGGGAAAGAGGGGGCATATGAGCGAGGCGACTGATTCACCAAACATTTCTGACCTGTTGTGGGAGCAGCGGAAGTTTCCCCCCAGCGCGGCTTTTCAGGCCAATGCATTGGTGTCTGAAAGCCATCTGTACGACGCCGCGCGCGAAGACTACGAAACGTTCTGGGCCGCGCAGGCAATCGAGACGGTGACCTGGGCCAAGCCTTGGAGCACCATTTGTGAGTGGAAAAGCCCGTATAGCAAGTGGTTTATTGGTGGAGAACTCAATGTTGCTTACAACTGTCTCGACCGTCATGTGGAAGCCGGCAACGGCAGCAAAGTAGCGATTCACTGGGAAGGCGAACCTGGCGATACGCGCACACTCACGTATGCATGGTTGCTCGATGAAGTACAAAAATTCTCTAATGCACTCAAAAGTCTTGGGGTGCAAAAAGGCGACAGAGTAAATATCTATTTACCGATGATCCCCGAGGCAGTTGTGGCGATGCTGGCGTGTGCTCGCATTGGCGCTGCTCATTCGGTGGTCTTTGGTGGCTTTAGCTCACAGGCTCTCGCCGACCGCATTAACGATGCCGAGGCAAAGGTACTCATTACTGCCGACGGCGGATACCGGCGGGGTGAAGTTTTCCCACTCAAGCCACAGGCCGATGAAGCAGTGAGTTCAACCCCAACAATTGAACACGTTGTTGTGGTGAAGCGTGGCGGTAACGACATCACGATGCAGGAAGGTCGTGACCATTGGTATCACGATCTCATGGCTGTTGCCGAACCAGTGTGCGTTGCTGAACCCATGTCGAGTGAGCAACTTTTATTTTTGTTGTACACCAGCGGCACAACAGGAAAACCTAAAGGCATCATGCATACAACAGGTGGGTATCTCACACATGTGAGTTACACGCACAAATATGTTTTCGACTTACACCCAGAAACCGATGTGTATTGGTGTACGGCCGACGTTGGCTGGATCACTGGCCATTCCTACATCGTGTACGGGCCGCTTTCAAACGGTGCAACACAAGTCATTTATGAAGGCGTACCGAACTACCCCGAGAACGACCGCTTGTGGAGCATTGTCGAAAAATACAAAGTGAGCATTTTCTACACTGCGCCAACAGCTATTCGTACTTTTATGAAGTGGGGAGTGGAAGAACCACAAAAGCATGATCTCAGTTCGCTACGCGTTATTGGCAGTGTGGGCGAACCCATTAACCCTGAAGCATGGATGTGGTATCACGAAAATATTGGTCAAGGTCGTTGCCCTGTTGTCGATACGTGGTGGCAAACCGAAACCGGTGGCATCATGATTAGCCCGTTACCTGGTGCTACAACAACAAAACCTGGTTCAGCAACATTTCCTTTGCCCGGAATAGGTGCAGAAGTCGTTGATGAAAAGGGAAATGTCATTACCCATGGTGGTGGTTATCTCACACTCACGCACCCATGGCCGGGAATGTTGCGAGGTATTTGGGGCGACCCCGAACGATTCCAAGAAACGTATTGGAGTAAATTTCCTGGTCGTTATTTTGCCGGCGACGGTGCGAAGTTAGACGACGATGGCTATCTCTGGTTGCTTGGCCGCGTTGACGATGTCATGAATGTTTCTGGGCATCGCATTTCAACAACAGAAGTAGAGTCGGCTCTTGTTTCGCACCCAAGCGTTGCGGAAGCAGCTGTTGTAGGCGCTAACGATGCAACAACTGGGCAAGCAATTATTGCGTACGTTACTTTGCGCGGTGGTGCGTCGGTTTCTGAAAATGATTTGCGCAATCACGTAGCAAAAGAAATTGGCGCCATAGCTAAACCTAAAGCAATTTTCTTCACACCCGACCTACCAAAAACACGCAGTGGAAAAATTATGCGCAGGTTGTTACGTGATGTTGCCGAAGGAAGAAACTTAGGTGATACCACCACACTCGCCGATGCAAGCGTGGTTACTGAACTGCAAAAGCGTGCAGCAGAATCAAGCGAAGATTAAAAACTTTTAGTCGCGAAAATTTTCAAACTGTAAGGGAACACCAAGGTCTTCGCTTTTCAGCAGCGCCATGACTGCTTGTAAGTCGTCGCGTTTTTTTCCTGTCACGCGAACTTGTTCACCTTGTGTTTGGCTTGAAATTCCCTTTGGACCTTTTTCCTTAATGAGCTTGTTAATTTCACGCGCCTTATCGGAGCTAATACCAACAGCAATGGTCACCACCTGGCGCACCGTGTCGCCTGAGGCTTGTTCAAACTTCCCCCAGTCGATGCCCTTTAAGGAAAGTCCGCGCTTCACAAATTTTTCTTCGAGCAACACGCGCACGGCCCGTGCTTTTTCCTCGCTGATGGTGCGGATGGTGATGATGAGCTCTTTTTGCTCAATATCGGAGTTGGTATTTTTGAAATCGAAGCGGTTCACCATTTCCCGTTGAGCCTGGTCGACGGCATTACGGAGTTCTTGGCGGTCTACTTCGGAGACGATGTCGAAAGAAGGCATGGTGGAAACGCTAGCGAGCCTGTAACCTTCACGACTCATGGGTCGGTG
>CANFUE010000021.1 GCA_947450115.1 Acidimicrobiaceae bacterium | reverse complement strand
CGTAAAGAGTATTACCACGTATCAATCATGGGGCGTTTTTTGCCCGTGCGTAGTGGGGTAGGTGGGTAGCTGCGCAGCATGCCGGCAATACGCATGCGCGTGTCGGCCGGGTCAATGACTTCATCTATCTCCATGTGCGAAGCCATGTTCAGCGCACTGCCGCGTTCGTAGGCACTCGCAATGAGTTTGTCTTCCAGTGCTTTGCGTTCAACAGGGTCGGCAATGGCGTCGAGTTCTTTTTTGAAGCCGAGCCGAACTGCGCCTTCTAAACCCATGCCGCCGAATTCACCAGTTGGCCACGACACAGTGAACGATGTTGCGTGAAAACTTCCGCCGGCCATGGCTTGCGCACCGAGCCCGTACCCTTTGCGGAGAACAACAGTGAGCCAAGGAACAGTGATGCTGCCTGCTGTTACAAACATGCGGCTGAAGTGGCGTACTTGAGCGGTTTCTTCTGCTTCAGGGCCCACCATAAAACCAGGTGTGTCGCACAACGACACAATGGGAAGATCGTGCGCATCGCATAACTGAATGAATCGTGACGCTTTGTCGGCCGCATCTGAATCGATTGCACCGCCGAGGTGTGCAGGGTTGTTGGCAAGAAGCCCAACGGCGAAACCTTCAATGCGCAATAGTGCTGTGACGATGCCGACACCGAAAGCAGAGCGCAGTTCAAGAAATTCACTGCCATCAGAAATTGCACTCAGCGCAGTGCGAATATCGTAAATGCGCGTGCGCTGTTCAGGGACAACGTCGCGTAGTGCAATGTCGTTTCCTGGTTGTGCAACTGTGCGCGGTTGTACAAAATAGTTGAAATACTTTTTTGCTGCTGCAACGGCTGCTGCTTCATCGGCAACACGAATATCAACCACACCATTTTTGGTTTGCACCTCGATGGGGCCAATGTCGGTGGGGGCAACTTTGCCGAGCCCTCCGCCTTCAATCATGGCGGGGCCTGCCATGCCGATGTTTGAATTTTCCGTGGCGATGATGACATCACAACAACCCAACAGGGCAGCGTTACCTGCAAAGCAGTAACCCGATGTAATGCCAATCATGGGTACAAGACCCGAGAGTTGCCCAAAGAGCGCAAAGGCCATGGTATGCAAGCCAGTGACTCCGGGTGAGTCGGTATCGCCGGGGCGACCACCGCCACCTTCGGCAAAAAGTATGACGGGCAAGCGCAACTCTGCAATGAGTGCAAAGAGTCGATCTTTTTTAATATGGTTCAGTAGTCCTTGCGTGCCAGCAAGAACGGTGTAGTCGTAAGAAACAACTGCGCACGGATGGCTATTGATGGTGGCGATTCCACCAACCAAACCATCGCCGGGCGTATTGGCAATGAGATCTTCCAAAGTGCGACGCTGACGCTGAGCAGCGATAGCGAAACTGCCGAATTCTTGGAATGAACCTTCATCAACTAGGTCGGCAATGTTTTCACGGGCCGACCTCTGGCCACGCGCGTGCCGCTTCGCCATCGCTTCTGGTCGTGCGACATCGGCGGTGAGGTTGCGGCGCTTTTGGTAGCGGGCGAGATCTTGTCGTTCTGTGGTGCTCACATTTTCTGTGGTGTGTGCTGCAGGTGCAACAACTCCTGGTGTGATGGTGAGGAGTACTTGCCCTTCTTCAACAGTGTCGCCCACTGCGACGTGCACCAATGCAACAGCTCCATCAAATTCGGCAGATACCGGGTGTTCCATTTTCATCGATTCAATAACAATGAGATCTTTTCCTGCGGTAACGGAGCTGCCCAGAGTTGCATGAACAGCAATGACCGTGCCTAAGAGTGGCGATGTAACTCGGTATTCCTTTTCCCCCATAGACATAGTCTTGCCGATACGCCTGGGGCGTTGTGACTCGGGGTGTTACCTCACCCCAAGGGCGGCGCGGTCGAACGCGCTGAGTTTGCCACGGGTGACCCACACATCGGCAATGTCTACCTCTTGTGCTTTTTCCTGTACCACGCTGGGTTTTTTGAGGCCTGCTTCTTGCCAATCGCGAATAGCAATGTTGCCCGACCGCTGCCCGTACGACCCTGAGCCATCGGTGAGGCCACGCAGCAAGAGGGTGTTGGTGTTTACTTTTCCAATGAAAACAGCGGGACGTGTTTTGCCAATGCGGTCTGCATCGTGCGCTCCGGGTGTTCCAGAAAATTCTAGAAAGGCATCGACAATGTCGCCAGGTTCAAGAACATACATGGCGTCGAGCGTGAGTTCGCCAAGTGAGTGTTGCGTTGCACGCAGAGTATGTGCCACGAAATCGACGAAGGAAAGTTGCCCACGGAGGTCTTCAAGCACCACGTTGATTTTCTGCTCAACTTCTAACTCGTGTACGCGTGGTGAACGTGAGGTCATGGTTTCAGAGCCGTCGATGGCTTGCCATGTGAAACCAGACTTCGTGAGTGCAGAAACGCGCGCACGAATAATGTGGCGTGTTCCCGGAGGAGGAGCAGAGTGCAAATGTGTTTTCTTTTGTGGCACAGGAGGAGGCGCGTGGCGGCGTTTCACTTCACGGATGCGCTCGCGGCGTTCTTTGTCGGGCAGTTGGCGCAATGAACGCGGAACAATTTGTTCCACAATGCACATGGTGGCAGTAATGCTTACTTGCAACCGCACGGTGTCGGACTCTTGAAGTGTGCCCAGGGTTGCTGAGAACTCTGTGCTGAGAGTTCCGGTGAGGCCGCCGTTGAACTCTTCCCACACCCATGAGCCGTCGTCGTTGCGCCGTAAGAATTCGGCCGTTACAATGCGCTGTTCTTCTTTAGCTTTGGGTGCTGGGGCAACATACGAAGAGGCACTTGCCGGAACTACTTTGCGCAGTTCGGAAAGTGCCTCTTCAAAAGCGTTTGGCTTCTTCTTTTTCCCCACAATGTGAAGGTAGCGCACCCATGAAACATGGGTTGCCGTATTTACTCTGGAATGGGGTAATGCACTCCTGGAATACCAGGAAGAAGTGGGTTTGCCCATTCTGGTCGTGGCAAGAGGCCAGGGTATGCACCTGGTGCCATTGGTGCGGTGTCGCCGTTCCAGGCATGGTGGATTGGCTGCAATTGGTAGTAGCCGTTCCCTGCGTTAGTGCCACCGTCAACCAAGAGGTCATGGCCGGTGATGTAGCCGGCCATGTCGGAAGCAAGGAACATGACTGGAGCAACAATTTCTGGAATTTCACCCAAGCGACGCATTGGCGTGCGTGAAGCAATCCACTTGTCCATGCCCATGCCTTCAAGTGCGGCACGTGTCATTTCCGTAATGATGAAGCCAGGGCTCACAGCATTCACGCGCACGCCACGGTCGGCCCATTCGCAACCAAGTTGTTGTGTGATGTTGCGCAAGGCTCCCTTTGCGGCGGTGTAGGCAATGATGTTCATTTCGTTTGCGCCGCTACCCATGATGGAGCAGATGTTCACAATGTTGCCGCTCTTTTTCATGAGCATGTGCAAGCCAACTTCACGCATGTAGAGAAATGCGCCACGAAGGTCGACAGCCATGATGTTGTCGAATGTCTCGGTGGGGAAGCGCTCGGCGCCAATTCCTAATACATCAGAGATACCTGCGTTGTTGACGAGTGTGTCGATGCCGCCGAATTCTTTGATGCCTGCTGCAACAACTTTCTTTACATCGTCTTCTTTGGAAACGTCGCCAGTAACGCACAACACTTTGGCGCCGAGCTTGCGGCATGATTCGCCAGTTGCTTCAAGCAGGTCTTTCGAGCGTGCGGTGAGCACCAAGTTGGCACCAGCTGCTGCAAAGCCTTCAGCAAAGCTTGCGCCAAGGCCGTAGGAAGCGCCGGTAATGAGCACTGTCTTTCCCGTGAAATTAAACATGATGTCCCCTGTACTAGATGTCGAATGTGGTGAAAATGGCCGCTGAAAACAAGCCGTGTACAGAAATTAGTGGTTCTCGTGCCTTGGGGGCGAATGCGGACGCCGTGTCACACCCTTTCGTCATGATGCGTACGCAGAAAGGTGGGTTCAATAGGTGAATTCCGATAACTCTTTGGTGGTGGTGCGGCGTTTGAAGAGGGCGCTTGGCGACTTGGGCATCCGCCCGCAGGTGGGTCAGGGTCAAGATTGGGTCGGTGTCGATTCCGATCACGGCCAGGTCACTTTCCAAGCGGTCGGCATTGCCGATGCATCGCGTCTGGCCAATCTCCTTGAAGACCTCGCTGCCCATGCCGAGCGGGGCCGGTCGTATTTCCCGCCTGTCGAGGCAGAGCCTGAAGAGAGCTACTACGAGGCCCAATCTGGTCAGTTCACCCCTGTGACGGCTCCTCACGACCCGCCATACCCTGCGTCGCAATATCACCCGCGGGTGGGCTCGTGAGGGGAGCCGAGGCCCTCGCGACCTATCCGCAAGAAATCAGTTATCACGAGTGGTGGCGGCTGTGGTCATATGTCAGTGCGCTCAGCATCTCCGATGTCGAGGGCCACTCGCTATGGCTGGTGGTGAACGAGGGTAAACGGACGTGGCACTACGAAACCCCATTCATGCATTTTGAGTTGTTCGGAGGCGATGTTCCGGGGTGTCCAAACTTTGCACTGCCCGTGTCGCCACGTGTTGCCGACTTCGGTACCGAGCTTGCCACTGGCTCCGACGACGCTGTTTTGAGTTGTGTCGATGAATCGTCGCTCATGGTGGAAACTCCGCGTGGTTCCATAGTGTTCGACCTCCCCACCGATACGCCACTTGAATGGTGGGACGGCAAAGTTGCTGCGTGTACAGCAGTGGTCAACGCGCAAAGCTTGCGCGACGTGTTGCATTGTGCGCGCACCGTTCCACATGGTTTTCGTATTCCCGACTACGGGCCGCCCATTTGGTGCATCATTGAAAATAATGAAGTGAAGTTTCATGCCGACTGGACCCGCTATGGCTTTGGGCGCAGCACGGCTACTCTTCCTGCACGTACACAAGGTGTAGCGCAGTTCCACAGCAGCATTTCGTACGCAATGATGGTGCTCAACTGTTTAGATTCCAGCGATGACCCCGACATCACTATGTACGTCGACGCTGAAGGGGGAACCGGTTGCACGCTCGTCAGCAGCGAGTGGCGTATCACCACGCTTTTTGTCGACCCTATTGCGGCGGCTTGGAGTGGTGCTTTGTGGAGCGCATTACGTGCGGCCAATATTCACTACATCAACGACGGAGCAACAGCTGCAGAGTTCGTAGTGAACGGAGCGCAATTACGCGCCAGCATGCACGGCGGCATCACGCCTGTGTGTCGTTTATCTACTGTTATTGCGCGCGAAGTGTTGTGCAGCGCCGATCTTCTCGCCGAGCTCAACACGGTGAACGCCAAATTCGCAGGCATCAATTTGTGGTGGGAAAACGACATGATTGTGGCGGTCACCGATATCGATATGTTGCACATCGGCGATATCTCTGCAAAGGCCGAACGCTTGGTTGAAGTAACGAAAAGCCTTGGGTTGCTTCTCGCTTCTCTGTAGTGGTTAGTCGCGGCGTTCTAAAATGGTAATTGCGCAAGCAGCTTCTTCGAGCCCCACAACGCCGCCACCATTTTCTGCAAGACCAATGCGCGCATTTGGCACTTGTCGTTCACCGGCTTCGCCGCGCAGTTGAGTTACTAACTCATACACCATCGACAAGCCAGTGGCGCCAACAGGGTGGCCTTTCGACACGAGCCCGCCAGAGGTGTTGATAGGAACAGTTCCACCAGGGCCAGTTGCACCCGATTCCACAAACGCCCCACCCTTGCCAATATCGCAAAAGCCAAGCATCTCTGACTGGTAGATCTCACAAAATGCTGTTGCATCGTGCACTTCGGCAACGTCAACATCGCTCGGTACAATGCCTGCGACGGCGTATGCCTTACGTGCTGCGTGGTACGAGAGCGACGGCTCATCGAGATTGCGATATTTGCCACCGGTGAGTGCTGTTGCTTTCAACTTAATTGCGCGCGCTTGCACGTTTGCGGGAAGAGATTTCAAGTAGTCGGTACTGCACAACACAGCAGCAGCGCCACCGTCACCGATAGGTGCACACATGGCGCGTGTGAGTGGGAATGAAACGGGGCGATCGTTCATCACTTCATCAACGGTCATGGGGAAGCGGTACTGGGCCTTCGGGTTATGCACCGCATAGTTGTGGTTCTTTGCAGCGGCAATAGCAATTTGTCGTTGCGTGGTGCCGAATTGCTTCATGTGCACAGCGGCTTGAATGCCGTAGGTTTCCATGAAAATAGTGTGGCCTTCGCCTTTGTCGAATGAACACTGCGCAAATGCTGCAGCGCGTTCGTATTCATCAAAGAGACGTGGCAGGTCGAAGTTGTCGACACCCGAGTAGTACGAGTCGAACATGATTTGCCGCTCTGCGGGGTTGGTGTCGGCACCTGACCGATAAATCTTCTCAACACCAACGGCAAGCGACACCTGCACTTCGCCGCTGCGAATGTCTTTTGCTGCACCTTGCAGGGCCATAGAAGCGGTGGCACATGCGCCTTCAACATTTGTAATGGGTACACGTTGTGGAAAGAGACCTTCATCGATCATTTCCATAAAGCACACCTGGCCGCGAATTCCGCCTTGGCCCCACGTGTGCATGAGGCAGTTGCCAAACCACGCCGATTGAATGTCGTCGCCATTTTCGAAAGCAGCATCACCCAATGCGCCGAGGTACGACTCACGTGCAATGGTCTTCAACGAGTCATCGGGACGCTTGCGAAATGCGGTGCTGTAACTTCCAATAATCCATACGTCAGTCATGTTGATCTTCCCATCGAAGCGAATATTTAGGCGGTGCGTTTCGCCCGCGGTTTTGTGGTCTTTAAAGGGGTAACTGTTTGTGAGCGACTTGCTTGAGTTTTTCGCGTGATGAGTCCACCCAGAAAAAGATCGCAGAATTGATCGGCAATTTCATCGGCATGCAGTGTTCCACCGGGGCGGTACCAGTGCGTGAGCCAGTTCAATGAGCCAATAAGTGCAAGCGTGGCAACGCGTGGATTGGTCACAGCAGAAAACTCTCCACTGTCGACACCTTCGCGCACGATGGACTCGAGCAAGTTGAGATACTCACGGTCCATTGCAGTCCACTCGGGAAGCTTTCGCCGGCCAGCAATTTCTTGGAGATACACAGAGGCGTACACAAAGTTGCTATTGAGTATCTGCACGTGTGAACGCGTGGCGCGACGAATTTTTTCCGTGGGGGGAAGATCGGTATCTGATAACTCACGCAGTTGATTCAAAATTTCTTCTGCAGGCCCGCGAACAACAGCAAAGAGCAGGTCTTCTTTTGAATTGATGTAGTGGTAGAGGCTGCCTTTCCACATTCCCACTGCCGAAGCAATGTCTTCAAGCGAAGTGGCGGCGAACCCGTTGGTGCGAAATGCTTCGGCCGCAGCTTCAATAATTTCGTTCCATCTACTTGGCCGTGGCATAGCACCCCTTTCGTTCTCAAGTCTAAGTCTTGTGGTGTGCTTCATTCGTGCGAAATGAAACGATCGTTTGGTTATCCTAGAAGAGCAGGGGAAAGGACACCACTATGCAAGCACAAGGGATGACAGTGACGGGGCTCATGCGTCAGTCGGCGCGGTTCAACGCGCACCGAATTGCAATTATTCATGGTGATCGTTCGCTGACCTTTGGCGAGGCATGGCGGCGTGGCGTGCAAATGGCTAACGCATTGTTGGCATTGGGGCTTCAGCCAGGCGATCGCGTGGGCGTACTTGAAGACAACTGTATAGACGCTCAAGATTTTTTCGCAGGTGCCGCCATTGCGGGTTTGGTGCGCGTGCCGTTGTATGCGCGCAACTCTTTAGAGAGTCATGAACACATGTTGGGTCATACGTCGTGCAAAGCCGTTGTGGTGGCAGAGAAGTATGCCGATGAAGTGCGTGATATGCCGCAACGACTTCCACACTTGAAACACGTCGTAGTACGCGATGCGCAGTATGAATCGTGGCTTGCAAGTTTTTCCGACGTTGACCCGATGATTGAGGTGTCGCCAGATGACTGGTACATCATTCGCCATACAGGTGGCACAACGGGTTTACCCAAAGGAGTTGCCTACACCCATCGTTCATGGATTGCAGCAGGTCGCGATTGGTTCTACAACTTCCCGCCAATGGAAGCTGGAGATGTGTGCATGCACGTTGGGCCCATTTCGCACGGCTCTGGGTATTTGTACACACCTACTTGGTTGTCGGGTGGCACAAATGTGTTGCTCGATCATTTTGATGCCGATGAAACGTTGCACGCTATTGCAGACCACCGCGTTGCTTACATGTTCATGGTGCCGGCAATGCTCAATGCTGTTGCCCGAAACCCACTATCAAAGTCGCTCAACATGTCATCGCTCAAAGTCATTCAAATTGGTGGTGCGCCTATTGCCGATGAAACTGCACTACTTGCACGCAGCGTGTTTGGCGATGTGCTGTACCAGGGCTACGGGCAAACAGAAGCGTTGCCCGTGTGCATGATGGGGCCAGCCGAGTGGTTTTCAACAGTTGAAGGATCACAACCATTGCGTTCTGCGGGTCGTGCTTTGCCTTTTGCATATTTAGAAATTCGCGACTCTGAAGATTCCACACGAGTGTTGGAGTTGGGGGAAGAAGGAGAGATCGCAGTTCATTGCGATGGTCAAATGATGGGCTTTTGGGAAAATGATGCTGCCACTGCCGAGCGGATGACGAGTGATGGTTTTGTTCTCACTGGCGACATCGGGAAAATTGATGCCAACGGGTATCTCTACGTCCTCGACCGCAAAGACGACATGATCATTTCTGGTGGGTTCAATATTTGGCCTGCTGAGTTAGAAAACGTCATTTTGAACCACCCCGATGTGGTGGAGGTCGCCGTGTTTGCCATTCCTCACGACCGATGGGGTGAAAGCCCGGCTGCGTGTTGCGTTGTAGTGGAGGGGGCCACAGTTTCTGCCGAAGAAATTCGCCAGTTGTGTGCCGATGCCCTTGGTTCATACAAAAAACCGGCCGAAGTGTTCTTTCAAACCAGCCCGTTGCCAAAAAGTCCGGTGGGCAAGGTGCAACGCAAGGTGTTGCGCGAGCCGTATTGGGCAAATATGGACCGTCGGGTGGCAGGAAACTAGCCCTTTCCAAACCAAACGATCGTGTGGTAACGTTTTTAGGTCAAGTTCGACATTCTATTTGGGGGTCAAAATGCCACTCGGCTTAGCAAAACTCGAAAAAATTACTGCAGACATTCAGAGCAATGACATTGACTGGGTTGAAGTTGCAGATGGTTCGTACTTCAAAGTTCTCACCGTGCATGTTCCAACGAACACAGTTGCTTACGGTTTCAAGATGGATCCGGGTGCACCCGACTTCCCATCGCACTTTCACATCTGCCGTGCAATGGCATGGACAGTAAAGGGCTACTTCGGTTACCGCGAAGGCGACAACCGCATTGAAACAGGCATGTTCTCATATGAAGCCGCTGGTTCTTTCCACACGCCGTTTAGCGATTGCCCAGAGGGTTTCCAGTCGTTGGGAATTTTCGAAAGCGATACCGACGTGTTGTTGCAAAACCATGCTGAAGCCGACCCACGTTCAGAGCGCATCGGCGATCTCACCGTGAGCGACTTCATTGGTTGGGCTGGCGAGTCGTCGCACATTGTGCATGCCGATGGTTCCACCTCAGGCAACCCCACCTTCAAGTACGACTTCACCAGCGGCATCAACGCCTTTGGAAACTAATTTTCACTAAGTGCATCTCGTGAAGAGATGTTGAAATCTGAAAGTGGGGGCGGAGAAATCCACCCCCACTTTTTATTTGAGAAACTTCCAACAAGAGTGGGCGCAATGACTACACCAGTGTTCGATGAAAATTTAATGTGCGACTTTGCGGTGCGTGACCCTTATGGATACTTCGCTGAACTACGCGAAAACGACCCCATTCACTGGAACCCCAAGCACAAGGCGTGGATCATTACGCGTTACGACGATGTCACGGCAACCATTAAGAACCCGCACCTCACGGCGTCTCGCATTGAACCATTTCGCCAGGCTGTATCGAAGTCGGCAAATTCACCTGAGGTCGATGAAACCTTTGGCATTTTGGCCGACTGGATGGTTTTTCTCGACCCACCTCATCACACGCGTATGCGTCGCTTGGTGTCTCGTGTGTTCGCTCCTCCTGTGGTGCGAGCTCGTACACAAGCGATGACAGAAGTGGTTGATTCGCTCATCGCAGAACTGCCTGTAGGGGTTCCTGTCGACATTATGGAGTCGTTTGCCGCACCATTGCCGGCCATTGTGATTGCGCAAATGCTGGGTGTGCCGCCAATCGACCGCCACCTGTTCAAAGAGTGGTCTGACCTTATTACCGCGTTGGTCTTTGGTGCATACGACAACCCCGATCGTTTCCGCAGCGCAGCGCGCGGCATGATGGAACTGAAGAACTATTTGTTGGAGCTCATCAACAAGTTTGAAAAAAACCCAGAAGACAACCTCATCAGCTTGTTGCTCGAGCATGAAGATGGCGATTCGTTGTCGCGCGACGAGCTCATTTCTACGTGCACGTTGTTGCTCTTTGGCGGGCACGAAACCACAACGAATCTTATTACAAGTGGCCTTCTTGCGCTCCTCGATTTCCCTGAACAAATGGCCGACCTACGTGCGAACCCCGATATTTTCCCGATGGCGGTTGAAGAGCTCATTCGTTTCGACGGGCCTGCGCGCGCAACGGTGCGCCTGGTGAAAGAAGACCACGAATACGGTGGCGTGAAGTTCACGGCAGGTGAGCGCGTGTTTATTGCAAACCCTGCAGCCAACCACGACCCGCGCGTGTTTGCGAACCCAGGGCAGCTCGATTTACGACGTAACCCCACCAATCACATGGGCTTCGGCTTCGGGTTACATTTCTGTTTGGGTGCTCCACTTGCGCGTCTTGAAGTAGAACTCGCATTGGGCGCTCTCATGAACAAGTTCTCACGTATTGAAATGGCATGTACTCGTGAAGAGTTGTCGTGGCACCCCACCATGTTGTCGCGTGGTCTACACAAGCTTCCTGTGATCTTGCACCACTAGGAGCATTTGCTATTTAGCCAAAGATTTTTTTAGAAATCACCATGCGCTGAATTTGGTTGGTGCCTTCATAAATCTGTGTAATTTTTGCATCACGCATCATGCGCTCAACGGGGAACTCTGTGGTGAAGCCGTAGCCGCCGAGTAATTGCACACAATCGGTGGTGACCTTCATGGCTACATCGGAAGCAAACCATTTGGCCATAGCTCCAAGTTGCGACAAGTCACCGTGTGGGTCGCCAGCATCAACAGCGCCGCATGCGCGATACACCATGGTGCGAGCAGCCTCTACTTGCATTTGGGCTTCAGCAACCATCCACTGCAAGCCTTGGCGCTCTGCAATGGGCTTACCGAAGGTCTTGCGGTCTTTCATGTAGTTCACAGCGAAGTCAATTGCACCTTGAGCAATACCGACGGCTTGAGCACCAATAGTGGGGCGGCTGCGGTCGAGAGTGTGCATGGCAATGGTGAAGCCTTCGCCTACTTCGCCAATACGGTTTTCGTCGGGTACGCGCAAGTTGTCGAATCGAAGGACTCCGGTTGGGGAGCCTTTGATTCCTAATTTGTGTTCGAGCTTGTCTACGTGCACACCCCAGCTTGCTTCTGCAAGAAAAGCGGTGATGCCGCGGTGGCGGTCGTCGGAAGTGCGAGCAAAGATGGTGTAGAGGTCGCTCACGCCGGCGTTGGTGATCCAGCACTTCGAACCATTAATAACCCAGCTATCACCGTCTTTTTCGGCATGTGTGGTCATGGAAGCAACATCGCTACCAGCGTCGGCTTCAGACAGGCCGTAGCTTGCTTGTGATTCACCAGAGCAAATGCGTGGAAGATACTTTGCCTTCAATGCTTCGCTGCCGAAGTTGATAACGGGCAACATGCCGAGTTTTGAAATGAGAAACATGAGGCTGGTGCTTGCACACACACGAGCAAGTTCTTCAGCAACCATTGCCTGTGTAACGAGTGGGGCGCCACTTCCGCCGTATTCAACGGGGTAGCTGAGTGCGGTGAGCTCCATTTGCTGGAGAGCTTTGAATGACTCCCATGAGTATGCGCTGTTGTGGTCGGAGTCGGCTGCGTATGGCGCAATTTTGTCTTCGGCAAACTTGCGAATGACTTCGCGAAATGCAATTTGTTCAGCGTCGAGTGAGAATTGTTGTTCAGACATGAGGGCCTCTATTTCTTTGAATAATCGTAAAAACCGCGTCCAGCTTTGCGACCAAGGAGGCCGGCATCGACCATGCGAGAAAGCAATGGCGGTGCTGCGTAGAGCGGTTCTTTGAACTCGGTGTACAAACTTTCAGCAACTGCAGAAGTGGTGTCGAGACCAATGAGGTCGGCAAGGCGCAGCGGACCCATGGGGTGAGCGCAACCCTCCACCATGCCGAGGTCGATATCTTCTGCCGATGCATAACCCGATTCCAGCATGCGTACTGCAGAAAGGATGTAGGGAATGAGAAGTGCATTCACAATGAAGCCGGCGCGGTCTTTGGAGCGAATGACGCGCTTGTGCAGCGCAACTTCGGCAAATGCAGTTGAACGATTGATGGTGTCTTCAGAAGTGAGCAGTGATGCAACAAGCTCTACAAGCCGCAAGACAGGAACGGGGTTGAAGAAGTGGATGCCAATAACTTGTGACGGGCGTTGTGTGGCCATGCCAAGTTTCATGACAGGAATAGACGAAGTATTGGTTGCCAAAATGGCGTTCTCGTCGGTAATTACTTTGTCGAGGCTCTTGAAGATGTTGGTCTTCAAAGTTTCATCTTCAATGACTGCTTCCACAACCAATTGGCGGTCGGCGAGGTCGGCAACGTCGGTGGTGAAATGCAAATTCTTGATAGCGCTGTCACGCTCTACTTCGGTAATTTTGTTGGCACCAAGTGCGCGGTCGAGCGAAGTAATGAGGCGCTTCTGGCCTGCCTCCATTGCGGCAACGGTGGCTTCTTGAATGAGCACCTCTAGGCCGTTACGAGCACACACTTCGGCAATGCCGGATCCCATGAGCCCACATCCAATGACTCCGACGCGCTGGATGTTGCTGGAGGTGGGTGAGTTCGTCATGGAGTCCTTCTTGTATGGCCGTATTCTGCACCTCTAGTTTGCCCTAACTACCCGCTGGTAATAGTGCTCGTGCTCATCTCGCCTAGCCTTTATGTATGGACTTTGAGATACCTGGGGAAATTCAAGCCACATTGGCTCAACTCGATGCATTCATTGAGAAAGAGATCAAGCCGCTTGAGCAAGAAAACGACAACATCCGCTTTTTCGACCACCGCCGTGAGTGGGCGCGCACCGACTTTGAAAACGATGGCGTGCCACGTGCCGATTGGGAAGATTTATTGAAAGAAATGCGACGCCGTGCCGACGCTGCTGGCTGGTTGCGTCTTGCCTTGCCGAAGGAATATGGCGGCCGCGATGCGAGTAACTTAGAGATGGCCATTATTCGTGAGCACCTTGCCACGAAGGGCTTGGGTCTTCATAACGATTTGCAAAACGAGTCGAGCATTGTGGGCAACTTCCCAACTGTGCTCATGATGCGTGACTTTGGCACCGATGAACAAAAGAAAAATTGGATGCCGGGTTTCTTGGAAGGCACCAAGCGTCTTGCATTTGGTCTCACTGAACCGAATCACGGAAGTGACGCCACGTACCTGGAAACTACTGCCTATCGCGATGGCAGTGAATGGGTCATCAACGGCATGAAGCGTTGGAACAGTGGGCTGCATCATGCAACCCACGACATCATTTTCGCTCGCACCAGTGGCACCCCCGGTGACCCTGTGGGCATTACTGCATTCCTCGTTCCCACCGATGCACCAGGCTTCAATGTCGATTTCTTCTGGTGGACCTTCAACATGCCAACAGACCATGCAGAAGTGAGCATGAAAGATGTTCGCGTTGGTGAAGAAGCGGTGTTTGGCCGTATTGATCATGGTCTGGAACTCGCGCAACATTTCGTGCATGAAAACAGAATTCGTCAAGCAGCTTCATCTTTAGGTGCTGCTCAATTCTGTATCAACGAAGCAGTGAAGTATTCCAACAGCCGTATTACGTGGGGTAAGAAACTCTCCACGAATCAGGGAATTCAGTTCCCACTCATTGAACTGCACACCGAGGCCGCCATGTTGCGCCAGATGGTGCGCTATACGGCATGGTCGCTCGATAACAAGCACCACATGGAAGTGACTCACCTCGTTGCAATGTGCAACTATCGTGCCAATCGCTTGGCTTGCGATGCTGCCGACCGCGCAATGCAAACCTGCGGTGGGGTGGGGTACTCCCGGCACATGCCTTTTGAGCACATTTACCGCCATCACCGCCGTTACCGCATCACCGAGGGCAGCGAAGAAATCCAAATGCGTAAAGTGGGGAGCCATCTCTTCGGTTTTGGGCGTGGCTGACCACTAGCGTTGCCTCTATGGCAAGCGCAGATGGCACCCCAGTCGATATCAAACCCCGTAGTCGTGACGTCACCGATGGCCCACAAAGGGCACCGGCACGTTCCATGTTGCGCGCAGTGGGCCTCACCGATGACGACTGGGTAAAGCCACAGGTCGCAATTGCTTCATCGTGGAATGAAGTCACACCGTGCAACATGACCTTGCGCAAACTTGCGCAGTTCGCCAAGGCAGGCGTGCGCAAAGCAGGTGGAGTTGCGCTCGAGTTCGGCACCATCACGGTGAGCGATGGTATTTCCATGGGTCACGAAGGAATGCGTGCGTCGTTGGTGAGCCGTGAGGTCATCACCGACAGCGTGGAAACAGTGATGCATGCCGAACGCTTCGATGGTTTCGTTGGTCTTGCAGGCTGCGATAAGAGCATTCCATCAATGCTCATGGCCGCAGCACGGCTCAACCTTTCATCTGTTTTTGTTTACAACGGTTCCATATTGCCCGGCCAGTTACACGGCGAGGCACTCGACATTACGAGTGTTTTCGAAGCCGTAGGCGCACATGCGCTGGGCACTATTACCGACGAAGAATTGAGCGATATCGAACGCAATGCATGCCCGGGCGAAGGTGCATGTGGCGGAATGTTCACCGCAAACACGATGTCGTCTATTGCCGAAGCATTGGGCATGAGCCTTCCCGGAACAGCTTCACCTCCAGCAGTCGATGCGCGCCGTGAAGGCGATGCTGAGCGTGCGGGTGAAGCAGTAATGAACTTGTTGCGTTTGGGCATTCGTCCGCGCGACATCATGACGAAGAAAGCATTTGAAAATGCCATTGCTGTTGTGAACGCATTAGGTGGAAGCACCAATGCTGTTTTGCATCTTCTTGCTATTGCCCATGAAGCTGAAGTGCCACTCGAGTTGGAAGACTTCAACCACATTGCGGCAAAGGTTCCGCACATCGCCGACACCAAGCCAGGTGGCAAGTACCACATGACCGACATCGACCGCGTTGGTGGTGTACCTGTGGTCTTGAAGATGTTGCTCGATGCAGGTTTATTGCACGGCGACGTCATGACATGCACCGGAAAAACGATGGCCGAAAACCTTGCGGAAATGAATCCGCCAGCACCCGATGGCGACGTGTTGCACCCGCTTTCTGACCCCATTCACTCCGAGGGCGGCATCAACGTATTGACGGGCACATTGGCACCGCGAGGGTCTGTGGTGAAAGTTGCCGGCCTCAGCAAAGATCAGTTGCACTTTGAAGGTGCCGCACGAGTTTTTGACGGTGAAGACGGTGCAATGGCAGCAATTCTTGCTGGCGATATCAAGCCAGGAACAGTGTTGGTCATTCGTTATGAAGGACCGAAGGGTGGCCCAGGCATGCGTGAAATGCTCGCCATTACGGGTGCCTTGAAAGGCGCTGGCCGTGGTGCCGACTGCGCACTCATTACCGATGGTCGTTTCAGCGGCGGCACATGGGGCTTCTGCATTGGCCACGTTGCACCAGAAGCAACCGATGGCGGCCCCATTGCATTTGTGAAAGACGGCGACAAAATTTTGGTTGACGTGCACTCGAAACGACTCGACTTGTTGGTGAGCGATGAAGAAATCGCTGCGCGCAAAGTGGGCTGGAAGCCCAACCCACCGCGCTACACCAAAGGCGTGCTCGGCAAATACGCCAAGCTCGTGCAAGGTGCCGAAACCGGCGCCATCACCAATACTTAAAAAGTTTTAGTCTTGTTCGCGGAGGAATTTTTCAAATTCTGCGGCGAGGTCTTCACCTGTAGGTATTGCAGCTTCAGCACGGCGGTCGAATTGCTGTTCCAACATGCGCACATAGGCCAAAGTTTGCGCGTCGTCTTCAACAGCTTCTTCGTGCAGAACAGCCCACCTACGTACATCGGCGTCGATTCCGCCGTGATTGGTGGGAACGCCAAGAACATGTTCCAAGTGACGTAAAAGTGCTGCAGTAGAACGTGGATGCTGGGCATTGGTGAGGTAATGCGGTACGCCTACACGCAAAGAAACAGCAGGCATGCCCGTGCGATCGAAACGTTCTTGCATCACACCAATAACACCGGTGGGGCCTTGGTATTGAGGCTGCGACAAGCCAAGGCGACGTGCGAGATCGGGGTTCGTTGTGCTGCCCACCACGGGTGGAAGGCGAGTGTGTGGCACTTGGTCGGCAAGGGCGCCAAGTGAAACAACAGCGGAACACTTCAAGCCCTGTGCAACATCAACAATGCAGTCAATGAATGTTGACCAGTGAATGTGTGGCTCTACACCGGAAAGAAGAACGAGGTCGCGCGCACCTTCTGGAAAACGTGCAATGTAAATATCGTTTTCTGGCCAACGCAACTGACGTTCTTCATCTTCATCGAGGTATACCTCGGGGCGTTCATGCGTGAAGTCGAAAAATGGGTCGGGGTCGATACTGCCAACAATGGTGACGACGCGATCTTGAACGCACCACTCGATGGCAGCGGTTGCGGCATTTGAAACATCGAACCAACCACGTAATGCAACGAGAAAGACGGGGTCACGCAGCGGGGCAATGTCGTCCCAACTAGCAGTGAGCACGTCTTTGGAAATCATGGAATCAATTGTTCCACCACAAAGTCAATACTCCTCGTTAATTGCACAACATCTTCTGGGTCAATTGCCGGAAACATGCCAACACGTAACTGATTTCGGCCCAATTTACGGTATGAATCAGTGTCGACCACGCCATTGGCGCGCAGTGCCGCATTGATGTCGCTGGCCTCAACGCCCGTGAGGTCGATGGTTCCCACTACGGCAGAACGCTCGGCTGAATTGCGCACAAAGGGTTCAGCCCATGAACGCTCGGCGGCCCATGAGTAGAGATGGTCAGCAGATTTTTGCGAACGTGCAGCACACCATGAAAGTCCACCATTTTTGAGCATCCATGAAATTTGTTCATCGAGCAAAATGAGAGTGCCAAGTGCTGGAGTGTTGTATGTCTGGTTTGCAATGCTGTTATCGAGTGCAATTTTTACATCGAGCGATGCGGGGCACCAACGCTTTGATGCTGCAATGGAATTGATGCGTTCAAGCGCGCGTGGCGAACACGCAGCAAGCCATAAGCCACCATCGGCTGCAAAACATTTTTGTGGCGCGAAGTAATACACATCTACTTCACTTGGGTTCCATGGAAGCCCACCTGCAGCAGATGTTGCATCAACAACTACTAAAGCATCTTTTGCAAAAGAAGGACGCTGTAGTTGCATCGCCACACCCGTTGAGGTTTCGTTGTGAGTGAATGCATACACGTCGACGTCTTCTTCTCGTGCCACCGGATGAGTGCCCGGTTCAGAAGAGACAATGACGGGTTGGCCCAAGTGGGGAGCGGCAGCTGAAGCTTCGCCAAACTTCGATGAGAATTCCCCAAACACCAGGTGCTCGCTGCGTGCTTGGATGAGTCCAAATGTGGCCACGTCCCAGAACACGGTGGAGCCGCCGTTTCCCATGACAATTTCCCAGCCGTCGGGCAAGCTAAATAAATCACTGAGACCACTACGAATAGAGCCCACAAGGTTCTTGATGGGGGCTTGCCTGTGCGAAGTGCCTAAAAGTTGGGCTCCACGCGTGCCCAAGGCACTGAGTTGCTCGGGGCGGACCTTGGATGGCCCGCAACCGAAGCGTCCGTCGGCTGGTAAAAATTCTTGGGGAATGCGAATTGTTTGGGGGGAAATTGTGCTCACTGTGCAAGCATTACATCTATGACCTCTCCAGCAAAACACGGGCGCGTATCTGCCCGCCTTGCGGCCATTGCCGAATCAGCCACCCTTGCCGTCGACGCGAAGGCGAAAGCCCTCAAAGCTAAGGGCGAAAACGTCATTGGCTTTGGTGCCGGTGAGCCCGATTTTCCCACCCCAGCCCACATTGTTGAGGCCGCCGCCAAAGCGTGTTACGACGTGAAGAACCACCGCTATACACCTGCAGCAGGTTTGCCTGAATTGCGTGAAGCCATCGCGGTGAAAACCCTGCGCGACAGTGGCTTTACGTGCAAGGCCAGCCAAGTGATGGTGACCAACGGTGGCAAGCATGCAGTGTTCGTTGCCTTCGCTGCATTGTGCGACCCAGGTGATGAAGTCATTTGCCCTGCTCCATTTTGGACCACCTACCCAGAAGCCATCACCTTGGCAGGGGGAGTGCCAGTGGTTGTTGACACCACTGAGGATTCAGGTTTCCGAGTAACAGTGGAACAACTTGAACGGGCGCGTACGCCTCGTACAAAAGTGTTGCTGTTCGTTTCACCCGACAACCCCAGCGGGTCTGTCTACCCACCAGAAGAAGTGGCCGCAATCGGCAAGTGGGCAGTGGAACATGGCATTTGGGTGATCACCGATGAAATTTACGAACACCTCACTTATGGCAAACACAAGTTCAGTTCCATGCCAACACTTGTTCCTGAAATTGCAAACCAATGCGTCATCGTGAACGGTGTTGCGAAGACCTATGCAATGACTGGGTGGCGCGTGGGCTGGATGATTGGGCCTGATGATGTGATGAAGGCTGCAATTAACTTCCAGTCACATTCCACCAGCAATGTTTCAAACGTTGCGCAAATTGCTGCACTTGCTGCAGTGAGTGGCGATCTTGAAGCAGTGAAGATGATGCGCACTGCATTTGAACGTCGTGGAAAAACAATGCACAAAATGTTGAGTGATATTGCCGGCGTCACGTGCCTCGAGCCAGAAGGCGCGTTCTACTGCTTCCCACAGGTGCGTGGTTTGCTCGGCCGTTCATATGGCGGCGTCACAGCACACACCACTCTTGATCTTGCCGACATCGTGCTCGATCAGGCAAAGGTTGCTTTTGTTCCCGGAGAAGCCTTTGGCGCTCCTGGCTATGCGCGATTCTCGTTTGCACTTGGCGACGACGACATCGTTGATGGCATCTCGCGCTTTGCGAAGCTTGTGAGCTGAAGTTTCTCTGTTATAGTCACCACATCACAGCAATAGTTGTGAGATATAGAAAACAGCGAAGTCCGGTAAAAATCCGGCACTGTCCCGCAACGGTAAAACTTTTCAGCGCAAGCTGTGGAAGGCAAGTCCGGTCGCCTGATCTATATGCGATTACCAGTCCTCGAAGGAAGGGCGGTCCGCGAGGTGGGAGAACCCCACCTTCGACCCACTCTTCTTTCTCCAGCAATCTTCGGAGGAAGAACAAATGTCATTTCAATCCATTCGTCAGTTTCGCGGTGTAACGCGTCGCACTTTTTTAGCAGTAGGAGCTTCAGCGTTGCTGTTTGCTGCCTGTGGAACAAACAACAAAGGCGCTACCGATACTGTTGCCGACACTGTTGCTCCGGCAACGAGTGATACTGCTGCACCAGAGATATCTACAAACAAGATTGTTTCGTTATCGGCAACTGCAACGGAAATGCTTTATGCCATTGGCGCAGAAGATCAACTGGTAGCAGTAGACAACTACAGCAATTACCCTGCAGCAGCTGCAACGTTCAAAACTAAAATTGATGCAGCTCAGCCGAGTGCGGAAGCAATAGCTGCCCTCAATGCAACAGTGGTGCTGCTTGCCTACGACCCAGGCAATTTACAAAAACAACTTGAAGCTCTTGGAGTAAAAGTGTGGACAGGGTCTGCCGCTACAAGCTTTGACGACTCGTACAAGCAAATCACAGAACTCGGCGAGTTGACTGGCAAAGCAACTGAAGCCAGCGCTCTTGTTGCTTCAATGAAGGAAAATATTCAAACTGCAGTTTCCGGTGCAAAAATTCCAGATGCCTCGGCAAGCTATTTTTATGAACTCGACAACACTTATTTTTCAGTAACGTCAAACACTTTTATTGGGCAAATCATGTCGCAGTTCAAGTTGCAAAATATTGCCGACACTGCTGAAACAGGAAATGATTATCCGCAGCTTTCACAAGAAGCAATCATTACCGCCAACCCACAACTCGTTTTCTTGGCCGATACAAAGTGTTGCCAGCAAAATGCAAAGACGGTTGCTGCTCGACCAGGCTGGAACAAAATTGATGCGGTTACCAATGGCAATGTTGTGGAACTCGACGATGACGTCGCTTCACGGTGGGGTCCGCGCGTTGTGGATCTCGTGAAGCAAATTGCTGCTGCGGTTACAACATTTGTTGAGACAAGTAAGAAGTAGGAAGCAATTTTTCCTCTAGCCGAAACCGTTGCGCACCCGATACGCCGGTGGTGGATTCCCGCCGCTGGCGTGCTGGCAGTTGTCTCTGTGCTGCTTGGCGCCATGGTGGGGCCGGCGGGTCCAACGTGGTGGCGGGTGCCACTGGCTTTGCTCGACCACCTACCTGTTTTATCTCTTCACAGCGGGGTCACACCGCGCGAGTGGACCATCATCTGGGACATTCGCATGCCACGTGTGGTGTTGGCTTCGTTAGTGGGGTCAATGCTGTCTTTAAGTGGCGCGAGTTACCAGGGCGTGTTTCGCAACCCGTTAGTTGACCCATATCTGTTGGGTGTTGCGGCTGGTGCAGGTTTAGGTGCGACATTGGTTTTCACATTGAATCGCACTGGCTCAAGTACATGGATTATCGACCCATTGCCACTGAGCGCCTTTGTGGGCGGACTTCTTGCGGTTTTTGTTACGTACGTGGTGGGTACTGCATTTGGTGGTCAAAAAAGTGCATCAACACTTGTGTTGGCCGGCGTAGCTGTCACTGCATTAGCAACTGCAGTGCAGACCTTCGTGCTGCAGCGACACACCGATGTGGTGCGGCAGGTGTATTCATGGATACTTGGGCGGTTAAGTTCAGCAACTTGGGGGGATGTTCGGTTAGTGCTGCCCTATGTCATTGTGAGTTCAACGGTGCTGTTTTTGCACCGACGACTACTCGACATCATGCGTGTTGGTGATGATGAAGCAACGGCCTTGGGCGCATCGGTTAACCGGGTACGTATTGTTGTGGTCATTGCTGCCACGCTTGGCACTTCGGCAGTAGTTGCCGTCAGTGGGCTCATTGGATTCGTCGGAATCATTGTGCCGCACGCGGTGCGCTTGCTTGCAGGAGCGAGTTACCGAGTAATTGTGCCGCTGAGTTTGCTCATGGGCGCTTCTTTTCTCATTATTGCCGATATTCCTGGTCGTGTTCTTCAGAATCCGTCTGAAACTCCAATAGGGGTAGTGACTGCATTTCTTGGTGCACCGTTTTTCTTACTCTTGTTGCGAACAAAGCAGGGAACAAGATGACATCGCTGCAATTTTCTGAAGTAGGTGTGCGCTATGGGCGTCACGATGCGCTCAGTAATTTTACCGACACCGTGAAACCAGGAGAGTGGTTGTGTCTTATTGGGCCAAACGGGGCAGGAAAAAGTTCGTTGCTGCGATCTGTTGCGGGGCTCGCAAAACATAGTGGGGAAATTCGTGTAGATGGCTCGCCGCTACGTATGCGTTCTTCTAAGCGCCGCGCACAACTCGTTGCTTATGTTCCTCAGTCTCCTGTATTGCCCGACGATATGACAGCACGCGAGTACGTAGTGCTTGGTCGTAATCCATTTATTAGTCACTTCGGATCAGAAACAAAACACGATTGGTCAATTGTAGATGATGTGCTCAAACGACTCGACCTCACTGATTTTTCTCATCGAGCTGTAGGAACACTTTCGGGTGGCGAAAAACAACGTGTAGTCATTGCGCGCGCAATTGCACAAGAGGCACCGATTTTGTTACTCGATGAGCCAACAAGCGCTCTCGATATTGGCCACCAACAGCAGGCTCTGGAACTCGTTGATCAGCTACGTCAAGAGCACGGGCTTACTGTTGTTTCAGCGATGCATGATCTCACTCTTGCCGGTTTGTATTCGGATCGTTTGTGTCTTTTGCATCAGGGGTATCGCGTGGTTAGTGGAACTGCAGCGGAAGTGTTACGTCAAGAGACATTGGCTGAGTTTTATGGGGTATCGGCCCGGGTCCACCACGCGGAAGATGGCACAGTTGTGGTGATTCCTTACCGACAAGGCTCATCTGGGAACTAACCTCACAAGGGATGCGCAAACTATTTCATAGCCGACTGCGCAGAAGCGGACTCGTGATGGTGTGCGCGATCAGTGCGTTTATTCAAAGTGGTTCATTGGTTCATGCCGAGGGCAATTCGGAACTGAGTGCAGTGCTTGCTCTTACGTCGGGGCGATCTGTCGTTGTTGAGATGAAAAATGGGAAAGTAGATGAGCAAATTGGGCGCAACGCCGATGCAAATACCTATTTCTCTCTAGCTTCAATCAGCAAAACCCTCACGGCAACTTTGGTTTTGAAGCTAGCCGAGCAAAAGAAAATTAATTTAGACAGCCCAATAGAAACCTATCTTCCTGAGGTTTTTGTAGAAGCAAAAGAAGATGCTTTGGGCGAACAACCCATTTGGGCATTTTTGAACCATGCAACAGGAATGTCTTCACATAATTTCACAGCGGTCACTGCGGGGAAGACGAGCTACCGGCAATATGCAGAACTCGTAGGCACGTTGACGCCTTCGTCGCAAGTGGGTAGATACCTCTATTCGAATGACAACTATGTACTGCTCACAATGCTCATTGAAAAGGTAACAAGGTTAAATTTTGAATCTGCTGCATGGCGCATGGTGTGGCAGCCCCTCGGAGTTCCTGGCGGCTATTTGAATACCACCTCACATGCGACACAGGTGCTCGGTGGTTCGGGGGCCTGGATGTCTTCTGCGCACGATATTGGGTTCCTCTTTAATGCATTGAATCCGTCGGCGCCTGGTCAAAAAATACTTTCCTCGCCGTGGTTACAAAAAATGCACGAAACCCGCTACTCCAGTGAATACCGCAATGGATTGCGTTACCTCAGGGGCAGGTGGGGGCATACCGGATCTTTAGCACGGGCAAGATCAGCAGTAGTGGTAGGCAAAGGTGGTTCCATCTATATCGTATTGTCAGAGGGAGCATCACCAAGTAGTTCCGACAAGTTATTCGATGCCTTGGCTGCGATTGATTCCAAACGAAAAGTGAAGTGACATGGCAATCCCAAAAATTGATACACGTTTCATTGATGACTGTGTCGCCGGATGCGCTTCTGCACATCAAGCGTTATTGTTACTGCTCGACTCAATATCACCCGATGAGATTGATTTGTGGTGTGCTCAGCCTTCGTTGTTGCCTCATTGGAGCAGGGGTTATGTGTTGGCGCACTTGGCGCGTAACGCCGATAGTCATAGTCACCTCTTTTCAGAGGCCGCACTTGGTCGCGAGGGTGAACAGTATGCAGGTGGCTTAAAGGGTCGCTCTGAGGGAATTGCGACAGAGGCAAAACTGAGTGGAAGTGAACTTGTGCGCCGTAGTCGTGAGTCGATCTATCAACTGGAGGCCTCTTGGGCGCGTTCACCTGGCGAAGCATGGCTGGGAAATGGAAAGAATGCCGTTGGTGCAGTCCTAGCAATATCTGATTTACCTCTCTTGCGCTGGCGCGAAATGGAAGTGCACATGCACGACCTCGGTATTGGGTTTACATACATGGAGTGGAATCCGCTGTATGTTCGTTACGACCTTGCACGCATGGCAATGCGATACACAAGCCGCCTACCAATGGGAATGAGTGGGCTGCCTCCTATTGCGCTCGCCTTATCGGAGAACGAAAGACTCGCATGGCTCTTTGGTCGCGTAACGCCCGTCGGCCTAGAACAAGTGGACAACTTATAAATGCTGCGTAAATGCGCACGAGTTTTCTTTGTCATGGTCGCGGGTTTGCTTTGTGCTCCAGCAGCCGTGGCTTCTGCACATGCGGTACTCGATAATTCGGCACCCACTTCTGGAGCCACTCTTGAGGAATCTCCACCACAAATTGTTCTCGATTTTGATGAATCGGTCGAGACCTCACTTGGTTACATCAAGCTGTACTCAAGTAGTGGAAATAAGATTCAATTGCCACCAGCAAAATCAGATGCCGCAGATGCATCTATTATTCGCGTTGTTCCCCCAACACTTGCTGCAGACACGTATGTGGCGGTGTATCGGGTGGTCTCAGCCGACGGACATCCGGTGGAAGGTGCCATTACGTTCCGTGTAGGGACAGGGCAACTTTCCAATGTTTCATCGGTCATTGAAAATGCATTAAAGGAGACCCGAACTTCAACTTTTCTTAAAGCAGCTATGGCCTTAATGCGGCTCATTTCATATATCGCCGTATCTGTTGTGCTCGGCGGAATCTTCTTTTTGCTCGGTGCTGACGTACGAAAAGAATTGCTCAACAAAGCCATCAAAGTTGCAGCGGCATTTCTGGCATTTTCTACAGCATTGCATTACTTGCTACAAGGGGTAACTGCTTCGGGAAGCAGATTGGGGCAAATAGCAAACTTCAGCATCATTAAAAATGTGTTTGCAACGCAGGTAGGCAAATCTTTGCTGACGCGTGTAGTTATATCTGTTGTTTTAGTCTGTGTATTTTCATTAGTCGGCAGATCAAAGAACACACATCAATCACTTGTCAATTTCGTGTCGGTGTTTGCATTTATCTCTTTACCTTTTACCTACGCATTTGCTGGTCATGCGGCTGTTGACTCTCCAGCCGCACTCACTGTTGCTCTATTGGCTTGGCATGTAACAGCAATTGGAGTGTGGTGTGGCGGGCTTATTCTCCTTGTAGGCAATGGGGAACTGCGCATTTCGCCAATAGTTGAATGGTTTTCTCGCCGGGCTGCAATCATCATTGTTGCGGTAGTTGTCACCGGGTCGGCGCAAGCCTTGTTGCTGATGAATGGCATCAGCAACATTTCCAAAACTTCATACGGCAAAGCACTCATCGTCAAAGTATGCATTGTTGGAGTGATGCTCATTTGTGCAGCAATTGTGCGTCGTCGGTTCCATGAGAGCGGTATAGATCGACTACGGACAGTTCTCACAGCAGAAATTGCTGTTGGTCTCCTTGTTTTAACAATTACATCGGGCATGGTTGCGGCTTCACCGCGGCCAACAGTAAGCAATGCCCCGTTCTCCACCGCGTTAGTGCAAGGTGATGTCATCGTCAACATCACAATTTCCCCGCCGCGAGTGGGGGAGTCAGAAATGCATGTCATTGTGTCGCCACCGAATGGTTCGCTAGATCCGGTCTTCAGTGTGAAAGCACGTTTGTCATTAGCGAGTAGCAGCGTTCCACCTATTCAAACTCAACTCAATGCCGTCGGGCCAAATCACTATGTCGGAAAGATTCAATTTGTGTACCCCGGAAGGTGGAGTCTCGACGTGATTGTTGCGCCGAATGCAAATAGTGAAGTTTTGTATTCAACTCAATTGAGTATCAAATAAATTTCAACACTCGCAGTAAACAAGGTGATGTGACATGCCCGTTGCTTCGTCAATAAATGCATCACCAACGGCAGTAAATCCATTTCGTTCATAGAATCGCAGTGCGCTGTCGCGAGCCCTTGCCCATACGACTCCAGCACCATTGCTTTGAGCGAGTTGAATTCCATATATCAACAGCTCTGCTCCAAGACCAGTACTTTGGAGAGATTGGTCAATTGCCATTCCTCGTAACTGAGTATCGAAGTTGTTGCTTTGGGTATTTGGTGAGGGAAATTGTTTGGTCAACCAACTTGAGGTTCCCACGATGATGTCATCACTATAGAGTGCGAGATGTGTTGTGATATCCCAGTCGTCTTCTGCGTATCTTGGATCTTGAGAGGGAGTGCCTTCGCGCAGAACTTTCATGCGTAATGGCAGTATCTCAGTTGTTGAAGCAACTGCAATACGAAAATGGGGAGGCAGGGTCATGTGGGCAATATTAAGTCAGCGAAGCGAACAATACGATCGGCAATAATTGCCGCTTCATTACGGTCGTGGGTTACCAAGATGGAAGTGATGTGAGATGCAGTGAGTGCTTCACGAAGATCTTTCGCGAGATCAACACGTAACTGTTCATCAAGTCCAGTGAGTGGCTCGTCGAGCAGCAGAATTTGAGGGGAAGGGGCAAGTGCGCGTGCAATTGCAACGCGAGCTGCTTCTCCGCCGGAGAGATGCGAGACATCGCGATTAGAGAAATTGGCAAGATGAACGAGGTTGAGCATTTCGTCGACTCGCTGTTTTCGAGACTCTTTGCTGAATTGCTTCATTTTGAGCCCGTAGGCGATGTTCTCGCCGACTGTGAGGTGTGGGAAGAGAAATGTGCCCTGGAATACCATGCCAATGTTGCGCTGGTGTGGGGCGCTGTTGGTGATATCTGTACCTCGCAGTGTGATGCTTCCATTGCTTGGTGAATGAAGTCCACAAACTGTACGAAGTAGTGAAGATTTTCCTGAACCACTAGGCCCCAGAATTGCAACGATTTCACGCTCGGCAACATCTAGCGAGAGTTGATCAAAAATGGGCAGGGCATTGCCAGGCACGCGAAATGACAATTGGGAGATTTCAAGGAATGGTGATGTCACAGTTTTCCTTTATGGCGTATTAATGGCATGGCGTATTCAACGGTGAGAGCAATAGCGATACATGAAAATGCAAGTAGACAAGACGATGCTATTGCTTGTTTTTGCAGCAGTTCACCTGGCCGGGAAAGCAGTTGGCCAATGCGCATGGCAAGAGTTTGGTGTCCGTTCCTGGTTAACAAGCTTGAAGCACCAAACTCGCCAAGTGAGATGGAAAATGCAAATGAGGCAGCAACTGCAATAGGGCGCAGGAGGCAGGGAAGATCAATACTTGTCCATACCTTCCATGGATTTGCACCGAGCAATAGCGCATTTTCACGCAGTTCTGGTTGAATCTCTTGAGCGGCAGGGGTGATGATCCGCACAACAAACGGTAGTGCGACGGCGCTGTGGGCAATGGGTAGGAGCCAAAAAGATCCACGCCAATTCATTGGGCTCGATCGAAATGCAAGGAGGTAGCCAAGGCCGAGTGCCACCGCCGATATGACAATGGGTAGCGAAGTGAGGCTCTGCATCATTCTCTGGTATTTCACTTGAGTGGAATAGGCAATTGCAAAAGCTGAACTGCATCCAAAGAACAAGGCCAGCAAAGTAGCTACGAGCGCAATGCTGAGAGATGTGAGAAACGATGTCCAAAGTTCGCCTGCCTGCCAATGCGAAAGCGTAAAACCTTGCGTCGAATGAACTGAGCTAAAAAAAAGAATGACGATAGGCAACAGAGTTACTAAAGCAACAAGTGAAGAACAGACAAAATAAGCGAGGCGTTTGTTCCGCCGTTCACATGAGAGTGGTGTGAGAGTCCTTTGGGACAAGAAAATATTCTTTTGTCGGTAAGTGAGTGCAAGTACAAGAAGAATGACAAGAAGTTGCCAGACCACAAGGGCACTGGCCTGAGACATGTTGCCAATGTAGAAGGCATAGCGGTAGATCTCGGTTTCAATAGTGGGGAAGCGAGGTCCTGCTAGCACGCGTGCTGCGCCATAAGTACTGAAACAAAAAACGAAAACAATGCCACTTGCGCCAATGATGCTGTTGCGCAACAGGGGAAAAGTAATGGTCCGAAAATTTGTGAAGGGTCTTGCTCCCAGGAGCGACGCCGATTCATTGAATGCCGTTGGCAATTTTTCCCAGCGGTTTCCTACAATTCTTACAACAACGGCAATATTGAGATAAATGTGAGCCAAGATCAGCGGAAGAGGCCCTGATTTATAATGTGTAGGAGCCAGTGATGCAAAAGCTATTCCAACGACAATTGTGGGAAGTACAAACGGCACGAAGGTAAGTGCACGAATCATCTGGCGTAATTTAAATGAGTATCGGCTGAGTACCAAGGCTGCCGGTAGCCCAATAGCAAGAGTTCCAATGGTGCTCAGCACCGCCTGCCACGTAGTGAACCACAGCATCTGGCGAAGTTGAGAATTGCTCAGCACGTGAAATAGCGAAGCGCGGTCGATGCTTTTGGAGAGCACTACAAGTGTTGGCCAAAGAACAAACATGCTTAAAAAAATGCAACAAGGCAAAAACAGCCAGGGAGCATATTTGAAAATATGAGTGCGACGAACGGAATTCATGGCTTCATCGCAATGCGATAGAACTCCACGTATCTACCCAGGTGGAACGATTCTTTTCAATGACGTCTGGATCCATTGTGTAGGGCTTCGCCGGCCGTGCAGCAAAGGATGTGAACACGTCGGGAATTGTTGCACTCTTATTGACGGGGTTCACAAACAATGTGAGAGGCAAGTCGCTTTGGAAAGTAGTGCTTGCAAGGTAGTCAACAAGTAGTTTTGCTGCTTTTTCATTTTTTGAGCCGCGCAGAATTCCGGCGAACTCCACTTGATGAAAGCATGTTGTGTTGATGACACCTGTGGGTGGTTTGCTCACTGGTGGGTCTGAAAAAACCACTTCTGCCGGGGGACTTGAGGCGTAACTCACAACAAGCGGACGTGCTCCTTTTCCAGATGACCCAGAGAACTCAATGGTGTATGCCTCGGTCCAGCCGTCGACAACTTTGGCTCCATTGGCACGTAATTTTTTCCAATAACTTTGCCATCCATTTTCACCAAAAGAGGAAATGGTGGACAAGAGAAATGCGAGTCCTGGTGAGGAAGATGCAGGATTCTGAACAACAAGGAGATCTTTGTATGAGGGCAGTGCTAAATCGGCAAGAGATTGGGGAGGCGTGATGTTGTGCTCTGAGAACCATTTTTTATCGTAGTTAACGCACACATCACCTGAGTCAACAGGGGTAACAGCACCTTCGGGTTGAGTGAGCTCTATAACATCAGCCGCCATGTTCTTGGTGAGTGGCGATGTGTACGGAGCAAATATTTTTTCATTTATTGCTCTTGTGAGAAACGTATTGTCAACACCCCACAGAACATCACCTTCCGGATTTCCTGAAGTGAGAATTGCCTTTGAAATGAGCTGCCCGGTATCGCCACCAAGAACGACGTCAACACTAATGCCCGTTTTCTTGGTGAATTCGCTAAAGATACCCTTAGTTGGTGTGAATGAGTCGTAAGCAAGAAGAGTGAGTTTTTTGGTGGCCTGTACTTTGTTGTCTGCACATCCACTGAAAACAGCTACTACACAAAGAAGACTGACGATATATTTTTTCATTTCTTAACTTTCTTCTGATTTGTTATTGAATGCATCTGGTTGCACTACAAGTAGTGCGCCAGACTGCAAATAAATGTCGGCTGATGTATCGGAGAGTTCATTGCTCACTCCACGGCTGACCCAAGGAGCAAGACTCTCATTGCGAAGTTGCCAACGTAAGCCTTCAGTACTCACGCCGTGAGACATGCCATTCATTGCGTGAAGAGCAACAAGTGAATTCTTCGGTCCATTGATCTGTAGTGAACCTGGCCCGTGCAGAACAAAAATATGGGCGGTATCAATGAATGCTTCAATTTTTATGTGTGCCCATTCTGGGTGAAAAAGCGAAGTGAGTAAGCCGTGTGCGTGGTCGAAGCGACCTCCGCCCGCACTAATAACAATGATTTTCTGTGCACCTAAATGGACCGCATGAAACAGTGCAAGTTCCGTATCGGTAAAATCTTTATCAGTAGGCGCAGAGATCAACTCAATGCCCGCAGTGTGGGCTAATGCAAGCGCTGCATCGCTCACGGAATCTGAGTCACCAATCACCACATCGGGGGTGACTCCAAGGGCAAGTGCATGGTCAAGCCCGGAATCGGCTGCAATGCACCAGCGAGCGCGGGGAAGAAGAGTTGCTAAATGAGGAGGCGGTGCATTGCCACCAGCAAATATGAGAGCCGTGTCGTTGAAAAAATGCGATTCTGTGTTCATCCGTCTTCCCTCCGCTGGAATTACCCAGATCAGGTTCTTGGGTCGGTAGCGGCGGCTACCCTCTCAGCCTGCCGAACCAGCAAGCTCCCCTTCAGTTGT
>CANFUE010000020.1 GCA_947450115.1 Acidimicrobiaceae bacterium | reverse complement strand
TTCCATCACGGCGTCAAGTGCGTCGTTATCGGTGGCCTTCACTGCGGGTGATTCTGGTGGTTCGGCTATGACGGGTTACAAGTATTCCACTGATGGTGGCGCCACGTTCAGAACGCGTGCCACGGGCACCACAGGGTCTCCGCTGGTGATTTCGACATTGAGCACGGATGGTTCGTCGCCTTTGGTGAATGGTACGTCGTATGACATTCAGATTAAAGCTGTGAACGCGAATGGTGACGGTGTTGCTTCACTGTCAACCGCATCTGTTCCTGCTGCAGTTCCTGGAGCCCCAACTGGGGTATCTGGCACAAAAGGAAATGGAGCCCTCACTGTTGCTTGGGTTGCCCCGAGTACAAATGGCTCGGCCATAACCGACTACGAGGTGTACATCGGCACATCGGCATCTGGAACTTTCTCGCTTGTCACAGATGGGGTATCGACTGTTCCCGGTGCATCCATCACTGGGCTCTCAAATGGGACCTCCTACTACGTCAAAGTTGCTGCTGTGAACTCCCTAGGTACGGGGGCAATGTCCGCGGTGTCCGCGGCAATTACACCATCCGCACCTTGTTCGTCGGCATGCGTTGTTGGCGATGTTGGGCCAGCGGGTGGAATCATCTTTATGACCCCATCAACTGTGGGAAACACAACGGGTAAATATTTTGAAGCCGCTCCAGCAGGGTGGAGTGGAGTAGGTATCGACCTCAACATTGCATGGTGTAACGCAACGTCAACATTGATTGGCACTCCAACCGCATTGGGAACTGCAATTGGCACAGGTTCTGCAAATACCGATGCCATCGTTGCAGTGTGTTCTTCAGGTGCTGCAAAATCGGCAAGGGCATACAATGGTGGTGGAAATACAAACTGGTTCTTGCCATCGATAGATGAGCTGCTGCAGATGTACGCCAACCGGGCAATAATTGGTGGGCTTGTTCAAACAACTCAAGTAGGCACTGGAATTGCTACTACAACATTCTGGTCTTCCTCGGAATACAACAGTTCACAATCGAAGAACTGGTCATTCCTTACCAACGGAAATGACAACTGGGGTAAGAACTACGGCTTCGGTGTTCGACCTATACGAATGTTCTCTGCCCCTAGTGCTCCAACGATTAGTTCCATTACCGCCTCAGATGCATCGTTGTCTGTCGCCTTCACAGCTGGTGCAATAAATGGCTCAGCTATTACCAGTTACAAATATTCCACTGACGGTGGAACCACGTTTATGACGCGTGCCTCAGGAACGACTGCGTCGCCGTTGGTGATTTCAACCTTGAGTACCAACGGCACTTCGCCGCTCGTGAATGGAACGACGTACAACATCCAAATAAAAGCAGTGAATGCGATTGGAGATGGAACCGCCACATCGAGCACGGCTGCTACACCGAGGCTGCCAGCAGTAGCAATTTTGGTAACAACGCAGCCTGTTGGTGGAACTTCGGGCGCTGCATTAGATACGCAACCTGTTGTACGTATCGTCGACTCAACAAATGCAACGGTAACCTACCCGGCCGCATCAATAACAGTAACCGCATCGGGTGGCACTCTGGGGGGTACAACAACTGTTACTACTGTCAATGGTGTTGCAACGTTTACGAACTTATGGCACAGAACTGCTGGTACGTATACATTGACCTTTGCTGCTACTTCCTTGACATCTGCGACGTCTTCAAACTTCACTACAAGTGCTGATACCTGTGCAACTGGTGGAACCTGTTACGTAGGAAACACTGGCCCTGGTGGGGGGACGGTTTTCTATGCAGCATCCGGAACATTTACCTCCACCGGTTCTGATTGCAATACATCTTGTAAATATCTTGAAACGACGGCAACTGATGAACTGCAAGTTTGGTCGACTGCTGTCAACGCTTGTTACAACTCGGGCAGTACATCGAGCAATAACAATTGTGAAACAAACAGCGTGTATTCAGGTACTTCTGCTGAGCAAGCAGCAAGTCGTACAGCCTCAAATGCAATCGGTATGGGTATGTCCAATACCAACCAGATTTACTCCCGACTCACAACAGTTGGTGGATCTGCGCCGTCATCGTATGCCGCGGGCATTGCATGGGCGTATTCCAAAAACGGCAAATCCGACTGGTTCATGCCTTCAAGGTACGAATTGCATGAAATATGCAAGTGGGCACGAAACCAGCACATAACCAACACGGCCACAACTTGCAACGGAACTGGCGTGGACAATTCCGGGCCAGGAGCATCTGGTTTTGGTAGTTATTACTTCTCTTCCTCTGAATTCAGCTCGAACCTGGCGACGCAGATGTTATTCACTGGGGTTGAATATAATTTCGCAAAAATTTATGGTTATCGATTCCGTCCAGTGCGGGCTTTTAGTGCCTCTTCTGCAATAGCTGTGACGACTCAGCCTGTAGGCAGTACATCAGGAGCGGCGTTAGCAACACAACCCGTTGTTCGCATTGTTGATGCTGTTGGTAATACCGTTTCGCACTCAAATGCATCGGTCACCGTTTCTGCATCGGGTGGAACATTGGGTGGCACAACAACGGTTACAGCTGTTAACGGCGTTGCAACGTTCACGAACCTGACGCACACGACTGGCGGAACGTATACGTTGAGTTTTGCTTCAACATCTCCATCAACGCTCACATCGGTCACTTCTTCAAGTTTCACCACGACAGCTGCTCCCGATGCGCCAACGGGTTTGTCGGGAACCGCTGGCGATACTCAAGTAGCGCTCACTTGGACTGCCCCCGCATATGCAGGCAGCTCTGCAATTACTGATTACATAGTGCAGTATTCAAGTAACTCGGGTTCAACATGGACGACCTTTACAGACGGTGTTTCTACTACAACTTCCAGCACCGTGACTGGGCTCACAAACGGCACTAGTTACCTCTTTAAGGTGAGTGCGGTAAATAGTGTCGGTACTGGTTCTGCGGTGACATCTTCGGCTGTCACTCCAGGGACGACGCCGAGTGCGGTGACGGCACTTACTATTACTTACGGAAATACATCGCGCGCAGATCTGTCGTGGAGTGCTCCGGCTTCGTCAGGGACGAGTGCGATAACGGACTACATCATTACTGTCACATCAACGAGCGGAGTGGTGACGGAATTCGCCGATGGGGTGTCCACAAACACATCTGTTTCTGTAACAGGTCTTTCCCCAAGTTGTACAAAAAATGTTGGATACACGATTGGTGTTCGCGCAAAGAACGACCTAGGACTCGGCCCCGATTCGGCAGTTTATTTCTGGCCAGGAAAAGCTGGTGCGCCAACCGTGAATTCAAGTGTGTCGAGCGATGGTCAAATTGCGCTTTCATGGGGTCCGCCTTCCTACAACTACTCTGGCGGCGCCGTGAGATATACCATCGATCGTAAAGCAATCACTTATGGTCAAAGCTTTGGCGAAATTGCTGCCCTGACCGGCACTTCATACATTGATACGGGCGCAACTAATGGCGTCACTTGGCAGTACCGGCTGTGGACAATTGGTGCTTCGGGATGTACTGGAAGCATCATTATCAACCCTGCCGTTCCAAGTGCTGATAGTTCTGCGCCGACCTCGGTCGCGGGTACTGGTGGGAACGAGCTGGTGAACCTCACGTGGACGGCACCTACTTCGGGAACGCCAACTGACTATGTAGTGACGTATTCAACGTCATCAACGGGAACTTTCACTACTTACGAAGACGGCGTTTCAACTTCGACTTCTGCAGTGGTCAGTGGGCTCACTAATGGAACAACGTATTACTTTAAAGTAGCGGCCGTTGTGGGGGGAGTAACAACGGGCACTAACCGTGTGTCGGGTGCGCTGACTCCGGCTACCACTCCAGATGCTCCTACTAATGTTTCGGGATCCGCCTATGGTGCAGATGTCAATCTGTCGTGGACTGCTCCAGTTGCTAATGGCGGCGCTGAAGTGAGTGACTATGTCGTTCAATATGCGACTTCGGCTAGCGGACCATTCGCAACGTTCGACGATGGCGTCTCAACTCTCACCAATGCCACCGTGACCGGGCTCAGTGGTTCTACTGAGTATTTCTTCAAAATTGCTTCTGTAAACCGAGTGGGCAACAGTATTTATTCAATGGCATCTACGTCTATAACTACCAATTCATGTTCGACAGGTGGAGCATGCGTAGTGGGCGATACCGGGCCAGCTGGTGGAATTGTGTTCTATGTCAGTGCAACGCCAATTACGTACGCGGGCCCTTATTACAACAACCAAGGAACAACCTTTAAATATATTGAGGCAGCTCCGGCAGATGCGTCCGCAGACTATTGGGGCAGCGTAATGACCACGCCTTGGGGTTGTAGTTACTTGTTATCGGATAGCGGAAATTGTGAGAACCAAGCGACTCAAAACGATACAACTTTGCTTTATGGCGCTATTGGGTACGGTTACTTCGATACAAGAGCTGCACTTGAAATATATGGAATTAATAACTACACAGCGGTGTATATCGCGGGCCACTATTATGCCGTCACGCCCGACTACGTGTCGTATTCAAACTGGCACTTGCCGTCAAAGGATGAGTTGCAGGCGATGTGGGCGTTACGTACTGAGATCGGGCTCGCTCAAGCAATGTATTGGTCGTCAACTGAGTGGGAGCTCATTCCACAAGATTACGCGTACGCGTTGGACGTGACGAATGGTCAAATATGGGCACCAGGAAAAATAAATAATCTGCGGATACGCCCTGTGCGCTATTTCGGCTAGTTCCGCCGTGACTTCTGTGTAGGTGTGTACTAAACCTGACATATGAGGTTGAGGGCTTATCTTGCAGTTCTCTGTATTTCTATGTGCCTTGTGGTGGTTGCCGCACCCGTCAGTGCATCTGCTCGAACATGCGCCGTGGGTGGCGTATGCAAAGTGGGCGATATTGGGCCAGGTAGTGGAACGGTGGTGTACGACGCAGGCGAAGTGCAATGGTGGGGTCGTTACCTTGAAGCGTTGCCTCTCACTCAGGGAAGCGGGTTGCCGTGGTCATTGAAGACAGGGGAGTCGGCATATGCAGGTGAAACTGTATTGCGACAAGGCATTGGGTGGGGTCGCGAAAATACGACCGCAATAGTTGCACAAAATGGTGAAGGAAAATACGCCGCGAAGTTTGTAGATGAATTCAGTGCACGTGGATGGAGCGACTGGTTCCTTCCTTCGCGCGATGAGCTCGAGGTGGTCTATAACTCAAGCATCATCGTGGGTGCGCCGAAAGTATTGCCGGTGCCGTATTGGACCTCGTCGGAGAATTCGGCCAAGTATGCGTGGTATCAACTCTTTCAAGATGGCACACAATTCACCGATGAAAATAAAGTGGGCCAGAGCAATGGCAACAAACAGCTACGTAATAGCCAAGTTCATGCAGGGTCAAGTTTTCCTTCGTTGCCTTTTCATCTTGTAGCCATGAGATCGTTTCCTGTTGGCACGGGACTGAAGCCATCTGCAACATCCATCACGTTGACAGGCAATTCATGTACCAGTACTGGGCCATGCAAGGTAGGTGACGTTGGACCAGCAGGAGGAATCATTTTCCATGATGCGGGGCCGCGCAGTGCTGGCGACAGATATTTTGAAGTGGGTCCGGTGGAAACAGAAGTTGCCGGAATTCCTTGGAAACCATTGTCCTTTAACGATGTAAAGACACCTCTTTATACAGGTACTGCAAGCGTGTCGGCAAAAGTGCAGCGAGTGCTCGCCAAAGCCTTTGGAATGGGGGAAGCCAACACATCGCAGATTGTGCAGAGGTACCGCGGGAGGAATTATCCAGCAAGGTACGCAAGCACATTGGTCTTTGGTGGCTTTGATGACTGGTATTTGCCATCGAAAGAAGAGTTGCGACTGGTGTATCGCACTTTGGGCACAGCAAATCCGCGCCTCGGGAACTTTGGAAAGAGTTTCTATTGGACCTCTAGTGAATATGACCTCAACAATGCGTGGACGGTGAATTTCAAAGACGGACAAGAATTCGATAGGGAAAAGTGGCTTGTTCCAAATGCTGCTACCGGTATGAAGGCGATACGTACTAGGCCAATCCGCTCCTTTGGCTAGGGTTTCATCGATGCTTGCCGCGGTTGAAGAACTTCTCAGTTTGCCCCTGCAAGACGTTTACTTTTGTGTCCTCGACCTTGAGACCACCGGCTCTTCAGCAAAGAATGGTGGCATTACGGAAATTGGTGCAGTGAAGTATGTGGGTGGCGAGGAAGTAGCGCGATTCAACACGCTTATTAACCCTGGCCATGCAATACCTCCGTACATTGTGTTGCTTACGGGCATTACCGACACCATGGTGCACAATGCACCTCCAATAGAAGAGGAGCTTCCTGAACTGCTCGAGTTCATCGGCACGTCGGTATTGGTTGCGCATAATGCGCGCTTCGATGTGGGCTTCATTAATGCAGCTCTCATTGAACATGGCCGAGAGACCCTCAATAACTTGGTGATCGATACGGTGTCACTTGCGCGGCGCTTGGTGGGGTCAGAAGTGCCTAATTGCAAGTTGGGTACTTTGGCTGCAAGTTTGCGATTGAAGCACCAGCCGTCGCACAGGGCAATTAATGATGTTCTTGCAACCGGCGACTTGTTGCACTATCTCATTGAGCGAGCATCTGGCTTCAACGTGATCACACTCGATGACCTCATGATGCTTCCGTCATTAAGTGCGCACCCCGAGTCGGCAAAATTGTCGCTTACCCAAGACCTGCCACGTACGCCAGGTGTGTACATGTTTGTTGATGATGCAGGAAAGATCCTCTACATAGGCAAAGCAACGAATCTGCGCAGCAGAGTGCGCAGTTACTTCGGTGCGGGGGAGACGCGCAAAAAGGTGGGTGCACTTTTGAAGTTGGTGAAGGGCGTGCACTTCATTGAAACACCCGACCCGGTGACTGCCGAGGTGTTAGAAATTCGCCTCATTGGAAAACTGCGGCCCCGGTACAACTTTGTGGGAACACGTAGTGAGAAGTACTGCTATGTGCGCCTAACGACCGATGAAGAATGGCCACGGCTAGTGGTAACAAAGGTTCCTTCTGCAAAAGGGATATCGGTGGGCCCCATCTCAACACGCACAATGGCAAGAGAAATGATTGAGGCCATTGAATCGGTGGTGCCATTGCGGCGTTGCACAGTACGCATGGGTCGCAACTATGTGGCGTCACCCGATGCGCCCGTATGTTCAGCTGCGCAGTTGGGCCTTGCCCAGTGCCCGTGTTCGGGGTCGGCCGACCCAGTGAGCTATGCGGAAATTGTGCAAACGGTGGCCGATGTACTGACACAAAAGTCGACACATGTTCTTGAGTTGCTTGATGAAAAAATGAAAGCGCATTCTGCTGCACGGCAATTTGAAGATGCGGCTCTCATTCGTGATCGCATTCAGACCATTAACACCATTTTGCGCCGGCATCGCCAAGCCACTGCATTACGCCAAGAGGCTTCGCTCACCATCCAAGTCGGTGACATTACGTACGAGTTGGAGTGTGGCGTGTTGAAGGCAACTCATGCTGGCGCGGCATTTGTGCCGAGTGCGGCTGCTCCACAATTTGCGCATTCCATGCGGATGCCCCGACTCTCTGAAGACATTGAGTCGCTCCTCGCCATGCCAAGCGGCGACGAGGGGACATCAGAAGGGCTTGTGCCATCTCAACTTTTGGACGAGATTTTGTGTTTGGCCCGTGTGGCCGAGACGGCTGGCTATTTCTCTGACAAGTAGGTGGGCTTAGTCTGCTCGGTACTGTTGAAGCAGGCACAAGGGGGACTCATGTCTGTTGATTTCAGTTTAGATTCGCAAGATTTTCAAGAACGGCCAGCGGAGTACTTTGCGCAACTACGCGGGCAGTGCCCTGTTGCTCATGCCGACTTGCCGGCTCCATTTTTTGTGGTGTCGCAAAACGCCGACGTCGCTGCAGTGTTGCGCGATAGCGATGTGTGGAAGAGCAAGTTTGGCCCGGGTCTTGCGTATCACGGTGGTGGAGTACTGGTGTCGGTTGACCCACCAAAGCACACCACCGATCGGTTGGCAATTACCAAGATCTTCAAGCCATCGGCAATTGAAGAAATGCGCGGCGACATTGAAGCACTCGTCAAAGAAGTGGTCACTGAATTCGCAGCATCTAAAGGGAGCGAGGGCGACCTCATACGTGGGGTGGGAATGCCCATTCCGCTCACCATTATGTGTTGGCTGCTGGGAACACCTGTTGCCGATATTGAAAAGTTTCGCCAGTGGGTATTACCCATGGCAGAAGCGGTGTCGGCTGTTGATGGGCGCATGGGCGATGTGACGGCGCAGGCTTATAAGAGTTTTGGCGAATACTTCTGGCCCCATGTGAAAACCCGTGCCGCTCTGATTGAGTCGGGCGCAGAGGCTCCCGACGACATGCTCACGCGCTTGCTCACCGTTGAGCGCGACGGGCAAAAGCTCACCCAGGAAGATGTGATGGGTTTTTGTCAGTTCTTAATGGTGGCAGGAAGCGCAACAACCACACTTCTCATTGGCAATGTAATGGGTCGCATCATTGATGACCCGGCACTTGCCGCACGGCTCATTGCCGACCCGTCGCTCATTGAAATTGCCGTAGAAGAAAGTTTGCGTATTGATGCACCAGTGCATGGTCTATTTCGCACCAACGACGAGCCAGTGTGCATGCAAGGAGTCGATATTCCTGTCGACAGTAAGGTGCTTGCGCTCTTTGGCTCGGCAAACCTCGACCCCGATGTGTGGGAAAACCCTGAAGAATTCAGTTTGGAGCGCGACCCTGTGCAGTTGCGTAAACACTTTGCTTTTGGCGTGGGTATTCACTATTGCCTCGGTGCACCGTTGGCACGAATGGAAGCACAACTTGCGGTGCAAGAGATGCTCACCCGCCTCCCGAATGTACAAAGTAATGGTGAACGCCAATTGGTGAAGGCCGCTGTACTCAAAGGTTTCGAAGTATTACCCGTGAAGTGGAGTAACTAAATGTACGAAAATGTCTTTCAACCACTCAAGGTAGGCGGCGTCACTCTCCACAACCGCATTGTGCGTACGGCACACTCCACCGGAGCCGGCTGGGTCGACACCAGCGATGCATTTATGGCGTACCACACCGAGCGCGCAAAGGGTGGAGTAGCACTTTCCATTTTGGAAATCGCAGGCGTTCACCCGAGTGCCCCAACACACATTCCCGTTTATGACGACCGTGTATTGGGTGGCTATGAGAAGTTGATGGCGTCTATTCGCCCGCACGGCATGAAAGTGTTTCAGCAGTTGTGGCACGGAGGAAGCGCAACAGGTGTGAACCCACTTGGTGGCGCACCTTGGAGTGCCAGCGATGTGCCGAACCCACGTACAGGTGTAGTGCCTCGACCCATGACGAAGGGCATGATTGATGAAGTTGTTGCTTCATTTGCGCGTGCTGCACGACGTGTCAAAGACGGCGGACTCGACGGCATTGAAATTCATGCTGCACATGGTTATTTGGTGGGGCAGTTTTTGTCGCCTGCCACCAACCATCGTGAAGATGAATACGGCGGCACGTTTGAAAACCGCAATAGGTTCTTGGTGGAAATTTTGGAAGCCATTCGTAATGAAGTGGGTGCCGACTTTCCATTAGGTATTCGTTTGTCGGCCGATGAGGAAGTGCCAGGCGGAATGCGCCCCGACGACACGGTTCAAGTGGCGAAGTATTCAGAACACCTTGTCGACTTTGTTGACGTTTCGCTTGGTAGTTACTACCGCTTCTACAAGCTCTTGTCGACGATGGACGACCCACTTGGCTATGAGTTGCCCAAGAGCGAAGCAGTCACACGTGAACTGTCGGTACCCACCATGGTGACGGGTCGTATTATGACCCTCGACCATGCCGACCATGTGGTGGGCAGTGGTATTGCCGACATGGTGTCGATGGTGCGTGCGCTCATTGCCGACCCGTACCTAGTAGCTAAAGCACGTGATGGTAGGGAAGCAGAAATTCGCCCATGTATTGGCTCAAGCCAGGGTTGCGTGGGCTTGCTCATGAGCACCGGCAAAATGGCATGCGTTGTGAATATTGCTGCCGGGCAAGAACACAAGACCCAATTTGAGGTGCCCGAGAAAGCGGCAGTGCGTAAAAAGGTGGTCATTGTTGGTGGTGGGCCAGCTGGCTTGGAAGCTGCACGCACGGCCGCATTGCGTGGACACGATGTAGTTCTCTTTGAAATGCAGAAGTCGCTTGGCGGGCAAGTGGCCATTGCGGCTACCGCACCGCACCGCGCCGACATTGGTGCTATCACTCGCTGGCTAGCTGAGGAAGTGAAGCGTCTTGGTGTTGACGTTCGTTTATCGACGCCGGTTGACCCCGACATCATCAACGAAGAAAAGCCTGATGAAGTGATTATTGCAACGGGGTCGTCACCTCGCCGCGATGGTTTTCAAGCAGCACGCCCGGCAGAACCCATTCCTGGAATTGATATGGCTCACGTGTACACACCATGGGATGTGTTTGGCTTTGGTGGTCGGGCGAAAGTGGGCAAGCACGCAGTGGTGTTCGACGACACGGGTTCGTATGAAGCAATTTCTGTTGCCGACAAGTTGATGGAAGCCGGAGCACACGTCACTTTTGTGACCCGCTATGAAACGATTGGTGCAAGTGTTCCGTACCCGCCAGCAACAGTGTTGCCGGCACGAGAGCGGCTCTTTTCTGGCAGCTTTGAGTTCTTGCCCACTTCAGCGGTGCGACGCATCACGCAAGATGCAGTTCACGTGGAGGTAGTGGGTACTGAGCGTCCGCGTATTTTGCCTGCCGACACGGTGGTGGTGTGCGGGTTTAACTCATCGAACCGCGAACTTGCCGATGCTCTTGCGGGGTCATCGTTCCCCGTGCACTTAGTGGGCGACGCCAACGGGTCGCGTACTATTCAAGTTGCAGTGCGCGATGCTGCTCTTGTTGCTCGCGCTGTGTAGAGATTTAAAGAACGAAGTTCACCAGGCGACCAGGAACGATTATTTCCTTTTTGGGCGTCGCGCCTGCAAGAAGTTCTTGAACCTTTGCATCGGCCATCGCCGCTGCTTTGAGTTCGTCTTGGCTCATTCCAACGGTCACCACCAGGCGTGCGCGTACTTTGCCATTGATCTGTACCGGAATTTCGATGGTGTCACTTGCCAACAGCGAAGCATCGGCAGTGGGGAAGTCTTCATAGGTGATGGTGCCGGGGTTGCCCAAACGCCTCCACAACTCTTCAGCCATGTGCGGGCACAGCGGCGCGAGCATTTTGGCAAGAGGTGTTGCGACTTCTTCAGGGCAGGCCCCATGTTCGGCAACATAAGGAGTGAGCACATTGTTCAACTCAATGAGTTTTGCAATGGCAGTGTTGAAGCGCAGTGCTTCCATGTCGGCACGTACGCCATCGATGCAGCGGTGCAATGCGCGGCGCAGGTCTTCACTTGCCGGTGAAGCAGTGACATGCGTGTCGCCAGAGTCTTCATCAACGACATTGCGCCACAGACGTTGCAAGAAACGTTGCATGCCCACCACATCGCGTGTGTTCCAGGGGCGGCTTGCTTCAAGTGGGCCAGTTGACATTTCGTAGAGTCGGAAAGTGTCGGCGCCGTAGTCTTCATACATGTCGTCGGGAGTAACGATGTTTTTGAGGCTCTTGCCCATCTTTCCGTATTCGCGCGCAACTTCTTCATTTTCATAGAAGTACTTGCCATCTTTTTCTTCGACGTCTTCAGCAGGAACTGGCTGACCGCGTTGGTCGCGATACGCATATGCCTGAATGTAGCCCTGGTTGAACAAGCGATGGAATGGCTCTTCGCTCGATACGTGTCCGAGGTCGAACAAAACCTTGTGCCAAAAGCGCGCATATAAGAGGTGCAATACGGCATGTTCCACGCCGCCTACATATAGGTCTACACCGCCGGTGTGGCCAGCATGCTTGGGGCCCATCCAATATTTCTCAACCTCTTTATTGACGAACGATTCGGTATTAGTGGGGTCGAGGTAACGCAATTCGTACCAACATGAACCTGCCCACTGCGGCATCACGTTCACTTCGCGGCGGTAGGTCTGCAGACCGTCGCCAAGGTCGAGTTCCACAACGGCCCACTCTGGTGTACGAGCAAGTGGCGGAATGGGTTCTGTTACTGCATCGTTCGGGTCGAGACCTTGTGGTTTGAAGTCGGCAAGTTCTGGCAATAAAACCGGAAGCTGTTGGTCGGGCACCGCATGTGGGTTGCCATCGGCATCGAAAACAATGGGGAAGGGTTCGCCCCAATAACGCTGGCGAGCAAAGAGCCAGTCGCGCAGTTTGTAAGTAATAGCTGCTTCGCCGCAGCCTTGTTGTGTGAGCCAGGTGTTCGTTGCCGATTTTGCATCGGCAACGGTGTTGAATTGTGCAAGAGAGATGCTGTCGTTGCTGGAGTTCACATAAGCGCCATCGCCGACGTAGGCATTTGGCCACTCGCTGCAATTCAGCGTTGGGTCTATGCCTGCTGCAGCAAACCACTCTGATGTGGGTTGTTGAGTGGCAACAATAGGAAGTTGGTAGGTGCGAGCAAATGCGAAGTCGCGCTCGTCGCCAGATGGCACAGCCATAATGGCACCGGTGCCGTAACCCATTAAGACGTAGTCGGCAATCCAAATAGGAATGTCGCCACCCGTTACTGGGTTGCGGGCAAATGCACCCGTAAACACGCCAGTTTTTTCACGCGTTTCGTCTTCGTATTGTTCACGTTCTTTCGCTGCCGCAGCTACACGATATGTGTCCACTGCACTGCTTTGTTCAGCAGTGGTGAGTGCGTCAACGAGTGGGTGCTCGGGTGAGAGCACTAAAAATGTTGCACCAAATAATGTGTCGGGGCGAGTGGTGAATACTTCAATTTCTCCGGCTGTTGAGGTGAAGCGCACGCGGGCGCCTTCGCTGCGACCAATCCAGTTGCGCTGCATCAACTTGATGGGTTCTGGCCAATCGAGGCGGTTGAGGTCATCAAGTAGACGATCGGAATACGCGGTGATGTTCATCATCCACTGGCGCATGTTGCGTTTGAAAACAGGGAAGTTGCCAATGTCGCTGCGGCCATCGGCGGTCACTTCTTCGTTGGCCAAAATAGTGCCAAGACCCGGGCACCAGTTCACGGGTGCTTCAGTGAGATACACCAATCGCTGAGCATCGACCACTTTGCGTTGCTCATTGCGAGTAAGCGCCGACCACGAACGGCCATCGTCGACCGTACGTTTTCCTGCTGCGTATAAATCTTCCAGTTCCGAAATAGGGCGAGCCTTGCTCAACTCTTTGTCGAACCATGAGTTAAAGATCTGTAAGAACACCCATTGTGTCCAGCGGTAATAGTTCTCGTCGGTGGTGCTGACGCTGCGTCGTGGGTCGTGGCCAAGGCCAAGGCGACGCAGTTGACGGCGCATGTTGGCAATATTCGTTTCGGTATTCACACGGGGGTGAATGCCTGTGGCAATTGCGTGTTGTTCCGCAGGTAATCCAAAGCTGTCGTAGCCCAGTGCATGCAATACGTTGAAGCCCGTCATGCGTTTGAAGCGCGCGAACACGTCGGTGCCGATGTAGCCAAGTGGATGACCAACGTGTAGCCCCGCACCCGAGGGGTAGGGGAACATGTCGAGAACGAAGAGCTTTTCGCGGCCCGCGACCTTTTCGGGTTCAGCTAGTGGGCCGGCGGGGTTTGGGGTGTTGAAGGTGGCATTGTCTTCCCAGAAGTCTTGCCACTTGCTTTCCAAGGTTGCAGCGAAGGTGGCGTTGTAGCGAAAGGAGGGAAAATCAGCAGACATAACTCCTACATGGTAGGGGGCGAAGGGGTGCCGTAGGTAGCGTGGAGCACATGTCGAAGCCGCGCAAGCGTTCAAGCGGTTCATCTGCTCACAAATACCCCCGTGAAGCTCGCCTCAATGAGCTCCTGCGAGAGGTCATTGCCGAGGAGCTGGTGCGTATCGACGACGAACGCCTGGCCTTTGTCACCATCACAGCAATCGATGTTGATGCCGAGCTCAACCGGGCCATCGTGTACTACGACTCGCTGACCGACGAAGAAGGCGACGAGGAGATTCTGAACACCCTCGGTGAACTGCGAATTCGTATTCAGTCGTCTGTCGGCCGTCAAATTCGCACGAAGAAAACTCCGATTCTCGATTTCCGCCCCGACACGGTCATTCGTGCCGCAGCGCGTATTGATGAAGTGTTGCGCATCGACCGTGAACGTCGTGAGGCAATGGAACAAGGCACCTACGTGGTGCCCGACACCGAATAACACTTATGGCAAAGCGGCGCCCACCACAGGTGCATGGCCTTGTGCTCATCGACAAACCAGCAGGCGTCACCAGCCACGATGTGGTGAATACGTTGCGCAAGTCATTGAGCGAACGTCGCATTGGGCATGCCGGAACCCTCGACCCCGATGCAACGGGAGTGTTGGTTGTGGCGGTGGGTCGTGCTACCCGGCTCATGCAGTTCGTTTCGGGTGCCGATAAAGAATATGTAGCCGAAGTTGTGCTGGGTTCACGTACGAGCACGCTTGATGATTCGGGAGAAGTGTTAGAGACATTCAACATGAGTGCGGTCACGCCAGCTGATGTGCAACGTGTGGTGCGCGAGAACTTAACGGGTGACATTTTGCAAGTGCCACCCATGGTGTCGGCGCTCAAAGTCGATGGAAAACGATTGCATGAATATGCGCGTGAAGGTGTAGAGATTGAACGCAAGGCACGACCCGTGCACATTTCTCGTTTCGATATTGAAGCAACCGGCGACCCTTTGGTGTATCGCATGGGCGTTGAGTGTTCGTCGGGAACCTATGTGCGTACGTTGGCCGACGACCTTGGTCGCTTGCTTGGTGGGGGAGCGCATTTACGTCGCTTGCGTCGCACGCGAGTGGGGCGCTTCACCGAACAGATGACCTCTGCGTTGGAAAGCCCGCAGTTGCTGAGTGAAGTGGGTCTTGTAGAGCACCTCGTGCGAGTTGACCTCGATGCTGAAACAGCAGATCGTGCATTACATGGCGCAATGTTGCCAGTTGATGTGGAGCTGGGTTGGGCAGGCGATGGCCCGTGGAGCGTGTATGGCCCCAATGATGTGCTGCTCGGCGTATACGAACCAACTGCATCACAAACAGGATTAGGCCTGACACTGGCGAAACCAACAGTTGTCATTGCCTTTAGTGGATAGTGTTTCCCACGTGATTGTTGTTCGCGACTTATCGGTATCGCCGTGGCCTGAGCGGCGTTGTGTGCTCACCATTGGCGCATACGACGGCGTGCACCTTGGCCATCAAGCAGTCATTGCCGCAGTGCGCGAGCAAGCACAGTCACTCAATGCCTTAAGTGTTGTGGTGACCTTCGACAAACACCCTGCTTCGGTCGTGCGACCCGAGTCGGCACCGCTGTTGCTCACCGACCTTGAGCAGAAAATCGAATTGTTGTCCACAACTGGTGTCGATGCTGTTGTTGTGGTTCCGTTCAACGAAGAACAAGCAACGGAAAACCCAGAGGCGTTTGTGAAGCGTGTGCTAGTTGATTGTTTGCACGTTAAACACATTGTTGTAGGGGAAGACTTTCATTTTGGAAAAAATCGCAGTGGCAATGTTGCTCTTTTGCGCACCGAGGGGGCACAGCACGATTTCACCACCGGCCCTCTCGACCTGCTCGAACGGAAAGACGGTGTAGAAGAGCCCATTAGCTCGACGGCCATTCGTCGTGCGCTGCGTGGTGGCGAAATTGACACAGCAACAGCACTCTTGGGCCACTCTTTTGAAGTGCGCGGCCCTGTGGTAACGGGCGATCAACGCGGACGCACTATTGGTTTTGCTACCGCCAACGTTCAGGTTCCAGGATTCATCTGCCTTCCCGCCGACGGGGTGTATGCAGGTATTTACACCCGCCCGTCAGGTGAGCGTTATGCATGTGCAATCAACCTTGGTCGTCGCCCTACTTTTTACGAGCACAGCAACTCGTCATTGCTTGAAGCACACCTCATTGATGAATCAATAGATCTCTATGGCGAAGATGCAAAGGTTCAGTTCACGCACTTCTTGCGTTCAGAGCGAAAGTTCAATGGCCCCGATGCGCTCATTGCACAAGTGAAACTAGATGTGGATCACGCGCGGGAACTGATTAAGTCGTTGCCGCCTGGCACGCGACCATAAGTAGTGGTGCGCTGTTCAAGCGTGCGACCCAATGGTGAAACCAGTGCGCTGAAGCTATCTTCGCTCATCTTTTGACCATGGTTTGCACCTGCTGCACGTGAGATGTTCTCGTCCATCAGTGTTCCGCCGAGGTCGTTGCAGCCTGCATTGAGCATTTGGCGGGCGCCGTCGACGCCAACTTTGGTCCAAGATACTTGGATGTTGTCGATGAGGCCATGGTAGGCAATGCGCGCAACAGCATGCACCAAAATATTTTCACGGAATGTTGGCCCACGACGTGATTTGCGCTGCAAATAAATAGGTGAGGCCATGTGCACGAAAGGAAGCCCAACGAACTCGGTGAAACCACCTGTTTCTTTTTGCAGGTCACGTGTAACCACCATGTGCTTGGCCCAACTGTCGGTGTGTTCCACGCTGCCAAACATGATGGTGATATTGGAACGTAGGCCCACGCTGTGTGCCACACGATGACATTCGAGCCACTCTTCGGTGTTTATTTTGTCGGGGCACAAGATGGCACGAATTTTGTCGTCGAGTATTTCGGCAGCGGTGCCGGGCAGAGAGGCGAGCCCTGCATCTTTCAACCGCAAAATGTAGGTCTCGAGTGATTCGCCGAGTCGCTTTGCGCCTTCAGTTACTTCAAGAGCGGTGAAGCCATGCACATGCATTTCTGGAACAGCGTCTTTCACTGCACGCGTGACGTCGATGTAATAGTCACCATCGAAATCGGGGTGAATGCCACCTTGCAAGGTGACTTCTGTAGCGCCCATTTCCCAAGCTTGTGCGGCACGTTGTGCAATGTCGTCGAGCGTGAGCAAATACGGGGTGCCACGCAAGTTGAGGCTGAGTGGGCCTTTGGAAAAACCACAGAACTTGCACTTGAACGTGCATACGTTGGTGTAGTTGATGTTGCGGTTATGCACCCAGGTGACGGTGTCGCCAACAGCGCGCTTGCGCAGGTCGTTGGCAAATTCAGCAACGGCGTTCACTTCGCGCCCACGAGCGCGGAACAGTGCAACAATTTGATGTTCGTCAGGCAAATCACCCGATTCCACGCCATCAAAAATCTCGCGTAGTTCTCCAGAAATTTTTGCAACTCTTGGAATGAGAATAGGTGGCTTGTTGTTGGCGCCTGAGTACCACTGTGTTGAACGGTGTCCGACCAAAACAACTTCTGCACCGTCGAGCACAACGTCGGCTGCTGTTACTTTTTCCGGCCATATTGCACCTGGGTCGTCGCGGCCAAGGCCTTCGGCATCGGCGCGGTCCATGACGGCAAATTGCACTGCCGGGTCAATCCATTGTGCAGGTTCACGAACGTACTCGGGGTAAATGGTGAGGCGCGGCGCGAGTTCGTAGCCGCGCTGTGAGGTGACTTCACGCAGTCGTTCAAGAGCTGGCCATGGACGTTCAGGGTTCACATGGTCGGCAGTAACAGGGGAGACCCCGCCCCAGTCGTCAATACCTGCGTCGAGCAAAATGCCAAAGTCGTCAGACAAGTTGGGTGGTGCTTGTAAGTGAATGGAGTCGGGCAATATGAGCCGCGCCATTGCAATGCTCCACAAGTATTCATCTTCTGGGCATGGTGCTTCGTGTTGCATGCCGGTGCGCGGCTTCGGCAAAAAGTTCTGCACAATGACTTCTTGCACGTGCCCATATTTTTCATGCGATGCCGCAATGGCTTCAAGTGCGGCAATGCGATCTTCACGGTTTTCACCAATGCCCACCAAGATGCCAGTGGTGAAAGGAATGTTGAGTTCGCCAGCCCACTGCAATGTGTCGAGTCGGCGCTGTGGCACTTTGTCGGGCGCACCACGGTGACACGGAAGATCATCGCGCAATGTTTCAATCATCATTCCTTGCGAAGGTGACACCTTGCGCAACAATGCGAGTTCGTCTTCGTAGAGCGCTCCGGCATTTGCGTGCGGCAACAAACCGGTTTCTGTGAGCACTAACTGCGCCATGTCGTGCAGATAATGCACGGTGCTGTCGAAGCCATTTGCCTTCAACCACTGCGCTGCAATGTCGTAGCGCAGTTCCGGACGCTCGCCCAGGGTGAAGAGAGCTTCGTGACAACCCTGTTTGGCTCCGGCTTTTGCAATGTTGAGCACTTGCTCTGCCGAGAGGAAAGGGTTCTCGAGTCGTGCCGGTGGCTGAGCAAAAGTGCAATAGCCACAGGTGTCGCGGCACAGCATGGTGAGGGGAATAAACACCTTGGGCGAATAGGTGACGCGTGTTCCAAAAAGTGTGTCGCGTCGTGCCGAGGCAAGGGCGAGCAGTTGAGGGAGTGGAGTATCTAGCGAGGGTCGCTGGGACAGCATGAAGAAACCTTTTCCGGTAACCGTTCCTAAGGAACGAACTGAGTATGTCTGCCAGCGCTCAACGGCAATGCTTCGGGAGCTAGAAATCCAAGGCATTACCTACATGTCAAGCAATGTGACTGTAGCGCAGGTAGTTGCAGAGTTGCTAGTTCGGGTGTTGGTCGGGAGCCGCAGCAAAGAGGGCTCGCACATTGTGGCTATTGAGAGGCAAGCGATGCCCCGTGCGGCTAATAAAGCCCAATTGCACCCCAGAAACCGGGTCGAGCACGGTGAAGAGCTGCTCGTGGCCGTCGTGGTCAACAATGACGTCGGTGAGGAGGGGAACTCCGATTGCCGATAGTGCCTGTTGTGTGAAGCCAGCGTTGAGCACTTCTATGGCGATGTGTTGCACGCCCGAGCCATGTTCGTCGAGATGAGCCTGTACTGCAGCGTCGTTGCCGGCACCCAAGAGAACTACAAGAACGCCGCCGGCCTCTGCAAGGAACATGTCTTTGTCGTCGGTGGGTGACACGCGGAACCCCATTTGGGTAAAAAAGGAACAAGCGGCGGTGATATCGGTAACGGCAACAACAACATGGTCGATGCGACACGCAACAGTGTCGAGAGCGGAAGCACCGTTCATCTCGGCATCTTTGAGTGGTGCCGACTCATCGCGGCCATGCGCCACTTCGATGCGATGAGTTTCCGCAAGCAATGTACGAAAAATCTGTTCAGCAAAGTCGGCATCAACATTTTTATCAATGGCCCACTGCCGACGGGTGGTGAGTACTTCGCGAACGCGTTGTGGCTGAATAACGGCTGCATCAACTTGCGATTTCACATCGGCTACTTCTTTGCATACGTCAAGTCGACGCGCAAGAAGTTCAACAATGCCTTGGTCGATGCTGTCTATTTCGTTACGTAGCGCCGACAGTTGTTGTGAGATATCGCTCATTTTTTAATGTGCGCAGTCAGTAGTCGTTCAACGTGTTTGGCGAGTACATCCATTTCAATGTTTACTCTGTCGCCTGCGCGACGCACACCAAGAGTGGTGACCTCGCAGGTGTGAGGAATAACAGCAACATCAAAAGTGTCGTCACCTAAATTGAAAGCAGTGAGGCTGATGCCATCAACGGTGACCGAACCTTTTTCAACGAGATACACCATGAGTTCTGGGGCAATACGAATGCGCAACTCGGGAGCTGCTTGCACCACAGTTCCTACGCCATCAACATGACCAAGCACAATGTGCCCACCGAGGCGTTCGCCAAGAGCCATGGGGCGCTCGAGGTTGACCACGGCACCATCTTCAATGTCGTTCAAGTTGGTGCGTTGGTAGGTTTCTTCACTCACATCGGCTTCCCACCAGGAATTACCAGCAGTGGTGTCTGATGACACAAGGGTGAGGCAGCAGCCATTCACGGCAATGGAGGCACCAAGTTCGCTGCCGTCAAGCACTGTTGACGCGGAAATCCGTAATCGGGGTCCGCGACGGGAGATGACCCGACCAAGCTCTTCAACAATTCCAGTGAACACGGGGCAAGGTTACCCGTCGCGGGTTGGTGGTGGTGTGTCTATTCCGTAGCCTGTAGAGGTCCAGCAAGGCCCGCCCCAACGAAAGAAGGGGAGAGCGTCGCTGAGATGCCCGTGGCCAATTGGCTGCGAGCGACCCACCATATATACAAAGTGAGGCACCCATGCCAGAAAAGGCACCAAAGCAGACCACCATCGCCGTGCACCAACAGCACGCGACCGATACCGGCTCTCCAGATGTTCAGATTGCGCTCCTTACCGACCGCATCAATCAATTGACTGATCACTTGAAAGACCACCCAAAAGATCACCACTCACGTCGTGGACTTTTGATGTTGGTTGGCCGTCGTCGCCGCATGCTCGATTACGTACGCGACCGTGATGTTCAGCGTTACCGCGATCTCATCGCAAAACTTGGTCTTCGTCGCTAATCAGCGTCGCCCACTCTGGCTAGGTATCCCCAAAAGGTGGGGATACCACAAGCAGAATAGAAACCAGAAATAAAGAAGCGAGCAACCGTGAGTCGGTTGTCAGTCGCCTAGCCCGTGGCCCCGTTGGGTCACGAGATTGCCGACTGGGAACCGACATTGTTGCTCATTTGACCCCGTCTCATCTTTGAGCGCAAACATATATAAAAGGAGGACACCATGGCTGATGCCATCCGCGTGTCTGGTGCCGTTTCAGGTACCGATAAAACTCTGTCTTTTGAGACAGGAAAACTTGCCCAGCAGTCACAGGGTGCAGTCGTTGCGAGCCTTGGCCGCACCACCGTACTCTCCACCGCAAATGCCGCCAAAGGCGTTCGCGACGGAATTGACTTCTTCCCACTCACCGTCGACGTAGAAGAGCGTGCTTATGCCGCAGGAAAAATTCCTGGTGCATTTTTCCGCCGTGAAGGTCGCCCAACCGAAATGGCAATTCTTACTTGCCGTCTCACCGACCGCCCGTTGCGCCCTGCATTCCCCGATGGCTACCGCAACGAAACACAAATCGTGCTCACCATCATTGGTGCCGACCAGGAAAACCCACACGACATTTTGTCGATCAACGCTGCATCTGCATCGCTCATGATCAGTGGCATTCCTTTTGAAGGCCCAATTGGCGCAGTGCGCGTTGCTTACAGCACTTCTGGTGAGTGGATTCCACACCCCACCTTTGAAGAGAGTGAAGCAGCAACATTCGAACTCGTCGTAGCAGGTCGTCAGCTCGACGACGGTGACGTTGCCATCATGATGGTGGAAGCCGGCGGCACCGAGAAGAGCTTCTCGTACTATGCCGATGGTGCACCAAAAGTTAATGAGCCAGTTTTGGCAAGTGGCCTTGAGGCATCAAAGAAGTGGATCAAAGAGTCCATTGGTTTGCAGCGTCAACTTGTAGCAAGCGTTATTGCTACAAAGGGTCCCATTGAGCCACTGAAGTACACACCTGTACTTGACTACACACCAGAAGTATTTGCTGCTGTAGAAGGTGTTGCCACCACAAAGTTGGCTCCGGCAGTTGCTATTTCATTGAAGAGCGCTCGTAACGAAGCAATCGATGCAGTAACTGCAGAAGCTCTTGCAGCGTTGTGTGGAACCTCTGAAGCACCTGGTGCATTTGCTGGTCAGGAAAAAGGCGTCAAAGAAGCAGTGCGTAGCTTGACCAAGAAATTGGTTCGTAAGCGCATCGTTGAAGAAGGCATGCGCATCGATGGTCGTGGACCGCGCGATCTGCGCCCAGTTTCGTCTGAAGTCGGCATTTTGGCTACAGCACATGGCACCGGCCTTTTCCAACGTGGAGAAACACAAGTAATGAACGTGTGCACACTCGCAATGCCACGCATGAACCAGTTGCTCGACACATTGACTCCTGAAACCACCAAGCGTTTCATTCATCACTACAACATGGCTCCATGGGCAAACGGCGAAACCGGTCGTGTTGGTTCACCTAAGCGCCGCGAAATTGGCCACGGTGCATTGGCCGAGCGTGCGTTGTTGCCAGTAGTGCCAAGCCAGGAAGACTTTGCCTACACCATTCGTTTGGTGAGTGAAGTGATGTCATCTAACGGTTCCACCTCAATGGGTTCGGTCTGCTCAGCAAGCCTTTCACTCATGGATGCTGGTGTGCCCATCATTGCTCCTGTTGCAGGTATCGCAATGGGCTTGGTGTTTGCTGAAGGCAAGTACACCACGCTCACCGATATTTTGGGTGCTGAAGACGCATTCGGCGACATGGACTTCAAAGTTGCCGGTACTGCCGATGCCATTACGGCTTTGCAGCTCGACACAAAAATTGAAGGCATTCCAGCCGACGTGTTGATTGCTGCTCTCGACCAAGCAAAAGATGCACGTCTAGCCATTTTGGAAGTGATGAACGCAGCACTTTCTGCACCTCGTAGCGAAGTTGCCGAAACCGCTCCAAAAATTGTTTCCTTCACCATTCCGCTCGACAAAGTCGGAGAAGTCATCGGGCCCAAGGGCAAGGTCATCAACACCATTCAGCAAGAAACTGGTGCCGACATTGCAGTGAGCGACGATGGTGCCGTGGGCATCATCACCATTGGCTCACCAGACTCTGTGAAGGTGAACGATGCTCGCGAGCGCATCATGGCAATTGTTCAGCCACCAACAGCAGACCTCGGTGGTATCTACAACGGTCGCGTTGTGAGCATCACCAAGTTCGGCGCATTCGTCAACATCCTTCCCGGACGTGACGGACTCGTACACATTTCAAAGTTGGGTAATGGCAAGCGCATCAACAATGTTGAAGACGTGCTTGAACTCGGCCAAGAAATTCAGGTTCGTGTTGACGACATCGACGACAAGGGCAAGGTCAGCCTCAGCCCCGTTGGTGAAGGCTTCGAATCAACCGGCGACGCAGCCCCTCGTGAGGAACGCGCACCACGTGCTCCCCGCGAAGAGCGTGCCCCTCGTGAAGAGCGCGCACCTCGTGCCGAGCGCAGCGATGCGCCCGACAACGCAGTGGCTGTGAGCTTTGAAGATGAGTTCGAAAGTGAACTCACTGGCGAACTCGGTGACCTCGGCCCCGGCCGCGAAGCGGGCAACCGTGGTGGTGGCCGTGGACGTGGCGACGACAATCGCCGTCGTCATCGCTAAATCTTCCCTAACAAACAAAAACGCAATTCATCCACAACCCCGACCGACTACGGTCGGGGTTGTGACGTTTTCATCTGAGAATCCCATACGTGTTGGTGTAGTAGGTGCAGGGGGCCGTATGGGCGCCACTGTGTGCGATGCCGTTGTTGCCGACCCACAGTTGGTGCTCGTTGCTGCTGTCGACCCAATGCACGCTGGCAAAGAATGTCATGGCCTCACCATTGCTGCTGAGTTAAAAGCACTTGCCGATGCGCAAGCAGAAGTGGTCGTCGACTTCACTGTTGCTGCGGCAGCACGCATTACGTTGCCGTGGCTGGGCCTGCACGGTATGCACGCAGTGGTGGGCACTACCGGTTTTAACGATGCCGACATGGCAACATTTAAAGAATCATTTATGCGCAGCAGTTGTCTTATTGCTGCGAACTTTGCCATTGGTGCAGTGCTCATGATGAAGTTTGCTGAACAAGCCGCACCATATTTTGAGACCGCAGAAATTATTGAGTTCCATCACAATGCAAAGGCCGATGCGCCGAGTGGAACGGCAATGGTTACAGCGCAGCGCATGGCTGCAGCAAGTAGCGACTGGGCAAAAGATCCAACACAACATGAAGTTGCCCCAGGTGCACGAGGCGGCGAAGGCCCATCAGGTATTCGTGTTCATGCAGTGCGCATGGTGGGCATGACTGCATCACAAGAAGTCATATTGGGTACCGCTGGTCAAACTCTGGTCATTCGCCACGACTCAAATGATCGTGTGAGTTTCATGCCAGGAGTTGTTCTTGCCTGTAAGCGCGTTGCCGAAACACCGGGCGTCACGCTCGGTATCGATTCGCTTCTTTAACTCTCCATTGACCCATCGTGATCGGGTGGCGCAAGAGGGCGTCGTTTGCGCATTTGTAGGGCCGAAAGTGCAAAGAGTCCAAACACTATGAACCATTGGTAACGCTCAATAGATTTCAAGAACCAACGTACTTGGGTTTCAAATGCGTCGCCGCCGATGCGCATCACAATGAGGCGAAAACCAATGGCGGGAAGAACAACTGCAAAGAACTGACGAATGCGCATTTGGCGATGCCCAACAAGTACGCACACCACATTGCTTCCTGGCATGAGGAAAAGCATTAACCAACCAGCTTTGTTGACGGCCTTTTCTGTCCAGCGATAGAGGGCAGGCATTTCCCCAACATTGTCTTCCACCCAGCGCACGGTGCGGTCGCCGTACCAACGGCCAACGAAGTACAGGGCAACGGCCGCAGCCAATAGGCGTAAAAAACCAATGATGAAATAGGGGACCGGCGAAGTGAAAGGGACCGACCCAAATAGGTTGCGATTGCGCGACGACAAAGTGAGAACAAGGAGAGGGTGCTCATCGACGAGGGCTGGCCCAATATTGGTACCAATGGTGCCGCATATGAAAAGAAGCGACGTGATGGCTAATACCGTTTTGCGCACCATGGCAACTTATCGCCTCGCCCTGCAAGATGCCCTACGCTTGTCGCATGCAAGGACTCATGCAAAATACGCCACTGACCATTGTTCACCTTTTTGACCGGGCAGAAAAATACCACCGCAATAAAACTGTTATCACTGCAACCCCACGAGGGAAAGAGACTGTCACTTATGGTGACTGGGCGCTTCGCACCCGCAAGTTGGGTGGAGTACTCGATGCGCTGGGAATTTCAGAAGCTGGACGCGTGGCCACTTTTGCATGGAACACAGCGCGGCATTTGGAGCTGTACTTTGCGGCACCTTGTACGGGTCGCGTGTTGCACACATTAAATATTCGCCTGTTTCCAGAACAGCTCACGTACATCGTGAATCATGCAGAAGATGAAGTAATTTTTTGCGATAAGTCTTTACTTCCGCTTCTTGCGCCACTATTCCCGACGTTTCAAACGGTGAAGCATTTAGTGGTGATGGACGATGGCCCAGGCGACATACCGCAATGGCCGGGTGTGCAAATACATGACTACGAAGAACTATTGAGCACCGCGTCGCCCGTGGAGTTTTCTGTAACAGATGAAAATCGTGCAGCAAGCATGTGTTACACCAGTGGTACAACGGGCAATCCCAAAGGCGTGGTGTACAGCCATCGCAGCACATACCTGCACACATTTGGCGCTATGACAGTAGACAGTTTGGGTACTCGCGAGAGCGATGTGATTTTGCCAGTCGTTCCGATGTTCCATGCCAATGCGTGGGGTCTTGCACATGCTGCAGTTGCTTCCGGTGCATCGCTCGTGATGCCGGGTCCTGACCTTTCCGGAAAAGCTATTGCGCAACTCATTGTGGAAGAAAAAGTCACGGTTGCTGCAGGGGTTCCTACTATTTGGATGGGTGTACTTCCTGAACTGAAAGGTCGCGATACCTCGTCGTTGCGCGCCATTCCTTGTGGCGGTTCTGCAGTGCCGAAAGCATTGAGCGAGGCATACCGCGAGCAAACGGGTCTTCCCATTTTGCAAGCGTGGGGGATGACGGAGACAAGCCCCATTGCTTCTACGTGCACGTTGAGTGCTGCCGATTTGTTATTGCCCATCGATGAACAAGCCGAGTTGCGTACCACCGTGGGGCAAATCAACTTTGGTGTTGAGTGTCGCGTAGTGGAACCCGACACTATTAATGCTGTCCCTTGGGATGGCGAAACAAGTGGCGAGTTGCAATGTTCCGGAGCATGGATTGCTGCGAACTATTACAACGACGATCGCTCGGCAGAGAGCTTCACTTCCGACGGCTGGTTGCGTACTGGCGACGTTGCCACCATGGATGCCGATGGGCGTGTACGGCTTGTTGACCGCACAAAAGACCTCATTAAGAGCGGTGGCGAGTGGATCTCGTCGGTCGACGTGGAAAATGAACTCATGGCGCATCCGAAAATCAAAGAGGCAGCAGTGGTGGGAGTGCCACATCCGCGCTGGTCGGAACGTCCATTGGCCTGCATTGTGGTGGAGCCAGGGCAGAGTCTCACCAAAGAAGAAGTGGTGGAGTTCCTGGTGCCGCGCCTTGCCAAGTGGCAATTGCCCGACGATGTGGTGTTTATTGACGAGGTGCCCAAGACCAGCGTTGGGAAGTTCTCGAAAAAGACCCTCCGTGACCGGTTCGCCACCTACGTCTTGCCCACCATCTAAAAAATATAGGTTTCTGTGACATGTGTCTTGACAGTGAGACACTTTCCGTTTTAGTGTCTCAATGTGACTTCTGACGAAACCAAAGTTCTTAATGCCGCTATGGGCTGTGTTGAGCGGTTTGGGTTTAGCAAGGTCACTATCGACGACATCACCGCTGCCTCAGGTGTGTCACGCGCCACTATTTATCGCCTCTTTCCTGGTGGCCGTGAAGTTCTTTTTGAAGCAATGCGCTTGCGCGAACTCGAGAATTTCTTTTCGCGCTTGCAAGGTGCTGCCGCAGGTTCTACCAACATTGAAGAGCTCCTCACGCGGTGCATTGTCTTTTCGTCACGTGAACTTCAAAAGGATCAGCACCTTGCTGCAATGCTTGCGAGTGAACGCGGAGTAGCACTCGCGAATCTCACGGTCGATGGAGTGCCACGCATTATTAATGTCGCAACTCAATTTTTCGTGCCTCTTGCCGAGGAGTTCGTTCCACTTGAAACTGCAATCCAAATTGTCGACGTTCTTGTTCGACTCGTTATTTCGTACTTCCTTGCTCCAAGTACACAAGTCGATTTCACTAATGAAGAAAGTGTCCACTCTTTCATCGAATCTTTTAGTTTTCTTAATTATTTATTACAGCAATAGGGGAACATCATGACTGCAATTGAATCTCACGACGCAGAAACCTTGGGGCGCACCGATGTCAACGACATTGAAGCCATCTTGGGCGTCACCAATACCGACGTCAATGAAATTACGCATATGGTCAAGAACAACGCAGACACGTTGTTCTCATGGGACTATTCACTAGCGCGCCCTCAGCTGCGCAAACTTTACGAAAAGGCAAAAGTAGGGCAGTGGAACGCCACCACCGACCTTCCATGGGAAACGCCTGTCGACATCGAAGGCACTATTGTCGCTGACCAAGAAGCAATTGGCCGCGGATTCGACATGAGCTTGTACGGCGATACGCCTGTCAAGAATTGGGAGCAAAAAGAATGGCTCGAATTCGGTGTGCAAGCACGCAAGTGGAGCTTGTCGCAGTTCTTGCACGGTGAACAAGGTGCCCTCATTTGTACCGCAAAAATTGTGGAAACCGTGCCCTGGTATGACGCCAAGTTGTACGCCAGTACTCAGGTAATGGACGAAGCCCGACACGTAGAAGTGTTTGCCCGCTATCTCGATGAAAAACTTGAGGGCGGCTACCAAATTAATGCACACCTTCGTGCCTTGCTCGACGACATCGTTACCGATAGCCGTTGGGACATGACGTATTTAGGCATGCAAATTATGGTGGAAGGTCTTGCTCTTGCTGCATTTGGTTACATGCACCAACTCACTGGCGAGCCACTGTTGAAGAAACTATTGCGCTATGTCATGAGTGACGAAGCCCGTCACGTGGCATTTGGTGTGCTTTCCTTGCAAGAGGTCTATGCCGACATGAGTGACGTGGAAATTAAAGAGCGTCAGGTGTTTGCATTCGAAGCAAGTTTGCGGATGCGCGACCGTTTCTTGCAACAAGAAGTGTGGGAGCGAATGGGCATTGACCCACGCAAAATTATGCCAGTCGTGCTCAACGACCCCACGCGCGTCTTTTTCCAGCAGATGCTGTTTTCGAAAATTGTGCCGAACTGTAAAAAGCTTGGTCTGCTCGATCGCAATAATTCCTGGCTGCGTCGCCGGTTCGAGGAAATTGGTGTCATTCAGTTTGAAGACTTTGAAGATACGGGCGAAGAGTACCTGGCCTTCGAAATTGGCAAAGACATCACAGCGCCAGCCTAAAAGAGGGCATAATCCACCAATTTGGCTAATGAATGCAGTGTTCATGGCGTGTGGTCACTACTCTTGAACCGTTATGGCTCATCAATCTGACCCCTCATTTCGTGCCTTTCATGCTTTACGCATCAAGGGCTTTGCCAAAGTAGACATGGTTGCCGATATCGCTGCTGTGAGCGAAAAAGAAGCCGAGGCTCACCTTCAAGATCTCTTGTCGCGTGAGCTGGCTCTCTTCCGTGAGCAGCGAGCACTATGGCAAATCACACCCGCTGGCAAGGAAGCACACAAGGCTGCTCTTGCCGCCGATACTCCGAGCGATATTGCCGGGGCTCTGAAGCCCGCGTACGAGGAGTTTTTGGTGCTTAATGAGTCGTTCAAGCAATTGTGCGGCGACTGGCAGTTGAAAGACGGCGCCCCGAACGACCACAGCGATGCCGCTTACGACAAAGCTGTTATTGCCCGCTTAGTTGAAATGAATGTGAAGGCCGTGCCCATTGTGGAATCGCTCGGCTCTGTGTTGCAACGTCTCATGCCATATGTTCCTCGTTTGCATTCCACCTCGAAGCGTGTGGTTGCTGGCGAAAACAACATGTTCACCGGCGTGATGTGCGGGAGCTATCACGACGTGTGGATGGAGCTGCACGAAGACCTCATTCTCACGCAAGGAATTGACCGCGCAGCAGAAGGTTCCTTCTAATGACACAGGTGCCACATTTCGGGCGAGTACTCACTGCAATGATCACGCCGTTCACCGCTGCCGGTGAACTCGATGTCAATGAAGCAGTAAAACTTGCGAAGTGGCTCCAAGAACAAGGCAACGATGGTCTGGTCATAACAGGCACAACAGGTGAAGCATCAACGCTCACCGATGCAGAAAAAATTGCGTTGTGGGAGGCCGTGGCACAAGCGGTCACCATTCCTGTAATTGCTGGAAGTGCTTCGAACGACACCGCTCACAGTGTGCATCTCACAAAAAAGGCAACTGAAGTGGGAGCTGCAGGAATTTTGGCAGTGGGGCCGTATTACAACCGACCACCACAAGCAGGTATTGCTGCACACATGGGCGCAATTGCTACAGCTACACATTTGCCAGTGGTGCTGTACGACATTCCCGTGCGCACGGGTCGCAAAATTGCCACAGCAAACTTGCTCGCATTGGCAAATAACTACAGCAACATTGTTGCCCTGAAAGATGCTGCGGGCAATCCTGCAGAAACAGCTTCGGTCATCGCCCAGGCACCCAAGGGTTTTCAGGTGTACAGCGGCGACGATGGGCTCACGCTTCCGTTGTTGGCAGTTGGTGCAATGGGAGTCATTGGTGTTGCTACGCATTGGTCGGCTCCAGAACACCAACTCATGATGAAGGCATTCTTCGCCGGCAATAGTGCAGAAGCCCAGCGTGTAAATGCTTTGCTGCTCGACAGCTACGCCTTTGAAACCGGTGATGATTCACCGAACCCACTGCCTAGCAAAGAAATGATGAAGTTGCATGGTTTTGCAGTGGGCGACGCTCGTTTGCCTATGGGTGCTGCTGCGCCTTGGGTTGCAGAGCGCGCAGCAGTTGTGAAGAAAAATCTTGAAGCGACGCGCAACCGTTGAGCACGAATGCATCTGTGAGCACATCAAACGTACGCATCTATTTTCTCGGTGGTTTAGGCGAAATCGGCCGTAACTGTATGGCCGTTGAGCAAGACAATGAAATCTTGCTCATCGACTGTGGGCTCATGTTCCCCGACCCCGACATGCATGGCATCGACCTTGTATTGCCCGACTTCACATGGTTGCGAGAAAATGCCGACCGCATTGTGGGTTGTGTTGCTACGCATGGCCACGAAGACCATGTGGGCGGACTCCAATTCCTCTTGCGTGAAATGTCGTTTCCGTTATATGGCTCTGCAGTCACGCTCGGTCTTGCGCGAAATCGTATTGAAGAAGCAGGGCTCTTAGGAAAGACAACGCTCAACGTTGTGCGTGATGGTGAAATTCGCCGTATCGGACCTTTTGATGTGGAATTCATTCCTGTTACGCACTCAGTGCCTCATGCACACGCCATTGCCTTGCACACTGCACAAGGTGTTGTACTGCACTCAGGAGACTTCAAACTCGACCTCACTCCAGTAGATGGTCGTCGCACCGATCTTGCGCGGTTGGGTTCATTGGCACACAATGGCGGCATTCGCTTGCTCATGGCCGACAGCACCAATGCTGAAGAAAAAGGCCATGCACCAAGCGAAAGTGATGTTGGTGCGGTTTTGCGTGCACTGTTCGCCGAGAACCGCACGAAGCGTATTATTACAGCGAGTTTTGCCAGCCACATTCACCGTGTTCAACAAATTGCTGAAGCTGCTATTGCCAGCGGGCGAGTGGTGGCAACCATGGGGCGCTCAATGCAAAACAATGTGCGCATGGCCCGCGATTTGGGTCTATTGAATATTCCCGACAAGGCTCTTGTAGATATTGCGAAGATCAGCGACTATGCACCAGAAAAAGTGTGCATCATTTCAACGGGTTCACAGGGCGAGCCGATGGCAGCATTGTCGTTGTTAGCGCGCGGCGAAAATAAGTGGATCAAGGTAGGCGAAGACGACGTTGTCATTTTGTCGAGTCACCCCATTCCCGGAAATGAAATGCATGTGGGTCGGGTGATCGACGGTTTATTGCGATCGGGAGCAGAAGTGGTCCATTCGGGCATTGTCGATGTGCATGCAACAGGCCACGCACAGGCCGACGACCTGAAGACATACTTGAACGTCACTCAGCCGGAATGGTTTATTCCGATTCATGGCGAGTTCCGTCACATGATGGCGAATGCCAAGTTGGCACGAATAATGGGCGTTCATCCGCGCAATGTGGTGATGTGTGAAGACGGAGTAGTGGTGGAACTTTCTGCTGAAGGCGTTCAACACGTTGGTCGTATTCCCGCTGGCTATTTGTATGTCGATGGCGTTGTGGGTGACGTGGGGCAAGGTGTTTTACGCGACCGCAAAGTTCTCGCCGAAGAAGGCGTAGTGGTTGTTGTTGTCACCATCGACATAGAGTCGGGTGTTGTCATTACTGGTCCGGAAATCATTACTCGCGGATGGGTGTATGCCCCAGAGGCTGAAGACCTGCTCGATGAAGCCTGCGATACGGTTGCCCGCGCAGTAGAGCAGGCTCTTCGCGACGGAGGTCGTGATGTTGTTGCCCTCGAGCAAGTGGTACGTAAAGCAACAGGAAAATTTGTTGCAGCAAGAACAAAACGTAAGCCCATGATTGTTCCTGTGGTGATGGAAACCTAAGAACAATGTTGAAATCAAAAAATCTTTTGTGCAGTGCTGCTGCAGTTCTGCTTTTCACGGTCGCGAGTTGCGGTAGCAATAAGGAAGCTCTCTTAGTGAGCGATATCGATAATGCGGTGGCAGCCGTCAGCAAGGTATTGGGTAAAACTCCCGAGTTCTACGAAATTAATGCCACCCCGACCTTGGTGAATCTTTTTGCCTCCGATGGCCACGGAAATGCCATCAACTTTGTATTTGAAAAAGGAAAACTGGCACAGGAAACGTCGGTAGCGCCAGCAGACGGTGAGAGTTTTTCTGCTCAGGGAATGGTCTTTAGTTCCAACGTCTTTCATCGAGTGCACAAAGAGCTGCCCGATTCCATCTTGCGGGCATTTAGCATCATTGGCGATAACCCAAATGGTGGTGTGCAATACCGTGTGGTTTTGCAGTCAGACAGAGGTGGTCAGTTGGCAGTTTTTGTTGACCCCACTGGGAAAATCCTCGGAACCGATGTGATGAGCGGTTTGGGCACCTAAAAAGCCTGTTGACACAAGCGAGAGTCCCCAATGAGGCGGGACCCCATTGGTACCGTAGAAACATGTCCAAGCAGGCCTCTCGCCCCAAAAAAGCTGCTGCTCAGCCCGCTCAACGCACGAAGTCGTTGCCGAAGCGCAGCGCAACCCCAATGCGCGAGCATGCTGCTGTCAAAGCTGCGGTGGGTGGTCGCGAAAATGAATTCCTCGGCATCGGGATCGTTGTTGTTGCCGTTTTGTTGGCATTGGCTATTTACGTCAATGTCGCTGGCCCGTTAGGTGATGCCATCAATACTGGCCTTGGCTGGCTAGTGGGTCTGGGCAGGTTCTTCTTGCCTCCGGCAATTGCGTTGCTTGGTGTCACGCTCATTCGTCGAAACGAATCGGAACATCGCTTGCGTGTTGGGGTGGGAAGCGCGCTCATCGTGTTCTCTGTTTTCGGGTTGTTGCATCTTGCGCGAGGTGCGGGGCACATGACCGCAAGCGTCGATGCGTTGAAACCCGCAGGTGGTTGGATTGGAGCCGTTATCGGCCAGCCGCTGCGCTCACTTCTGAGTATTGGTGGTGCAGTCGTCGTACTTTTAGGCATTCTTCTCGGAGGAGTACTCATCGCCACAGGAATGTCGCTTCCTTTGCTCGTGAAAAAACTCAGTGGCGGAGTCAATAGTGTTGCCGAGCCTGCTTCGCGTGCAGCGAAAAAAGTAATGAATGACATTTCCACTTTGTCGAGCGA
>CANFUE010000019.1 GCA_947450115.1 Acidimicrobiaceae bacterium | reverse complement strand
TCGCCGATGAGTGAACCACTGGTAGAACTTCGTCAACTACATAAGAGTTTTGGCGACAATCATGTACTGCGTGGAATAGACCTCACCGTTGCCAAAGGTGAAGTTCTTTGCATCATTGGTCCATCAGGTTCAGGCAAAAGCACGCTTTTGCGTTGTGTGAATTTGCTCGAGCAGCCCACCGGCGGTCAAGTATTTGTTGCAGGGGTAGAACTCACGCATCGCGACTGCGATATCGACAAAGCTCGACGCGCCACCGGCATGGTGTTCCAGCAATTTAATTTGTTCTCACATCTTTCCGTGCGCGACAACATCACTATTTCACTGCGCAAAGTGCTGAAGATGAAACCCGCCGATGCCAATGCGCGTGCAGATGCATTGCTCAATCGTGTTGGTCTTGCCGACAAGGCGTCTGCCTACCCAGCACAACTTTCAGGCGGGCAGCAACAACGTGTTGCCATTGCGCGAGCTTTAGCCATGGAACCCAGTGTGATGTTGTTCGATGAAGCAACAAGCGCTCTCGACCCAGAACTCGTCGGCGATGTACTGGGCGTCATGCGTGAACTCGCTGAAGAAGGCATGACCATGTTGGTTGTGACCCATGAAATGGGTTTTGCTCGCAACGTTGCCGATCGCGTCATTTTCATGGATGGTGGCGTCATCGTTGAAGAAGGAAAACCTGCTCAAGTCATTAATGAACCACGCGAGGAACGCACAAAGAAGTTCCTTGCCAATGTTTTAGAGAACTAAACCTGACCTACCTTAAGGCAGCGCAACAATGGTGATAGTTCCTGCAGCGCCGTCAACAGTGATGGTGGCGCCATCGGGAATGCGATGTGTTGCATCGGTTACCGATGCCACGCAAGGAATACCCAGTTCACGACTCACGATGCTGGCATGTGAACCCACTGCACCAAGGTTCACCACTACGGCACCAGCAGCAAGGAACAAAGGCGTCCATGAAGGGTCGGTGTTGAGGGTGACCAAAATGTCGTCGGCATCGAGACCCGATGGGTCGAATGGGTCGAGAATGATGCGCGCTTTGCCGGTGTACACGCCCGCTGAACATGCAGCGCCCGTGAGTACATCGCCCACCTTGACCGGTTCGTAGTTTCCTCCGCCACGGCGCTTCCACTGCGACAAAGGTGGAACAGAACCATTCACAATAAATGGTGGTTCCAAAGTGGCAAGTTCTGCATGGTCCACTGCACGCTCGGCAAGTGTTGCCTTAAATGAAGCAGGGTTTGCCAAGAATGCGTCGAGTTCAGCTTCAAGCAGCATGAAAATATCGGTTTCTGCAGCAATATTTCCTGCGGCAGCATGCCTGCGACCAAGCTCTGTAATGGCAACGCGTACTTCGTGGATGACAGCGATGTTGTTGGTTTTGCAACGCTCGCGCGCTTGCTGCCAACCAGCAGCCGATGCATAACCAGCAGCAAACATGCCGGCAGTTTCTGCATCGCCTGCAAGTGCTTCAGAAATTTCTGCAAACAATCGTGCGCGTTCTGCACCATTGCGCTTGCTTGCAGCACGCGGGTCGGAACCATCGCTTTGATGGCGCAAACGATCGAGTTGAGCAAATGCTAAGCGGGGATTTGTTTCATAACTATGTGCAGCGGGGTCCCATTCATTTGGCCCACGCGAACCGTGCTTCAACTTGAATGCATTCAATGCCTTTTCAAATTCCGTACCAGCTATGCGGCCTTCCCAACCTTCAAAGCCGGCATCGAATGCAGCAGTAATTTCAGGTGTTGAGCGAATGGTGCGTGAGAGATCCCACAAGTCAATAGCAATGAGTGCAGAGTCGACGTCGCCAACTGCGCCAATGAGACGCACGCCGTCTTCTGGGCGACCAATTGCTGCAGTAATTGCTTGTACTGCTCCTGGCCCGAGTGACGCACCCAGCGACGACCACACGTGCTGTTCAAATGTCTCCACCAAAATGGGGGCCATGCTGCGTGCACGTGCAACAAGTTCGGCATCGCTCAACTTCGACAAGTTGGGGCGCTCTGCGCGAATTTTTATAGCGAGAACTTTTTGTTGCTCAACGGGTGGATGCACCGTGGAACCCATCACATAGGCCATGGTCTCGCCGAGCTTCGCTTCATGAACTGGGCTTTCGTGCCATGGTTCAGCAACGTATGGCGGTACATCGGGGTTGTCATCGAAATACGCGGCGTCAATAGCCTCTGGGGTCGCACCTGGCATACGAACGCCCATGAGGCGAGCCTGCATGAGTGAGTTGTAGAAGTAGCCACCAAAGAGCCCGAAGGTTTCTGGTGGAGTTCCGTAATCTTCGTGTTCAAAAACACCGAAAGTAACAAAGCCCACTTTGCATCCGAGCACCACACCTTTTTCCCAGCACAAACTCCACCCCAATGGGCTCACTGGGTCGGCTAGTACGTCGGCGGCATTGCCGCGCGTATAGCTAGGAAAACGCTTTGTTGGAGTGCGGTCGATAATCCATTTGTCAGCTAACACAGTTGCTCCCTTTGGCGCTGGCGGCGTTCACCGTCAGTTCACTTTCGTACTCGTGAAAAACTACCTGAGGTGAGGCCTTGGTCACACTATGGAATGCCCAAAATGAAATAATTCAGGCGACAATTTCCCTAAATAGGCCGCGGAATGGGTGGAATGCCACCCGTCAGCATGCCTTCTGCCCGTTCTTTCACTAATTCCACATAGCGCGGGTGGGTCATAATCCAAAAGGTTCCATTGTTGATGGCCTCAAGCACTTGGTCGGCAACATCTTCTGGGTCAATGGCTTCGGTCGCCGTGGTGAGACCTTGAGTGCCAAAGGCTTCGCCCTTCACGCCACCTGGGCGGTTGCGTTCGCTGAAACCGATTTTGGTGCGCACAACCCCGGGGCATAGCACGGAAGCACGCAACGGAACCTTGGCTGCCATGGCGTCGGCAAGAAGTGCTTCCGACAATGCAACTACTCCTTGTTTTGCCACGTCGTAAGAAGCAATGCTCGGAAACGCCAAGATGCCTGCCGTAGAAGCAGTGTTCACCACATGGCCAGGTTCACCGGAAGCAAGCATGCGCGGCACGAAAGAATGCACTCCATAAATGGGGCCCCAGAGGTCGACACCGAGCACCCACTCCCACGATTCGATGGAAGCTTCCCATGTGAGGTCGCGATGAACAACGCCTGCGTTGTTGCACAGAATATGAACTGCACCAAATTCTTCATATGAAAAATCGGCAAGTGCCTCTACTGCATTGCGATCGGACACATCGCAACGCATTGCTGCACACGGAATGCCTGCATCGTTCAACAAGTCGCTTGCGGCATCAAGGGCACCTTGTTCAACATCGGCAATGACTACGTTCATTCCCTCTGCGCCAAAGCGTTGAGCCATTGCTAAACCAATTCCCGATGCACCGCCAGTGATGACCGCGGTTTTTCCTTGCAAGTTTCCTAATACACCAGCCATGCGCGCTCCTTATGAAGTATCCCTATTTACAAAGCGTAGTTCTTTTCTGAACTCCGCCTGCCCAACCACTTCACCCACGCCACTATTGTCATGCCATGAGCATTCTCGACACATTTCGTATGGACGGCAAAGTAGCTGTAGTCACCGGCTCGGGCCAAGGTATCGGTCGTGGCATTGCTTGGGCGCTCGCCGATGCCGGCTGCGATGTAGTTCTCAACTCGCGGCGCCAAAGCGACCTTGACGAAACAGCTGCTGGTGTTCGCGAACGCGGTCAACGCGCTCTTACCGTTGCTGGTGACATTCGTGATTTTTCTGACAATATTGCTGCAGCAACCATTAAAGAATTTGGTCGCCTCGATGTCTGGGTAAACAATGTTGGTGGCTCCGATGAAAAAACAACACGTACATTAATTGATACGCCCGATGAAGTTTTTCGTAATCAATTAGAACTCAACCTCACCTCTGCATTCCAGGGCGCAAAAGCCGCTGCAGCAAATATGCCCAATGGTGGAGTCATCATCAACATTGCTTCAGGTGCTGGCATGCGTGGTTCGCCAATGACCGGCCCCTACGCAGCATCTAAAGCAGGCATGATCAACCTCACCCTTACTCTTGCCCTTGAACTTGCCGAACGCGATATTCGCGTGAACACCGTTTCTCCTGGCCCCATTGCCACAGAAGCATTTTTGGAAGTACTCGGCATTGCAGCCGACCTCGACGCCATTGCTTCCACTATTCCTCTACGCCGCTTAGGAACGCCTGACGATATTGGTGCTGCAGTTTTGTACCTTGCATCACCGGCATCATCATGGGTAACAGGACAAAACATTCTTGTTGCCGGTGGTCGAACAGAACGTAGTTACCAATACGGCGGTCGAGAAAAAAAGAAATAGAACATGGCATCTACACCACAACCATTCACCATTCCCTACAGCGCTGAAGCGGTAGCCGACCTACACCAACGGCTCGACAACACGCGTTTTCCACTTGGTGTGGCAAATGATCAATGGAAATACGGAATGGAACAAGAATGGTTTCGCTCGTTCTTGCAGTATTGGCGCCACGAATTTAGTTGGGAAAAACAAGTCGCAAAAATGAATGCGCTCCCCAACTATCGGGTCGAGATTGATGGCGTTCCCTTGCACTTTGTACACCTCAAAGGAAGTGGTCCTGCTCCGCTGCCCATCATCACCACTCATGGGTGGCCATGGAGTTATTGGGACTACCGCGATGTAGCGCAGCAACTTGCCCATCCCGAATCATTTGGTGGTTCACCACTTGATTCATTCGATGTAGTTGTTCCCTCGCTGCCAGGTTTTGGTTATTCATCTCCATTTCCAGTGGGTCATCTCTCTACTCGAGATGTTGCACATTTGTGGAACAAACTCATGACCGAAGTTCTGGGTTACCCCACATACTGTGCACATGGTGGCGACTGGGGTGCCATTGTTACTGCTGAACTTGCACACGCTCACGCATCTTCGCTTCATGGAGCACACATCACCTTGCCGATGTTCTTTGGGCTCAACCGCGCCGATATCACACCAAGTGATTACGACGAAGAAGAAAAGCATTATCCCGAACTCATGAAAACACGCATGGCTACAGCTACTAGTCATTACACCGTGCAAGGAATTGAGCCAGAAACTCTTGCCTACGCGATGCACGACTCTCCTGCTGGCATGGCTGCATGGCTCATTGAGCGTCGTCGATTGTGGAGCGACTCAGCCGATGCAAGTGGGCATCGCGATGTTGAGCGCGCCTTCACCATGGAAGAGCTCGCCACGCTGGTCAGCATCTATTGGTTCACTGAAACATTTGGCAGTTCGTGTCGTATGTATTACGGGCGAACCAATGAGCCATGGCAACCCGAGCACAACCGCACACCCATCATGGAAGCACCTACTGCTATGGCTGTGTTCCCTGGTGACCTTATTTTTCTCCCTCGTCGTGCTGCTGAGCGTGTTGCCAATATTCAACGCTGGACCCGCATGCCGGCAGGTGGACATTTCGCAGCTGCAGAAGAACCCGAACTCGTTGCCAACGATGTGGCCGAGTTCTTCCGTACCTATCGGTAACTGCAACTTTTGTTTGGTTTTTTCCTATTGAGAGAAATGCTATTTTCTCTCTATGACAACTGATGCAAATAACTATCCTCTGCGCCCCGATGAAATCACTACCGCTTGGTTAGAGGCAGCGCTGAAGTCGAGCAACTCAATGCCAACAAGTGCGGGCATTGCGAGCATTACCCGACGCCCCATTGGTGTTGGTGTGGGAATGCTTGGGCTTATTGAAGTTGTTACCCCCACTTATTCAGGCGATGCAGGCAATGCGCCAAAGTCTGTTGTGGTGAAGTACCCCACTGAGGTGGAAGGAAACCTCGCAGTTGCCACCACGTTCAACGTGTACGAGCGCGAAGTACGTTTTTGTCAGTTGCTCGGCCCGAAAGCCGGTTTGCGTCTTCCCAAGTTGTATTTCGCTCACACCACTTCTGCTTCATCATTCATCATGGTGATGGAAGATCTTTCTGGTTATGCACTTGGCGACCAAGTGGAAGGCTGCAGTGTGAAACAAGCAGAGATGTCCATTATTGAAATGGCAAAATTGCATGCTGCATTCTGGGAAAAAGTCGATTCCGATGAGTTCCAATTTGTGCCATATCACTTCCCTACTGTTCACTCCGACGCCATGTTGCAAGGTGCAACTGCGGGCTGGGATGCAATGGTGGCCATTTTTGGCGATGTCATTAGCCCAGAGCTAAAGAACAACAAAGACAAGTTCCTTGCCACAGTTCCCAAGATGCAAGAGTGGATTGTTTCGCACCCGCACACATTGGTGCATGGTGACTGGCGTATGGACAACCTCATGTTTGGCGTTGATCCCGACCACGCTCCTATGGCTGTGCTCGACTGGCAAGGCACATTGCGCTCTAAGGGTGTGCAAGATCTTGCATACTTACTCAGCCACAACATGGATGTCACCGAGCGCCGCGACAACGAGCGAGCACTTGTAGCAATGTGGCATAGCGAACTTCTCAAAAATGGCGTGAAGAACTACACCGCCGAACAAGCATGGGATGAATACCGTCGTGCTGTTTTGTATCTATGGGTTTATGCCACCGTTATTGCCGGCACACTCGACCCATCGAACGAACGCGGTAAAGCATTTATGACCGCAATGGTGACACGCTCAAGCACCGCCATTGGCGACCTAGACGGAATTGCTTTGCTTGATACTTTTTAAAGTATCGAGTACTCAGAACTAGCGCTTATCGAAAGAAGTATCGAGGCGGTAGTTCACAAATTTTGGTCCGCCAACCCAACCGCAGAGCTGCGGGTCGCATTCAAAAATTTCGCCTTCGATCCATTTCCCATCGGTGCGAAAGAGGCCCCATTTGGTGCCGTCACTTACTTTGATATTCCCAAGTCCGTCTTGTTCATAGAGCAAACCAGAGAGCGGGTGCGTGATGCCAAACACTGTTAAACCCCCAAGTATTCATCGAGCATGACGTGGAACCAGCGAACTTTTGATTCTTGGTAGTTCGCCAAGGTAACACCAGGCTTCACGGTGGTATCGAGACCCATTTGTACACGCTCCATATTGAAGACATCTTGGTCGAAGACTTTACCCAGGGTGCTGAGCTCTACTGCGCTCGACCATGGCTCATCGAAATCGAGCATGTGCAGTTCGGCAGGTGCCGGACGCTCACCAACAAATGGTGACAAGAAGAAACACTCCATGACCGACTGGCGATGGTTGTCGCCAAGCGGGCGGAAGCGATACACAATGCGGTTGTACGCACCCCATGGATGGAAGTTCGGGAACAAGGTGTAGTCAATTGCATCGAGGTATTCGGCGTCTGACCAATCATCAACCTTGTCACCCACAATGGTGCGCCAGCGGTCGCGCGCCGACGAAGCACCCACTTCGCGAGCTGTTTTGCCATCAGGAATCTCCACTGGCAATTCTTCATCAACGCGTACGTCCATCATGGCGCGCATGATGTCGGCTTCATTCACCATGTGCTTGAGCAATGGGCTCGGTGTTCCACCTGGCGTAATAACGCGGCTGAATGTGTCCCAAATGTCTACTTGGCTGTTGGTGTCGCCAAGGTAGTTCATGATTTGTGGATGCGTTGCGTTGACGTGATACGCCTCGCTGAATGCTTCCTGTGCAATTTTCCAGTTGCAATTAAGTTTTTTTGCAACGTGTGCCTGCACGTAACGATTCTCAAGGTCCCAACGCTCAAAGTGTTGTGGGAGCTCGCCGAGGAAACTTTCAAAAGATTGTGCGCGTGCATCGGGGTTAATGAAAACAAACCCTGCCCATGTGCCGACCTTGACATCGGGCAAACCAAATTCACTTGGAGTGACATGTTCGAAGTCCCAACCGGCAGGAATGTCTTTGAGATTTCCTTCGTTGGTCCACGCAAAGCCATGGAATGCACAACGGATTTCACTGCACTTACCGTCGTACTGCTTGAGCAGACGGCCGCGATGCAAACATGCATTGACGTACGACTTGATCGTTCCATCACTTTGACGCATCACGATGTACGACTTGTTGCAAATTTCGTAAACGATGTAATCGCCTGGCTCAGGAATATTTTCTTCGCGGCAAGCAAACTGCCACACTTTTCCCCACAGGCGTTCTTTTTCTAATTCGTGCCATTCACGCGTGAGGAAACGGTTGATGGAAACATCGGCAGAGCCAAGGTACCGAGGCGACTCAAGACGAAGCACGTCGGGAACGGGATGAGTGTCTGTATCGAGTAGTTCCTGGTATGTGATACCTGGAGACTTGCGTATGCCTGGGTCTGTTGCGGTCATGTACTAGACGATAGGCGTTATGCGGGAACGATGGCTCGTCGGACGGGTCGATCCCACCCTGGCTGCCCCGTGGGTTTTGGGCTTGGCCAGAGGCCTGGACCCATTTCCACCATGCCGTGATGCGTGCTGTAGTCACCCAAAAGGTTCAAAAATGGCACTGCGTCAAAAGCTTCCGGACCACGGACACCTGTGGCTTTCCAACTGCCGTTGCACAACAACTCCAAAGCGACCACAGGGCACACTGCTGTTTGCCACAACACGGCCTGTGAACCCCACTCCCGCATGGTGGTCTCATTATCGGCAACGTGGTACAGATATACCTCTCGTGGAGCGCCGTCATAAGTGCCGCGCACCCATGTACCTGCACAGGTTTTGCCGTGCATGAGGTGACCTAACTTTGCAGGGTTCGGTAAAACAGAAGCCAAAACATCGCGCGGAGAAACACTGACATCCCCAACGCGAATTTTTTCCGTGCTGTCGAGACCTAAGTAAGCAAACGTTTTGAGCCAGTCGATGAATTCGGCACCGAGGCCATACTTAAATGTCACTCGATTACAGTCGACTTCACGTGGCACAAGAATCACTTCTTCGTGTTCAACGTTCACACATTCAATTGGGCCTATGCCTGCTGGAAAGTGAAACACTTCAGGCTCGCTAAAGCAGTCGGTTGTGTACAAGCCACGTGTGGAATCCCACACGATGGGCGGGTTCAAACATTCTTCAATCGTGGTCCAAATAGAAAACGTAGGCGCAAAGTCCAAACCATCAATAGACAAGTTGGAACCATCACGCACACCAATTTCGTCGATGGTGTCGAATAAGTGGTCGGCGGCATAACGCGCAAAGATGTCGCTGAGGCCCGGTTCAACACCCATTCCCACCAATGCCAAGATGCCACGTTCGCGCCACTTTTCATCAGAGGCAATTTGATTTTCACCGAGCGGGGTTCCCACTTCTTCATAAGGATTTGTGGGATGTGGCGTGCTCAAGTTCATCGCCATGTCGATGTAGCTGCAACCTGCGGTGTATGCCGCATTGAAAATAGGGTCGTTCAAACGCGGGTCGCAAGCATTAATAACAATGTCGGCTTTCGCGCGTTGGATGAGTGCCACAAGATCTGCTTCGTTACGAGCATCAACCTCTTCTGCTACAAATCTTCCGGGGTCGTCGAGTTCAGCAATGGCCTCTTCTGCACGGGCCTTCGTGATGTCGGCCAATACAAAAGATGTAAAGAACGACCTGGTCTCGGCGATAGAAGCCATCGAGGCTCCTACACCTCCTGCTCCCACTACGAGGATATTCATAAGTCACCATATGTAAGTCTCGATTACCTTCAACATGACACTTACAGCACATTGAAGCGACACGCTGGTGCGCATCTATTTCGTAGGACCAGCCTACCTCATGTCTTTAGTTGACGTTCAAGAGATCGACAACGAAAACGAGTGTTTCGCCACCTTTAATAACACCGCCAGCGCCTTGGTTGCCATATCCCAAATGTGCAGGAATGGTGAGCGAACGGCGTCCTCCAACTTTCATACCTGCTACGCCTTGGTCCCAACCAGCAATGACTTGGCCAGCACCGAGGCGAAACTCAAATGCTTCATTGCGATCCCAACTTGCATCGAATTGTTTACCCGTGCTCCAAGCCACACCTACATAGTGCACTTCAACATTGGTGCCTTTTGTGGCTTCTTTGCCAGCACCGACGGTGAGGTCCTCAATAATGAGCTCAGCAGGTGGGTCATTTGATGGAATAGTTACAGATGGCTTAGTGGACATCGCTCCAACTTATCTACAAGATGCACCTGACGGCTACCGTCTTTTCAAAGTGCAGTTATTGCCCTACACAAAGGAACCACTATGGCCGGTCGTCTTGAAGGAAAAGTAGCAGTTATCACGGGTGGTGCCAGTGGTATCGGAGCCGGCACCGTCGAGCGCTTCATTGCAGAAGGAGCACGCTGCGTTATTGCCGATATTCAAGTTGAAGCAGGAACCGCATTTGCCAAACAGTTCGGCGACAAAGCAATTTTTATAAAAACTGACGTTGCCAACGAGAGCGAAGTTGAGGCCGTTGTTGCTGCAGCGGTAAAACATTTTGGTCGTATCGATTGCATGTTTAACAATGCAGGAATTCTTGGAGCAGTCGGCCCTGTTGCAGAAATTCCCGGTGAAGCATGGAGTCGGTCTATCGATGTACTTCTCAGCAGTGTGTTCTACGGAATCAAACATGCTGCAAAGGCCATGATCGCCAGTGGCAATGGTGGAAACATCATCAACACCACAAGTACCGCCGGTTTGCGTGCTGGTCTCGGACCACACGTATACACCGCGGCAAAACATGGCGTGGTTGGTTTGACTCAAAGCACTTCAACTGAACTGGGTCCTCTAGGAATTCGTGTCAATGCCATTGCTCCCGGCGGAACCGTGAGTGGGCTCACCGCCTGGCTCGTTACTGGCAGTTCCGACAACTTGGCCGATGCCAACACCAAAATTGGTGTATCAAACCCTATGCGGCGAGCAGGCCAGCCTGCCGATATCGCTAACGCTGCATTATTTCTTGCATCCGATGAGGCAAGTTATGTAAATGGACACGTTCTTGTTGTCGATGGCGCCGGAGAAGTCATTGGTGATCGCAATCATCGCTTTGTGCAACTTGGTTCACAAATTGTCCAAGAAACCGGCCGGATCGGCTTATAACAATGACTTCTGAGCATGAAGATTTCCATGCCATTGTCAACATTGCTATTGCATACACATGGGCACTCGATACAAAAAATTTCGATGCGCTCAACGATGTTTTTGCGACCAATGCAACGGGCTTACTCAATAGCGTTCCCTGTGATTCCCGTGATGCCATCATCGCGCGCATTTCTGGATCACTACTACGACTTGATTTCACTCAACATCTTGTTGGTAACCACCAAGTGAATGTCACGGGCGATACGGCCACACATCGTTGTCAGCTGCACGCTCAACATGTGAAAACCGGAACTGAGGGTGGCGATAACTTCATTATTGGCGGCTACTACGACGACAAATTTGTCCGCACATCTGCTGGATGGCGCATTCAACATCGCATCATGCAGCCCACGTGGCGGTCAGGCAACGCCAACGTTGTAAAGAAGTAGTTACGGCCGCTTTTCGCCCAGCAACTTCACTGGCCGCATGCGACGGTGTAATTGAAATTTCCGCAACGAACACTGCTGAATATGGTTTATTGCTTCTTGGCAGTTATCGGTGACCAAAATATAATTTTTATCTGATTCATCAATAAACTTTTTAATCACCATTGCATCAACTTGACTCTCTAAATTTTTCCAATATTCAGTACCCAAAATCACCACTGGAAAATCTTTTATTTTTCCAGTTTGTATGAGCGTCAGGGCTTCGAAGAGTTCATCTAATGTTCCAAACCCGCCGGGCAGAACTACGAAACCGTAAGAATATTTCACCAACATCAATTTCCGCACAAAAAAATAGCGAAAGCGCAAACTGAGATCAAGATACCTATTGGGGTCTTGTTCGTGTGGCAGCACAACGTTGCAACCAATACTTAGCCCTTCGGCTTCTTGTGCCCCGCGATTCGCGGCTTCCATGATTCCTGGGCCGCCACCAGTCATCACCGCAAAACCTAAATTGCTCACCTCACCCGCCACTGTACGAGCGAGCTGATATTCAGGATCATTTTCATTCACTCGAGCAGATCCAAAAATAGTGATACATGGTCCGACAAAGTGCAATTTACGAAAGCCGTACACCATCTCATGCATCACTCGAAGAACAGTGAGCAACTCGTGGCGTCTTGAGCGTGGGCCTTCCAACAGCTTTTTTCTCGCTACATGCTTCATTGAAATACCCGCCTCTACAACAGACCGTAACAACTACTCCGCAATAAATGCCTAATGTGGTGACATGGCATCTCCAACACTTACCGGTAAATCTGCACTCGTTACAGGTGCCACCTCGGGAATAGGTGAAGCAACGGCATATGCGCTTGCAGATGCAGGTGCTCAAGTGCTTGTTGTAGGCCGCCGACGTGACCTCGGTGAGCAAGTGGTGCGCAACATTCAACAAAATGGTGGCACTTCATCTTTTTTTGCAGCCGATATGCATTCTTCTGACGACATCAACTCGATGGTGGAAACTGCAGTATCTCTTTTTGGCAAGCTCGATATTGCCTTTAACAACGCTGGCATTTTTGATCGGATGAATGACTTTCACACCTACAGTGACGATTCGTGGGATGACATGCTTGCCGTCAATCTCACCGGCGTCTTTCGTTGCATGCGCGCCGAACTCGCAGCAATGCTCGCCACGGGTGGCGGGGTCATCATCAATAACGCATCTACCGTGAGCCACCGAGGCAGTCATCGTGCTGGCCCGGCCTACGTGGCGGCCAAACATGGAGTACTCGGCCTCACCAAACAAGCCGCAATTCAATACGTGCAGCACAATATTCGCGTTAATGCAGTGTCGCCCGGCCCCACTGAAACACCCGTTGCGGCACCTCTCGTTTCACAAGGACCCGAAGCAGTTGCATTAGCCCTGTCACAACTCAACCCCATGGGTAAATTTATTAGCCCACATGCCATTGCCCAAGCTGTTGTTTATCTCGCTTCCGATGCCGCTTCTATGGTCAATGGTTCTGAAATTGTGCTCGATGGTGGGCAGCTCGCCCTCCTCTGACCATTTCCTTCGGCAGGAATTCGGCGTACGATGTGGTGAGCAACTACTTGCCGAGGAGACACAATGGCTGACGTCAAAGCAACACCAACAATTGTGCATGGAGCTGCGCCCGTCGAGCCACTCCCCATTACCCCAGAGCGCTACCTCTCGCCTGCTTACATGCAGCGCGAAGCCGACAACCTATGGCCGCGCATGTGGCTCTTTGCCTGTTTGGAAAGAGATGTTGCAAATGTTGGTGACTTTTCCGTTTTTAACCTTGGCCGCGAGTCCATCATCATCTCGCGTACTCAAGAAGGAAAAATTGCCGCCTTCTACAATGCATGCCAACATCGCGGCGCAAAGGTAGCTACCGAAGATCGTGGATGTGTTGCAAAATTTGTATGTCCGTACCACGGATGGTCGTATCGCCTCGATGGAAAACTTGTTGTTGTTCCCGACAACAACCGCTTCTGTGGTGGAGTCGACCGTAACGAACGCTCAATGCAACAAGTACAGGTAGACACCTTTGCAGGTCTCGTTTGGATCTGCATGGATAACAATGCAGCGCCACTACGCGAATTCCTTGGCATGGTGGGCGACCGTATCGCTCCATTCCACATGGAGAATATGACCCTTGTTGGCGACCAAACTGTGCGACTCGATTGCAACTGGAAAGCCGTCTACGACAACTTCGGTGAGTTGTATCACGTCGAGCACATTCACCCACAACACGCCATGCTGTTCGATTGCCCAACTGCGCAAGTAGAACTTTTTGAAAACGGCCATACAGGCGTGAACATCATTGGCCACACCGTGAACTCTCGTTTGCCTATCCCTGAAGAGCCAAACTTTTATCAAAAGGTTCAACTCGAAAAATATGGTGTTGACCCTGCTCTCTACAATGGCCGCAACCTCGATATTCGTCTCGACATCCAAAAGATTCGCCGCGAAAAAGGCCCGGAACTCGGTTTTGACTACAGCGAACTCTCCGACGAGCGCCTGTCCGATATTGAGCAATACAACTTGTTCCCCAACATGATGATTACTGCTCAACCAGAATCGGCGTTGGTGATGCGGGCTCGTCCACACCCCACCGACCCCAACAAATGCTTCTGGGATAAGTACACGTTCAAATTAGTGCCGAACCCTGAAGTGGCAGCACGTGCTGGTGTTGAATTTCGCCCGTCGAACCCGAAAGATCTTTTGCCCATCCCACGACCAGTACATGACGAGTTTGAACAAGACGATGTCATTGCCGGCAAAAAATCAATGGACATCACGGTCGACCAAGACGTACATCTCATTCGCGACATTCAAGCCGGCATGCACTCACGCGGTTTTACCAGCCAAATTCTCAGTGAAGAAGAAGCACGTATTCAGCACTACCACGACTGGCTCGACTACTTCATGGGTGAACGGTCGTAATGACCACTGCACCAACATGGCTCGGCCCTATTCGTCAAACAGCTTTCGTTGTTGCCGACATTGAAAAGGCCGCCCGTGAGTGGGCCACCGTACAAGGTGTTGGCCCGTGGTTTTTGTATCACGTTGAAGTAGAGAACACTTTGTATCGTGGCGAAAAAGTAACCATGCGTGCCCGCATGGGCCTCGCTCATACGGGTGGCCAACAAATTGAACTCATCCAGCCCGATCTTTCTTTGCCCTCCATTTACCGCGAGTTTCTTGAAGCAGGCGGCACGGGCGTTCACCATGTGTGTTATTGGGCAAACATCGAGCGCTCGCGCCAGCACTTTGCAGCACACGGCGCTGAGGTTGTTCAGCACGGCATAACCGCCACGGGTAACGAGTTCCTCTACTTAAGCGGGAATTGTGGGCTGCCCTATTTGGAATTCGTCGACCCCAACGAATCGATGGCTGCTTTCTTCACGAAAATCGCAGAAGCAGCATCACAGTGGGATGGCGTAGAAGCCATCGCCGCTTATTAGTTTCAGCTCTTTACGACGCCGCTTTTTGCAAAATCTCGAGCACCTGCTGCGCGCGTCCGGCATGGATAGTTTCTTCACGCCCGTTTAAACGCAAAAGTCGTTCTACTTCTTCATCAGGTTCATGGTCGGCCCAATGTTGATACCCAGCATCTCCATTGATTTCACCTTGCACAATTCCTGCAAATAAGTCGGCGGTCACAACATCGGGAAGAGGAATAGACAACACTTCTTCTTCAGCCGCTGTCGCTTCCCATTCACTGCCTAACTTTAAGGAAATGGCGCGAGCTAAACGGCGTGCGTGACCGCGCTCTTCAACAGCATTTTTACGTAGCAGTTCGGCAGCTTCTGCATTGTTCACTCGATCGGCAAGCAAGTTGTAAAAAACCTCTCCGCTCACTTCAAGTTGATACACCACTTTCATGGAAGCAACATCGAGATATTCCTTGCCAGCCAGTGCGGCGCTTGCGGTGTAAAAGTTCACTTCAGTTGACATAGCAACATCATAGATAATGAATTTGTGCCTAGATACACAAAGACCCGGGTCTCTACAGAGATCCGGGCTCAGTGCTTGACCAATGCGCAATGCATTAGTCGATATAGAAAGCGAACGTCAGAGTGGACGGACGTTGTGTGCTTCGACACCCTTTTGGCCTTGGCCAAGTTCGAAATCGACCTGCTGGCCGGTTACGAGTGAGCGACGGCCTGTGCCTTCGATGTTGGAGAAGTGCACGAATACATCGTCTCCGTCTTCACGGGAGATGAAACCAAATCCCTTTTCGTCATTGAAAAATTTCACGGTACCTGTTGGCATAACTTCTCTATTTCCTTATCGCTGTGATGTGGGCTACCTGCGGCACCCCACCTGTTGTAACGAGGTAAGGGTATGAGCAGAAATCGCTTCTTGCTCCTTTTTCCTCACTTCTCAAAAAATTTTAGTGAAAGTTCACGTGCTCCACTACAAGCCGCTTTGGGTGCTGAATTCCGTACCCCATAAGCATTTCATGCAGGCTGGAGTGCACTCACAGTGGCAATGGCCTGGGTTGTTCCAAAAACCACCGATGTAATTCTGCAAAGCCCTCATCGAGTGACACCGTCGGCGACCAATTCAGATCTTGCGCCGCTGACCTTGGGTTGAACCAGTGCGCCGTACCGAGCTGCTCTGCCACAAACCTCGTGAGCGGTGGCTCACCTTTACCCATTCGTGGCCACACGCGCTCCATAAGAGAGCCCACCGCAAGCGCAACAGACAATGGGACTTTCTTCGGACGAAAGGGAACGCCTGCTGCATTGCAAATTTCTTGCATCAATTCACGCACTGTGCGGGGCTCGCCATTTGCAATGACATACGCCTTCCCAGCGCAGGTAGCGCCTACTTGTAGCGCGTCAACCGCGGCGACCAAGGCAGCTACTGCATTCGTAATGTATGTGGAGTCGATAAGAGCACTTCCACTACCTACCATCGCTAATTTATTTTTCTGTGCACGATCCACAATGCGTCCGACGAGTTGAGTATCGCACGGCCCCCACACTAAGTGCGGCCGTATGGCAACGACTGCACACGTATTACTGTTTGCATTGAGAGCTTCGGTTTCTGCAATCGCTTTACTCTCTGCATAGTAAGCACGTTGATGTCCTGTTACTGCGGGTGTTGCATCTGCTCCAACAAGCGAGAGGCCATGATGAGCAACTGACGGAGTGGACACATACACAATGCGCGGCACATGTTGAGTTTGGGCGGCAGCAAGAATATTTTGTGTTCCTACAACATTTGTGTTGTAGAAATCGTTCCAAGTTCCTACAACACCAACACGCGCTGCTCCATGAACCACCCCATCACAACCCGCCATTGCTTTGGCAACCGCTTCAAGGTTGGTGATATCGCCCAACTCCTGATGCACACGCACTCCCGGTGGGAAATGTGCTTCGCGACGCTGCATGCACACCACTTCTTCACCTCTTGTTGCCAGGGCAATAGCAACTTCGCGCATCAATAAACTGCCAGCACCGGTAACTAATACTTTCACTATTTTTCACCAGACAAGAGAGTGCTCATTTTGTTTGCTAATGCCGTGCGGTCGATTTTTGCATTGTGTCGAATATCGACGGGCAAGTCTTTCACCACCCACACAGCGGCAACCTTCTGCGGGGTAACCACACGACGCACCTTGGCCGTGAGCTCAGGGCTAGCTTCTCCCTCTTTGCCAGTAAGGGTTTCCAGAACCACTACGACTTGTTGTACTCCGCTCGGACCAATACCCACAACCGCAGCACGCTGCACTTCAGCTATAGATTCCACCGCAATTTCAAGCGGCACAGGTGTGACTTCGCCCTCTACCGAATAAATGACGTGCACCACTCGACCCTCTACCCAAATATTTCCCGCATGGTCTAAATGCCCGACGTCACCCGTACGGTGCCATGAGCGCTTTCCTTCTTCACGTAACGGACGAGCCGAATTCTGTGTGTGCCACAAGCGGTCGTAACCATCTGACATCCATGGTGCCGACGCCAAAATTTCGCCCGTTACCCCAGTTGCCAATGGCTGAACATCTCGACCCGAATGCGGCGCGGCAACAACTACGTCACAACCGTTAACGGCTTTACCTACACAAACTCCACCTGTTCCCTCTTGGTCTTCACCCACCGCTTCGCGAGCGGAAAGGGAAATATCGGCAAGGGGAAGTAGTTCGGTCATTCCATAAGGAGTGTGCATTTCTGCTTGAGGGCACAAGGTCTTCATTGCTTGCAAGGTGGCAAGCGGCACTGGTGCTCCAGCAGACATCACAAGACGCACTTTGCTCAACGCCGTGGTGTTCGTTGTTTCAGCGGTAGCTAATACATTTACAAGCGCAGCAGGCGAAGCAAACACCATAGTGGCCTGAATACTTTCGCAGGCTTCGTTCAATGCTTGCGCGGTGAGCGTGCGTGGCGCCGTGACATCCATATTGGCAAGACCAGTACAAATACCGAGGGCAGGGCCGTACAAGGCAAAGGGTGCAAATGCGGCAACGAAACGGTCTGCATTTGTGATGCCATATAAATGTTGCAATGCATCGCGCTGCGCACACAGTTGTTGATGCGTGTAGCGCACTCCTTTAGCTGGCCCTGTTGCGCCTGAGGTAAACAACACAGCAGCGAGGTCTTGTGGTTGTGGTTGTGGTGCGTATACCTCGGCGAGAGATTCGAGTTTTTTTGCACCGTGTAACTTGCCCAAATCAATAAAAGTTGCATGAGGGGCACACCTCAATGCGCGAGCTGCCAGCAAAGCTTTTTGCGACCCCACAACATGTTGCACGCGTGCCGAGCGCACAGCATTTCCTAAACCACGAAGTCCCAACCCACGGTCGGCAATGACAGTGACTGCCCCAATTCGCCACGCCGCGTACACCACCGCAATGAGGTCGATACTTGGTGGAACGAGTACAGCAATACGTTGCCCACGCTGTACTCCTTGTTGGTGCAATTCTTGAGCATACGTTGCAACCTGCGCAGCAAATTCATCAAAAGTGACACTCTCACGAGCGGCTGCATCATTCACCGCAATCTCATGTGCTCGTTCACTATTTTCCAGCCGGCCCCATAATGGTTCAGGTTCACCTAAAGAGACCGCCGGTTGTTTTTGAATGGGGTTTTCACGCATTGCGTCTTCAACTAGCGACGCAATAGATGTTTCTAATACTGCTAAGTGCCCTGCGCTTGCAATACGGTGCAATGCGACATTACGAAATCTCTGCATGAGATCATCGGCAAAGTCATCGTTGAAAACCGGATCTTTTGCACCCCAGATGAGCCGCACAGGCATATTGAGATGTGGCAGTTGCTCGGCAACATTGTTCAGCACTTGCTGATTGGGATGTTCCGCATGAAAAGGGACTTCGGCCACAAAGCCAGCAATTCCTCGCCGCGCATATGGAGTTTTATACGGAGCGGCTAGTGCTTTACGTTGCACTTTGGTCAAGGCGTGGCCGGGAAGAAGCGGAGTTCCCTTCACAAACAGTGGTGTGCGTTGCGTGATGAATTGGTGCAATCCACTCGCAGCAGAAATTTTAATGAGCAGCGGAGCGCGTCTCCCCTGCGGAATGGCAATTCCCGTATTCGACAAAACAAGACCAGCCACACTTTGAGGATGAGCCACGGCATAACCCATGGCGAGAGCGCCACCCCAATCTTGCGCAACTATCCAAATGGGTGCGGAAATATTGAGTGCACGTAAAAGATCTTCAATATCTTTTACTCGTGTTTCATAACTACGCGGCCCTATATTTTCGGAATACCCCATTGCCAATTGGTCGGGGGCAATGAGGCGAACATCGCTCTTCAGTTCGTGAAATAACCTCGACCACAAGAATGACCATGTGGGGTTGCCATGCAAACACAACACAACTGGCGCGTGCTCACTACTACCTGGTCTCTGCAAAACATGCCACGCATACGTTGCGCCGTTGTGGCTGGGAACTTCTACAACTGTTGACCACTCGGGTCGCACGCCAAACTGCTCAAGCTCGCGCCGAGATGGAGGCATGCACTTCTCCAAGGTGCTACCAAAGAATTTCGGTGAGGCTGGTATTGAGACCAGAACCTATACCCATGCACAGCACGCGTTCACCAGGCTGAATCTGGTCTTGCACTTTTGCCAACGTGATAGGAATAGCTGCCGGGCCAACATTTCCATATTGCGGAAAAGTGAGCGGAACTTTTGCAGAATTAATTCCGAGACGATCGCACAACATTGTGGTGTGCACTTTGCTCACCTGGTGCACGATGTACCAATCGAGGCCTTGTGACCAATTGAAATCGTCGGCTGCATCGGCCCATGCATCGGCAGCGAGGTCGAGACCTGCAACCAATAACCCATGTGTATCGGTGGTCATGCGGTCGAGACTGCCTACACACAAAGAATTGTGTTGAGTTGCGGCACGTGTGACTCCGCCTACAAATTTATGTACTTCACTGTGGCGATCATCGCGCGACATCACCATTGCAGCAGCACCCGAGCCAAGTGTGAGAGATGCAAACTCGGCAAAAACATCACCTGCAGTTGATTCTGGATTGCGCAAACGATTCAGCGTGGCTTCTTGCGTATAGCGACTTCCTTCTCCGTCAACAATTAAGGCGTACTTCACCGTTCCCGCATCGAGCATGGTGCCGGCAACGTGCATTGCATTCACAAACCCTAGGCATGCATTGCCAATGTCGAAATTTAAACAAGCCGATGACAACCCGAGTTGGTGATGCACCGAACATGCAATGGACGGCTCAAGATGTTCTTTACATACAGAAGTAGAAATGAGCACACCAATTTCGCTGGGGTCGATACCAGCTTTTTCAATGGCGGCCTTCCCGGCCATTGCAGCAGCATCAGCAAACGTGATGTCGGTACTCCACCAGCGGCGTTCTTCAATGCCGGCCAAGCCCGCCAAAAGCCCAGCGCGCAAACCATTGCGTTGGTACGTTTCGGCCAGTTGTTCATCAATCCAGTCGGAGGTAACGACATGGGGGGCTTCCACCGCCGCAATACTCAGCACTCCACTGTGTTGGTGTCGGAACACCGAATTTCCGCTCATTTCCAGCCTTCCGCCTACGTAGGAGACAGGCTAGTGAAAGTTTTGCAATAAGCCTTGACCACACCCAGAACTAATGCTCTAAACATGTGAAATGGTGAAATACAGCGCCTTCAAATACGCCCCAAACTCAAAACCAATGGGATGGTCAACGGGGTGCTCGGTGCGACGAATTTCGTCGAGGTACACACCACTTGTGCGTGCCGCGCTATCGGCAACATCAATGAGCTGATCTATATCAATACGACTCGAGCAAGACGCCTGCACCAACGTGCCTCCGTTGGCGGTGAGGGCCATCCCCAATCGAGCAAGTCGTTCATATGAGCCAAGTGCTCGATGTACCGATTCCTGATTTTGAGCAAACGATGGTGGGTCCAAAATGACGATGTCGAAGGTTCGCCCTTCGTCAACCATCTCTTCCAACATGGCGAATGCGTCACCACGGATATCGGTAACAGCGCAACGCCCTATTGCAGGAATCTGCGTGTTGTGTGCCAAGTTGCGATGTGCAGTTGCCAATGCAGGGCCACTGACATCAACCATATGCACCGATGCTGCGCCCCCGGCAGCTGCTGAAACCGTGAATCCGCCGGTACTTGAAAAAACATCGAGCACGCTGCAGTGCGTGTTGCCGCCTTGCACTTGCTCTTCCACCATGTTGCGCACAATTGCACGGTTGTCGCGTTGGTCTAGAAAATGACCTGTTTTATGGCCTTGCACTACATCGGCTTCAAAGTGCAAACCATTTTCTAAAAACATAATGGGTGCATCAGGAGCATCACCATAGATCGTTGCACCATCTCCTAAGCCAAAGGTGTTTCCTGCACGCACAGTGCGGGAAAATCGCAGAACAATGCGTTCAGGTGCAGATACTGAAACAATTCCGTCAATCACACTTGTTAAGTGTGCAAACCAAGCAGCGCTATACAACTTCACCACGACCGTATTGCTGTATTGGTCAACAATAAGCCCTGGTAGACCGTCGTTTTCACCATGAACCCAGCGAAAGCCCGTTGTGGTTCCATCTTCTAAAAGCTGGTTGCGAAATTCACGACATGCCTGCAAGCGTTCCTTCCACCACGCCGCATCAATTGTTGCTGGTTTCCCACTGTGCAATATTTTTACTCTGATGGGAGAATTTGGATCCCACAGACCAATTCCCGCAAAACGTCGCTCATCATCAAACACAACGGCTAAGTCGCCGCATTCGCCATGTGGCTTATGTGAAACAACAGCCTGATCATAAAGCCAAGGGCTCCCTTGTCGAACTGCGCGCAAACCAGCTTTTGTAACTTGCACTGCAATGCGATGCGCGGAAGGTTGAGGAAGATCTTTAAGTAAATTCACGAAGTGAGTCTAAAAGTCTGCGTTTCTAAAATCGCATAGTCCTGCACATCGGAGTATAAAGATGCAAAACGCCAACCATCGGCAGTACGCACAAACGTGTCGCGATAAAAACCTAAAATTCGATATCTCTTTTCATCAGGCGACGTGTACATCATGGTGAAACTCCACGATGCCTTTGCTTCATCGCCAGAAACAGTAATGACCTCATTGGTCACCATATGAGTGGAATACTTCATTCTTTTACTGTCGCGCACGCTGCGAAAAAATGCTCGAATTGCGTCGTGGCCACGGTGTTCGCCCGACATTGAAGTTGCCCAGATTCCCGTAGGTACAAAAAGAGCAGCAACCGTGTGACCATTATGGTCGTCGTCGCAACCCGCACAGTACGCAGCCTTCAGAAAACTAATTTCCTGTACGTCTTCTAAATTCTGAATACGTTGCAGACTCTGAGAGTTGCGTTGACGAAATTTCATTGCAAAAGTCATTAACTATGCGAGACCAGCAGCAATTGCTTTGTTCGTTTGGGCTCGAAACTTCTCAACATCGAATCCAACAATGAGTTTCCCAGGGGTCTCGATAATGACGCGATGTGGCGAGTCGAGAAACTTTGCAAATGCTTGTCGATACTCATCATGTGGGTTCGCTGCTGCACCAGAGAGAGCCCCATAGAACCACGTCTTTAATTCAGTGAAACCTTTATCGCCATTTTGGTGCACAGTGGAATCACCTTTGTAGCTCGCTGTCTTGCCATCGCGGTTAATGACGATGCCCGATTGTGGGCGCTTACGCAATGCAGGTACTCGCTTACGCCGTTCAGCACAAGTGGTCCAAAAAGTTCCGTCTTTATAAATGTAGGCAACGACCACACCCACAGGGTGGCCATCTTTTGTGGTCCAGTTAAAGATGCATTCCCCTCCTGGACCAACCAACGCCAACAACTCGGCATCGTTCAATTGCATTCCGGCTAGGTCTTCATAATCAAAATCTGACATTGGTCCCCCTCGTATTGCGTGCTTCACGACCACAATAAACGAAAAGAGCCGGCCCATTGGACCGACTCTTTTCATACTTGGTGGCGGGGGCAGGATTTGAACCTGCGACCTTCGGGTTATGAGCCCGACGAGCTACCGGACTGCTCCACCCCGCGTCGTAGGGGGAAAGTGTACCGTCGCTCGTTGACGTTCGCACTCTGTGCGCACATAACACATGGTGGCATGGTCGTTCACGAGCCCCATGGACTGCATAAAGGCATACATCGTGGTGGGGCCGACAAATTTCCAGCCCCGTTTTTTCAGGTCTTTCGATAGCGCAAGCGACTGTGGAGTTTGTGCAAGTACCTCCCCGGTATGGGGCTTTTCTGGGTCAGCTGGCGGGTCGGCGTATTGCCACACCACCTCGGAAAGATTTTCACCAATAGCTTGCATCGCTAAATACCGCTGCGCATTGTTCACTGTCGCTTCAATTTTTCCGCGGTGACGAATAATGCCGGGGTTAAGTACAAGTGCATCAATTTCTCGCGTCGAGAATTGTGCGACTTCTTCTGGGTTGAAGTGATGAAATGCGGCCCGAAAATTCTCGCGCTTGCGTAAAATAGTGATCCACGACAACCCGCTTTGAAAACCTTCGAGGCAGACCTTTTCAAATAGTTGAAGGTTGTCTACTACGGGTCTTCCCCACTCGGTGTCGTGGTAGTTCATGTAGATCTCACTACTCAGGCACCAACTACAACGATCTGCTTCGGCTACTTTCACCACATCTCAGTCTTAGCACTGTGTACGCTAGGGATGTATGGCAAAAGCACCCGGCTTGAGGAAGTTTCGCAAAATTGTTGGCGACGACATTGAAACTTTACGCACAGAGATGCTCGCCATGCGCACTGCACTGGAAAATGCGCAACAACAAATTCAAGAAGTCACTCTTGCTCAGAATAATGCAGCAAACTCGCTTGCTGCCATCGATGGCCGCGTGGTGCAACTTGGTCGTGAACTCACCAACCAGTTACATGAGCTGAGCAACGACCTCGAAAAACTCGAACAACAAAGCGATGGGGCGTCTGTCGAAACCATTGCACAACTGCAAGCAACACAAATTCGACTTGCTACAGAGCAAGCACGTTATGAAATCACTTTCCGTCAAGACCTTGCGGAAATTGCCGACCAACTTCGCAGACCAAGATAAAATCTTGAGCAAACATCACCCCCATCGACATCATTTTGGTGGGCGTGGTTACTTTCGTCGACTAGGCCCGGGCCTCATCACTGGTGCAGCAGATGACGACCCATCGGGCATTGGTACATATTCACAGGTAGGCGCTGCATTTGGGTTCCAATTGCTGTGGACCACCATTGTTGCCTTGCCATTTGCCGCAGCAGTGCAGGAAGCAACTGCGCGCCTGGGTCTTTTTTCCGGGAAGGGTCTAGCGGCACTCATCAAGCAGGAGTTCTCGCGGAAGGTCCTTTACGTTGCTCTTGGGCTTGTCGTTGCAGCGAATACCTTCAACATTGGTGCCGACCTTGGTTCAATGGCAGCAGCAACACATCTCATTGTCCCCATCCCCCAATACGTATTAGTAGTTGTATTTGCTGCGGGAATGGCAGCCTTGGAAATTGCTATTCCTTATCACCAATACTCACGTGTGCTGCGCTGGCTCTGCATCAGTTTGCTTTCCTATGTTGCAGTGTTATTTATTATCAAAGTGTCGTGGGGGGATGTACTCCAGCACACTTTTGTTCCTCAAGTTCATTTCAACAAAACAGAACTTGCCGCACTCATTGCTCTCTTTGGCACCACCATTTCGCCCTACCTCTTTTTCTGGCAAACAAGTGAAGAGGTGGAAGAGCTCGCTGAGCATGGAACAGAATCGGTAGAGGAAACAGCAAACCACCTGCGCGCAATGCGCGGAGACGTGATGGCCGGAATGTCGTCAGGTGTGTTTGTGATGTTTGCCATCATGGTGACTTCAGCAGCGACTCTTCACAAAAGTGGAATCACTAACATCGGTACTGCTGAACAAGCTGCACAAGCCCTTGAGCCATTGGCCGGAAGTTTGGCAAAACTACTCTTCACCCTTGGAATCATGGGCACCGGACTCCTTGCAGTGCCAGTACTTGCCGGTTCCACTTCATATGCACTTGCGGAAACTTTCGGGTGGCGTGAGGGTTTGAGTTTGAAAATGTCGCAAGCACGGGCATTTTATTTTGTGATTTTAGGGTCGATGATGTGCGGCCTTGCAATGAACTTCGTTGGCTTAAACCCAGTTCGCGCGCTCTACTGGTCGGCCGTGCTCAATGGACTCGCAGCACCACCTCTCATTGTGATGATCTTGTTATTGAGCAGGCGTAAGCATGTACTCGGTGAGCATGTGAGCGGCCGAGTGTCGCAGACCCTCGTAACGATGGCCGCAATAGCAAGCACCGTGCTCCCTATTTTGTATTTTGTAGCCCACTGAATTACTTAACCGCAGCAAGTGCCTTACGAACCAATTCTCGAGCAGCAGCTTGCTTGGCTTGATATGTCGAGAAATCTGGTGGTGTCAACGCAAGCGCAGCATCGGCTTCGCTAAACAGCGCATCGGCTGCTGCCAACAATTCAGATGGGCTTTGTGGAACTCCAGCAACAACTGTTGTTGGTGTTGTTCCCGTGTTGCCCGGCAACGTGGTTGGAGTAGCACCCGGCACTGTTGTGTTCGTGGTATCGGAGCCCGTTGAAGAATTCGCGCCACCTACACGGTCGCCCAAGTTGAGAGAAAAGCCTGGGAATAGTTTTGCAATGGCACCACTCACCGAGTCGGCGATGACTGATCGTGAATCATATGACGCAAGAATTTTTCGCACGAAAACTTGTTTTGCGGTTACGTCATCTGGGCGAACAAACATTGGACGAACGTAGACAAGGCTTTTTGCAACAGGAATGATTTGCAAATCGCCAAATACCACTCGTGATCCGCGTTGGTCAAGCGGAGTAATGGTTTGTGAAATAGAAGGTTCGCTGTCGAACTGAGCGGCAACAGTTGCTGGTCCGGGTGGTAGCGGATCAGCAAATTCATACAACGTCATTTGCCCATAGGTTGCAGGATCACTCGACACAACCATCATGGAGCGCAATTCTTTACGCGAGTTGTCAGATGAGAAGGGAACAAAAGGTCGCAACATCGAAAATACACCAGCATCTGTTGTGCTGTTTGGCGCATGGAAGATGGTGTAATACGGCTCAAACCGTGCGACATTTGCATCTTGCACAGTAACGGCGTCACCTGTGCCAGTAGCTAGGGCGGTATTGCCAACAATTCCTGCTGCTTGTTCAGGCTCTAGTGGTGGGGCCTGCGCAACGCTCCAAGCGCCGTCGCGGTTGAAGAAAAGTGTTGGGTCGGAGAAGTGGTATTTCGCATAAGTGTTTGTTTGTACGCGGAAAAGATCTTCTGAATAACGAAAGTGCGATGTAAGTGTGGCTGGTGCTTTCTTTACATCGGTAAAGAGCTTGGGGAATGCCTTACTCCATGCCCGAGCGATGGGGTCAGCTGGGTCAACTACATAAAAAGTAACTGCACCCGTATATGCATCGACAACTGCCTTCACGCTGTTGCGCGCATAATTAAAGTTGTGATTCAAACCGCTTCCAGGAGTGAGTTGATCAATGTTGGCTGGCTGTGCGTATGGGTAACGACTAGTCGAAGTAAAAGCGTCGATGACCCAACTCACTTTCCCATTTTGAACCACAGGGTAAGGGTCGGCATCAAAACTCAAAAACGGAGCAAGTTTCTGTACACGTGCTTTCACATCTCGCACAAGCAAAATTTGCGACTTGTCGTTGATGAGGTTCGACCCAAAGAGGTTGTACTCACCGAAATTGATGGCCATTGCAACTCGTCGCAGTGTGGAATTTAAAGCGATTCCGGTTGTTCCTGAATATGGAGTTGCCTTCAACGTCGGGCAAGGCTGCTCTGCTTTCGACGTATTCGTTAATGCATAGTCGAGCGTGTTGTCGCCAAAATACAACTGTGGCTGCTTGACTCCAATATCGATATACGAGGGTCGCCCATCGGTTGTTACCGCACTTGCTGGAGCAGCAACAATGCCGCATCCGTGCGTATACAACAGGTGCCGCGATACCCAAGTGGCATTGGGAATACCGGCCGAGTTCAATTCGCGGGTAGCCAACATGACTTGCTGCACGCGTCCGCCAATTTTGTAGCGGTCAACATCGAGATCACGAATGGTATAAAACGATGTAAGACCTTGGTCGAGTGCAAAGCGATCACGCATTTCACTGGGGTCGAGTTGACGAACATCTCGCAATGGTGCAGGGTCGGCTGTTACTTCTTTTGCAGCGATGGGTGAAATCTCGAAATTTTTAGTGGTTACTTTCGCTATACCAAGTGCAGCTTTCGTTGCGTTGAGGTTGCGCTCAATGTAAGGAAGTTCACGCGTACTGACGTTTGGCTGCACAACGAAACGCTGAATAATTGCTGGGTAAACAGTGCCAGCAACTAGTGCAACGACGGCCCATAGGGCAATGCCTAGCACCGGTAAACGCCAGCCACGTTGACGAACATTCCACAAGAACAATGCGGCAACGGCAATAGAAACAAGAATCATCAAATTGAGAGACGGGAGTTGTGCTTTAACATCGGTGTACGTTGCTCCATTCACCACACCACGAGTGGAGCGAGTGAGATCAAAGCGTGAGAGCCAATAGTTGGCAGCGCGCACTAACGCAAGGCATGCAAGTAAAACCGACACGTGCACTTTTGCTTGAGGAGTGACGTGCTCGTCTGTTCCCTGCAAGCGAATAGAGCCATTGATGTAATGCAAAAAAGCGATAACAATGGCAATGAGCACAAGGGCTCCAAATGCCCAGGCAACTATGAATTCCAAAAAGGGCAGTTGGAAGACATAGAAACCAATGTCTTTCTTGAAAAGCGGGTCGGCTATACCAAAGCTTTGGCTATGACGAAAGAGCAACCATTGCTCCCAATGCGCTGCTGCAGGCAGCCCAATGAGAACGCCGAGCACCACTGCCAAAAGCGTGCGCACAAGCTTGCTTCTTTTTTTCAGTGCGGCGCGAAGGGGTATGAGCGTACGTTGCTCGTCGGAGTCGGGAACATTGTCAGGAGCCAGACGATCGGCAACAGCCATATTGACCCAGAGGAGAATGGCAAAAACTAAACTGAACACCCCGATGAGAAGACCTTTAGCTCCAAGAATTCCCCACAACACATCGGTTCGACCAATAGCTTGGTGCCAAAGAACGTTCACATAGAACGAAGATAAATTTTTTGCCGACAAAATAAGCACAACCACAATGGCAATTGCCACGGCTATTGCAATACGACCACGATTGGGTTTGCCAATTTTGATGCGTGGTAATCGGGGTATGCCGAAGGGTGAATTTGAGGAGTTATCTGAGGTGTTGCTCACCTCATGGAGACTACTGCTGCACTGGGGCGAGTAAGCAACGGCAGCCAGCATGTGCTAGCGGATGAGCATTCCCCGTTGGAAATTCTTTGCCTAGTGCAATACAACCTGCGAGAGAATTATCTTCCGCATCGGGGCATTCTGGGCCGTTCGGGTCGACCATCCAGCACACTTGCGTACCCGGCTTTACCCCTACAAAAAAACCACGGCTATATGACAAACAAGCAATGTCGTCTACTTGTTCATCGATATGTTGGCTCTTCCACTGCCGGTATACCCCGCGCAGTGCTTTCGCCATCGCCACACGGTCTGTGCCATTTTGCTCAATAGCTTTTGCTAAACGATCACGCAACGGCTTCACCAGTTGAGTGTCGATAAGCACATCGACTGTTGGTACAACATCGGCAGTTTTTGCACTCTTTGCTGCACCTTTAGCTGCGGTCATGATGTCGTCGGCTACTGCATCGCTGTAGCGCTTTACATGTACTTCTAATTCACCGACTATTGCATCGATGGTGAGGGCATTTTTCTTGCCGCGCAGGTATTCAAGTACTTCATTTTCTTCGTCGGCAAGTACACGCTTTAATTTGCGCGACATTGCAACTACAACGGGCGCAAGCACTTCATCACGTCGGGCAAACGCACTCGCGTCGTGCATGGGTTGCACCGGAGCAACGGGAGTTACTGCTTCTTTTGCAACTTCAGTTTTTTTATTTGCTTTACGCGGCTCAATCACTTTTCCGCCAGATACTGCATTGCTTGCAGCTTTATCGACGGTTGCCTCGCGAAGCCGCGCAAAAAGATTTTCTACGGCCTGTGCATTGGTATCGCTCTTTGGTACAACAGTTTTATCGACACTGGGATGTTCCGGATTTACTTCAACCGCGGCTTCTGGCCGTGGGCGCTCTTTTGAGAAAAGATTCACCACATTCGATTTTTCATCTTCTACAACTACAACAGGTTCTATGACTTGAACAACAGGAGCCTCTTCAACAACAACTGTTTCGATGACTTCAATTTCCACGAGTACATCGTCAACTGGAGCCACTTCTTCTGCAACAGCAACTTCTTCAATGACTTCGGTGACAAATTCCTCGGCAACTTCTTGAGTTGCCTCGGGTGTTATTTCTTCTAATTTTGTATGGTCGAAAAGCTCAATACTTTCCGTCTCTTCTGCTTCTTTGAAAGCTTCCACAACGCGTTCCAGCACAATGGTGGGAACTGGACCAGTGGTAGGTGCCAAATTGATGTACTCGCGTGGCAGATCGTGATCAACCGACACAAGACCTGTCATTACATCGTCTGTTGCTAAACGTGCACGCTCAAATGCATTTAACAAACGGTCGCGATTGTGAATGAGTTGCTCAATTTGTTCACGTGCAAGTTCACGGCGACGAGCAAGTTCGGTGAGTACCTTTTCGCGGTATTCGCGAGCTTCATTCACCATGTCGCGGCCCTGCTGTTTGGCAAGTTCAATTTCAGCTTCCGCATCGGCAGCAGCATCTTCTCGACGACGCACAGCCTCGAGTTCGGCTTCCTCGCGCAGGCGCGTGGCGTCGGAACTTGCTTCTTTCACTAAACGAGTTGCAGCCTCTTCGGCGCGCAAACGAATTTGGCTGCTTGCTTCGCGCGCTGTGCCCAGCACTCGAGCTGCTTCTTCGCCCAAAAGAGTGGTGACCACTTCTTCATCGAGCATTCCGGGGGCAGACATCCCCCGCGTTTGCATCGCTTTTAATTCACTTTCAAGGAAGCGCTCGCGTTCTTGCAGGCGGGCCATCTCGGCCGACACCATGCGCAAAAAGTCACGAACTTCGGTCTGATCGAATCCACGACGGCTGACGTTGAACGAGGCTGCGCTCACCGCCGCAGGCGAAGAAGGGTCGGGACGTGAAAAAGAGATCGCCATTTCAAAGACAATACGCTGTATCACCCTGCTTCTTGTGGCATTCCCATGCCACACAAGGATTCAACCCTATTGCTTGAGCCCGCCACCGTATTTTTGAAGCACCTTGAGCGCCTCGTCGAGGGTCTTCACCGGAATCACTGCAAGTGAGTTCCCTGCCACAGCTTTCGCGTCGGCGATTTCTGCATCAGACTGTGAAGCTGGCACAAGAAAAACCTTTGCGCCTGAGGCTTTGACAGCAACCGTCTTTTGGTGGAGGGCCCCAATAGCGCCAACATTGCCTTCTTCGTCAATTGTTCCCGTTGTGGCCACCTTGATATTTCCCGCTAACGGGCCTGGGGTGAGTTCATCGAGAAGTGACAACGTAAAAGCAAGGCCAGCCGAGGGCCCACCGATGGTGTCGGTGTCGATATTCACTTCAAAGGGCACTTCAACGGTACGAGTATCTGCGGGCACAAAACCAATGATGGCTCGGCTGGGGTCGCTGGGGCTCGGAATGAGACGCACCTTGACATTGCGGCGCGTTTCATTGGCATTGCTATTTAAATCATGAATAGTGAGCGCAACTACAGAATCGAGTTTGGCGCCTTGCATCGCCTCAAGTAAGACATCGAGGGTAAGTGTTGGCTTTCCATTCACAGCATCGATGACATTGCCCGGTTCCAATAGCTTGCACGCAGAATCTGCAGTAGGGGCTGCATTGCAAATCACTTGTTCCAAAATGACTGACCCATAGTGAAAGGACACCTTGTAGCCCAAACGCTTCAATGCAACGTACTCAGCTATTTGTTTCGCCCCAATCATGGCTTGATACCCCAGTCGGCGCTGTGCAGTGGGGTTGACGTTGCCAAAACGTTGCTTTTTTGTTTGCACATTGATGTCGGCATCGACCCAGCCCACAAAACTCTCTAATGCAGTGAGTTGTGTTCCATATGCGGTGACAAAGAGAAATGGATTCGTTGAGGTGTAGCGCTTTGCCCCATCAAAGGTGAGCCGCGGCCCGACGGCATTGGTTTCTCCTGGCGCAGTTTCCCACCGTTGAATAGGCATTGAACCCGACACCACAATGGCTAAAGGTACGAGCCATGCCAGCGTGATGATAGGTAATGCCCACCACAAACGCTTGTGTGGTGTGGCAGGTTGCGGCGGTGGAGGTACCATTACAGGCATCGTGCTCAATAGATTCTCCGGGTTAAACTCAGTCATATCGCTCTCGATTGTTGCACTCTCGAATAGTGATGTCACCATACGTGCAGTTGTGGTGGGCTTCCTCGCTTGCATCGCCATCTTTCTTCTTGGCCGAGGCGGCACAGCTCAAAATCTCATCGATAAGTTTCTGGGGAATGGCCCCAAAAGGGCTCCCCAGCCAATTCTTGTGCGCGTCGACCAACGCCAGCAACCTCTTTATGAAGAACCTGCCCCGGTACGCAAAGCGCAGTCGTCGGCTTTGCTGCTCGCAATTGCAGTTGCGGTAGGCGCCACATTGGCATTTGCCTTGTCGTTCGTAGTGAGCACGGCAGTTGGTTCCATTACAGGGCTTTTGAAGTAAAAGTATTTCCCACGCGCCTCTCGCCATGCAAGCACACGAAGTTTTACTCGCTGGTCATGAAGGCAACTCTGAGCTGCTTCGTACAGCCTTCGCAGATACCAGCGACCACATCCGTTCGCTTGCACTGCACGGGCTTTTAAAAAATAATGTGCTCACCGACGAGCACATCCGTCGTGCTGAAGTAGACCCATCACGGTTAGTACGTCACCGCTTGGCTCAACTCGGTGCAGTTGAACCACGCATCAACCTCTCCATACTTTTGCACGATGTTGACTTTGCCGTTGCTGAAACCGCTGCGTGGTCATTAGGCGAACGAGTTGATGTGACCCCTGAAGAATTCGCTTTGTTGCTCGAAGGCGGCGCAGATCACGACCATGCCATTGTTCGTGAATCATGCATTGCGGCACTAGGAGCCATCGGCGACCCACGGGCCGTGCCCGTCATCTTGCAAGGCTGTGCCGATAAACCAGCCATACGGCGTCGCGCCATTTTGGCTCTCGCCCCCTTCGATGGTCCCGAAGTAACAGCAGCGTTAGAAAAAGCTCTCCTCGACCGCGATTGGCAGGTGCGCCAAGCTGCTGAAGACCTTCTTGCCATTGAAAAAGAACTGTAAATCCCTCACAATTTGCCGCAAAGTACCGATACACACTCTGAGCCAGAGAAGTTCTAACGTAATGCCATGGACGCTGAGCTCATTGAACGCCTCACTCGTGAAATGGAAGCTCAATTTGCTCGCCCGGGTGAACCGGCTGGCTTCCCCAAGTTCCACGATATTTCGGTTGATCGCTACATCACTGATGAGTTCTACGAACTTGAACGCAAACATTTGTGGTCAAAGGTGTGGGTCATGGCGGGTCGTGCGGAAGATATTCCCAACCCTGGCGACTACTTCACATTTGGCGACCTCAAAGTTCCCATCGTCATTGTGCGTGGCAACGACATGAAAGTGCGTGCCTTCTACAACACCTGTCAACATCGCGGCGCACCTGTTGTGCGCGACAAAATGGGCTGCGCAAATCAACTGCGTTGCCAATACCACGGTTGGGTGTACAGCATCGACAACGGCAGCCTCGTCAGCATTCCCGACGAACGTGACTTCATCGACTTCTGTCGCGAAGACAAATTTCTCACCACTATTTCCTGCGATGTTTGGCAAGGCTGGGTCTTTGTCAACCAAGACCCCAACGCAGCATCACTCCAAGAGTGGTTTGG
>CANFUE010000018.1 GCA_947450115.1 Acidimicrobiaceae bacterium | reverse complement strand
TGCACAAAGACGGAGTTTTTGCTCATCCCGCCGTCGACGCGAATGGTGTTGCTATTGGGTGGGGCGAACTGGGCCGCATCGTGCCGAGCGGCGTCGTAGAGGTCGGCTCCTCTGTGTGCCACACCTTCAAGAACTGCGCGCACGATGTGAGCACGCGTGGTTCCGCGAGTAATGCCAAAAAGTGCCCCACGTGCGCCGTAGTCCCAATGTGGAGTGCCGAGACCAAAGAGGGCGGGTACATACATGACGCCATCGCTACTAGGGACACTGTTGGCAAGAATTGCGCTTTCCTCTGCTGAGGTGATGAGTGCCATGTCTTCAATGAGCCATTCAATATTTGAACCAGCCGACAACATGATGGCCTCAACGCCCCAATGCACTTCGGTTGTTGGACTCTTTCCATTTTCCGTACTGAGTGAAAAGGCAACAATCGGAAAAGTGCCTGATGTGCTCCGCGATGATGCTGTTGGTGCAGAGGTGCCCGTGTACATATCGAGCATGCCACCCGTGCCAAAAGTGATTTTGGTACTTCCGGGAGTAATGCAGCCTTGGCCAACGAGCGATGCTTGCTGGTCGCCAACGAGTGCGGCAATGGGAAGGTTGTCTAATTCGGTCGCGAGGCCCACAACTTGCGATGACGCAACGATGGTGGGAAGTGCAACGAGTGGAATGTTCAAAAGTCCACAGATTCTTTCCGACCAGTTCAGTGTGTCGATCGAAAAGAGTCCGGTCACGCCTGCGTTGGTGTGGTCGGTCACAAAAGATTTTCCGGCAGTGAACTTCCACGTGAGCCAAGTGTCGATGGTGCCAATGCAAATATCGCCACGAAGAATTTCTTCTTCCAGTTGCGCGCCGTAATTCTTCAGCATCCAGGCAGCTTTTGTTGCAGTTTGGTTGGGGGCAAACATGAGTCCGTGTTCGGCCCGGGCAGTAATGCACTCCATCACCGTGCGAAGGTCTTGCCAACCAATTGCTGGCCCCAGAGGTTCGCCCGTGATGCGATTCCACACAATGGTGGAAGCGCGTTGATTGGTAATGCCAATTCCTACTGCAGTGTTGGGGTTGCGACGAAGCACTGCAGTCGCTGTTTCGTGAGCGGTGTTGAACATGTGCAGTGCATCGAACTCAACAAGCCCTGCAAATGGAGTTGATGGTGGATTCTTGCGGTACTCCACATCGATGATGTGTCCGGCGTTGTTCACCAAAGCCGCGCGAAGGCCAGTTGTTCCCACGTCAATAACTAAAATTGAAGGCGTAGTCATTTGGGTCGCACTCCTGAGTTCTGCATAAGACTTCCGAGCACGCCACCGAAAATGCTGGCAAATAGTGCGAGTGCGAATGCGGTAATGATTCTGCTCACGCGTACTTCACCGCCAGAAGCAATGCGAATGATGAGAAAAAAACTTTGCACCACGACAAAAACTCCGACTCCGGCAACAAGACCATGCATGAGAGGGCGTCCGAGTTGTTGATGCCACGCAGCAACCCCGCTACCAATAATAAAACCGAAAATGGCAAGCAGGGAAAGAAATGGCGCCCATCCACTGGGGTGCTGGGAATTATCGATGACGAATCGCGCAATGAGTGTGGGGGGTACGGCAAAGAGAGCGGTAACTGATGCCCCTTGTTGCAAGGCAAGAGTGTCGAAGTCTTTCATTGCTTATGTTTAGCGCATTGGCCACAGTGCTGCGTCGTTTGACCCATTGCGCAGACCCAATTTGCCGGGGTTCAAAATATTGCTTGGATCAAGCGTGGATTTGAGCGACTGCAGAACCTTCATGCCCGTTCCAAGGGCTTCACTCATAAAGCGATTTCGGTTGAGCCCGACGCCGTGATGGTGCGAAAGGTTTGCGCCCGCCCATAGAGCAGCATTTTGTGCGGCGTCCCATAGTGCGACGTAGGTGTTTTCAAACTCTTCTGCAGGCGGGGTTGCAGCGAAGGTAAAATACACACATGCTCCGTCGAGGTAGCTGTGCGACAAGTGGCAAGTTGCGCTCCGTGCGTGTGGAACTGCGAGAATCGCCTGCACTACTGCATCGTTGACGTGCATCAGTTGGCTCCAGGGTGCAGCAACTTCGATGGTGTCTACTACGAAACCTTTTTTGGTGAGGCTCTGCAATGCACTGGTGTCGTTGCGATGTGAAAGCCATTTCTCTACGAGTGCAGTATCGGCAGCGATGGCACCATTTGCATCGGCATACTGCTGCACCATCTGCAACGTTGCCGTCACGAGTTGCTTGTTGCCTTCGTCAAGAACAAGAAGTGTTGCTTGTATGCCGTCACCGTCGTGGGAGCGTTTGCTTTCACTACCGTCGTACAAGCGCAGCACTGCAGGAGTAGCGCCGGCGCGAATAAGTTGGCGACATGCCTCAATGCCATTGGCAAAGGTGGGGAAGCGGTAGGCAGCTGTTGCGCGGAACTCGGGCAACGGGTGGGCGCGTAGCCACGCCCGCGTAATAACGCCAAGGGTTCCTTCGGAACCGAGAAATACTTCAGTGAGGTCGGGTCCGGCTGCTGCTGCAGGGGCGCCGCCAGTTAAGACGATTGTTCCATCGGCGAGCACAACTTCAAGACCCACCACCATGTCTTCAATTTTTCCGTAACGGGTGGAAAATTGACCAGCACCGCGGCAGGCAATCCATCCGCCAACGGTCGAGATGTCGAACGACTGTGGGTAGTGCCCAACTGTGAGTTTGTGCTGTGCATTTAACTCGGCTTCGAGGTCTGGACCAAAGGTGCCAGGAAGTACCTCGACGATGCCCGAGACTGCGTCGACTGCGTTGATGCCTTGGAGAGAGGTGAGATCAAGAAGTACGCCACCATAGAGAGGCACTGATGCGCCGGTGACACCACTGCGTCCTCCGGCAGGGGTAACAGGAATTTTTTCTTCGTTACAAATACGCAGTACTGCCGATACCTCAGATGTATTTCGTGGCCGACACACCACGCTTGGCAGTGCGGCAGTTTCATTACGCAGTGCCCACGACAAAGAAAGCGGCCACCAGTCACGCCCGCTTTCAGCGAGTGTTGCAGCATCGGTGCTGCTGGTGCAGGCAGATGTAAGCCGATGCATTACTTCTGTGCTGATGGATCCACGTGCTTGCGTCGGAAAATGTGAGGTTGCCGATGCAGCTGACCCGGAGAACTCAATGGGGGCAGTGGGCTGGGTGTGTTGTGTCATGGTTGCTCTTTCGTCGACGCGAGAAATTCAGATTCTGTGACTAACCCGGCTGCTTCTTCGTCGGCACATATGCCGTTGAAATGTGCTACTTGGTTGTTGATGTCAGATTCATTCCATTGCAAAAGTGGAGCGATGAGTTCAGCCACGCTGCGCGCTGCATTTTTTGTTGCTGTGCGATTGAAAAGAAGCGCTCGTGTACGCCGCGAAAGAACGTCATCGAGCGTGTATGCCATTTCATGAGTGACTGCGTACATCGCTTCAGCGCGCAAGTAGGGAAGCCCATCTATGAGAGGTAACGCAAGATCGGGTTGAGCAGCGATGAGAGCTTCAATGTCTGTTGTGTACGAACCGAAACGGTGAGCAAGGTGTTGTTGCGGGGCGGTACGTGATTTTGATTCTCGGTAACCACGTGCGCCATGCAGGGCGAGATTTTTTGTACGGCAGCGGTACTTCCTGTGCGACAGATGCAACTGACCAATGACCGCGTCGATGGTGTCTTCGCTCATTTCGCGGTATGTGGTGAGTTTCCCGCCCGTGACCGTAATGACCCCAGAGGTTGAAGTGCTCACCCTGTGGCGCCGCGATAGGTCGGCAGTGCGTTCACCAATTTTTTCATTTTCGTCGGGCTTTACCAGCGGACGCAACCCGGCCCACACTGCGAGTACGTCTTTATGTGTTACTTCGTTGGTAATGCTGGCGTTCAATGCTCGCAAAACATAATCAATGTCGTCTTTCGTGCACTGCGGGTTATCTGCTGGGCCGTCGTACCCAGTGTCTGTTGTTCCGATGTAGGTGTATTGAAAGGTGCCATCGTCATTGGGGACCCATGGAACAACAAACAAACTGCGTTTGTCTTTTGGAACGGGAATGACAACAGCAATGTCGTTACGCACAAGGCTCCACGGCACAGTGATGTGCACGCCTTTTGCAGGACGAATAGATGAGGGGTGTTTTCCTTCGTCAAGTTTGCGCACGTCGTCGGCCCATACGCCAGAGGCGTTAACAACTGCTTTTGCCTTTACCGTGAGAGCGTTTCCCTCCTGCGTTTGGGCTCGGACGAGAAAATTTTCCGATGCATCTTTCTCAATACCGATCACGCTGCACCAGTTAGCAAGCGTTGCGCCTTGTTGCGCAGCGGTTTGGGCAAGTGCAATACAGATACGAGAGTCGTCTGCTGCAGCGTCGTAATACAAATATGCAGACGCAAGGCGATCTTTTGGCATTGTGGGCAAGTGTTTGTAAGCCGCTTTGGCATTTAAGCGGCGGTGAAATTTTCCGATGCGCCACCCACCGGTGAGGTCGTACATCCACAATGCAGAACCTAGGGCGCGTGCAATTTTCTTTTTGATGAGGCCGTCTTTGGTGACGATGGGAATCATGAAGGGGAGTACCTGCACTAAATGCGGTGCATTGGAACGCAGGCGTCGCCGCTCATGGAGCGCTTCGTACACCAAGCGCACATCGCCTTGTTGCAAGTAGCGCAGTCCGCCGTGAATGAGCTTTGAACTTTTCGATGAGGTGCCAGATGAAAAGTCGTGACGTTCAAGAAGTGCTACTCGCAAACCTCTGCTCGCTGCATCAACTGCAACGCCAAGACCCGTGACGCCACCACCAATAACCACGACATCGAATTCATCTTGTGAAAGGTTTTGCAGTGTTTTGGCTCGGGAAAGAATGGGGGCGCTCAAGGGGGCAGCGTTACTCATGAGTAGATCCTACTTGTGACGCATTTCGCATACTCTGTTAGTTAGCACGACTTGTTGATTAGCAGGTCGTGAGGTTAATTTTGGCAGTGTGAAAACGCCAGAAGAGCTCGTCGCCCGCTTTCGTGAGCAGGGGTACAAAGTCACTCCACAACGCCAACTCATTTTCCGCTTGTTGAATGGCAACACGGCCCACCCCACGGCCGAAACGTTGTATGAAGTTGCCGCAGAGCAGATGCCCGGCATTTCGTTGCGCACGGTGTACCAAACTCTGTCGGAATTGAGTGCCATGGGCGAAGTGCAGCACATCGACCTTGGCTCTGGCGCCGTGCGATTCGACCCCAATGTTGACGACCATCACCACGTGGTGTGCAGCACGTGCGGAGTGGTGCACGACGTCTATGTCAATCAAACGCCTTTGCGGTTTGAAGGTGACGTTGAAGGTTTTGCGGTGCATAGCACTCGCATTGTGTTCTCAGGTGAATGCGCTCAGTGCGCGCATCTATCTGCGTAAGAGAAATACCCATAACAACTAGAAAAAGGAGACGTCATGGCCGGATTGAACGGAACCAAGACACACGAAAACCTGAAAGAAGCATTTGCTGGTGAAAGCCAAGCAAACCGTCGCTACCTCTGGTTCGCACAGAAGGCAGACGTTGAGGGTTACCCAGATGCAGCTGCACTTTTCCGTTCAGTTGCTGAAGGCGAAACCGGCCATGCACATGGTCACCTCGACTTCCTTGCACAAGTTGGCGACCCAGCATCTGGTTTGCCCATTGGCGAAACCGAAGAGAACTTCAAAGCATCTATTGCTGGTGAAACATATGAGTACACACAGATGTACCCAGGTTTCGGACGCACAGCTCGCGAAGAAGGATTCAACGACATCGCCGACTGGTTTGAAACTCTTGCAAAGGCAGAAAAGAGCCACGCTGGTCGTTTCCAGCAGGGTCTCGACGCTCTCTAAAGAGTGTGTCATCTCGTTGTGGGGCACAGGTTTCTCCTGTGTCCCACAACTTCACTTCAATAAAAACGACGCAAGCAGGGAAATGACATGACCATCACGTACGACCCAAATCATCCGAACTATCTCAATGAGGCCGACCTCCGCGAAGAACTCACCCGGGTGTACGACCTCTGCCACGGATGTCGTTTGTGCTTTAAGTACTGCACGTCATTTCCTACTTTGTTTTCTTATGTCGATGCTCACGACGACCAAGATGCTGGGCGCTTGACGCCAGCACAACAAGACCAAGTGGTCGACGAGTGTTTCCAATGCAAACTCTGTTACATCAACTGCCCCTATATTCCAGGTCTGCATGAATGGGAACTCGATTTTCCGCGGCTCATGCTGCGCGCCGATGCAACGCGCCAAGCAAATGGTCAAGTACCACTGCGCAAGCGCATGACCACCACCATGATGGGCCACACCGACGCGCTCGGCAAAGTGGCAACCACCTTCTCACCAATTGCTAATGCTGTTATGGGAGCCGAAGCCGGATCTCTCCTTCGCAAAGTGGTGGAAAAAACTTCTGGAGTTTCCAGCCAACGCCTCCTGCCACCTTTTGCTAAAACTCGTTTTTCTACATGGTTCAAAAAGCACGTGTCTCCGGTGATGACGAAAAAACAAGGCAAAGTTGCTCTCTTTCCCACATGTCTTGTTGAGTACCAAGAGCCAGGTATTGGTAAAGACCTCATCAATGTTTATGAAAAGAACAACATTGAATGCTCGCTAGCCGAAGGCGCATCGTGCTGTGGTGCTCCGTACTTGCACAGCGGCGATGTCGACCAATTTACAAAAGTAGGCGCAAAAAATGTTGAGGCGTTGGCCGCGGCAGTGCGTGCTGGAAACGACATTGTTGTGCCACAGCCAACCTGTGGCTACATATTGAAAAAAGACTATGTCGACTACATCGGCGGAGCCGATGCTGAACTCGTGGCTGCAAACACTTACGATGCGGCCGAGTACCTCATGCGTTTGCATAAAGGTGAAGGAACTGAACTCAACACCGATTTTGTGGGTGAAGTGCCTGAAAAAATTACCTATCACGCACCGTGTCACTTGCGTGCTCAAAACATTGGTATGAAGAGTCGTGACTTGTTGAAACTGACCGGTTCAAAAATCAAGCTCATCCAAACCTGTTCAGGTATCGACGGCATGTGGGGCCTGCGCGCTGAAAATGCCGATATGTCTATTCCTATTGCCCGCAAGCTTGCCGATGAAATTGAAGCCGCTGAGGGCGATGAAATTGCTGGTGACTGCCACTTGGCGAACACCGCTATTACCGAACAAACAGGCAAATCGCCAAGCCATCCGTTGCAATTACTTGCTCGCGCTTATGGAATTCCCGAAGAAAAATAACAACCAAATTAGAGAGGATAAATATGCCCCCCGTATTGTCACCATCTCACAATGGTTCACGCAAACTTGTTATCGACGACATTCTCGACCTGCGTGCTTATGAAAAAGTACGCGTTGCCGAAAAAGCACGCGTCTTAGAGCTGAAGCGCAAGCGTCGTGTTGAAATCGGAACCATCCTCACGGTGCTCTTTGAAAATAGAGACACCATGTGGATGCAGATTCAAGAAATGTTGCGTGCCGAGAAAGTTCTGACCGATGAAGGCGTGTACGAAGAGCTCAATGCTTATAACCCGCTCATTCCAGAACCAGGTCAGTTGAGTTGCACGGTCTTTATTGAAATCACCACTGAAGCGGCCATGCGCGAGTGGCTACCAAAATTGGTGGGTATCGAGCGCTCTATTGTGCTGGTGCTCAGCGATGGCACCGAAGTGCACCCGGTGACCGACGCTCAACATGATGCTGCCCTCACCCGAGAAGACATCACGGCTGCGGTTCATTACATCCACTTCAATTTCACCCCAGAACAAGTGGTGGCTTTTGCCAGTGGGCCGGTGCAATTGCGTTGTATCCACCCCAACTATTTGGAAGTAATGGAGCTTTCCGATTCCACCGTCGGAGAGCTGCTTTTAGACCTCCAGGCCAATAGTTAATTCTTTCCCTTTGAGTTTGCGTTACTTGTAGAGCACAACGTAAGGTGGGCGAGGTGAGACGTTCGTCACGCATCGGGGGATGCTTGGCAAAGGTTGAACTGAACACATTCCGGGGCTTTTCCGGGGTGAACTGCAACACGGTGGGGGAACAACGTGACAGTCATCGATCTTTCATGGCGACAAAAAGGGGCCTGTCAGGGTCTCGATCCTGCGGTCTTTTTCCCCGATGAGGGCGACGAAGCGCAAGTAGAAATCGCCATTGCGGTGTGCGATACCTGCCATGTACGCGTGTCGTGCTTGGAGCATGCTTTAGCAAGTCGTGAAAAAGAAGGCGTGTGGGGCGGCACAACCGAACGTGAACGTCGGCGCATTGTGCGTCAACGACGTCGCTCTGCGTAAGAATGAGCGAGTGACTTCTTCGCATTCGCTCGATATTGCTCAGTACGGAGGGTGGCCAGGAATACTGGGAACACTTGTTTCTGGAAATGACCTTGAGCCTCATATTGCCGAAGCGGCAATTACCGACATTTTGAATGGGCAAGCAACTGCGTCTCAAATGACTGCATTCATTGTTGCTTTGCGTGCCAAAGGTGAAACAGCTACTGAACTGTCAGGCATGTTGCGCGCTGTGCGCTCTGCTGGTCAGCGTGTTGACCTTGCACCAGAACTTGCTCAACGCGCCATTGACATTGTGGGCACAGGTGGCGACCAAAGTCATTCTTTTAATGTTTCTACGGTCACTTCATTGGTAGTGGCCGGCGCTGGTGTGCCGGTATGCAAGCATGGGAACCGCGCCGCTTCATCGAAATGTGGTGCAGCCGACGTGCTTGAAGAACTCGGTGTAGCTATAGAACTCGACCCCGTTGGTGTTGCGCAATGTATTGATGAAGCCGGTATGGGCTTTTGCCTTGCAGCTCGTTTTCACCCAGCATTTCGCTACACAGGGCCATCGCGGCGCGAAATAGGAATCTCCACCGCATTTAATTTGTTGGGGCCCATGGCAAACCCTGCGCCTATTTCTTCCATGCTCGTTGGTGTTGCAGCGCCATGGATGATGCGCCCGATGATTGAGGCTCTCGGTTCGCGCGGAGTCACTTCCGCTTGGGTGGTGCATGGAAGCAACGGAACCTCGCAAGGTGGTGTTGATGAGCTCACACTTGCTGGCCCTGCGCTCGTGATGCAATTGCGCAATGGTGAAATCAGTGAATTGAAAGTTGACTGTTTTGACATTGGTCTCTCCTCGCAACCGCTGTCGGCAATTGTTGGCGGAGACGCAACTGAAAATGCACGCATTGCTCGTGCAGTATTGGCCGGAGAAAAGGGTGCTGCACGCGACACCGTGGTGTTGAACGCTGCAGCAGCGCTACATGTTGCTGGAGTTGCTGCATCGCTCGGCGAAGGTCGTATGTTGGCTGAGGAATCTATTAACTCAGGTAAAGCTTCTGCGGTGTTGCAGAAACTCATTGCCACGAGCACTACAGCCGCTGAGCGTTTGGAGTAACTATTTCCTCTCTGGCAGTGCGCGTTCCCGCAAGTTCGGCCAACTTGGGCCCAGGGTTCGATGGAATAGCCATGGCATTGTCTGTGTATGCAACGGTGCGCGAGGCAGAAGGTAGCGATGTTGTTGCCGATGAATTTCATCCGGCCACCATTGCCTTTCGTGCACTCGGTGGTGCTGGCAATATTTCCGTTCGCACCGATATTCCGATGGGCCGTGGTCTTGGCTACAGCGGGGCAGTGCGAGTAGGTGGAGCGCTCCTTGCCGCACTGCAGCAAGATGGAAAAGCTTTGCTCTCTCGGAAGTGGCGAACGAAAGTGCTGGTTGCTACTGCAGACCTAGAAGGCCACGGCGACAATGTTGCTGCGTCGTTGCTTGGTGGCATCGTGGGAACCAACGGCACATTTGCTGCGAACATTACAAACAACTGCGCAGTGGAAGTGGTGGTGTGGGTTCCTTCTTCATCTACTTCAACTCATGCATCACGCACAAAGTTGCCCACCCAAGTACCTCTCGCAGATGCAGCTTTCAATATTGCGCACACCGCTCTTCTCGTTGGAGCTTTAAATTCTGGAGATCTTGACGCGCTTGCTGCAGCTACTGCAGACCGTTTGCACCAAGACATTCGTTTTGCTGCAGTGCCAGAGAGCAAAGCAGCACTCGATGCAGGGCTGAGCGCTGGGGCTATTTGTGGCTGGTTGTCGGGCTCGGGTCCGAGTGTTGCCATGTTTTGCCCTGCGGGTGAAGCAGCACGTATCGCACAAAGCCTTCCCACGCAGGGTTCGGCAAAGGTGTTAGAAATCGACACTGCTGGCGCTCAGCTGGCGTAGCTTTGTTACACCCCTTTGCTCGTATGTGGGCATGGAACAACGCCAAACACTCCCCATTACTTCGTCGCCGCTCACCATCTCATGCGATACCTGTGTGATGCGTCAAAGCGATGCCTGCAGCGATTGCGTGGTGACGTATCTCTTCAATCATGAGCCTGGCGATGCCGTGGTATTCAGCCTTGAAGAAGAGCGGGCTGTGAGGTTGCTCGCTTCTGCGGGTTTGGTGCCTACGCTTCGACATCGTGAAGTCGGTTGAGTCTCAAAGCAGCTACACACAGCACCTCTCCGAGGTAGGTCTGTCGGCTGGGTTGCACCGCATTGGCTTCACCACAGCCGAGCCGTTGTTGCGGGCACGTGAAGCTTTGCTCGAGCGTGAAGCACGCGGGTTACGCGACACCATGCAGTTCACTTATCGCAACCCCGTTCGCTCCACAACTCCCGAGATGGCTCTTCCCCACGCGCGCAGCATTGTGGTGGGCGCGCGGAGTTATTTCGCCGATGTGCAACTGCCCGTTCTTTCTCAATACACCGACCAAGTTTTTGGCGACGTGGCTCGCTATGCCTGGTCCGATCATTATGCGTTGTTGCGTGATTCGCTCACGGTGGTTGCCCAGCAGCTGCGTAGCGATGGCCACGAAGCATTGGTATTTGCCGATAGCAATGCCATTGTTGATCGCGAAGTTGCGTATCTTGCGGGGCTCGGATGGTTTGGCAAAAATGCAAACTTGCTCATGAGCGGTGCCGGCAGTTGGTTTGTCTTGGGGTGCGTTATTACTACTGCTGAACTAGCACCGTCGGCAACTGTGTCTGATGGTTGCGGCACCTGCCGGCGTTGCATTGATGCCTGCCCAACGGGGGCAATTGTGGAGCCTGGGGTGATTGATGCAGGGAAGTGCTTGGCGTGGATTCTGCAAAAGCCCGGCATCATTGCGCACCAGTATCGCGAAGCTATTGGAGCACGCATGTATGGCTGCGACTCATGCCAAGATGCTTGCCCGCCCAGTATGCGCCTTGCGCAACATGAAAATGTTGCCAACGATGCTCAAATAGTGGTCGATGTGCTGGAACTGTTGTCACTTTCCGATGCCGATATTTTAGAGCGATACGGCCGTTGGTATATCGCAGGCCGCGATCCGCGATGGGTGCGGCGCAATGCGTTGGTAGTCATTGGCAATACCGCATCGCTGCACAATGAAAAAGCGAAAGCAGTAGTGGCCACTCACGTGCAGAGCCTCGACCCGGTCTTGCGGGCGCATGCAATTTGGGCGGCATCTCGCCTGGGTATGGGTTCCAGTATCCCGCTTCACGATGAAGATCCCGATGTGGCAGCGGAATTGCACCGTCTGCCAGGTGTGCGTGAGCAACACTAGAGAAGCATGACTTCCCGCCACCTTTTAGTAACGAACGACTTCCCGCCAAAAATTGGCGGCATTCAGTCGTTGCTCTGGGAATGGTGGCGGCGTTTGCCGAGCGATTCTTTTGCTGTTCTCACATCGCCTTATGAAGGCGCAAAAGAATGGGATGCCACGCAGCCGTTTCATATTGAACGCACGCGCGAGCCAGTGTTGCTTCCGCACCCATTCATGGTGAAGCGTATTAACGAGATGGCAAAGCGTGTTGGTGCCGACTTCGTCGTGCTCGACCCTGCGGTGCCACTTGGCATTGTGGGTCCGTCATTGGAGTTGCCTTATGCAGTTGTAGTGCATGGCGCCGAGGTAACAGTGCCAGGGCGTATTCCCGGCACACATCAATTATTGGGCCGCGTATTGCGTCATTCCATGCACGTTGTTGCCGCGGGTCAGTATCCGGCCGATGAAGCGGCGCGAGCTGCTGGCCGCGAACTTCCCACAACGGTGGTGCAGCCAGGTGTCGACACCGAGCGTTTTCGGGTGCTCAGTGCTGCAGAGCGCGCATCGGCGCGTGAACATTTTGGCGTTTCCCCCGATGCCGAACTCATTGTTGGCGTCAGCCGACTTGTTCCGCGCAAAGGATTCGATATTGCTATTTCCGCAGTTGCGCGGCTTGCACGCGATCGTCCGCAACTCGAGATGCTCATTGCTGGTGCGGGTCGCGATGCGAAACGGTTGAACGAACTTGCCAAAAAGTTGGGTGCCCCAGTGCGCTTTTTGGGTCGTACACCATTTGAAGATCTGCCGCTGCTCTATGGGTGTGCCGATATTTTCGCCATGTTGTGTCGCAACAGGTGGGGTGGGCTCGAGCAAGAAGGCTTTGGCATCGTGTTTTTGGAAGCAGCTGCATGTGGGGTGCCACAAGTTGCCGGCAGTAGTGGCGGAGCCGCCGAAGCCGTGGAAGACGGCGTGACGGGCATTGTGGTGAAAGATCCCACCAGTATCGACGAAGTGGCTCAAGCATTTTCTTTGCTTCTGGGCAACCCCGATCTGCGTCAACGTATGGGTAATGCTGGGCGAGTACGTGCAGTAGAAAGTTTTTCCTACGATGTGCTCACTGCGCGTTTATGGAATACCCTGTCGCAATTGTGATGAAAGACCAGTGATGAGCAAAATTGTTTTATTAAACCGAGTAGCAACAGTCGTTTTTATTATTGTTTCTCTTTTCACCGCGGTCGTATTCTCATCCACGCTTCGTGTGGTCATTGTGGCTGTGAGTTTGGTGCTATTTGCCATCGGGGTGGCTGCCTTTCTGCTTGGGTATTTTGCGGCGGTACAACGCAGTAGAGAAGAAGAAATTGCTGTGACTCAACTGTTCTTTTTGGCAGGTGAAGTTGCACCAAAGAAAGTTCGTTTGGCAATGTGGTATTGCCTTGCCGCGCAGTGTGTCGTTGGGCTCGGTGTTGCCTTGGCGCGGCCGTCAACCGATGGAAGATCGGGAAGCGTCATGGCATTTGCGGTGATGGTTCCCATGCTCGGAATCGGGCTGAACGGGCTATGGGCAGGTAAGTACGGATCCTTCGGGCCTCGCCAATTGAAAACACAAGCTGAATAACCGTGCAATTCGATGCTCCATCGGTAACAATGGGGTATGGCCGAAACCGCCAAACAAACCACAGTCATCGCCGCTTCACCTGAGCACTGCTTTGCCATCGCTACGCAGTTCGAGCGATATCCCGAATGGGCCAAAGATCTGAAAGATGCCGTGGTCCTTGAACGTGACGCTCAAGGTCGTGCTTCACGAGTCGAGTTTCGCGCTTCGGCACTTGGACGTAGCACTCACTACACACTTGGCTATACCTACGGAGACACACCTCTGACCATTCAGTGGAAACTCGTCGATGGCGACATCATGCGCACCCTCGATGGCGACTACATGTTCGAGCCAGTGAACAACGGAACACTTGTTACCTACGATCTATCCATCGATCTGGTGATTCCACTTCCTGGTTTTGTGAAGCGTCGCGCCGAGAACCGCATTTTGCATACGCTGAACGAACTGAAAGCACGCTGCGAGTCGTAAGGCCGCTCAACAGCATTTTCACAGTTCAACATGGTTGCAATTGGTGTAGATGTTGGGGGGACAAAATGCCTAGCGGTTGCACTCGGCGCCGACAATAGGGTCATCGACTCGCTGTCGCTTCCTACTGCGCCAGGAATTGGCGTCGTGGAAGAAGTAGCAGAATTATGTACTGCACTGGCCCTTCGTGTGGGTGAAGTAGCTACTTCGCTAGGAGTGGGAATGCCAGGCACCGTGTCGCGCGATGGTGTTGTATATCTTGCGCCGCATCTTCCTGCGCTACGTAAATTGCCGATGCGAGAGCAACTTGCACAACAACTTGGAATCCACGTTGCTGTAGATAACGATGCAACATGTGCTGGTATCGCAGAGTGGGAAATGGGTGCTGCGCGTCAGTGCAATCATGCGCTCATCATTACCATCGGCACTGGCATAGGAGCCGCACTCATTGCAGATGGAAAAGTGGTGCGTGGGCACCATGGGTTTGCTGGTGAGAGCGGACATCACATTGTGTTACATGGTGGCGAAGAGTGCCCGTGTGGACGTCGCGGTTGTTGGGAGCAATATGCCTCGGGCACGGCGCTACGGCGCATGGCCAATGGTGTGAGTGGTGAAGAAGTTTTGTTACGTGTGGTGAAAGAAGATGCAGAAGCTCTGATTGTTTTGGAAGAGTTTGCGAGTTGGGTGGCACTTGGCCTTTTGAACTTGGTCAATACGCTCGACCCGCAAGTCATTGTGCTGGGTGGCGGCCTCGGATCATCTGCGGTGCTACGACATTTCGTCGCCGATGCATTGAGCCAGCAAATGCCACCGGCAGAGTTGCGTCCAGCGCCATTGCTGGTGACTGCACAGTTGGGCCCGGAAGCAGGAGCAATCGGTGCAGCATTGCTGGGCAGGGAAGTTATTGCGTAGTGCGCACTCGCTGCACTGCGTTGAGCCATTGAGCATGTGCTGTATTCATCTCTTTTGACTTTTCAATGTGTGGCAGGTACGTGGCATTGCTCGCCCAGTGAGTGGTAATTTCTTCCAAACTCGACCACGCACCTACGCCAAGACCAGCAAGATACGCAGCTCCACAAGCAGTTGTTTCGCGGTCGATAGGTAACACCACCGGAACCTGCAGTTGATCGGCTTGGAACTGCATGAGAAATGCGTTGTCGGTGGCTCCGCCATCGGCGCGTAGTTCGGTGAGCGTGATGCCAGTTGCATGAGACATTGCTTCAATTACGTCACGTGTTTGAAAGGCAACCGATTCAAGAGTTGCGCGCGCTAGGTGACCACGGTTTGTGCCGCGTGAAATACCAAAGATGCCACCACGGGCGTAAGGGTCCCACCACGGACTGCCGAGCCCGGTGAGTGCCGGCACCATCACAATTCCGCCAGCATCTGTAACCGACATGGCGAGTTCTTCAATTTCTTTTGCGTCATCAATGATGTGCAAACCATCGCGCAACCATTGCACCGCGGCGCCAGTCACAAAAATTGACCCTTCAACGGCATAGGTGGTGATGTCGTTGATACGCCATGCAACGGTGTTGAGTAAACCATCAACCACCGCAGGGCATGTGGTGCCCGCATTCATGAGAACGAAACTTCCTGTTCCGTAAGTATTTTTTGCAGTGCCAGCCGTAAAGCAGGCTTGGCCAAAAAGTGCAGCCTGCTGGTCTCCGGCAATTCCAGAGATAGGAATGTCGTGAGGGATTCCTTCGGTGTTGGTGGCAGCAAAGAAGCCACTTGAGTTGCGCACCTCAGGAAGCGCATTCATGGGAATGGAAAGAAGGGAACACAACTCTTGGCTCCATGCATGTTTGTGAATGTCGTACAACATGGTTCTACTTGCATTCGATTCATCGGTAGCAAATGTGGTGCCGCCAGAAAGTCTCCACAAGATCCATGAGTCGATGGTTCCCAGTGCGAGTTGTGCTGCGGGCTTGACCCCAGCGTTACGCAATAGCCACTCTGCTTTGGTGCCAGTGAAATACGGGTCAAGAACGAGGCCAGTAATGCGCCGAATATCGGAAAGGTGATCAATGAGTTCATGACAGCGGTCTGCGGTGCGGCGATCTTGCCAAACAATGGCTGGAGCAAGCACTGCATCGGTTGCTCGGTCCCATGCCACAAGAGTTTCGCGTTGATTGGTTATTCCGATTGCGATGGGTACTTCGCTCAGTTGGCCCAACACTTCGCGCAAGGTAGAGAGAACTGCGCTCCAAATTTCCTCGGGATCATGCTCTACCCAGCCAGGTTGAGGAAAGTACTGAGTGAACTCCTGATATGACGAGACCGAAGGAGCGCCATCGGTAGAGATTGCACGCGCTCTGACTCCTGTCGTTCCAGCATCGATTGCAACAATGAAGGCCATGCCTAGAAACTAGTGCTATTTCACCTTTTCGCCGTCAAAACGGTAACCAAGGCCACGCACGGTCACCACATATTCAGGTTGGTCTGGGCGCGCTTCAATTTTTGTCCGCAAACGCCGCACGTGCACATCGACGAGTCGGCCATCACCAAAGTATCCGTATCCCCATACACGGTCGAGAAGCGTTTCGCGAGCAAACACCTTGTTGGGGCTGGTGGCTAGTTCACAGAGCAAGCGAAATTCTGTACGGGTAAGCGAGATTTCTTTTCCTTCTCTGTAGACGCGTCCTTCGTCGGGGCGAATCTCGAGGTGTCCGAAATGCAAAGCATTCGACAGGTGAAAGGCCCCACTTGCGCGGCGCAACATTGCGTGCATGCGCGCAACAAGGTGTTGGCAATTTACTGGGTGCTCGTGAAAATCGTCGGCGCCAGATTCAAGACCACGCAAGATGGTCGCGGTGTCGGATGCTTCGGTCACAATGTAAATAAATGCGGAAGTTGCATTTCTCATGTGTTTGACCATGTCACTGGAATTGCCGTCGATGGTGGAAAAGTTCACAACTATTACTGTGGGTTGTTTCTTGTGAATCATTGTGAGTGATTCATCAAATGAACTTGCCACTAGCAGTTCACAGGAAACATCTTGAGCGGCAAGTGCTTGGGCGATGTCGGCCTCAATGTGGGGAGCACCTTCAACAAGGAGCACTGCTATGGGTGAATCGGCAGCGCTTCCATGGGTCATAGACCTTTAGTCTAGTTGCTTACTGGTGGGCGTTTAACCGTTGGAGCGTCTAATGAGATCTTGTATTTGAGTAAATACAGTTGGCGAAGAAGCCAAAATAGCCGACGGTAGAATTTTTCCACCGTCAATACTGCCGATGGTACATCCAGATTCTTTAGCAATGAGGGTTCCAGCGGCGAGGTCCCATGGGAACAGATGTTCTTCGTAGTACGCGTCGTATCGCCCTACTGCAACAAAGCACAAATCGAGAGAAGCTGATCCGAGTCGACGAATATCGCGAATCTCGGCAATCATGCGTGGAATTCGTGCTGCCTGGACCAGTCGATTTTCTGGTGAGTAATTGAACCCAGTAGCAATGAGGCATTGAGCAATATCAGTGACATCATTACAGTGAATTGCCGAGCCATTGAGAAAGGCGCCACCCCCACGTGTGGCGGTGTAGGTCTCTCGCAAAGGGGGGCAAAAGACCACGGCAGCAAGCTCGCCTTGGGCATCGTGGGCCCCGAGCGACACGGTCCAAGTGGGGAGGTCATAGAGAAAATTGGTGGTGCCGTCAATGGGGTCAACAAACCATGTGATGCCACTGGTACCCACATGCCCGCCGCCTTCTTCTCCCACAATGCTGTCGTCGGGTCGTGCAGCACGCAAAGCAGCAATGATGGATGCTTCTGTGAGCTTGTCGTATTCGGTCACCATGTCGGTAGGCGTGGACTTCGTGCTCACCTCGGTTAATCCACGTTTGCGTCCGGCAAGTGCAACTGCACCAACTTCGTGGGCAATAGTGGTGGCTAACTCAACAAGTTCAGTGGCAAGTGCAAGGCTCATTTCTTATCCTGCAATTCTTTCCATTCGCCTAAAGCACGTAAGACGAGTACTGCCACCACGCCCATGCCGGCGGCGGTGAGCGTTGCTCCCACAAACACACCAATGCCTTCGGGAGTGTTGCACGCTCCGGAACATTGGAGATCGACAAGAGCAAAGCCGATGAGGCCGCCCGCAATGCCGCCAAACACGATGGAGCAAAATGCGGCGATGCGCGCACCTCGCGGGGGAAGCGCGGAAAGGGGGCGTTCAGTTGTTGGGAAAGCGTTGTTGGAAGGGGTGGGAAGCGAAGACACAGAGACATCGTAGGCTGTGAAGTGAAATGAACCCTGAACGCGTCATTCTGCATGTTGATATGGACATGTTCTATGTGGCTGTTGAACTACGTGAGCGGCCCGAGTTACGAGGAAAGCCTGTTGTTGTGGGTGGCGCAGGCCCACGAGGCGTGGTTGCTGCGGCATCGTATGAGGCGCGCAGGTTTGGGGTCTTTAGTGCCATGGGCTCAATTCATGCGCAGCGGTTGTGCCCCGACGCCATCTTCTTGCCAGGCAATCATGCCTTGTATCAAGAGGTAAGTGCGGAAGTGCACAATATTTTTCATTCGGTCACTCCCCATGTTGAGGGCCTTGCGCTCGACGAAGCATTCCTCGATGTCACCGGTTCGCTGAAAATATTTGGAAGTGCGCTAGAGATTGCAGAACTACTGCGTCGACGTATTCGTAGCGAAATCGATATTCCCTGTTCTGTCGGAATTGCCACAAACAAATTCATTGCAAAAATTGCTTCAAAGGCTGCAAAGCCAATTGCCACCGCAGAAGGAGTGCGCGAAGGCAAGGGTGTAGTGCAAGTAGAAAAGGGGAGCGAGTTGTCGTTTTTGCATCCATTGCCTATGAAGTCGCTGTGGGGTGTTGGGCCAGTGACACAGGAAAAGCTCGACCGTATTGGCATTAAAACCATTGGCGACCTAGCGGCTCTTCCGCTCGATGTGCTCACGGTTGCAGTGGGCGATGCTCATGGCAAGCATCTTTTCGATCTATCTCATGGCAGAGATGACCGGCCAGTGGAATCAGAACGTGACGTGAAATCAATTGGGCATGAAGAAACCTTCCACGAAGACCTTTTTACACAAGACGAAGTGCATCAACATCTTGTGCGCCTATGTGATGCAGTGGCGTCACGCTTGCGCGCGCATCAGACCTTGGCGCGAACATTAACGCTCAAAGTAAAATTTTCAGATTTTCATTCCATCACGCGCAGCATTACCACCGATGGTGGAAAGTCGAGCGGGCCAAGTCTTGTTGATGCATTAACGCCGCTGCTGAGCAACATCAACCTTGCTCCAGGGGTCAGACTTCTGGGGGTGAGTACCAGCAACTTCACCGATGAACGTGCGCAACCTTCACTTTTTGACGAAGACCGAGTTCAAGACGATTCTTGGGATCAAGCAAGTGAAGCGATAGACCATATTCGTGAGAAATTTGGCAAAGGGGCAATTCGTCCTGGGTCTGCGCTCTAGAAGGTCACAGAGGTATTTCTTACCTGCGAGTTATGGGTTGTGTATTGAGATGGACGCCATAACGTGAGAGACTATGAGCGTGCCTTTATCAGACGACGAGCAGCGCATCTTGCGCCAAATTGAAGAACAGCTGCAGTCCGATGAGCGCTTTGCGCAAAATACATCGCCCGCAGGCATGTACCGCCAGTCGGCAAAAACGGTGCGTTGGGCAGGTCTTGGCGCATTGGCAGGGTTAATTTTCACCGTCGTCGCACTGCAAATTCATTTTCTGCTCGCATTTGGTGGTTTTCTCGTGATGCTCGGATGTGCTTTGGTCATTGAACGACAACTACGTGCCATTGGCAAAGTAGGGGTGCAAGATCTTGCGGCTTCACTAAAAAATAGCCGTATCGGTGCCGCACGGATGCGCGACCGTTTCCCTCGCGACTAGATTGCGGGTATGCATCCCGTTTACCCACCAGAAGCCGCTGTCTATCGTACCAAGGTTCAGGCCTTTCTCGCCGAGAAACTTCCTCGGAATTGGGGTGGCACCGGACAGCTCGAAGGTGAAGCACTTGAAAAATTCGTCACCGAGTGGCGCGCCGTTTTGGCAGCAGCTGGTTATCTCGCTCCGAACTGGCCTGTGGAGTACGGCGGTGCTGGGCTCACTGCTTTAGAGCAAGTGATTTTGGCTGAAGAGTTTGCGCGCGCAGGCGTGCCTGGTGGCGGGCCGAACGATGTGTTCGGTATTCAAATGTTGGGCAACACTTTGTTGCGTTGGGGAACCGAAGAACAAAAGAAGCACTACCTTCCTCGTATTTTGTCGGGCGACGATGTGTGGTGCCAGGGCTACAGCGAACCCAATGCCGGCTCCGACCTCAGCAACGTGGGTTTGAAAGCAGAACTCGATGGCGATCAGTGGATTCTCAATGGTCAAAAAATTTGGACCTCTGCAGGTCATCTTGCCGACCATATTTTCACCTTGGCTCGTACCGACCCCGATGCGCCGCGACACAAAGGAATTTCTTTCATCTTGGTCGACATGCGTCAACCCGGAATTGAAGTGCGCCCCATCAAAATGATTTCTGGTGAAAGCGAATTCAACGAGGTGTTCTACACCGATGCTGTTGCACCCAAAGGTGAAGTCATTGGTGGAGTGAACAATGGTTGGGCAGTTGCCATGACCCTTCTTGGCTTCGAGCGCGGAGAGGCCGCTGCGGTAAGCCCCATTCGTTACCAAGCAGAACTTGACCGTTTGTTGCTCATGGCAAAAGAGCGCGGCGTGAATACCGACCCGCGTATTCGCCAACGATTGGCTTGGTGTCACTCGAAGGTCCAAATGATGCGTTACCTCGGCATGCGTACGCTTACTCAGTTCTTGCAAGGTCATCACCCCGGCCCCGATGCGGCAATTGGCAAATTGTTTTGGAGCGAATATCACAAGGTCGTTACAGAGCTCGCAATGGACATCATGGGAGCCGACGCAATGGTGCCAACGGGACGACGTCCGTCGAGCGCATTTGGTGCCGACGATGCAGGTGCGCCGAACTCCACCAACAGCTGGGCGATGACATTCTTAAACGCTCGCGCCGGAACGATTTATGCAGGTTCATCACAAGTACAGCGCAACATTGTTGGTGAAATGGTTCTGGGGCTGCCTAAGGAGCCACGACCCGCATGATGCAGGTGGTGGGTGCAGTTCTCGTTCGTCCCACATTGTGGGGAACAGCGTTGCGGCAGTGGTTGCGTCTCACACCGCGCCGCTGGTGGACAGCTGCACCCTTTTTGCCGTTGCCGAATCGTGAATACATGAAAATGCGCAACACCATTCAGTATGGAAATGAACAACATCCCATGGTTGCTCATGATGTGGTGAGTTACTTGCAGTGGTGCCGCGAGTGGAAGCACCTTTCGTGAGACAAAGATCGCAACGGTTGTAGAAATGAAAAGTGCGCTCGTTCTCAATGCAACTTTCGAGCCACTGAGTATTGTTTCTGTGCGCCGTGCCACATGTTTAGTGCTCTCAGAAAAAGCAGAACTCATTGAAAATGATGGTACGGAAATGCGTTCGGAACGCTTCACACTTGCTTCGCCACTAGTAGTGCGGCTCAAGTACATGGTGAAGGTTCCTTATAGTCGCCACACTGCAATGTCACGTCGTGCCATCATGGCGCGTGACGGACACGCGTGTCAGTACTGCGGTGCGCCGGCCGACAGTATCGACCACGTATTGCCAAAGTCGCGCGGTGGTATGCACGTTTGGGAAAACGTTGCTGCTGCATGTCGTACGTGTAATTTGCGCAAACGTGACCGCACTCCCGAAGAAGCAGGGATGCCGTTGGTGGCAAAGCCATATGTGCCACGTGAGTCGTCGTGGATCACCTTGTCGGTTGTGACCGTGCCCGACCAATGGAAGCCGTACCTTGCCCTTGCTTCATAAACGCGAAGGCACTGCCGAAGAACTCCACCACACGGTTTTACCCATCGAGCGAGGTGTGTGGTTGCTCACCCCTACGCGACCATCAATCGTTTTAGGTTCTTCACAAAAAGAAGATGATGTTGATCATTCGTTTTGCGAGGCCAATGGGATCGACGTGGTACGCAGGCGTAGTGGTGGAGGAGCGGTGTACGTGCACCCCACTGAATCTTTATGGATTGACATTGTTGTGCCTCGTGGAGATGCGTTGTGGAATGACGACATTGGAAAATCAATGTGGTGGATTGGTGACTGGTGGGTATCGCTACTTGCCAGCGTGGGGATGTCTTCGGCGCAGGTGCACCGAGGCGCATTTGAACGTAATGACTGGTCTGACCTGGTGTGCTTTGCGGGGCGAGGTTCTGGTGAAGTATTTCCTGCTGGTGAAAATACTCGCGGGAAACTAGTGGGCATTAGTCAACGTCGCACGCGTGACTACGCACGCTTTCAATGCATTGCATATTTCCATTGGGATGCTGCATTGCATATTGCGATGCTGCCAGGGTTGCATCACGACGTGGCTCGCGTCGCTCAGCTCGCTGCCCACGTTCCCATGGCGCTGCGGTCGGTCGATATGACCTTCCCGGCGCTATGAAATAACCCCCACTTTGCCCCACCAGTAAAAACAGCCCATTTTGAGCCTCCCGATGCCCTTTTTAGGGCATTTTTCGCGTTTCAGGGTCCTTTTTTGTTCGTCTATTGGCCCTATTCTCCCTTTTCCTCAGAATTTGTGGGGGAAATAGTTGCATAGTGGGGAAAAGTGGGGCATAATGGAGATTGCTGGGGGGAGGTGGTGCCCGCTTCCTAGTCGGGTGGAGACTGGGTACCAAGACGGAGATCACGTGTTTGTCGGAGTACACGAGCGCCAATTAGACCCCAAGGGTCGCTTGGCGTTGCCTGCTGCATTCCGGCCGCGTTTAGAGCCCCGTTGCTATCTCGCTTTTGGACAAGACATGTGTGTCGACGTTTTAAGTGCTGAGGCATTTGAAGCAGAAGCTGCAGAAGTCCTAGCCAAAGTGCGACGTGGCGAAATGGACCGCAACCAGATGCGTGCTTTGGCAAGCAACATGGTGGAGGTATCCATCGATGCACAAGGTCGCATCAACATTGAAGAGCAATTGCGTGAATACGCAGGGCTCTCCTTGAATTCCAAAGTTGTAGTGAGCGGTGCGTTCGATCGAGTGGAAATTTGGGAGCCACTTCGCTTCGGACGCATCAATACGAAAGGCACTGTGCAAATTGCAGGGGCCGACGCATGATCACCACGACACACAACCCCCAAAGAGAAGTACACGAATTTCGCTCACCGGCAGTCTCTCGGTCGGCAAGATGGCTAGCTCCAACTCCGCCCGCTACCGTCTCGCTTGTTCCGGGGAGAAATCCCGGCGGCACTCGTTGGCCGAGGGGCTGCCGGTGAGCGAAAGAACTGTGTTTTCTCATGACCCAGTGATGCTGAATGAGGTGATTGCTGTTTTTCAAACAGTGCCTCGTGGTGTAGTTATTGATGCCACGCTGGGCGGCGCAGGTCATTCACTGCAACTGTTGTCGAGCAACGATGACATTTCTATTTTGGGTTTAGATCGTGATGAGTTTGCAGTAACGACTGCAAGTGAACGCTTAGCGGCCTTTGCAGAACGTGCAACTGTGCGTCGTGCTCGTTTCGAGCAAATAGATGACGTGCTGGAGTCGCTACATATTGATGAAATCTCTGGGGCCCTTTTCGACCTTGGAGTTTCTTCACCACAACTCGACCGCTCTGAGCGCGGCTTTTCTTACCGTGTCGATGCCCCCCTCGACATGCGTATGGACCAAAGCCAGTCGCTCACTGCGGCCGAGGTGGTGAATACCTATGAGCGCGGTGATCTCATTCGCATCTTGCGCGATTATTCAGATGAGCGTTTTGCATCACGAATTGCTGACGCCATCATCGCGGCGCGGCCTGTGCAGAGCACCACTCAATTAGCTGCTGTGGTGACAACAGCGATTCCTGCTGCAACACGCCGTACTGGCGGACACCCTGCAAAGCGCACTTTTCAGGCCATTCGTATTGAGGTCAATGCTGAACTTGATCAGTTGCCACGGGCGTTAGAAAGCGCAATTCGTCATACCCGCACCGCAGGACGCGTTGCAGTGATTTCATATCACTCTGGCGAAGACAGAATTGCCAAAAATATTTTGCGCGAAGCAGAAACTGGTGGCTGCACGTGTCGAGCCGATTTGCCATGTGGATGTGGGGCAGTGCGACTAGTGAAGCGTGTGCGTTGTACTGAAACGCCAACCAAAGAAGAGCAACTCCGTAATCCGCGGGCACGTTCGGCTCGCCTTCGCGTAGTAGAAAAACTCGCTCCAGCTGGGGTGAACTGAGATGGCGCGCAATATGGCACTTCCTATTGAAAAGGCATTGCCACTTAAAGGAGCCGTTGCGCCGTCTCGTCCTCGCCTGGTGGAAGCCCAACGTGGTGGCAGGGCATTTTGGGTACTTGTTGTGTCAGCTGCGCTTGTTTGCGGTGTCTTTTTTCTCGCAGCTTTAGTTCACGTGGAACTAGCAAAGCAACAGTTGAAACTCGACTCGCTTTCAAAAACTGTTGAGCTCTCGCGGAATAATTACAACGTATTGCGACACGAACGCTCCCTTCTCATTTCGCCCGACAACTTGTCGGCACAGGCGGCTCGTTTGGGAATGAAGCCTTCTACTCAGGCTCGTTTTGTTGCTGTAGAGCCAGACATCGTTGCCGGAGTACTTGCCTCTACGGGTGATCTGAGCGATGCGGTGGCCCATGACGTGGAATCGCCACTCAACGAATTTGGTCAATTGAAGTCTGAAATAGGTGGAACACCGTGAATTCAAGAACGAATGTCCGTGCACCACGTGCTGCAGCCACTTCTCGAGTAACGCGAAGTCACGGATCAACCGCTCATCAAACGAGAACTCGTTCGCGCCCCAGTTCAACACAACGGGTACGCACAACTGAACAACGGCAGCGTCATCTGCAGCCAGTGCAGACACAACAAAAGAAAATAACGAAACTATCGGTGCGACGTGCACCGTTTGTTGCTGCGCCGAGTCTGAAAAAAAGACTGCGTTGGGCCTTGGGAATTCTTCTTTTGCTGCTCGCAGTTTTGGTGGCTCAAGTTTCTCGACTGCAGGTATTTGGTGGCGATAAATTTCGTGCCGCAGGAATAGACAACAGAGTGCGTGCCACAATTCTTCCTGCTGAACGTGGTGCAATTTTCGATCGCACTGGCCAAGAAATTGCTATGTCGGTACCAATGATGACGTTGTATGCCGATCCAAAGGCTGTTACCGACCCTGCAGGCACGGCCAAAGCAGTTGCTGGTCTCATGCGTTTTGATGCAACGAAGGAACAAGAGTTGGCAACAACCTTTGCGGCACGTAAATCGAATTTCTCTTTTATTGCTCGCCAGGTAGACCCAAAAATTGTGCAGTCAATTACCGCCTTGAAGCTTCCCGGTATTGGTGCCTATGAAGAACCTGCACGAACCATTGTTGGTGTTTCGGCAAAGTCTGTTGTGGGCAAGACCGATACAGACGGGGTCGGTACTGCCGGATTGGAACTGAAGTACAACGACATTTTGACCGGTAAAAATGGCCGATTTGTTCGTGAACAAGATAACCAAGGTCGCTCCATTCCCGGCTCGAACAGCATGGAAGTGCAGCCTCGACCAGGTGAAGATCTAGTACTTACTCTTGATCGTTCTATTCAGTATCAAGTCGATCAACTTTTGGTGGAGCAGGTCGCGAAGGTCGGTGCACGCGGTGGAGTTGCGATGGTGATGAATTCAAAAACTGGTGATATTTATGCCATGGCAAACGTGCGACGTAATGCAGACGGCACATTGACAAACACTTCTGGCAACTTTGCCGCAGTCGATTCACATGAAACCGGCTCGGTCGCCAAAGTATTTAGCTTGGCAGCAACAATTAACGAAGGCGCAATCACCCCAGACTCCACCTTCCATGTGCCGGGAGCTCAAACTTTTGATAAATACCTCATTCGCGATGCTTACCCGCACCCACTGCAAGAGATGTCGGTTAAAGAAATTTTAGTAAAGTCATCAAACCTCGGAACAGTGCTTGCTGCTCAACGTATTTCGAGTCCAACACTGGCCTCATATTTACATGCATTTGGATTTGGGGCTAAATCAGATCTAGATCTTCCCGACGAGAGTGCTGGCATTTTGAAGCCGGTAAAAAAATGGCAAGGAACAGAGAAAATTACTGTTGCCTATGGTTATGGATTCGCATCAACGTCGGTGCAGTTGCTTTCGGCAGTTAATGTGATTGCAAATAATGGTGTGTATGTAGCACCGCGCATGGTGAGTGCGGTGATCGATCAGAGTGGTAAAACAAAGTATCTTGAGCAATCATCCACTCATGAGGTGCTGAAGTCGACCACTGCCCAAGAAATGAACCTCATGATGCGTGACGTCGTTTGTTACGGAACGGGTACCTTGGCGCAAATTCCCGGAATGACCATTGCGGGCAAAACGGGTACTGGTTACAAAATTCAATCTGACGGAACTTATGGAACAGATCAAGGTGGCCGTAAGTATTTTGCATCGTTCGTCGGGTTCTTGCCGGCAGAAGACCCGCAAGTAACTGTCCTTGTTTCAATCGACGAACCAGATGCTGGGTCACGTGACCGTTTCGGTGGAACCGCAGCTGCACCTGTATTTGCGCAAATTGGTGGCGTAGTTGCCCGCGAGCTTCGTATTAAGCCTGCAGCAACGACGCAGCCCTGTGGGCGAGTTGACCCTTATGCCCGTGCAAATGAAGCGGCTCACTAAGAGAATGCGGGTATCGCTACAAGATGTCGCTGTAGAACTGGCATCTCGTGGTGTGCTTGCCTCTGATGTAAGCGATGTTGTTGACATCGCAATCTCGGATGTGAGTCACGATTCACGCACTGTAGAGAGTGGCACACTTTTTTGTTGCATAGCTGGGGCCAACACAGACGGGCATCAGTTCGTAGACCGCGCAACTCAAAGTGGAGCAAGTGCTTTGCTGGTCACTCAAGATGGCCCGTACTCTTTGCCATTTCTGAAAGTACGCGAAGACCGCAAGGCGATGGCATTCGCCGCTCATGTGGTACACGGGCGTCCGTCACTTGAAGTTCCCGTTTTTGGTATTACCGGTACCAACGGAAAAACAACTACTGCAGCGATGTTGGCTGCAATATTGAAGAGTGCTGGCAAGGTGTCGCACGTATTTGGCACCCTCAACAGCGAGAGAACAACTCCAGAATCCACCGATTTGCAACGAGAGATGCGCAGGGCAATTGATACTGGGGCGCAGTCGGTAGTGATGGAAGTGACTTCTCACGCACTCCAACTACAGCGGGTTGCTGGTGTGCAGTTCGCGGCAGGAATTTTTACGAATCTCGGGCATGATCATCTCGACTTTCATGGGACGATAGAGAATTATTTTGCGGCAAAGGCAGAACTCTTTCGCACTTCTACAACTCAATTGGCAATCATCAATGTTGACGATGCATGGGGAGTGAAACTTGTTGATCTCCTCAAAGACAGCTATACAAGTAGCGATCTCGTTCGTGTTTCTCTCAAAGAGGTGCAGAACTTGCACAGCTCATTGTCGCAGAGTTCTTTTACTTGGCGAGGCAGAGACATCGCGCTTCCCATTGGGGGAATTTTTAATGTGAGTAATGCACTGCTTGCCGCAACTGCTGCCGAGGAGCATGGGGTCGATCGTGATGCCATAGTGCATGGTCTTGAAAACCTTGCTCTTATCCCTGGAAGGGTTCAGAAAATAGCCAATACAAGTGGGGTAGAGGCTTTTGTTGATTTTGCTCATACTCCAGATTCGTTGTTTGCCATATTGAGTTCTGCACGTGTGTCGGCAAAAAGTGGTCGGGTCATTGTGGTTTTCGGGTGCGGTGGAGACCGCGATCGCGAGAAGCGGCCAGAGATGGGAAAAATTGCAAGCGAGCTTGCTGATGTCGTCATTGTGACGAGTGATAATTCACGCTCCGAAGACCCTCTTGCCATCATCGCCGATATCTGCTCGGGAATGAACAAAACTAGAGCGGTGGAAATTGCTAACCGTCGAGAAGCCATTGCTTACGCAGTGGGTCTTGCTCAGTCGGGTGACGTGGTCATCGTTGCGGGCAAAGGACATGAAGCTTTTCAAGTCACGGGAAATATGAGCGAGCCGTTGAGCGATAGAGAAGAACTCGAGTTGGCCTTTGCCCACAAAAAGGCGGGCACCTCGTGATTGCCGTCTTTATAGGAGGAGCCGTAGCAATGGCGGGCTCACTCTTTGGAACCCGCTACCTCATTGGTTTCTTTCGACGCATAGGTCGTGGACAACCGATCTTGGGTAAAGAAGATCTTGGCCCAACGCACCATATGGCAAAGCAAGGCACCCCCACCATGGGAGGAGCAGCAATTGTTATTGCGGCATTCCTCGGTTGGTTCGTTGCGCATCTGCGGCATGGCCTTGCGTTTTCAAATCAAGCTCTCATTATGTGGGCATGTATTTTCGTGATGGCCTTCATGGGGTTTCTCGATGACTTCATCAAGGTTCGCAAGGCTCATAATCGTGGCATCTTCTGGAAGAAGAAGGGCTATCTCACATTTGGCATCACGGTGTTGTTTCTCTGGTGGCTAGTAACTGCAACAAATGTCAGCAGCACCTTCTCTATTACGCGCAGTTCTTACCCGGGATGGAATATCCCGTGGCCACTGTGGGTTATTTGGGCAGCCATCATGGTGTGGAGCGCAACTAACGCAGTGAATGTCACTGATGGGCTCGATGGCCTTGCAGGTGGTTCTGCTTTGATGTCGTTTCTTGCCTACACCGTTATTGCCTATTGGGCTTTTCGTAACCCCGAGGTGTACGGATTAGTGAATCCACTCGACCTGGCAGTGCTGGCTGCAGCATTTGCTGGGGCATGTGGTGGCTTTTTATGGTGGAACGCCGCGCCGGCAAAAATTTTTATGGGTGATGTGGGTGCTCTTGGAATTGGTTCAGCACTCGGACTTCTTGCTGTCACGACTAATACACATCTTTTGCTGTTGCTGATCTGTGGCATCAATGTGTTTGAAGCTGGGTCGGTAGCGGTGCAAATGGGTGTATTCAAAGCGTCCGGGCGCAAACGTCGTATCTTGCGGATGTCTCCGATTCATCATCACTTTGAATTGGTGGGCTGGCCAGAAACCACTGTCATCATTCGTTTTTGGATCATCCAAGGAATCTGTGTTGCCACAGCACTTGCTGTGTACATCGGAGACTTCACGCGAGGCGTAGGCCGATGACCAGAGTCTTGGTGTACGGGCTAGGAATCGCTGGCACTTCTGTTGCGCGTGCACTTGTGGCGCGCGGAAGCGAAGTTGTTCTTGCCGACGATCAGTTATCTCAACGCCATGAGTTGCTAGGAAAAGAACTTGGCGCCGAAATCTTCCCTGCAGGAGATCTTGGGGCGCTTGCCACTTTGGTGAAAAACGTCGATTACGTGATGCCTGCACCAGGAGTTCCTGAAACTCATCCACTGTTTGCTATTTCTGTTGATGCACAAAAAGAGATGCTGTCGGAAATCGAGTTGGCCTATCGCTGGGAGCAATCTCGCGTAGGTGGTCCGCGCCCCATTCTTGCCGTTACTGGTACAGATGGAAAAACAACAACAACTTTGATGGCTGCAGCAATGATTCGTGCATCCGGAAAGCGAGTGGCTGCAGTAGGGAACACCGAAACGCCATTTATTGAGGCTCTCAACAGCGACGCAGAAGCATTTGTTGTGGAGTGCTCAAGTTTCCGATTAACGCTTACGAATACTTTTCGTGCAAACGCCTCAACGTGGCTCAATATTGCCCCCGACCATCTTGATTGGCATCGCGACTTTGCCTCGTACGTTGGTTCGAAAGCAAAAATTTGGGCGCACCTGCAATCAAATGATGTCGCAGTAGCACCATTTGCTCAAGGCGATATTTGCACTATCGCTCGCAATAGTTCAGGTCGATTTATCTCATTTGGTGAAACTGCAGAAAGTGACTATTTCGTCAAGGGAAATGAGCTCGTTGGTCCGGCCGGAGTTCTCGTCAAGCAAGCGGAAATGAAACGTTCATTGCCGCACGATATACAAAATGGTCTTGCAGCAGCTGCGATGTGTTTAGAAGCTGGCATTGGAACTCATGCTGGAGTTATTCAAGCATTGAAAGAGTTTGAGCCGTCGCACCATCGCATTGAGCTCGTCATTGAAAAAGATGGAGTGCGTTGGTTTGACGATTCAAAAGCAACTTCTCCACATGCTGCACGAACAGCACTGCGGGCTTTCCCGAGTATTGTGCTTATTGCAGGTGGGCGCAATAAGGGGCTTCATCTTGCAGACCTTGCTCTTGAGCATCAGCACGTAAAAGCAGTGGTATGTATTGGCGAAAGTGCACAAGAAATCGCAACTGCTTTTGCAGGGCTTTGTCCAACCAATATTGCAACAAGCATGCAGGAAGCTATTGAAGTTGCGGGTTCTATTGCCAGCACAGGTGATGTTGTGTTGTTGTCGCCAGCCTGTACGAGTTTTGATTGGTATAAGAACTACGAAGAACGTGGAAGCGATTTTGCAGACCGTGTAATGACCTATGTTGGGGAAGAATCTCCACAGCGCGAAGGAGAAGCACGTACATGAGCACAGCCATTCCAGATCGTTCTCAGGCAAGTTTCTTAACTGTTGCGCAGCGTCGTCGTGCAACGCTCGATCGCTCAGGTGTCTCGAACAAACGACAAATGGCTACACAAACTCCGACGGTGGCGTTCTATGGGCTCCTCATCGTGAGCGCATTGCTAGTGATGTTTGGGCTTGTAATGGTGCTCTCAGCTTCGTCTGTGACGATGCTGCATAGTGGTAAATCTGCATTTGCCGTCTTTTACCGTCAACTTGCATGGGCTGGCATCGGCTCACTCTTAATGTGGGCCGCCTACTCATTCCCGTACCAAATGTTAAAGAAGTACGCAGCATTCATATTTGGTGCATCATTTTTTGCCATGTTGTTGCCGTTCGTTCCCGGTCTCGGTACATCGGTCAACGGGGCACGTGCATGGGTGGGAGAAGGTGCTTGGCGTTTTCAGCCATCTGAATTATTGAAATTGGCAACATTAATTTATGTAGCAAGAATTTTAAGTAAGAACCGTCGCGACGTATCAGACATGGCTACCCGTCTAGGAAAAGTAGCTTTCGTGCTCATTCTCGCCGGTGGTATGTGCATGGCCCAAAAAGACCTTGGGTCAGCAATTATTTTTGGTGCAATTGTTCTCTCAATTGCATTTGTTGCGGGAACTTCGCTTCGACTTTTAACAGTGGTTAGCGCCCTTGGGTTGGGTGTTGTGGCGTTCTTCGTAAATTTGGAAACGTACCGTCGCGAACGTTTTACGGCATTTTTTAATATTGAGGCGAACAAAGGTCACTGGGGATACCAGGTGTACCAGTCGATGATCAGTATTGCTAACGGAGGATTCACCGGAGTAGGAGTGGGAGATGGCTCGGGGAAGTGGGGCTATGTACCTCTTGCGCACTCCGACTTTATTTTTGCTGTCATCGCCGAGGAACTTGGTTTCGTGGGTGCAGTATCTGTTTTGGGTCTCTTTTTCCTTTTCATTGTCTTTGGTATTCAAGCTGCACTTGGTGCACGCGATGCGTTCGGCGCCCTCATCGCGGGCGGAATTACTGCATGGTTCGGTGTGCAAGCAATTGTCAATATTGGTGGAGTGACAGGAGTGATGCCGGTTACCGGTCTCACCCTTCCGTTCATCTCCTATGGCGGTAGTTCGCTACTCGTCACCATGGCTGCCACGGGCTTGTTGCTCAACGTTGCTCGCCACATGAAGTGATTGCCATATGACACTTTCACAACCCACACGAGTTGTTATTTGCGGCGGGGGTACCAGCGGGCACGTACTGCCAGTGGTTGCTATTGCTGAAATGCTTGAAGACGAGGGTGTCTTAGCTAAAGACGTTCACTTCATTGGTACACAGCGAGGTATTGATAAGGAAATATTTTGCCTGACTGAGTATCCGTATACCTTGCTCAATGTCGTAGGTGCGCGTCACCAACTGTCGCCTCGAGCCGCATTTCACAATGTGCGAATGTTGTTCTTGATGCACAAGGCAACACGAGAGGCGTGCAAACTGATGCGCGAGATATCGCCAAGCGTGGTGGTGTCTGTTGGGGGATACGGCAGTTTGGCCCCAATGCGGGCGGCAAAGAAATTAAAAATTCGTCGAGTCGTCGTTTCCTACGACTCGCAACCCGGATTAGCAACTCGGCGTCAGGCGCGAGATGCAGATGTGGTGACGAAGTCACATCCACATTCGCCACTGCTCAATGCAACACTGGTTGGGGCGCCCATCCGTCGTCACCTGCGTCAAGCAGGCGCCAATGAAATTGGTCTGGTAGAGAAAAACGCAGCACGCTTGGCACTTGGGATACCGCTCAACCAATTTGTAGTGGTTGTCATGGGAGGGTCACTTGGCTCGGCATTACTCAATCATGTGACAGAGGAACTGCGAGATGATCCGTCGCTCAGCGAAATATTTTGGTATCACATTGCAGGAAATCGATATGTCGGAGACATCACACCGGTTGCGTCGCCCAATTACATGCGAGTGGGCTATGAATCACGTATCCAAGAGGTCTACCAAGCAGCTGATCTTGTTGTTGCGCGTTCCGGAGCCAGCACCATTGGTGAGATAGCCACATTGGGAGTGGCGAGTATTTTGGTTCCGTGGGCTGGGGCTGCAGATAACCACCAAGAGCAAAATGCTCGTTTGCTCTCCGACGTTGGTGCTGCAGTTCTGATGACGGAAGAAAGCTTCTCTGCACAGAAGGTCAAAGTTGTGGTTTCCCACTTCATGCAGCATGAAGAAAAACTCCAGGAATTGCGTAAAAATGCCTATTTGGCTGGGGAATTGAATCGGCGGGCGGAACTGGGCTCGCTCATTGCTACCGTCGCACGTGCATCTGATTAAGGCCTTCAAGTAACTATGTCCTCCTCTCACAGCACTTCGCCCCAAATGAAAAAAGTTGCCGCCATTGAATTGACAACATGCAGGCGGTTGCATGTAGTGGGAATTGGCGGCCCTGGTATGAGTGCGCTTGCGAGGGCTCTCGTTGCGATGGGGCACCAAGTATCTGGAAGTGATATCCGCTCGAGTGAAAATATTTCTCAACTAAAAGAGTTGGGCATCGATATTTACATTGGGCACAGTGCAGATCTCATTTTCGGATGTGATGCAGTGTGTGCCTCGAGCGGAGTGCCGAGCGACAATATCGAAATGGCTGCTGCTCGCGAATTGGGAATACCTGCATTGTCTCGTGCCGACATGCTGGCAAGCATTTGCGCAGTGGCATCAGCCGTTGGCGTGGCTGGTACTCATGGAAAAACCACGACCACGACCCTCATCTCGTTGATGCTGGGTGGGGCCGATGGGCAATGCGGTTTTGTTGTTGGAGGAGATGCTCCGGGACTCCACACCAATGGTGCTTGGTCGCATACTGGTCTCTTCGTCGTGGAAGCTGATGAAAGCGATGGCACGCATGAAAAGCTGCCTCTGTGCGGTGCGGTAATGACCAACATTGATACAGACCATTTAGATCACTTCGGAAAATTCGAAAATATTGTCGCAAGTTTCACTCGTTTTGCAGATGCCGTTGATGGGCCACTTGCATTGTGTATTGACGACGTGGAATTGAAAAAAATAAGCGAAGATTT
>CANFUE010000017.1 GCA_947450115.1 Acidimicrobiaceae bacterium | reverse complement strand
GGATCCATGGGTGATGGAGGTTCACCTTCCAACGCGGTGCTCCGCGCTTCAACGGTGGGGTCAGGAATAGGAACAGAACTCACGAGCGCATGTGTGTAGTGATGTCGCGGGCGTGCATACAACTCATCGGGTGATGAAATTTCACATACCTTGCCGAGGTACATCACCATGATGCGCGTGCTCACGGCTTTCACCACTGCCAGGTCGTGTGAAATGAAGATGAGCGTTAACCCGTAACGCTCTTTCATATCTTGCAGCAAGTTCAGAATTTGAGCTTGAATACTCACGTCGAGAGCTGATACAGGCTCATCGCAAATGAGAAGAAGTGGTTCGAGCGCCAGCGAGCGCGCAATGCTGATGCGCTGGCACTGTCCGCCGGAAAACTCATACGAACGACGATCGCGCACAAGCGCAGGGTCGAGGCCGACAGCATTTAAAAGTTCGTCAACTTTGTTGCTGCGCCATGCTTCATCGCCACGATCCCAAATTTTTAACGGCTCATCAACAATTTTTGCCACGGAAAGACGCGGGTCAAGTGAACTGACGGGGTCTTGGAAGATCATTTGCATTGCGGGCCGAATATCGCGCAACGCGTCTTTGTGAAGCGTTGTGAGTTCTTGGCCTTGAAAATTCACTGAGCCTGAAGTTGGTTTGGGTAGTTGCAAGATGGCTTTACCCAAGGTGGATTTGCCACAGCCAGACTCGCCGACGATGGCTAATGTCTCTCCACGTTCGATGTCGAAAGAAATTCCAGATACTGCGCGAACGAAACTTTTCCGGCCAACCGGAAAATCCATTGTGAGGTCTTCAACACGCAAAATAATGTTGTCGTTAGTGCGGAGGTGTGCTTTACCTGACCCAGCCATTAGCGCGAACCTCCGATAGGGAACCAACACCGGTAGGAGTGCCCAGGCGTAACTTCAACAAGTGGAGGCGCCGATGCACGACACTTGTCGGTGACGTATGGGCAACGCGAAGCAAAGGAGCATCCTATTTCTGGCTGCGTGGGGTCGGGTAGGCGACCACTAATAACAGGCAGGCGTTGGCCACTTGGCGTATCGAGACGAGGAATCGACTTCATGAGTGCTTCGGTGTAGGGCATCTGCATGTTGGCAAAGAGTTGTTTCGTTGGAGCAATTTCTACAACCTCACCCGCGTACATCACCGCAATGCGGTCGGTATGCCCGGCAACAACACCGAGGTCGTGGGTAACAATGACCATCGACATTCCCATTTCGTGGCGTAGTTCGCTGAGTAGTTGCATTACCTGAGCTTGAACGGTGACATCGAGAGCAGTGGTGGGTTCATCGGCAAAAAGCAAGCGAGGCTTGCACGCAAGTGCAATGGCAATCATGACGCGTTGACGCATTCCACCTGACAACTGAAATGGGTATTTTTCCATCACTGCTTCGGGGTCTGGAATGCGCACACGGTGCAGTAGTTCGAGGCCACGTGTTTTGGCGTCGTGCTTGTTCATCTGCAGCCTGACGCGTAAACCTTCCGTGAGCTGTGAACCAATTTTGCGCACTGGGTTGAGTGCGGTCATGGGGTCTTGAAAAATCATTGCCATGCCCGTGCCCCAGTACTGGCGCAGTTCGTCTCGCGGAGCGGTAGAGAGATCGTGGTCGTCATAAATAACTGTGCCCGAGCGGTGAGCTGCTCGTTTGGGGAGAAGCCCCATTGCGCCGCGAGAAAGCACAGTTTTTCCAGAACCCGATTCGCCAACAATTCCAAGGCTCTCGCCATCGGCTACGTCAATGTCGACATTGCGAACTGCGTACAAAGGTCCACGTGCTGTATCGAAGGAAACCGAAAAGTTTCTAAGAGACAACATTGGCTGTACATCGCTCATATGCGTGCCTCTCGTCGGTCGAGGCTTTGCCGAATGACATCTCCAATTTGGTTGCAAGAAATAACAGTCAGTGCAATACAGATAATGGGAAAGTACACAACTTGCGGCGTGTACTCCATGTCGTTTCGCCCAGCTGACAAAATTGCACCCCAACTATTTCCATCGGGAATGCCAACTCCAAGTAGCGATAGGGAACCTTCTGCAACGATGACAATGCCAACTGCCAAGAAGGCAATTGCCATGACAGCCGGAAGCACGTTAGGCACGATGTGCTTCCACAATATGGTGGAGTTTTTCGCACCCATAGACCTTGCTGCAGTGACGAATTCACGATTCGACCACGACAGCGTTGCACCGCGTGCAATGCGGCCAAGGATTGGAATAATGACAATGGTGAGAGCCAAAACAACCACAAATACTTTTCTCCAATTAGAAACGGTGGAGTTCACATCGGGCGCTGTTGCCAGAACTGCTACCAGCGCAAGTGCTAGTACCAAGTTGGGGATAGAGAGGACTGCGCTAAAAATAATGTTGACTACTGCGTCTATTTTCCCGCGGACGTATCCCGACAGAATGCCAATGAGGCTTCCGACGGAGCCTCCGACGCCCACTGCCACCACTGCTACTAAAAGCGTGAGTCGCGTGCCATGGAGTAGTTCCCGAAATATGTCGTAGCCATTGGTGTCGGTTCCGAAGAGGTGACCATGGGTGAGAGGTCCCACACCGAGGTCATTTTCATACACTGTTTTGGGGTCGCTTGATGAAATGAGCGGGTACAAGATGGCAACAAGAGCAATGATGAGTAACCAGCCCATGGAGAGAAGCGTGGGAATGGAGTACTTCCGCAATCTCTGAACAATTTTTCGCATCATCGCGAACCTCGTGTGCGTGGGTCGACAACACCAATCAATAAATCGGCAGTGACGTTGAAGATGACGTATCCAATTGCAGTGATGGCAATGAACGACTGTAAGGCAACAAATTCTTTGGTTCCGAGTGCGTAAGCAATTTCAAAACCAAAACCAGGAATTGCAAATATTGTTTCAATGACGAGGGTTCCGCCAATCAGTGCACCCATGTTGAGCGCAGCTGCTGTGAGAAGAGTGACACTTGCTGGACGAAACACGTGGGTTAAAAGAATACGTGAGTCGGACAGTCCTTTTGAAGCCGCCATGGTGACGTAGTCATCTTTCAGCGCGGCAATGACGTCGGTGCGTAATAGACGCGTGTACGACGCAGCTAAACCAACCCCCAAGCTGATGCAGGGAATAGCAAGGTGTTTGAAGTGTTGAAACGGGTTTTCCTTAAAGCCAACGTATTCAAGCGTTGGGAGCCACTTGAGCTTGACTCCAACCACAATGATGAGCAGAAACGCTAAAGCAAAGTTGGGTACTGAAGAAGCCGTAAAGAGGGTATTCGATATGGCGCGATCTGACTTTTTGCCGGCGCGGTATGCAGTAAAAATGCCAAGTGGCACAGCTATTACAAGTGCAAAAACTTGCGTGTAGAGCATAATGAGAAGCGAAATGGGAAGACTGCGGGTGACATGGCTCCACACTGTTTCACCACCGCCAGTGCCGTAAATGATGCCCATGTCGCCACGAATAAAGTGGCTGAACCACATGATGTATGAAGTGAAAACATCACGATCTAAATACAACGTGTGGCGTAGTGCAGCTTTTTCTTGCGGTGTGCCCATGGAGAGAATCATGTCGACAAGGTCGGTGGGTAGTAAACGCAAAAGGCATGACAAGAAAAAAGTAGAGAGCACAATAACTGCGAGAAGTGCGCCAAGTCTGCGCAATATGGGAAGTGCACGAGTCATAACTTCTCAATAGTCTCGCATAAAAAGAGGCCCCGGAAGAATCCTTCCGGGGCCTCTTTTACATTTACGTAACTAAGTACGAATTTTTTTTACTTTTTCTTCCAAACACTGGTCCAGTTTGTTCCCCAGTTGAATACTGCAGGTGCCGAACCACCGGCAGCCAATTTGGTCTGACCCACACCGAAGATTTTCTTGGTGGTGGCCATTGCGTATGACTGATACGTGATGTTGGCAATGTACGCCTGGTCTTGGATCCGCTCGGTGACCTTCTTGTAGTCAGCAGCAGTTCCTGAGGCACGTGCGGCTTCTAAGAGCGCATCGAGTTGTGCATCTTTGTGCTTGGTGATGTTCAGCAAGGTATCTATTTTGGCAAGGCGAGCCAAACCGGCCATTGGGTTTGTTGTTCCTGCTTCAAACATATTCGATGACAAGAAGATGTAGTTAAAGGCGGCATCGAGGCCTTCCAATGTGAGGAGGAATGCAGCTTGGTACTTCAGCCCCGTGCCCACTTCAAAGAATCCCTTGTTCACAATGTCGCTCAGGAGTTCCTCATTGAAGGAGGCCTTGATTCCGGCTTTTTTCATCATGGCAACAAATGCCTTGGAGTTTGCGCGTGTGGAGCTGTCGTTTGCAGAAGGAAAGACGAACTCGAGGTCTTTTCCTGTTTCGGTCTTGTAATCCGCTGCGTATTTCTTTGCCTTCGCAAGGTTGAAGGTGGCGAAATTCTTGGTGGAATACATGACGTTGTTCTTGCCAACGATGCTTGTTGCTGCTTCAGTAATGCCATTGCCGCGAGTTTTAGCCCAGAGGTCACGGTCTAAGGCGAAAGAAACGGCCTTGCGCGCATTGAGGCTATTGAACGGAGCAATTGATGTGTTGAACCACAACGATGGATAGAAGTCGCCGCCTGTTTTGAAATATGACACAGCAGAAGATGTACTGAGATCTTTCATCTGCTTTGTCTCTGAAGCGGAGCTGAACTGGGCTGCATCGAGTGAACCAGACTTCAAACCAGCAACTCGTGCGGCAGATTCCACAACATACTTAAAGGTGATCTGGTCGAGATAAGGCAACTTTTTGCCTGCTGCATCTTTACGCCAGTAGTTTGGGTTCTTCACCACAACAAGCTTTGTAGGCTCGGAAGACTGTTGCATGAAAGGGCCAGTTCCCACGAGGGTGCTTGCGCATTTGGCAGGGTCTTTGAACATGTTTGGTGAACGCATGATGAAACGACCAGAGGCGTACAACAATTCGCGCAGGTCGGCTTGAGGCTTGTTGAGCTTGAGCACGACTGTGTAGTCGTCTGCTTTGGTAGTGCTCACGATGTTTCCGGTAGCAACCGCAGTAGAACCAAAGAAGTTTTTCTCGGTGTCGGTTTTAAGGTTTGCCACGTAGGTCATGCCACGAATTGCATTGAAGTTGGCAATGAGAGCATCGGCATTCCATGCCACTCCGTCACTGAACTGAATGGGAGTTCCATCGACTTTTTTGCGAATTGACAAGTTCCATGTTGTGAAGTCGGCGTTAGGTGTAGCGCCTTTCAATAAGAACGGAACAACTCTGCCGTCGCTATTGCGCTCAAAGAGTGTTTCAGCAATGCTGCGTGCGCCACCGAGTGCTGAGTTGGCAAGAATTTGCTTCATGCAGTATCCGGCAAAGGTGTCGAATACACCAACAGTAATTTTTCCCCCAGATACTGGTGTGGCGGCGCTAGCCGAAGAAGTGGTTTTGGCTGCATTTGCTGCCATTGGCACGGTGGAAGCGAGAAGAGCTAGTACAACACCAGCTCCTACTTTCTTCATCACTCGTGACCCGGTAGTCGAACGTTGGAACATGTGATACCCCTCATTGGTTTGAGCTGTGTATTCAACACTCCGCGGTTGGAGTGTCAATAGTCACAATAGCTTGGCGATTTGATAACTGGCAACTGCTGCTCTGAGAACGGCACTAATTTCCGGTGAATTGTCGGGGTGGGGGGACTCGAACCCCCGGCCTCCTGGTCCCAAACCAGGCACGCTACCAACTGCGCCACACCCCGGAAAAGAAGACCTTATCGGCGTGCGGCCTTAATGAGACGCTTCGCCGTGCGGCCAGTGGGTGCGATGTGTCTCTGATCGAGGTCGCCCATTTCCACACCGTTGGCAAAAAGCACGCGGTAGCGCTGCCAGTTGAACCCATTTGACAAAATCACTTTGCCCGGGGTCCCTGAAGCAACAATTCCATCGTCGGTGCGCATATCAACAAGAGAAACAACCTTGTCTCCATTGCGCAAGTCAATTTGGTCGGGGTGCGGAGTGGCAAGGGCGTGAGGCTTCCAGAACGTCATACCCCTATTCTTGCTCATAGAGGGAGGTAAACCCCACATCCATGCTTCCCGATACACTCTGCATCCTGTGAAAAGCACTCTTGAAACCCTCGAAGACAACAAAGTCAAACTCTCTGTCGAGTTAGAGCAGTCGGAACTCGACCGCGGCATCGACATGGCCTTTAAGAAAATTGCCAAAGAAGTCCGCATGCCGGGCTTCCGCGACGGCAAGGCACCGCGCAAATTGCTCGAGGCCCGCATCGGCATTGCCGCTGCTCGTCAGCAAGCAATTCAAGACTCCGTGCCGGTGTACCTGGCACAAGCAGTGCGCGAGCACAGTATCGACCTCATTGCAACTCCCGATGTTTCGCTCACCTCGGGTGAAGAAGATGGTGTTGTTGCTTTCGACGCAACATGTGAAGTGCGCCCCGTTGTCACGGTTCCTGGCTACCAGGGTTTGCGCGTGGAGTTACCCGCAATTGTTGCCGCGGAAGAAGACATCGAAGAGGCTGTTGCATCAGAGCGTCGTCGTCATGGCGAACTTGCCGACGTCGATCGTCCGGCACAAGCTGGCGACTACATCACAGTCGACTTGGCAGGTACGCGTGACGGAAACCCAGTACCAGGATTAAATACAGACGATTGGGTATATGAAATTGGTCGTGGTTGGGTTGCTCCAACTTTTGACGAAGAAGTTACGGGTTCGGTGAAAGGCGCAACACTTACGTTTAATGCAACACCTAATGGCACCGAGTTGCCTGCCGATTTCACTGTCACCGTGCAACGTGTGCAAGTGCTTGAGCTTGCAGAACTTACCGATGAGTGGGTTTCAGAACATGTTGCCGAGCACGACACGGTAGAAGCATGGCGCGCCGGTATTACCGAACGCATCAGCGGAATAAAGTTGAATCAGGCTCGCAATATGTTGGTAGAGCGTGTTACCGATGCGCTTGCTGATCTTGTTGATATCGAAGCGCCAGAAGTGATGGTGGCAAACGATTTGCAAAATCGCGTGCAGAACACCATTCAACAGTTTCAGGCACAGGGCATTGCTCTCGACCAGTGGTTGTCGGCAACGGGCCAAGACACCAATGCATTCATCGAGTCAATGCGTGGCCAGTCACAAAAAGCTGCCAAGGCCGACCTCGCCTTGCGCGCTGTGGCGGTGGCAGAAGGCCTTGAAGTCACTTCCGACGATCTCGACCTTGAATTCCAGCGGGTAGCAATGCAAGTGGGTCAAAAAGTTGCCCAAGTGCGTAAGGCCTACGAGAAAAATGATGCAATTCCCGATCTGTCGGCGCAAATTGCAAAGTCAAAAGCTCTCGATTGGCTATTGCACAATGTGACAATGGTCGACCCCGAGGGAAATGCTCTCGATCGCGACACTGTTCTTGGTCATTCTGACCACGATCACGACCACGATCACGACCATGATCATGATCATGACCACGATCACGACTAGTTTGTGGATCAGCAACGACATCAAAGAAAAGCACTGAGGCTCTATGAATAGCATTACGAACTATTACGTTCCGAACGTCACGGAAACGACGAGTCGCGGTGAACGGGTGTATGACCTCTACAGCCGATTGCTGAAAGAGAACATCATCTTCTTGGGTACACCCATTGACGACACCATCGCCAACCTCATTTGCGCACAGCTCATTCACCTCGAGAGCGAAAACCCCGATAAAGACATCAACATCTATATCAATAGCCCTGGTGGCGACATCACGGCACTTTTCGCTATCTACGACACCATGCAGTTCATTAAGAACGACATTGCCACCATTTGTTTGGGGCAAGCTGCTTCAGCTGCGGCAGTGCTTCTTGCTGCAGGCACAAAGGGCAAGCGCCTTGCTTTGCCGCATGCTCGGGTGCTTTTGCATCAGCCATATGCCCAGGTGGGGTACTCACAGGTAACCGATTTAGAGATCGCTGCTCGTGAAATTATGCGGATGCGCGACATTTTGGAAGAAATATTGGCCGGCCATACGGGGCAGCCCATTGAAAGAATCCATACTGATACCGACCGTGACTTCGTAATGGAAGCACAAGAGGCACTCGCGTATGGCATTATCGATGGTGTTATATCTAACCGTCAGTTGACCGACCGTTCCGGCCCGATCCGCTGACCAACGTATTGGGAGGGCCTCGTGGCAAAATTCGGTGATTCAGGAGAATTGCTGAAATGCTCGTTTTGCGGTAAATCGCAAAAACAAGTGAAGAAGCTCATCGCTGGCCCTGGCGTTTATGTTTGCGACGAGTGCATTGAACTCTGCAACGAAATTATTGAAGAAGAGTTTGCAGAAACTGGCGACGTTCGTTTTGAAGAACTGCCAACCCCGCGTGAAATTCGTACCTTTCTCGACGAATATGTTGTTGGCCAGGAACAAGCAAAGAAGGTGCTCGCAGTAGCGGTGTTCAACCACTACCGACGCATTCAACATCAAATTTCATCTACTGCTGCACGCCGTGACGACGTGGAATTACAAAAGAGCAATATTCTGATGCTCGGGCCAACGGGTTGCGGCAAAACGCACTTGGCCCAAACTTTGGCGCGCATGCTCAATGTTCCCTTTGCTATTGCCGATGCCACCGCGCTCACCGAGGCTGGTTACGTTGGTGAAGACGTAGAAAATATTTTGCTGAAGTTGCTACAGGCAGCCGACTTCGATGTTAAAAAAGCAGAAACCGGCATCATCTACATCGACGAAATCGACAAGGTTGCTCGCAAGAGCGAGAACCCCTCAATTACTCGCGACGTGTCGGGCGAAGGCGTGCAACAAGCGTTATTGAAGATTCTTGAAGGAACAGTTGCCTCGGTGCCGCCCCAAGGTGGCCGTAAGCACCCGCATCAAGAGTTCATTCAAATTGACACCACCAACGTGCTCTTCATTTGCGGCGGAGCCTTTGCGGGTCTCGATTCCATCATTGAGTCACGCATTGGTCATAAGGGCATGGGCTTCCATGCAACAGTGCTCTCAAAATCTGAGCGCGATCCAGGTGAACTCTTTGCGCAAGTTCTGCCAGAAGACCTCTTGAAGTTCGGAATGATTCCTGAATTCATCGGGCGCTTACCGATGATTGGTGCGGTGCACAGCCTCGACCATGAAGCGCTCATGAGCATTTTAACTGAACCAAAAAATGCTCTTGTAAAGCAATACGCAAAAGTCTTTGGGTTTGAAGACGTGGAATTAGAAATAGAGCCCACGGCATTGCGAGCTATTGCAGATTTGGCGTTAACTCGCGGAACCGGTGCGCGCGGGCTTCGTTCTATTTTGGAAGAAGTGCTTCTCAATACAATGTATGAAATTCCCGGAATGGGTGATGTTGCAAAAGTTGTAGTAACAGAAAGTTCTGTAACCGATAAAACTGCGCCACTCATTGTGATGCGTGGGAGCAGTAAAGCCACTCGCCAGCGTCGCGCTGCGTCGTAATATTTGTCAGATCGGCTGTATCTCCTTTGAATTATATTGAGGCTCTTGCATACCTAGACGAGCACTCCAGTTTCGAGCGCACCGGGCGGGTAGAAGACCCTTCGCTCGACAAAATTTCCGCAATTTCAGACCTGCTCGGAGAGCCACAAAGCGCGTACAAGGTTGTGCACGTCACAGGAACAAACGGCAAAGGTTCCACTTCGCAAATTATTACCAAATTATTGATGGCACATGGCTTGAAAGTAGGAACCTTCGCAAGCCCCCATCTTGAACGTATTAATGAGCGCATCATGGTTGATGGGGTTCCCATTGATGACGCCGATTTTGCAGACCAGATAGCTGCTATTGCAGAAGTAGAAGTGCTTGCTGGGTTGCGTCCTTCATTTTTTGAAATACTCACGGCCTCTGCGCTTCGCTATTTTGCCGATGTTGCTGTTGATGTAGCCGTAGTTGAAGTGGGCATGTTGGGGCGTTGGGATGCAACCAATGTTGTGCGAGCAGACGTAGCTGTCATTACTAACATCGCACTCGACCATACCGAGTATGCAGGCCCCACAGTGTTCGATATTGCACGTGAAAAAGTAGGCATCATCAAAGAAGGCTCTGATGTGGTTATCGGAGATGAAACAAGCGACCTAGCAGAATACTTTTCAGAAGTAGCGCCACATGCAGCACGCCGTGGCGAACACTTTGTTTGTGAAGATAACCATCTCGCACTCGGTGGTCGCCTCATCGATGTACGTACGCCGTACGCGTTATACAGCGATCTTTTCATTCCACTCCATGGCCGACACCAAGGAGATAACGCGAGTGCTGCTATTGCGGCTGTTGAAATGTTTTTTGCAAAATCGATTCATCGTGATGTGCTTGAGGAGGGCTTGGCCTCGGTGGAAATGCCAGGCCGTTTTGAAGTATTGCATTATCAACCTTTAGTTATTATTGACGGTGCGCATAATGCGGCGGGTGCCGATGTGTGCGCAGAAGTTTTCTTCAGCGACTTCGACCCAGTGGGGTCACGACGCCTTGTGGTGGGCATGCTGAAAAGCAGAGATGCATACGAATTGTTGTCGGCATTGCGTGTTGACGAGTTCGACCAGGTGGTGTGTTGTACGGCGCCAAGCCCGCGTGGAATGCCCGCTCGTGAACTCCAAGAAATCGCCAAAGAAATGGGCTGCGATGACGTCGTAGCCATTGACGATGTGGGAGAGGCGTGCAATCGGGCACTTCTTCACGCTTCTGCAGACGATGCCGTGCTCATTACGGGTTCTCTGTACGTTGTGGGTGCCGCGAGAAGCCACGTGTTGAGGGTTTTGCCGTAGAAACATCCCTAGAATGGATGAATGAGCACCAAAACACTTGTCCTTTTGAAGCCAGACGCGGTTGAACGCGGTCTTGTGGGAAATATCCTCACCCGATTTGAAACCAAAGGTTTGAAGATCGTGGCAATGCAGTTGCGCACGTTAGATGCAGCAACGTTGGCACGTCACTACGAAGAGCACGTAGGCAAGGGTTTCTATGCCGACCTCGTTTCCTTTATGGGCCGTAACCCAGTGGTTGCACTTGTGCTTGAAGGGCCAGAAGATACCTGGGAAATTGTGCGCGCCATGATGGGTGCCACCAACCCACGTAGTGCTGCTTCTGGCACCATTCGTGGAGACCTCGGCACCCTCTTTACTGAGAACCTTGTTCACGGCAGTGACTCTGCAGAATCTGCTGCGCGCGAAATTCAAATCTTCTTTCCCGGTTTGTAGTACTCCCGCATTTCTATTCTGATTCATATCTAAGAGAGTTCCTTGAAAGGGAGGTCGACACATGGCTCGTGGTAACCCACTAGGCATCGGGCGCGATATTGCTATCGACCTTGGCACCGCCAACACTCTTGTTTATGTTCGTGGACAAGGTGTGGTTCTGAACGAACCATCTATCGTGGCCGTCGATACTCGTGACGGTAGGCCAGTTGCGGTTGGCTTTGAAGCAAAGCGCATGCTGGGCCGTACGCCCGGACACATCAAATCGGTTCGCCCATTGAAAGATGGCGTTATAGCCGACTTCGAAATTTGCGAAAAAATGTTGCGTTATTTCATTCAGCAGATTCATACCAGCAAATGGAGTAAGCCCCGCATGGTTATTTGCGTTCCTGCTGGCATTACCGGTGTTGAGCAGCGTGCTGTGCAAGATGCTGCAGAGTATGCAGGAGCACGCAAACCGGTTCACATTATTGAAGAACCAATGGCGGCTGCAATCGGCTCAGGCATAGCGGTACATGAACCCGCAGGCAACATGATTGTCGACATCGGTGGTGGCACTACAGAGGTTGCCGTTATTTCATTAGGTGGAATTGTTGTTTCGCAGAGTTTACGTGTGGCTGGTGACGAACTTACGGAAGCTATTGGCGCCTACGTGAAGCGTGAATTTAGCCTCGACCTTGGTGAGAACACTTGTGAAGAAATCAAAATCCAAATGGGTTCCGCATGGAAACTTGAGGAGGAATTCACTGCAGATATTGGTGGGCGAGATTCTATTTCTGGTTTACCGCGACGCGTTGAACTCACAACGGAACATATTCGTGCCGCAATAGAAGAGCCATTAACGGCAATCATCGACGCAATTAAATCGACGCTCGACAAAACACCACCCGAACTTGCTGCCGACATTATGGAAAACGGCATCATGCTTTCTGGTGGTGGTGCATTGCTCGCTGGTCTTGCTCAACGAGTGTCTCATGAAACTGGCATGCGGGCTGTTATTGCTGCAGACCCTTTGTATTCCGTAGTTTTTGGTTCGGGTCAGGCTCTTGAGAATATTGATGCAATGCGTGGACTGCTCACTCAAACAGGAATCGACTAGAAGGTAGTTCCTTCGCGTGTATTCATTTACCAGGCGCCGACTCATTGTGGTGTTGCTGCTCACATCGGTATTGCTCCTCACGCTTGACCGCAGCGAGAGTGGCCTCGTGGGCGGGGTAAAAGATGCTTTTGGGGTTGTTTTTCGGCCTGTGGAAAGTTTTGCAAATGTTATTTCTCGTCCATTGTCAAACGTGTGGCGCGGCGTTGTTGACTACAGCGACATGCGCAAAGAGAATTTGGCGCTCAAAGACTTGTTGGTGAAACAAGAAGGCGCAGCTATAGCGGCAACGGCGAGTGTTCGCGAAGCACAAGAGTTGCTCGCATTGAATGGTTTGCCAACATTGGCAGGAATCGACAGTGTTACTGCACAAGTAGTGGGTCAGTCTCCATCAAACTTCACGCAGACATTTGAGTTGAACCGTGGAAAATCCAGTGGTATTCGTGTGGGGATGACGGTGACGAACGGTGCGGGTCTTGTGGGAAAAATCACAGGGGTAACTCTTGAACGATCTGTTGTCATGCTTGCCACCGACCCTCAGTATGCAATGTCGGTCAAAGTGGGTGCATGTACACGGCCAAACACAACCACCACAGCGGTGCCGAGTAGCTCTACAACCCTTGCGCCGAGTGGTCCTTCTACGGGCGACACGATGGCTCCTGGAGATGGGTCAACGACGCCAGTATTGACGGTTCCTCCAACCACCACCTCAACCACTTCAACAACTACAACAACCACCGTGTTGCAGAGGGCAACAACCACAACCATTAAGGGGTTTACACCTTTTGCAACAACTCTTCCGCCTGTTCCTGGTGGTGGCTTCGCTTCACAAATCACTGTTCCTGAAACAGGTGTGCTCTTGCCACGTGAAACAGGCGCAATGGAAGGTCAAGGAATCGACCGATTGCCTGTGATCAGGTTCATTCAAACCTCTGCACGATTAGGCGAACTGTGCGCAGGAGTTCCCGTAGTAACTGCTGGTGGTTCACAAAGTTTGGCGCCAGCCGACCTAGTGGTGGGAACGGTTGCACGAGTTATTACTCGTTCGGGTACAAGTGGTCCTCTATTGGAAGTTGAACTTGCTGCCAACTTGCAAAGTTTGAACTTTGTTCGTGTTCTTTTGTACCAACCTGCAACAGAGATTCCCCAGTGAAACGCTTCTTCGCAATTATTGAATCTCCGTACTTACGGGCACTTCTCATTGGTTTTATTGTGCTGTCGTTTCAGACCACGCTTTTCAATACCCTGCGGCCATTTAGTGTGGTGATGCAAGTGATGCTTTTGTGTTCTGCGGCTAGTGGAGTGGCTGCTGGTAGCGAATCGGGGGCAATAGCAGGCTTCATGTTTGGCTTCATGTACGACATGGTACTCACGTCACCGTTCGGACTCTCGGCACTCGTTTTTGGTTTTGCGGGTTACATGGCTGGGGGAGTGAATACCTTTGCTTACAGTCCGCGATGGTGGTTCAAAATGTTGAGTGTTGGAATTTCGAGTTTTGCAGCCGTCCTCATTTACCCGGCAGCAAGTTTGGTTGTGGGTGTCGATGGCTTACTGCAGACACGTGTCATTGGCGTTGCAGTGACAGTGGGGCTTTTTAATGCTGCATTCGCATTGCCAGCAGTTTTTATGATGCGCTGGGCTCTTGTGAAGTCGAAAAAACAATTGCTGTGGGCCGAGTAGATCATGGCAGTTGTACCGCTCAATAAACGATTAAGAGTTTTGGGCAGTCTTGCTATTGCAATGTTGTGCTTGGTGTCGGCACGTACGTGGTTTTTGCAAGTAGTCGATGCGCAAGGTTTGCAAGAACGTGTACAAGAGGTGCGTACACGTACGGTGCAGTTACTTCCCGAACGTGGACGCATTTTTGATTCTGCTGGCCGCATTGTTGCCGACAATGAGCGGGTACTCACTGTAACCATCGACCGAAAAGTAATTGCCGATGACAGCGACAGGGCGCAGTTGTTCCTGCGTATTTCTGGTCCTTTGCAAACTCCATTTGCTGAACTGGAGAGACGATATAAGAGCAAGCGGTACGACGCTCTGCAGCCATTGCCGCTGAAAGAAGGTGTTTCTGAACAAACTGCACTTTTCTTAAAGGAGAGATCGGAAGATTATCCAGGTGTGGACATCTTGGAAGATTGGAAACGCGAGTACCCATATGCTCCTGTTGCAAGCCACGTCGTGGGCTTTCTCGGAGCCATTTTGGAGCGCCAATTGCCGTATTACATGGCATTGAAATATTCGCCGAATGAACGTGTTGGTCAATACGGAGTCGAGCAAACCTATGAGTCGTACCTCCGTGGGAAACCCGGTTATGTGCGTTATGAGGTAAATGCTCGCGGTCAAATTCTGCGTCAAATGGAACGTGTAGAACCGGTTCCAGGAAATGACATTGAACTCACTATTGATCTGAAGTATCAGCAATACGCCGAACAAGCATTGGAAACAGAGCTGAAATTGCGTCGTCGTGTTGATGCGGGGACCGTGAAACTTCCTGATGGAACGCAAGACCCAGCCTTTGCGACAGAGAATTTGTATAAAGCTCCAGCGGGCTCAACGGTTTTGATGAACAACTCCACTGGAGAAGTGATTGCAATGGCGAGTTACCCCAACTTTGACAACAGGTGGTTTGGTTCGGGAATTAGTTCCGACAAGTTTCAGCAATTATTTCCACAAACCAAAGACCCCGACATGGCAATTATGGTGAACAGGGCAGTGAGTGGTCGTTACAACTTGGGTTCGACATTCAAACCTTTCACTGCCTTTGCGGCTCTGAATACGGGTCAGTTACCTGGCGGCGCCAATTATGTCTACAAAGATGTGGGTACTTATAAACTCGAATCTATTCCAAATGGTCGATGCAATGAAGGCGTGAAGTGTGTTTTCAAAAACGCTTTTTGTGCCAGCACTAATGCGCCCTGTGTATACGGGCCAGTCAGGCTTGAAGATGCACTTGCGGTATCAAGCGATGCATTCTTTTATAAAATTGGCGAGCAAATACTTACCCAACGTGGATACAAGCCAATTCTGGAAGAGCAGGTGCGCCAATTTGGATTTGGTTCTCCAACGGGAATCGACTTGCCCTATGAATATGGCGGGGCGATACCGAGCAAGGCATTGAAGAAGCAACTCGCCGATGACGGAGCAATTAGTAAAGAAGAAGGCCGTGCCTATTACGTAGGAGACAACGTGCAATTTGCCATTGGGCAAGGCCTTTTGTCAGCAACGCCGATGCAGGTAGCTGTTGCATACTCGGCGCTCGCTAATGGTGGTTCAGTTGTTACTCCGCACGTGGTGAAAGCAATCCTTGTACCCGGAACTCCTGATGGCGATTCTGGTTTCGCCGATATTTCCCAAATGGTGGTGGAAAAAGATTTCTCGCAAGGTCGTGTGCAACGTGAAATTGATATCAAAAAAGAAGATCGAGATGCGATTCTTGCGGGCTTGAAACGAGTTATCGATGGTAAGGGTGTGAATTGGGGTTTTTATCACAAGACCACAGGCGAACTTCTCTTCAAAAACTATGCCCGAAAGTCATTGCCGATTGCTGGCAAGACAGGAACCGCACAAGGTTTCGGCAGTTATCCATGGAACGACTCATCGGCATTTGCTGCATTTAGTCTCGACCCTCAACAGCCCTATACCGCTGTTGCTTATTTAGAAAAATCTGGTTACGGCTCACAGGCCGCGGCACCTGTAGTGAAATGTTTGTTTTCTGCACTGGCCGGGCAAACAAAGCCAAGTGCTGTGGTGCCGAGTGACCCCATCGACCTCAATGCCACCGCAGTTGCCCCCACGCAATTTCTTGCAAATCCTTTGTGTCTCAGTGGGTTTGGTGGAGGCGTGCGCGACTAATGGGTATTTTTGACAACGTTCGTTTGGGCGGATCCACTTCTCTCAGTGGTCGAAGTACCTCAACCATGGGAAACCTGCGCCGCAGTATGGCCGACCCCAGCCGCAACATCGACTGGATTTTGATGGTGGCAACAATTGGTTTATCAATTGTTGGTGCTATCGCGGTCTATTCGTGCACGCGACCACGCCTCATTGCTCAAGGTCTCGACCCGTATTATTTTTTGCAGCGGCAAATTATTTATCTCATTGTTGCAACAGTTGCGATGGTGGTTCTGATGGCTACCGACTATGAGTGGTTGCGTGGGCGCAGTGAGTTCCTTTTCGGTTCCTCACTTGTAGCGCTCATCTTGGTTCTTGTTGCAGGAACTGTACGTGGTGGTGCTCGCTTGTCTTTCGACTTCGGTTTCGCATCTTTTCAGCCAGCTGAATTCACGAAGTTCACATTGTTGCTACTGCTTGCCGGCTATTTATCTGAAGAAGAAGTGGCAGAGGTGAGCTACCAACGCTTCATCTCGACGCTCCTCATTTTGGGCACTGCAGTGGGGCTTATTTTGTTGCAGCCTGACCTTGGCTCGGCTTCGGTGCTCATTGCGTGTGCGATGGGTCTTCTCCTCATCGCCGGTGCCAAATGGAAATACATTGCCTCCATCACGCTGCTCGCCACCGTCTCTGCCTTTGCCGTTGTAGTGAGTGGGGTAGTAAAGACCTATCAGTTGAAACGTATTGAAGCGTTCTTGAATCAGAACTCCACGCAAGACACTTTGAAGGCAGTAGTGCTACAAGTGCGTTTCGCCAAGAGGGCAGTTTCCACAGGGGGAATCACGGGGAAAGGATTCTTGAAAGGACCCCTCACCAACGGCGGCTTCATCCCCGTCCAGTCCACCGACTTCATCTTTTCTGCTATAGGAGAGCAATTTGGGATGATTGGGGCAGGCCTCACCATTTTCCTGATGGCACTTCTCCTGTGGCGTGTGTGGCGCATCGGACGCCTTGCCCGCACTCGACTCGGCCAGTTCATTGCAATTGGAGCTTTCACCATGATTTTGTGGCAAAGTTTCCAAAATATTGCGATGACCATTGGAATTATGCCTGTTTCGGGTCTTCCTTTGCCGTTTGTGTCGTACGGAGGGTCCCATCTGGTGGCATTTGCCATGATTATTGGTCTTGTGCAAAGTGTTCACATGAGACGGCTGCGGTAGCAGGTAGTCTCGTAACCGTGCGGTAATAGCCGCTCGCTGCGACCCTCTTGTCCGAGCTTGGTTCGACACCTTTGGGGCGCGCGCGAAACACAGAATCGAGACATCATGAATGAATTTTCGCACGGGGAGCCTTCTCCCTCTTCGCCCGCACAGGGCTCATCTGAAGGCGGTTCAACTGCAGCGCAGCGCCGTCGGCGTGGTTCACGAGGTGGCCGTAATCGCACGCGCAGCAGTTCTGGTTCATCACTGACGAACAACCACGAGGGCGATAGCGCCCCAGATGTTGTGAACAGCGACCCGCAGCGTCGACCACAAATTGGCGATACTCGCCCGGCTCCACGGGCTGCAGCCGCAGCGCCTAGTGCTCAGGGGTCATCTGGTGAAGTAAAGAAAACCGAAGGAAAATCGGGAAACAATAAACGTCGTCGAGGTGGCCGTGGCCGTTCAGGGGGCGCAGGTGCAAATCGCGTGCGCGAAGGCGCAGTTAACGATGCCGAAATCGTCGAGCGTCGTCGGGGCCGGGAGCGCAATGGCCGCCCCGTTGGTCGCTACCTCATGTGTGTTCAGGTGCGCGACGGGTTCACTCAGGTAGCGGTTCTCGAAGGGCGCAAACTCATTGAGCATTACGTCAGCCGTCCGGCCGACGATGCCAACCAGATTTACGGCAATATCTACATCGGGCGCGTTCAAAATGTACTTCCTGGCATGGAAGCAGCTTTTGTCGACATTTCAACACCAAAAAATGCTGTGCTCTATCGCGGAGACGTGCAATACGACACCGAAGACATTGTTGAAAAGCCTGAAGACAAGCGCATTGAAGAAATTCTGAAGGCGCGTCAACTCATTTTGTGCCAGGTAACAAAGAACCCCATCTCGGCAAAAGGTGCACGACTCACTCAAGAAGTGTCATTGCCGGGTCGCTTTGTGGTGCTCATTCCACATTCAAAGACCTACGGCATTTCAAAGCGTTTGCCCGACGATGAACGTAAGCGCTTGCGTTCGGTTCTCGACCGTGTCAAACCTGCCGAACATGGTCTCATCGTGCGTACGGCTGCTGAACATGCAACCGAGCAAGAACTACGCGCCGACATGGCTCGCTTGCTTGAAGAGTGGGAGCGCATCGACGCCGCAGCAAAAACTGCAACTGGTCCGACGCTTCTTTATCGCGAGCCAAGTGTTGCGGTTCGCGTCATTCGCGAAGAGTTCAATGCCGAGTATCGCGGTGTCATTATCGACGACCAACAGTTGTATGAAGACGTCAAGGGTTATGTCGGCGCCTTTAATCCAGAACTTGCCGACCGCGTGGAGCTGTATGGCTCAACTTCCACAAGTGGCGGAGTCGATGCGGTTGACGGTGAAGAGTCAGAAGCTCCTACGTTGCCGATATTTGAGAACTATCACGTGCATGAACAACTGCATAAGGCACTCGATCGTAAAGTGTGGTTGCCGTCGGGTGGCTCGCTCATCATTGAGCACACTGAAGCCCTCACCGTTATCGACGTGAACACAGGCAAGAACGTCGGAACATCAAACCTTGAAGAAACCGTATTTCACAACAACCTTGAAGCTGCAGAAGAAATTGCCTTGCAGTTGCGCTTGCGCGACATCGGTGGCATCATCGTCATCGACTTCATCGACATGGAAATTAAAGAAAATCGTCGCAAAGTTGTTGATTCCTTCCGCTCTGCTTTGTCGCGTGATAAAACACGCACTCAAGTTCTCGATGTATCAGACCTTGGTCTGGTCGAAATGACGCGGAAGCGGATTGGGGAGGGGCTCCTCACGAGTTTCGCCACATCTTGTCCTGATTGCGATGCACGCGGCATCGTGGTCGACTACGGCCTCATTGGCTAAATCTCTTGCACTATCGCTATTTCAACCCCGCAGGGGGTTGGTTTGGCGCGTTCACCACTTATATGATGGGAAATCGTTATGTACGCAGTCATCGCCTCCGGCGGAAAACAAGTAAAAGTCGCTCAGGGCGAAAAAGTCCAGGTCGAACTTCTCGGCATTGCCGATGGTGAAGAGGTGCGCTTCGCACCTGTTCTTCTCGTCGATGGCGACACCGTCCTCGCAACACCCGACCAGTTGAAGGGTGTGAGCGTTGTTGGCCGCGTCATTGGAACCACTGGTGGTCCAAAAATTGATGGCTTTACCTACAAGCGCCGCACTAACCAGCGCCGCCGCTATGGGCACCGTCAAAAGTATTCTGTTGTTGAAATCACTTCTATCGCGAAAGGCTGACCATGTCGAAGACCAAAGGCGGCGGCTCCACACGTAACGGCCGCGACTCAAATGCTCAACGCCTCGGAGTAAAAGTATTCGACGGCACCATCATTCACGCAGGAACCATTTTGGTTCGTCAGCGTGGAACTCGCTTTCACCCCGGCAAAAATGTGGGTATTGGCAAAGACGACACCTTGTTCGCTCTTGCCGAAGGAAATGTGAAATTTGGCGAACGTCGTGGCCGCAAGGTTGTTGACGTCGTTCCTTTCGCTTCCTAATTTCTATTGCGTAATGCCGCGCGGAAGTTGATCTTCGCGCCAGTTGAGTAACTGTTGTGCCTGCGTAAATGCATATTGGTCGGTCATTCCTCCGACGTATTCCACAATGATGCGCATGCGATGTTCTTCGTCGTGTGCTTCTTGTGCCCCCTGAACGAGTTGTGGGAAGGCTTTGTAGTGCTCGACAAGGGCTTGGAGCAACGTAATAACTGCTTGTGCTTGAGCTTGTGACTCGGGACGAAGATACACGCGCTCGTAATTGAATTGACGAAATGCACCCAATGCTTCAGCAATGTCTGCATTCATTGCGATGCGCGTTGTTTGGGTGGTGGCGCCCACCATGCCATTGATAAAAGCAGCAAGTTGTTGACCACGCGTAGTGCCGCAGCGCTCTTGCACGATGGCGGGAAGTTCGTGTGGGAAAACTATGCCGGCTGCAACTGCATCTTCAAAGTCGTGGCAAACATAAGCAATGCGGTCGGCCCACGACACCACTTCGCCCTCGGGAGTAAGTGGTGCTGGGCGCGACCAAGAGTGGTTGCGAATACCGTCGAGTGTTTCGCGACACAGGTTTAACGAATTCAAAGTAACGTCGGCACCCCACAGGGCGTGGTCGTAGCCGCCAACGATGTACGGGCTGAGAGCATCTTCACTGGCGTGGCCGCCCGGGCCATGACCGCAGTCGTGACCAATGGCAATTGCTTCGGTGAGTGCAACATTGAGCCCGAGTGCTCGAGAAATTGCCGTTGCTACCTGTGCCACTTCAAGCGCGTGGGTGAGGCGAGTGCGTTGATGGTCGTCGGGAAAGACAAACACTTGGGTTTTGCCGGCAAGGCGACGAAAAGCATTGGCGTGCAAGATGCGGTCGCGGTCGCGTTCGAAGCAGGTGCGAAAGAGATCGGGAGACTCGGGAATGGCCCGTACGCCTGCTCCAAGAGACAAGGTGGCAAGTGGGCTGTAGAGATGTGCTTCATTTTCTTCACGTTGTTCACGTGTGACAACGCTTTGTGACCCTGTGCTTGCCGTGGAAGTGCTGTGGGCAAAGCGAACGGAGGCTGGGCTGTGGGGCAATATGTGCCCTGCCATGGTGGAAGCCCAGGTACTGGCGCGGTCGGGGGAGGGGCCTTGCGTGTCATGTGCCATGAAATGAACGATACGACATGGGTGTCTCACAACTAGCCTGCAAAGAACCATGAGCGCATTTGTCGATGAGTCCCAATTAAACGTGCGCGGCGGTGACGGCGGAGCTGGCTGCGTCAGTTTTCGTCGCGAAGGCCCAGAAGCATTCGGAGGTCCGAACGGCGGCGACGGCGGCAACGGAGGCGATGTGTGGCTCATAGCCGACCGCAACGTGTCATCGCTCTTAGCCTTTCGCGACCACCCCCACCGTCGAGCCGAAGACGGCGTTCACGGCATGGGCAAAGATCAACACGGTCGACAAGGTAAAGAACTTGTGGTGCACGTTCCCGAGGGAACCGTTATTAAAGACTTGTACACGGGCGAGCCTTTGGCAGACCTCGTCAACCACGGCGATAAGTGGTGTGTTGTTACTGGTGGCCGAGGTGGCCGCGGTAATGCCCGCTTTCTCATCAACCGACGCCGTGCACCAAAAATTGCCGAGCAAGGTGAAATGGGTGAAGAGCGTTGGTTGAAACTTGAACTCAAACTCATGGCCGACGTTGCATTGGTGGGTTTCCCTAATGCCGGCAAGAGCACATTCATTAGTGCGGTATCTGCGGCGAAACCAAAAATCGCAAACTATCCCTTTACTACTCTTGAACCACACCTAGGTGTTGTACGTATCGATAGCAGTACAGAATTTGTGCTTGCCGATATTCCCGGCATCATCGAAGGAGCGAGCGAAGGTCGCGGACTCGGGCATCAGTTTTTGCGACACATTGAACGAGCACGTGTTTTGTGTGTGCTCATCGATCTAGCTGCAGTTGACGGTTTGCCGCCAGCAGAACAAGAGGAAATTCTGTTGCGTGAACTTGGTGCGTATGAACCAGAACTCCTCACGCGTCCTCGTCTCATTGTGGGAAATAAAATTGACATCGCAGAGCCTTCCATCGTTGCGGGCTGGGAGGGTCTCACCATGTCGGGTGTGACCCAACAAGGCGTGCGCAATGTGGTGGGTAAATTGGCTCAACTCGTGTCTGAAGCGCGAAACCAGGAACCAGTGCGTGAAGCGAAGGTTATTTTGCGACCAGAACCCAAAGGAACTCATATTGAGCGCCTCGGTGAAGGAGAATTCCGTATTCATGGTCGCAATGCTGAACGGTCGGTGGCAATTAACGACGTTTCTACTCCAGAAGCTTTGAACTACATCGATGAGCGACTCAAGAAAATGGGAGCATTGCGACTGCTTGCCCGGGCTGGAGCACAAGAGGGTGACATTGTGTGGATTGGCTCATTCTCATTTGAATACTCGCCAGATTTATAAGATACATACTCAAGTAAAAGCGAAACTGTTATGACTCAAAATAGTGCTCACAAATTATGCGCCGTCATCAAGGTCGGTACGAGCTCTATTACCCATGCCGACGGAACAATTAACGACAACATGGTTGTCGCGTTGTGTCGACAGATCGTTGAACTGAAAAACGCCGGGGTAGAGGTTCTACTCGTCACCTCGGGCGCGGTGGCCGCTGGGGTTGCTGCAATGGGTTTGTCTGAACGCCCCAGTGACGTATCTACGTTGCAAGCACTCGCAGCAATTGGTCAAAGCCGGTTGATGCAGCGTTACAACGATGAATTTGCATTGCATGGTGCCATCGGCGCACAGGTGCTCCTTGTTCCTCACGACTTTGCCGACCGTCAGCAATACCTGCACGCTCGGCAAACAATGTTGCGATTACTCGAACTTGGTGTTGTTCCCATTGTGAATGAAAACGATGCCATTGCAAACGATGAAATACGTTTTGGTGACAACGACCGTATTGCGGCATTGGTAGCCCACAGTGTGAGTGCCGATGTTCTTGTGCTCCTCACCGATCAAGATGGGCTCTTCACTTCCGACCCTCGCTATAACGACGACGCTCAACTTATTGCTGAAGTGCAGTCGAGCAGCGATTTGCTCTCTATTTCAGCGGGCAGTGCCGGCACGGCGCGTGGTAGTGGCGGTATGGCGTCGAAGCTGTCTGCAGCTCGCATTGCGTCGTGGTCGGGAATTCGAACCGTTATTGCACGTGCAACGAAAGAAAATGTTGTGGTCGATGCTGTGCAGTCGCGTTCTGGTGTGGGCACCACCTTTGTGGGTCGCGATCGCCAACTATCAGCACGCAAACTCTGGATTGCCTTTGCGGCCGAGACAACCGGTTCTGTTGTTATTGATGAAGGAGCAACGCAGGCTCTCTTAAACCGCGGCACATCGCTACTAGCTGTTGGGGTTGTTTCCTTTACGGGGCAATTCGAACAAGGTGAAGTTGTGGAAGTGCTGAGTGAAAAAGGTGAACTCGTGGCACGCGGTGCAAGTGCTATTAGTTCTCTCGAGTTGTCATCTGCCAAAGGAAGAGGTGCAGATCATTCTCCGCTTGTTGTGCACCGTGACGAGCTAGTGCTCCTCATGGGTGACTTCTGAATTGAGTTTCTGAAACCTATTCACAAGTTGCCGCACTTCAGGAACATGGAAAACGAAGAGTAGTGCGGCATAGACGCCGAGTCCGACTGCGCCACATAAAACAGTGCGAATGAGCGCAAGTATCCCCGATGTTGCGCCAAGAGTACGCCCAAGTACCCATGCGGCTTCTGCTGCAACGATGGCACTGATGAGCATAGGGAGCAGAGACTTCAACATTGCTTGCATTTCGAACTCGGGAACTTTGGCTTCGAGTACTGCAAGGGCAATGACCGCGCTCACGAGATAGGCGAGTGCGAAAGCCAACCCCAAGCCAAGGACGCCAAAGTGACGCACCAAAATGAGGGCGAATGCAATATTGAGAATGTTCTCAAAGCAATTGATGACAAAAGGAGTGCGGGTGTCGTTGTGCGCATAAAAACCTCGCAGCACAAAGAGGTACACCGAGAACCCGACCAAACCTATGGAGAACCCCATGAGTGCGCGTGAGGTGTTGAGCGCGGCATCGGCTGTGAAGTTGCCGTGTTGCAGTAACGCGCCAATAGTGGGGCGCGCCGTGACAAGAACAAGGAAACTAAAAGGCAATGTAAGAAGTGCAATGAGGCGAATGCCTAGAGACATGCGCTCTACGAATCTTTCTTTATTGCGCTCGGTGACCGCGCGAGTTAACTCGGGAGCAAAGGTGGTGGCTAACGAAACGGCAAGAAGACCATGTGGCAACTGAAAGAAAATATATGCCTTGGTGTAGGCATCGGGCCCGCCGCTTCCCGGGCGAGCAAGGTTGCGAATAAAGATGAGTGAAATTTGATTGGCGACAACATAGCCAAATGTCCACGTGGAGAGACGTGCGAGTTTCTTGACTGCAGGATGTGAAAACTGAGGTCGAAAATGGAAACCAATGTTTTCGCGGCGAAATGAGACCACGAGAAGTGCAGCCATGACAGCAATACCGCCTGTTGCACCGAGGCCTAAGAGCCAGCGCAGTGCAGAACTGTCATTCACAGAAGAAAGCGTTGGTTTGCCATCGAGCACGGCGGGAATGAAAAGGAGCGAAATGATGATGATGACATTGGAAGCAACAGGTGCCCAGGCGGCAGCGAAGAATTTCCTTCGTGCGTTGAGCGCGGCAGTCATCAGTGCAGTGACGCCATAGAAGAAAATCTGCACCAGAAAAATGCGTGTGAGTAGAGTGCCGATGCGTTGGTATTCGCTGGCATCGACGGTCGATGAGGTGTGCAGCGCAAAAAGATGAAAGATGGGTGAAGCTAGAGCAACCGCAATGGTGGTGGCTGCTGCAAGAACAACGAGCCCCACAGAAAAGACAGCGTCTGATGCAGTCTGAGAGTCTTCATCGCTGTGTGATTGGTCGGCAAAAATGCGTGTGAAGAGTGGCACAAGCGATGCTGAAAAGACACCGCCAATAAAGAGTTCATAGATGGAGTTCGGCGAGTTGTTGGCGCCGTCGTAAGCGTCGGCAAGGGCGGTTTGCCCAATAACAATGCCAAAGACCACGATGCGAATGAGACCTGTGAGGCGCGAGAGTGCCGTACCCGATGCAACGGCAATGTTGGAGCGCACAAGGCCAGCTCGAGGGGAGGTGTTTTGGCGGTCCATTCGTAGTGAGAGCGTACCGAACAGTAAGGTTGAGACATGGGGAATCGCTTTGAATCAGTGCAGGCTGTCCGTGATGGGCTCAAAGATGTCAATTATTTGGCAGACGACGGCATTGCCAGTGTGGCTTTTTTGGCCGATCGCTTAGGTAAGCCAGTTCTTGTTGAAGGGCCAGCCGGTACCGGTAAAACCCAACTGGCAAAGAGCATCGCCGAACTCACCGGAGCGCGACTCATCCGTTTGCAGTGTTATGAGGGGCTCGACGAGTCGAAGGCGCTCTACGAATGGAACTACAAAAAGCAGTTGTTGCGCATTCAAGCCGACAAGAACTCCGACTCCTGGAGCGACGTCCAAGACGACATTTTCAGCGAGGAATTCTTGCTCACGCGTCCATTGCTCGAAGCCATTCGCGCAGATGACCCAGTAGTGCTGCTCATCGACGAAGTCGACCGTGTGGAAATGGAAACTGAAGCATTGCTGCTTGAAATCTTGAGCGAGTATCAAGTATCTATTCCTGAACTTGGCACCATTACTGCAAAGCAAATTCCGCTGGTGTTCCTCACGTCCAACAACACGCGCGAACTTTCAGAGGCTCTGAAGCGCCGTTGCTTGTACCTACATGTCGACTACCCAGACCTCGAGCGCGAAAAACTCATTGTGCTCACCAAGGTGGAAGGCATTACAGAGCATCTCGCCGACCAAGTTGCACGTATTGTTCGTAATATTCGTCAGCTCGACCTGAAGAAGTCACCATCGGTGAGCGAAACACTCGACTGGGCTCGCACCTTGATGCTCTTGGGCATTGAGCACATCGACGCTGAACAGGCAAAAGAGACCTTGCATATTTTGCTCAAGTACCAAACCGACATCGCCAAAGCGGTGAAGGAATTGTCTTCAGACAAATAGGAATCACAGCACATGCTCGATTTGATGGCAGGTTTCGTTGCAGAACTGCGTAGTGCAGGTCTGCCCGTCAGCCTGACCGAAAACCTCGATGCGATGGAGGCCATTCGCCAAATTCCTATTGAAGACCGTGATGCGTTTAAGTACGCACTCGGTGCGACTTTGGTGAAGAACTCCGCGCACTGGAAAGCATTCGAAACAGTTTTCGAGGTGTATTTCTCATTGCGTGGTCCCGAATACTCCATCAAAGACGAAGACTCACCCGATGAGTTCTGGCGTGAGATGCAAGACCAGATGCGCCAAGGCGAAGGCAAGGGTGGCGGTGGCGCCATGGACTCTCTCACGCAAGAAGAGATGATGAATCTCCTCATGCGTGCACTCATGAATGGCGACCAAGCCATGATGCGTGCGATGGCGCGCCAGGCAGTGCAGCGTTTTGCTGGTATGGAGCCCGGTCGCCCTGTGGGTGGAACCTATTATCTGTATCGCACTTTGCGAAATCTCGACTTAGAAAACATGCTCGACAAATTGCAAGATGCTCAGCGTGAAACTGCAACTGAACCACTGACCGATCTTGAAGAGCGTCTCAACAAAGATGAGATGGAAAGTCGCATCGAGAAATTTAAACAAGAAATTGAAGCAGAAATTCGCCGCAAGCTTGTTGCCGACCGTGGTGCTGACGCAATGGCAAAAACCTTGCGCAAGCCGCTTCCCGAAGATGTTGAATTTATGCATGCCAGCCGTGACGAAATGGCAAACCTCAAAAAGGCTTTGTACCCACTCACGCGCAAAATTGCGGCACGCCTCACGCGTAAGCGTCGCAAAGGACGCAAAGGTCCACTCGACTTCCGCAACACCGTTCGCCACTCGTTGGCATACGGTGGCGTGCCAGCTGAACCTAAGTTCCGCTCGCCGCGGCCGTCGAAGCCCGAGCTCATGGTGGTTGCCGATATTTCTGGCAGCGTGGCAGCTTTTGCTCGTTTCACATTGATGCTGGTGTATGCACTGCAGGGTCAGTTCTCTAAAGTGCGGTCGTTCGTGTTCATCGACGGGCTCGATGAAGTAACGGAGTACTTCAAATCAACTGAAGACATTGCTGAAGCTATTCAACGTGTCAATACCGAAGCCGATGTGGTGTGGGTCGATGGGCATAGCGACTATGGGCATGCCTTTGAAGTTTTCTGGGAAAAGTATGGTCGCGATGTAAACGCCAAGACCACAGTGCTGTTGCTTGGTGACGCGCGCAACAACTATCACGCTGCACAAAGTTGGGTAGTGAAAGAAATCAAAAAGAGCGCCAAGAGCGTGTATTGGCTCAACCCAGAACCGCGCTCGTATTGGAATACAGGTGACTCCATTGTGGGCGAATATGGAAACCACACCGATGGTGTTTATGAGTGCCGCAATCTCCGCCAACTTGAGGCATTCGTCGAGAAGTTGGTATGAGTTCAACGCGTGTCATTCTGATTCGACACGGAGAATCACAAGTAAGTGTCGACAAAGTCATCGGTGGCTTTCGTACATGTAATGGCCTGTCAGAGTTGGGCCGCCGTCAAGCTGTCGCACTGGGGAAGCGATTTGCTGATGAAAATGAACGAGTTCCTGGCTTGCTCGCGCCAACAGTTTTCATTGCTAGTCATTTTGCTCGCGCTCAAGAAACCGCTCAACTCATTGCGCATGGTTTGGGAAATCCTGCGCTAGTCACCGAACCAGAGTTTGGTGAACATGATCCTGGTCCGTTATGTGATGGTATGCCCTACAGCGATTTCCTGGAAAAATTTGGCCACCGCGATTGGGAAACTGACCCTTATGACGAAACCTACCCAGGTGGTGAAACGGTGGCGGCCTTCCAGTTGCGTGTGGGTTCAGCTCTGCGGCGAGTGGTCGATGCGCATCCTGGTGGAACCATTGTGATCTCTTGTCATGCGGGCGTTATCGATACCTGTCTGCGCTACGCATTGCGCGCTGCACCTACAGGTGAGTTTGAGGTGCATACCGTGAATACATCAGTTACAGAGATCGTGCATGTGCGCCCAGGGCGCTGGCGGCTCGTGCGGTATAACGACACAGCTCATTTGCTGGGTATTCAATAGCAATCCATCACGTTGGTTTATGATGTGCGTCAGCGAGACGTGCAAAATATCAAAGGAGCGCAATGGGTGCATTGACAGGAAAAGTTGCAGTTGTCATCGGTGGGCATTCAGGCTTCGGTGAAGCAATCGTCCAACGGTTTCATCGTGAAGGAGCACAAATTGCCATTGCGGCACGTCGCATCGATGTGGTCAATGCTGCTGCTGGGGCTGTCGGCGGCAAGGGCTACCAGTGCGACATTACAAATAACGACGACGTGGTGGCTTTGATTCAGAATGTTGAGAAAGATTTTGGGCGTATTGATATTGCAGTGAACTGCGCTGGCTACGAGCAAAGTACGCCAATTGCTGAACTCACTCCAGAGAAGCTTGTGGCAATGCAGGCGGTTCAATTTACGGGTGCCATTTACTGCATGCAGCACTTTGGTAACTCAATGGCAGCTTCTGGTGGTGGTGCATTTTTGTCAATTTCTTCTCAAACCGCACACAGCCCAGCCATTGGTTTGGCGGCGTATGGAAGTTCTAAGGCCGGCGTGGAATATGCAACCAAAATTGCTGCTGTTGAATATGGGCCAAAGGGAGTGCGGTTCAACTGCGTGGCAGCGGGTCTCATTGAAACTCCCATGACCGCTCGCGTATTCAAGGTCGACTACGCCATTCAGGCCCTCACAGAACTCACGCCTGTTCGACACATGGGTGCAAGTGAAGATATTGCCAAAGCCGCATATTTCTTTTGTAGCGATGAGGCACGCTTCGTCACTGGTCAAACTTTGAGCGTTGATGGCGGCGCTTCACTTCATGGTTTGCCGACGCCTTTGCATTACGCCGATGCCGCTCGGCGTTTGGCAGAGAAACCTGCCGATAGTAAATAAGCCTCATGTCTCGCATAGCCGTCGTCGGTGCTGGGCCAGCTGGTTGTGTGGCAACACATCGACTCATCAATGCCGGTTGCAGGGTTGTTCTCTTTGAACAAGGTGTTGGCCTTCAAGACTTTCACTCTGCGCGGAGTTCAATTCATTTCTCCGATGCACTCGCAGAAGAACAATTACTTGATCATTCGAGTGATGTAACCGATGCTGGGAATAGCGCACTGCCTTACGTGCGGGGCAAAGGTGTCGGCGGTACCTCTTCAGTTAATGCAATGGTCCAAACATGGGGTTGTCCCGATGACTACAACCAATGGGAGCGCATATTTGGCTGCACAGGTTGGGGCTGGAGTTCTGTACGTCAGGAATTCCAGAATCTGCATATGGGCTCGTCGCGAAGCGTTGATTTGGGAAGGTTCTCCCGCGAAGTAGTCGATGTTGCGCTACGGATGGGTGCAAGTGGCGTGCAGCACGGAGCGGCCTGTGCTGATGGGGCAGGGTCGGTTGCTCTTTCGGTAGTTGATGGTCAACGTCTCGACGCCTTTTCTGCCTACGTACTTCCACTGCTACGTAATGCAGAATCTGCTGCACTTCTTGAGGTGCGTACGCACAGCACAGTAGAAGCAGTGGTGATGGAAGGTGGTGTAGCCAAAGGAGTTGCATTGGGCGATGGCACTGAGGAGCATTTTGATGCCGTGGTGATGTGTGCCGGTGCAATTTGGTCTCCACTGCTTCTGTTGCGAAGCGGCCTTTACGGGCCCGCCATTGGGCGCAACCTGCAAGATCATCCGTCGTTGTCCATCATTGTCCAGATGGCGCAAAACGTAGAGGAAACACTCCCTGAAGTGACCTCTTTAGTGGTGGCTTCCTCGGCGATGGGAGAGAGCAATATTCATCTTCTACCGGTCAACGCTACGAGTAACGGCAGTGGTATGCAGTTTGCGCAACTTGCGGCTGCGGTAACAAAAGTTTCGTCGCGTGGTTCTGTGAAAGAAGTAGATCAAAAAGCAGAATTATCATTACGTTCACTCACCACCGACGACGATGCAGAAGCGATGCGTGCAGCAATCATTTTGGCCTCCGATGTTCTTGCACCTCTCAAAGAGAGTGGTTTGGTAGTGGAGTGTTATGTCGATAACACAGGAACACGTCTGCATGAACTGCTTGCCCACGACCAAGCAAGCATGGCAAAATTTGTACAGCGCCAACTTGGCGCCTACTCGCACGTGTCGGGATCCTGTGCAATGGGGAATGTGGAAAGCGAACACGCCGCGGTCAGCACCTCGGGATCCGTATTTAATGCTCAAGGTCTATGGGTAGCTGACGCATCGGTTTTCCCCGACATTCCTCGTGGAGCAACACAATTGCCTACCATGATGGTGGCAAGTCGCATCGCTCGTGGCATTGCGCAGCAACTGAGATAAATGATGAAAGGCGTACTGAATGTCAATATTTCGTTTATTTCGTAAATCACGACATCGTGAATGGCGTAAGCCCGGCTTTGAAACCCACGAGATTTTGTTGTCGGCAAATGATCCACATGCTGAAGAGTTTGCCGCAGCTTTGCGCAGCGTCAATGTCGATGTTTGTGTGCTGTCAAACATCAATAAATGGCTAGAAGAAACCGTTGCTATTCGGGCTATTGCATACGATGGCAAAAAGTATCAAGCACGCATTGCAATTGTTCGGGGTGCTCCCTCTGGCGAACTCGCATTGCAGGTTGCTGGAGTTTTATCAATTGCTTTTGCAAGCAACTTCACTCAACGTCAATTGAAGCTGGCTTTAAAGCACGCAATGCCCGCTTCACCAAAATAACCCAGCCACCAATTGCGCAGAGGCTAAATAAAATCCATTGAATGGCATACGACAAGTGAGGGCCATTATCGGTTTGTGGGCTCGCGACTCGTGCCGGCAAACCCGTTGTAATTTGCGGCGACTCTAGTAAGTCGAGATAGAACGGCAGCACTATTTGCTGTGTATTAGCTTGTGATTGCTTACTGAGTCGTTTGACATCGAGATGTTGTGCTTCGGTGAGTACGCCAGTTGGAGGGTCGCTCAGCGATCCGATGCGGTGCTCTTGAGAAAGGCGAATACGGCCAATTACTTCAACCTCGCCGTGAGGAGGCTTTGGCATGAGGGTTGCGAGTGGAACAAACCCACGGTCAACGATGACCGCATATGTTTTGCCGCCCATAGTGAAATCAAGTGGGGTAGCCGCATCGATACCTGCCGACCCATCTTGGCTGCGATTCAAAATAGTGACTTCAGCACCTGGCCGAAAGGTGCCACGAACAACTACTCGACGCCATTGAATTTTATTGGCGTCATGAGGAATATTGAGCGCAAGTTTTTCAATAGGGACAATGGCCTGAGTGGTATTGGCCCGCAGCCCCGCATTGAATGTTTTGCGCTCGTCGAGGCGGCGAAATTGCCACATTGATAGCGACATCATGACGAACACAAGAACAATGACAAGAAGGTGGGTTAGTAGCCATTTCGGACGAAGAAATGTGCGCAACATCAGATGATTCTTCACTGCACTTCACGCTAGTTTGTGATGGTGCAAGACGCCACATCATCAAGCAAAGACCCTGCTCATATCGAATTGCCGAACTTCCATATTCCTCACATGGAAAAAATTGAGTGGATGGTCGACACCTTTGGTTGGGCCATGGAATCTGTAGACCCTGGCTCGTTCGTAACTGCTGGCGGAGCGCCGTTTCCTTCGTATTCCTACACAGTTAATTTCACAGAGGTCACCGCTTTCCCCAACGTGGTGGTGTGTGGGCTCACCCCGGTTGCCTGCAAGGGCCTCTTTGACTTAGTGGTTGATGTAGTTGCTGCTGGCAACACTATCGAAATTGGCGCCGAAATTTTGGGGCTATTCGATGGCGAGCAACGTGCGAAGTTTGTTCCGGTGTCGTTGTTGCAGTGGGGAAGCCTTTTCGCAACAGCTACTGCATGGCACAAGGCGAAGCCATTTTCTGTTGTTCAGTTGTTATGGCCCGACCGCAACGGATTTTTGCCCGATGAAGTGGGATTCGATCAAAAAGTGAAGTTCGCTCAACCACTCTTGGGGTAAACGCGCATCTCGTTGAGGTACTTCACCACGTCGTCTTCATTGTGTGCGCCCATTGCGGCAAGGTCAAGCAGTGAATATAAAATCTCAAATGAGCTATTGCTGTAACCAGAAGTAACACGAAGTGCTTTTGTGAGAGAACCACGTGGGTCTGAGTCGTAGTTCCTCAGTAGTTCTTCTGCTTCACTTTTGCGCAACTGGTGTGCTTTTTCATGTGCTTTTATTTTGCGCACGATGTATGGCGAGAAGTATCCGTTATAGCGCTGTTGTAGCTCTGGCAGTTTCCAGTCGTGTGAAGTGATGTTCCCGCGGCAAAGCGACGAGCCGCAGATGCAGGTAAATTCGTCGTAATTAGAAGCATCAGACATCGCATAGTCAAAGCTGATTTCTTCACCTGCGGAAATGTTCTGCATGGCAACGAGCTGAGTGGCATTGCCCATTCCGCAATTGGGTTCGCATGAGTGGTTCACCGCGTCACCGAGTTGGCGTTCAGCGGGGCCAAGTAGAAAGCTGTCGAGCTCTATTTGAAGGGAACGCGACCGACGTTCGTCGGGGAATGTATTGAAGTGACGACGGTTCATTTCGCTGCCGCCAAAGGTAACCACAATGGTTCCGGCTGCTATGGGGGCTATCGCAAAGGTGCCGTACTGGGTTCCTGGGGTGGCACGTGTTTCGGCAAGTGGCGTGAGGTAATTGGAATAACCAGCAGCGTCTGTCATAAAGATCCTCACCAATGTTGGCATCTCACGGTAACCTACATTCAAACATCATGAGTGACCATTGGGGTCCGGCAACCGGGGTAGGTCCACGGTGCCAACTCGCTTCTCTGAAGCGGGGATGTGGTTGTAGGTACGTAAGTACCTATAGCAACGGCCCTTTCTCGTGTTGTTGCGTTTTTTGTTATACGTGAACACCGATGCGGAAAGGAGAGCCATGCGACCAGGAGATAACTACTACACCGCTGCACGCGACTATCCCGCAACGGGTGCGTGGCATCTAAGCCAACATCCAGGACATCGACAGTTTTTTACCTTGCCTACAGACCGCAAAGTGCAACTCGATGTTGGTGCAACATTGAGCGAAGTTACCATTGCCTACGAAACGTGGGGCACGCTCAACAGCGACGCGAGCAATGCCATTTTGCTGTGTCACGCCTGGACGGGCGATAGCCATGCTGCAGGGCGCGCAACCGACGGACACCCCACGCCTGGCTGGTGGGAGTCACTCATTGGCCCTGGTCTTGCTATCGATACCAACGTGTGGTTTGTGGTGTGCACCAATGTTCTTGGTGGTTGCCAGGGAAGTACCGGCCCGGCTTCTCTTCATCCTGATGATGGTTTGCCTTATGGCTCGCGTTTTCCTGTCGTCACAATTCGCGACATGGTGCGTGCGCAAGCTCGCCTCTCTGACCACCTCGGTATTCGCGTATGGCAAAGCGTCATTGGCGGGTCAATGGGCGGCATGCAAGTTTTGGAATGGGGAATCATGTTCCCCGATCGCGTGCGTTCACTGGTTCCTATTGCAACGTGTGCGCAAGCTACTGCGCAGCAAATTGCGTGGGGCGTTATAGGTCGTCGATCCATTCGTCTCGACCCATTGTGGAGAAACGGCGACTATTACGGTGCCGCTCCAGGGGAGGGCCCATGGGAGGGGCTTGCTATTGCGCGCATGGTTGCACAGGTGACCTTCCGCAGCGACAATATTTTTTCTGAAAAGTTTGGTCGTGAACTTGCCGATGGCAATGCCGATAAAAGCGGCATTGAAATGTGGGATCGCTTCGAAGTAGAGCGCTATCTCGATCATCATGGCGACAAACTCATTCGTCGTTTCGATGCAAACAGTTACCTCATCATTGGTAAAGCAATGGACCTTCACGACGTCGGGCGCGGGCGTGGCGGGGTAGAGGCGGCCATGGCTCGCATTCAGGTGCCTGTGGTGTCGGTGGGTATCTGGAGCGATATTTTGTATCCGTCTTACCAACAACGCCAAATACGTGACATTTTGGAATCCTCTGGTGGCACTTGTGACTATGTCGAAATCGATTCGCCACATGGTCATGACGCATTTCTCATCGAGTTCGATCAGGTGAGTGCTGCACTTCGCGGCTTGTTCAGCCGCCTCCACTAGCATCTTCATATGTTCGCAACCGTTGGCATTGTCACTGTGATTTCTGCAGTGCTCATTTTGGGCGGTATTGGTCTCTTCGGGCTCACCATTTGGTTTTGGCGCACCTCGCGGCCAGAGCCTGAAGCGCTTGCCCCACTTGAAATCATGAGCGAGCGCGCCTATCTGAAAAGCAAAGGCGTCGACCGTGCATTTTTGCTCAACATGGTGCGACCAGCAAGCAAGGAAGAAGTGATCTCGGTTGCACTTGAACATGAACCGGTCAACGTTGCGCCCGACATTCGGGTGAAAAAAGAAAAGAAGCCGCGGCTTATTGAGCGCGAAGATGAATCAGCGGTGGAAACTCCATCGCCTCTGACAACGGTAGATCCACTTCTTTAGCGTTAAACGTTGTAATTTTGTTGCATGGCAGCATTTGACCCCAATGAAATGATCGCACGCTTTAAAGAGCGAGCAGCATCGGTGAAACGTCGCCCCCTGCCGCCAGTAGCTGGCGAAGAGCGTCAAGCTTTTCTTACACAAGCGCAAACCGACTTTCAAGATTTCGCAATTATCGGCGATGCGGACGTGTCTATTGAAGACGGCGTACTTGTATTGCGCGTGAATCTTGCAGGCGACAGTAAGAAATAGTGCCACGCCATAAAGAAACCCATCACGAAACTGATGGTCCGCAACACGAACTTGCGCTGCTTGCATGCATAGCCGCTGTCATTGCTTGGAGCGTCGGGCCTCTCTTTGTGCGCGGTATTACAGCACCCGCTATTGCGTTCACTCCTATTCGGCTAGTTCTTTCCGTTCCGGTAATGACCGTGTCGGCTTACATGTCGGGTGGTCGCCTCACGGTGGCCATGGTGAAAAAGTGTGTTGTCCCTGGAGTGCTTTTCGCTGTTTCAATGCTCACCGGCTTCATGTCGTTTCAGCACACGTCCATTGCCAATGCAACACTCATCTCTGCATTGCAGCCAGTTCTCATGTTGCTCGTTGCCCCACGCCTCTTTGGTGAGCGCCCCACTGTGTTGCGCATCTGTATGTGCGTAGTTGCCCTAGGTGGCGTCAGCATGGTGGTGTTTGCAGCGCAGGCAAATAGTGCAGCCGGCCTCAGCGGCGATATCTATGCGCTTATCAACTTGGTGGTGTGGAGCAGTTACTTTGTTGCCGCAAAAAAGGCACGTGATTCGGGTACTCATGCTGGGTCGTTCTTGGCAGCAGTCTTTCTTGTTGCAACCTTGGTCATTGTTCCCTTGGCAATCATCGTTGGCGCCGACTTCGCACAGGTCAATGGCAATGACTGGTGGCTCATTGCCGCACAAGTAGTTGTTCCTGGTCTCATTGGGCACACACTCATCACTTGGGCCACGCGTTATCTCGACATCACCCTGGTGTCGCTCATTAACTTGTTGAGCCCAGCTATTTCCATGGCGGGTGCTTGGATCATTTATAGCCAATCCATGCAGACACTGCAGGTGGTGGGCGCCGTCGTAATGCTGATTGCAGTGGGGGTAGTGGTACGCACGCGTAATGCCAGCGTCCAACCCGTTGCTGAAGCAATTACTGCGGAATGATGGGGCATGACACAACAACGATTTCT